>CAVTXS010000046.1:0-361022 GCA_963738705.1 uncultured Alphaproteobacteria bacterium
CCCGGATGTCGCTTCGCTCATCCGGGCCACAGGCTTGACCCGCTCAGCCCCGGCGCCCTTGGTCCCGTTCCGTCGCCAGCCAGTCCGAAAGCGCAGGCTTGTCCTGCGCCTCGACCGGCTTTTTCTTGGCCTTGGCGGTTTTGGGAGCGGGGGCCTGGATCGCCTCCGGCTTGCCGGCGGCCTCCTTGTCGGCCGCTTCCTTGGCCAGGCGCAGGGCGCGCAGCTTGGCGGTCCTGGCGCGAACGGCCGCGCCCGCAGCCTCGTACTCCGACATCGCCTTGGCGCCCGCCTGTTGGGCCTGCAGCTTCTTGTCGAACTGGGCCTCGGCCCGCTCGCGGTTTCCCTTCGCCTTGGGCAAGGCTGGTCTCCTTTCGCCGGGCGGAACGGCCGTCCCGCCTATGGTTGCAATGCCGGCTTGCGCCAGCCGATCACGGTCGCCGCGATCCGCTCGCCGGTCCGGGCGTTCATCCAGTCGCCGTCCGCCCGGTGGCACAGGAACGGTACCACATAAGTGCCGACGTGGTCTTCGCAAAGCAGCTCGACCGGTTGCCCGGGAGAGGGCTCTCCCTCGCCCGTAAAGGCGTTCAGCCGTTCCTGCCGTGTCGCCATGGGGTCTGGGCTCCCGATGCGGGGCGCGCGTGGAACGCGTCGAATCGGGAGCCTATACGATTTCCGCCTGATAAAGTCGGGAACATGCCCAGGCGGACGCGTCTCCGAGACCCGCGGGGGCGGGGCGACGCATTTGGCTCCGCAACCGTCGCAATCGCGTGGCGCCGGCTCGCCCGCGCATTGACGACACCCACCTCAAGATGCTGCGTTGCGAAATTGAAATAACAACTTTTTTTGCAAATTATTGCTGCTGTGCGGGACCAAACTGGTCCTTAGTTTCACGTGAAACTGTTGCCACAGCAATTTCGTCGTGCGCCGAAAACGACCGGCGCGGCCGCCGGTCCTTTAAGCGCGGCTCGACGCACGCTCCATCCGCCTCGGAGGAAAACTAGCAGACCAGACCGGCGCGAACGGGGAGGACGGTGTTAGGCTTCACTCCAACCTGACATCCTTCGCACTCGCACGAGAATACACCATGGCGCGCAAGCCGTACAGGAAAAGGGACTTCCCGGTCTCCGATATCCGCCGCTTTCTCGAGCCCGGACCGATCGTGTTGGTGAGCTCGGCCTGGAAAGGCGAGCGCAACATCATGACCATGGGCTGGCACATGGTGATGGAATTCTCGCCCTCGTTGGTCGGCTGCCTGGTCGCCGGCTCGAACCACAGTTTTGAGCTCATCCGGCGGTCGCGCGAATGCGTCATCAACGTGCCGACCGTCGACCTCGCCGAGGAGGTGGTCGGGATCGGCAACTGCTCGGGCGCAGACGTCGACAAGTTCGCGCGCTTTCGCCTGACCGCGCTGCCGGCGACACACGTCAGGGCGCCGCTGATCGCCGAGTGCTTCGCCAACCTCGAGTGCCGGCTCTCTGACGGCAAGCTGATCGACAAATACAACGTCTTCATCTGGGAGGTGGTGAAGGCGCACGCGCCCGCCTCGCCGAAATATCCGAAGACGCTGCACTACCACGGCGACGGCGTGTTCATGCTTTCCGGCAAGACGGTGAGCTACCGGCGGAAATTTCGGCCGGAGATGCTGTAGGGGCCGTGCCGAGCTGCGGGCGCGGACTTGCACAATGGCGAACGGAAGCCAGGATTTGACGTTCACGGCAGCTTAGGAACTTTACATGAGCATCATGGGTTCCTATAACATCGCCACCCTGGAGCCGGGGAAGCAATAATGACGGAAAAGCTGCAGGAGTTGGTCGAGCGAACGCGCAAGATCACCATGAGCTCGCAACAGATTCGAAAGCAGCGGCAGAGCTTTGCCTACGGCAACACCCACATCGAGAACGAGCGGATCACGCGCGAGATGGTCGCCGAGCTCGACCTCAGAATCGAGGCGGAGAAGAAGTGACGCGGCGTGTCCGGCGACCGGCATAGCGTTGCCGATTCGGTTTCGCTCCTTACTGACCCGGACGAGATCGCCCGCCGCGAAGCCGAAAACGGCATCCGGCAGTTCACGCTGGCGCTGGATATCATTCGGTCTTTCGTCAAAGATCCGGAGCGACCCTTCAAGCTACGTTCCAGTCTCATCCTCCAATTGCACCGTGCCGCGCTCGATGGGTTGCATCTGCTCGCGGGCACGTTTCGCAATACGCCCGTGAAAATTGGCGGGAGTGGGCATCAGCCGCCAGATGCGCCGTTCGTCGCCGAGGAGGTCGAGCATCTCTGCGACTATGTCAACGATAACTGGAACAAGAGCGCCATCCACCTCGCATCATACGTGATGTGGAAACTCAATTGGATTCACCCATTCGCCGACGGGAACGGGCGCACCGCCCGAGCCGTGTCCTACGTCGTGCTGAGCGTGAAGCTTGACAGTTTGCTTCCGGGCACCCCGACCATCCCAGAGCAGATCGCCAAGGACAAGAAGCCGTATTATGACGCGCTGGAGCTTGCCGACCGGGCGTGGGCAGACAAGAGCATGGATGTTTCCAACGTCGAAACGTTGATGGAAGCGATGCTTGCCCAGCAGCTGTTGAACGCAGCCAAAGAGGCAGCGGGAGAATAGCATTCATAGGGTCGGCAGAGGCATGCCATTGGGCCATTCGATCCGACGACCGCGCGCAGTCCCGCGACCCTCGCCGCTGTGGTGGCTCGCCATGCGAAAGAGGCGTCGACCACCAACTCGTTTCACGTGAAAAGGTTTGCCCGGGCAATCCGGCGGCGCCAAGTTCGTTCTGCCGAATTCAACTCACAATCGTGTGGTGATAGAACCTAATCTTGCAAGGACGCGAGACGACGGCACAAATTCCGCTTTTCGCACCCTTCGCGCGCGAAACCGAGCATACACCATACACCATGCGGCGCACGCGGCGAGGACGAGGAGACGAACAGCATCGACCTCGTCGCGGGCGCCGACGATAGGACGTTCCGGCTCACCAGGGCGCCGCTTAGCGCGTGCCGGGACAGGTGGGCGCGGTAGCGCCGTCGTAGAGTGGGAAAAGTGCCGCGAAAGCGGCGCATGCCCACGTGCGGCGTTTCAAGCTATCACCGCTCGGGAACCCTTGCGTTTACTGTCGTCTATAGGCTACATAGCTCATGATCGAAGTCCTGCAGACGGACGAGTTCAAGACGTGGCTGCGCCGTTTGTGGGACGACAATGCCGTCGCCCGGATCATCGCATTGGGCGGATGGAGCAGGGAAATTTCGGAGACACCAAGAGCGTCGGCTTGGGCGTGAACGAAATGCGGATCGACTATGGGCCCGGCTACCGGGTCTACTCTATGCAGCGCGGGAGCAGCGTCGTGATTCTGCTGTGTGGCGGCGACAAGCGCGCGCAGGCGCGCGACATCAGGCGAGCGCATGCCATCGCGCGTGACCTAATGGAGAGACTGTGATGGTGGGAACGACGCGGTTCGATGCCGCCGAATACCTCGACACCGTGGAACGGCAGGCCGCCTACATCTCGGCCGCGCTGGAAACCGGCGACCCGGATTTCGTGCGCGACGCGCTTGGCATCGTCGCGCGTGCCCGCGGCATGGCGGAGATCGCAAAGAGCGCGGATCTCAATCGCGAGAGTCTCTACAAAGCCCTTGGCGGGACCGGAAATCCCGAATTCGCGACGGTGATGCGCGTCCTGCAGGCTTTGGGCCTCAGGCTGTCCGCTCACCCGGCCGCGACGAAACGCACACCCAAGAAGCGCGGCGCGGTGGCGTAGCCTGGATGGAGTGTCAGCCAAAATCCTGGCAGAGTTTCGACGTGCCGATAAGATGATCCCGGATGTCGCTCCGCTCATCCGAGCTACTCACTACACCATTACAGTTGAACTCTCGTACCGCATCTCCCGCATTTTAGTTTGAGACCGTCCCGCCTGAGCGCGAGATGGCCGCACTCGGTGCAAAGCTCACTCTCCGCCTCTTCGGCTGCCTTAGCGTCGCGATGAGCGTAGATATGGTTATTGTGTACGAACCAGCCCAACTTGGTTGTCTTGAGATAGTCAGCTTTCTTGACGAGAAATCCACTTTGGCTCAATCGATACTCACTTGGCTCGGAATCAGGTGCAAGTGCCGCCTCTTCCCATACTTTATCGATGTCGGTCAGGCGGGCTGGGACGTACGGCCGGCGATGTTCCGTTTTTGCCGGAACGGAAGGCTTTCGTTGACGCAAATAAGACTTTACGGAGTCCGGTTTGTCCCGCGGTTGACTTTGTTCAACGACGGTCTTGTATCGAATTCGCGAAGCTTCTTTGCTGGTGCCAAACCGCTGCGCGATTTGTTCGAGTGATGCAAGCTTGCGCACTTCGTCTCGCGGCATCAAGAACTCGGCCGTTGCCACGCGCGTTTGGTGTTCGGCAAATTCGTAGAGGGCAATGTATTTTGGTCGTCTATTTGGCGTGACTAGCCGCGGTAACAAAGCGCCAACGTCATCGTTCCGTCGGTGCTCCAAGACTACGTGCATCAGTTCGTGAGTAAGCGTGGAAATGCCTCGGGGATCATCCTTCCTCGCCCAATCGGTGATCGACGTCCTGGCGAATATGCGGGGTGAGTCGTTGACCCATTGGACATAGGCCTCTAACTGGCCCATCTCTGCGTCGGGCTTTTCAACAAGTTCGAGGCCCTTGGTGAGTCGGAACTCGCGCCCGGCCTTTTCGATAACAGCAATGATGTCAAAGCGAGGCGCTGCGCCAACCAGCACTTCGCGCCAACCTGCAGCAATGGCCTCGGTATCGTCGTCGGACAGAGGCCTTACGCGATAGTCTTCCTCCATTTCCGCCTCCTAGGCGCGGAAAGCGACGCTTTCTCTGAGCAAGCGGTGTTACAGTTTGGAACGCACCCATTCAGCTACACCCCGTCGTTGATCCGCACGTATCGCACTTCATGCACGTGCCGTTGCGCACCAGCGTGAAGTTGCCGCACTCGCCGCAGGCCTCGCCTTCGTAGCCCTTGGCCTGGGCTTCGGCGCGCTGTTCGGCGGCGTGGGCGCGGGCGTCGGCTTGCTTCCACGGCAGGGCTTCGAGCGCCTGCGCGGGGGAGAGTTTCGCCAGCGGCTCCTCGCGCAGCGCGGCGGTCGCGGCCTGGCGCCGCCGAAGGGAGTGACGTTCGAGCGCGCGGTCGACCCGCCGCGACCCCCACCCTGACCCTCCCCCCCGAGGGGAGGGGGAACGCCAGCCGCGCGGGCGTCGGTCGAGCCACCGGCGCCGCGCTCCGCCCCGGTGCCGCCGCTCATCACCACTAGGCGGTCGTTGCGCGAGCGGGTGAGGCCCTGCGACATGAACTTGTCGCGGTCGCCGGCGTGGCGCGGCTTGCCTTCGTCCACGCCCTTGCCGAGCGCGTCGAAGCCGGCCTGGCTCGGATCGACATGCGCGAGGTCGAAGCGGTCGAGGTAGGTGACCGCCAGCTCGCGGAACATGTAGTCGAGGATCGAGGTCGCGTACTTGATCGAGTCGTTGCCCTGCACCGGGCCCGGACGGCTCGAAGCGGGTGAACGTGAAGGCGTCGACGTATTCCTCCAGCGGCACGCCGTATTGCAGGCCGAGCGAGACCGCGATCGCGAAGTTGTTGAGCAGCGAGCGGAGCGCCGCGCCCTCCTTGTGCATGTCGATGAAGATCTCGCCGAGGCGGCCGTCGTCGTATTCGCCGGTGCGCAGATAGACCTTGTGGCCGCCGACCACCGCCTTCTGGGTGTAGCCCTTGCGGCGGTCGGGCAGGCGCTCGCGCTCGCGGATCACGGTGATGCGCTCGACCACCTTCTCGACGATGCGCTCGGAGAGCGCGGCCGCGCGCGCGGCCGCCGGCTTCTCGAGGAAGGCCTCGAGCGCATCCTCCTCGTCCTCCTCGTCGGCGATGAGCTGGCGACTGCAGCGGCTGCGACAGCTTCGAGCCGTCGCGGTAGAGCGCGTTGGCCTTGAGCGCCGAGCTTCCAGGAGAGCAGGTAGGCGGCCTTGCAGTCCTCGACCGTCGCCTCGTTCGGCATGTTGATGGTCTTGGAGATCGCGCCGGAGATGAACGGCTGCGCCGCCGCCATCATGCGGATGTGGCTCTCGACCGAGAGGTAGCGCTTGCCGTTGCGGCCGCACGGGTTGGCGCAGTCGAACACCGGATAGTGCTCGGGCTTCAGGTGCGGCGCGCCCTCGACCGTCATGGCGCCGCAGACGTGCACGTTGGCGGCCTCGATCTCGCGCCGGGTGAAGCCGAGCGCGGTGAGCATGTCGAAGGTCGGGTTGAGCAGCGCCACCGGATCGAGCGCCAGCTCGCTTGACGCAGAACTCCTCGCCCAGCGTCCACTTGTTGAACGCGAACTTGATGTCGAACGCGGTCTTGATCGCGCTCTCGACCTTGGCGATCGCCTCGTCGGTGAAGCCCTTGGCGCGCAGCGTGGTGTGGTTGATGCCGGGCGCGTTCGACAGCGAGCCGTGGCCGACCGCGTAGGCCTCGATCTCGGCGATCTCGGCTTCGCGAGTAGCCGAGCACGCGCAGCGCCTCCGGCACCGCGCGGTTGATGATCTTGAAGTAGCCGCCGCCGGCGAGCTTCTTGAACTTCACCAGCGCGAAGTCGGGCTCGATGCCGGTGGTGTCGCAGTCCATCACCAGGCCGATGGTGCCGGTCGGCGCGATCACGGTCGCCTGCGCGTTGCGGTAGCCGTGCCTGCTCGCCGAGGCGGAGCGCGCGGTCCCAGGCGCGCTTCGCGTGCGTCGACCAGCGCGCTGGTCGGGGCAGGCGTCGTGATCGAGCGGCACCGGCGGGGTCGCGACCTTCTCGTAGCCGGAGAGCTCGCCGTGGGCGGCGCGGCGGTGGTTGCGGATCACGCGCAGCATGTGCTCGCGGTTCTTGCGGTAGCCCGGGAAGGCGCCGAGCAGCGCCGCCATCTCGGCCGAGGTCGCGTAGGAGACGCCCGGTCATGATCGCGGTGAGCGCGCCGCAGATCGCGCGCGCCTCGGCCGAATCGTACGGGATGCCGGACGACATCAGCAGGCCGCCGATATTGGCGTAGCCGAGGCCGAGCGTGCGGAACTCGTAGGAGAGCTCCGCGATGCGCCGCGACGGGAACTGCGCCATCAGCACGGAGATTTCGAGCACGATCGTCCACAGCCGGATGGCGTGCTCGTAGCCCTCGACGTCGAACGGCGCGCGTCTGCGGATCGCGGAACGTCAGCAGGTTCAGCGACGCGAGGTTGCAGGCGGTGTCGTCGAGGAACATGTATTCCGAGCACGGATTGCGAGGCGCGGATCGCGCCGGAGGCCGGGCAGGTGTGCCAGTCGTTGACCGTGGTGTGGAACTGCAGGCCGGGGTCGGCGCAGGCCCAGGCGGCGTGGCCGATCTTCTCCCACAGTTCGCGCGCCGGCCGCGTCACCTTGGTCTTGCCGCTCATGCGCCATTTCAGCGCCCAGCCGGCATCGGCCTCGACCGCTTTGAGGAACTCGTCGGTGCACGCGCACCGAGTTGTTGGAGTTCTGCCCGGAGACCGTGAGGTAGGCGTCCGAATCCCAGTCGGTGTCGTAGGTCGGGAAGTGGATGTCCTTGTAGCCCTGGCGGGCGAACTGGATGACGCGGCGGATGTAGGTTGTCCGGCACCAGCATGCGGCGCGCGGCGCGGATCTCGCGCCTGCAGCGCCGGGTTCTTCTCCGGGTCGAAGCAGTCGTCGCCCGGGCCCTCGCAGTTGACGCAGGCTTTCAGGATCGCCTTGAGGTGCTTCTGGCGTTGATCTTCGAGCCGGTGACGAGGCTCGCGACCTTCTGCTCCTCGATCACCTTCCAGTCGATGTAGGCCTCGATGTCCGGATGGTCGGCGTCGACCACCACCATCTTGGCGGCGCGCCGCGTGGTGCCGCCGGACTTGATCGCGCCGGCCGCGCGGTCGCCGATCTTGAGGAACGACATCAGGCCGGAGGAGGAGCCGCCGCCGGCGAGCTTCTCGCCTTCGCCGCGCAGGCGCGAGAAATTGGTGCCGGTGCCGGAGCCGTACTTGAACAGCCGCGCCTCGCGCACCCACAGGTCCATGATGCCGCCCTCGTTGACGAGGTCGTCGGTGATCGACTGGATGAAGCAGGCGTGCGGCTGCGGGTGCTCGTAGGCCGACTTCGACTTGAGCACCTTGCCGGTCTCGAAAGTCGACGTAGTAGTGGCCCTGGCTCGGGCCGTCGATGCCGTAGGCCCAGTGCAGGCCGGTGTTGAACCATTGCGGCGAGTTCGGCGCCGCCATCTGCGTCGCCAGCATGTAGCGCAGCTCGTCGAAGAAGGCGCGGGCGTCGGCCTCGGAGTCGAAATAGCCGCCCTTCCAGCCCCAATAGGTCCAGGTGCCGGCGAGCCGGTCGAACACCTGCTTGGCGGAGTTCTCACCCACGATGCGCTCGCTCTCCGGCAGCGCGGCGAGCGCCTCGTCGTCGGCGGTCGAACGCCACAGCCAGGACGGGACGGTGTTCTCCTCGACCTTCCTCAGGATGGCGGGCACGCCGGCCTTGCGGAAATATTTCTGCGCCAGCACGTCGGAGGCGACCTGCGACCAGAACGCCGGCACTTCCACGTCCTCGCGGCGGAACACCACCGAGCCGTCCGGGTTGCGGATTTCACTGGTCGTCAGCCGGAATTCGATCCCCGCGTAGGCATCCTGGTTCTTCGTGGGTGTAGCGCCGCTCGATCCGCATTATCCGCCCCATATTGCCGCGTCCGCCCCGCGGCGATGATCTTTAGCTCGCGCAAGCCCGTCCCGCCTGCGCGACCGATAGCTCGTCTCCGTCGACGTCCCTGTTGTCCGGCCCCCAGCCCCAGGGCCGGTTTGTCGTTGTCGCGGGCCGGGCGCCCTCGGCGGACAGTTATGCGTCCCCGCTTGCGCCAAAGGCGCGAGCGGGCGAGCCTCGCCATCCTTGTTCGGAGAGCGTCCGGCGAGGAACTCGGCACACCCCGCGCCCGACCGCATGAAGCTAAGACGACTTTCCGGGCGCGTCAAGAACTAGTGTAGGAGTTCGTAACGAACCCTAAATGTGGGGGCCCCATGTGAATTCCGGGGACGAATCGGGTGCGCTGCGGGAAGTGTCGGATATCGCCTGGGGATTCGAAAACGGCCCGCCTGCAGCAAAACTGTCAAGCAGCCGTCACAAAATTTTTGTAGGTAATATGACACCGCGCGTGCGTTCGCTCGAGTGCAGGCCGCCGGTACTTGGATCATGGCCGCAAATCCGGCCTTCACGGCACTGAATTGCCCGATCGCCATGCCGTCCACGGCCATCCGCCAATTTCTCTCACGACACCGAATTGGAAAGGCTGAACGTTCCTGTTCAAGACCGGCCGAGCCGGCGTCCGCGAGCACGTCCCGAAGGCGTCTTCCGCGCCTTCGCACCGGTCACGGCCGAAAGCCCGGCCTCTCCCAAGGTCATGGCGAGGATCGGCGTCGCGTAGCGCAAGCGGGATGGCTTCTCTTCGAATCGCCATCCCGCTCCTGACCGATTGTTTTGCGCGTGATCTTTTCCGAAAACCGGCTCCCACTTTTCCCGATCACGCGCTAGGTGCGAGCTTGGTCCACCGGCCTGCAGTGATCATCGATCGCTTGGCGGACGGCGTCAGCGAAGGCAACGAGACTTGCTCGAGAAAGCCCGTCCCTCACGCGGCTCGGTATCTCCAACTGGACGCCCTGTCTGGAACGCCCCCGGTTGCAAATATTGCGATCCTCTGTTCCGCCGTGGGGGCCAGTCGTCACCACCTCGGCCGCAAATCCTGCATCATTCAAGCTTTGAGAGATGGCGGCGCGAAGCTCGACATCTTTTCCGCCGACGTCGATGACTTCGCCTTCTCGAAGCCCGTGCACCGCAACGACAACGTCGCATGTGGCGATCAAATCCAGACACCTGGGCTCGTCGAAGTTCGTGGACGTAATGTGCAGCTTCGAATTTCCTGTCGGCTTGGTGCCTTCGAAGAGATACAGCGCGTATGAATCTTCGGCTATTGCCGCGGCAATGTCGGACGTGCGCCTTTCGATGCCCCCGCCGTGCGGCGCGATAGTCGCAACTGGCGATTTGCGATGCGTCACGCAGATTCTGTAATCGACCCCCTCGCGCTCGCCGGCGCTCAGCGCAGCGTAGTTGGGATACTCATCCATGGCGTCATGCTACCGCAGTTACCGGCATTTC
This sequence comes from uncultured Alphaproteobacteria bacterium, assembly GCA_963738705.1. GTDB lineage: Bacteria > Pseudomonadota > Alphaproteobacteria > Rhizobiales > Xanthobacteraceae > CAVTXS01. Next base: position 10,174 of record CAVTXS010000046.1, read on the forward strand.
GCCACATTCGGCGGAGGCGCACATTGAGCGACTCGAATTGCCGGAGGTGGCGGCAGGCCGAGGGTGTTGAGGTTCCGCGCGTTCGCAGCGGCACGCTCCCAAAGGCGCATTCTTCAATCACCAGATTCGTGACCGCTAGCCGTTCGACGAACTGACCAGCGGCTAGGGCCGTCCTTGCGAGCAGCGCGAGCGACGAGCAAACCAGAAGCGGCACGAAGTCGGGGCGAGCCCATTCTCATTTCCCCTCATGCTGAGGTGCTCTCCCGGACGAAGTCCGGGAGAGCCTCGAAGCACGCAATGCAGCGCCGTTGGATACTTCTGGGAGGCGTCCTTGCGAGACGCGTCGCTTCGGCGCAACGCCGGTTGGCACTCAGGATGAGGGGGCAGAGGAGCGCATAGTGTGAATCCGATAGCCGCAAGCGGAGAGAGGTAAAAGTCACCGCGTCACGACGTCGAGCGCCAGCGCGTCGTGATATTCGACGTGCACGTGGCCGCCGCTCGAGGCGGACTGCACGTCGCCGGAAACGAGATGCAGCCGGTTGCCGATCACGCCGCCGGCCAGGCCGTGGCGCGGGAACTGCATCATCGGCATGGTGGTCCAGCTGTTGGTCGCCGGATTGAACGCCTCGACCACGCGGAACGCGGCCAGCATGCGGGCGTCCTGGAACTCGCCGCCGGCGACGTAGATGCGCCCGTCATGCACGCCGGCAGCGCCCGCGCTGCGCGGCGTCGGCATGCGGCGCCATCAGCGGGCCCCAGCGGTCGGTCGCCGGGTCGTATTCCTCGACCACGTCGGTGTTGCTGGCGCGGGTGATGAAGGCGGCGCCGATGCGCCCGCCGATCGCGTAGATCTTGTTGTTGGCGGCGGCGACGACGTGGTGGTTGCGCGGCGTCGGCATCGGGGCGCGGGCGCGCCAGCTATTGGTCGCCGGGTCGTATTCCTCGTTCAACCAGAACACCTGGTGGGCGCGCGCCGGATGGATGCCGGTCTCGCCCGAGCCCGGCACGACGCCGGCGCCGCCGATGACATAGATCTTGCCGTTGACCACCGCGGCGCCGGCGGCGCCGCGCTTGGTCGGCATCGGCGCCAGCGCCTTCCAGGCGTCGGTCGCGGGATCGTACTCCCACGCCTCGTTGATCGGCACCCAGGCCGGCGGGCCCGATTCCGGCAGCCGGAAGCCGCCGAAGGCGTAGATCTTGTCGTTGTGGCTGGCGAACGAGACGTGGTGCGACGCCACCGGCATCGGCTTCTTCTGCGTCCACGTGTTGGCCGCCGGATCGTATTCGAACACCAGCCCGATCGGCTTCCAGCCGGGCGCCAGCCCGGCGAAGACGTAGAGCTTGCCGCCCGCGACCGCGCCCAAAACCTCCTCGGCCGGCTGCGGGAAGGGCGCAAGCTTGACCCAGGGTCCGCCGGCGGGAGCCGGCGCCGGCATCGAATGCAGCGAATGGGCGCCGCCTGGCGGCTGCGCCGGGGCCTGCGCGGACGCGATCGAGGCGAGGAAAAAGGCGGCGATGCCGGCAATGGCCGCCGCTGGCGTGGCGCTGGTGTGCATGGTCCCTCCCTCGCTCGCGCGAGCGCGTAATGGTTCCCGCGATCATCGCAGGAGCAAGGCACGCGCTTCAAGGGGTGCCGGCAGACGGACGACGGAGGACGGACGACAGAGGACAGACGACAGAGGACAGACCCAAAATTCGATCGTCTATCGTCCGTCGTCCGTCATCTGTCGTCCGTCGTCTGTCCGCCCCTGGACATCCCGGCAAATCCGGTGGCATGAAGCCCGCGGGGCTCACCCCGATAGCGCGGGCGCCGATGAAACAGTTGCTGCTGGAAATATTGACCTGGTGGAACGGCCAGACCTTCGGCACCCGGGTGTGGACTTGGCTCTGGGGCGAGTTCGTCGGCGAGGACGAGCTCGGCAACCACTACTACCGCACGCGCGGCGGCCGGATCGATCCCACGCTCGGCTTCGAACGGCGTTGGGTGATCTACAACGGCTACGCGGAGGCCTCGAAGATCCCGCCGGCGTGGCACGGCTGGATCCACCACACCGTCGATACCCCGCCGACGCTGGAGCCGTACAAGCCCCATCCGTGGGAGAAGCCGCACCGGCCGAATCTGACCGGCACGCCCGGCGCCTACCGGCCGACCGGATCGACGCTCGCGCAGAACCGCCGCCCGCGGGCGACCGGCGACTACCGGCCATGGGTGCCGGGACGCGACGGCGGCTAACCGCCCTTTGCGTGCCGCAATCGGGGTGTTAACCGGCGAAACCAAGAAGTCGCGCGCTTCGCGCGGCAGAGGCGGCCGAAAGTCCTCATGCTCAAATCCACGCGTCTCATCGCGTTGACTGCCGCGGTGGCAGGAGTCTGTGCGGTGTCACCCGTGGCGGCGCAGTTCGGCGGAATTTTCCGCGATGGTCCGCCGCGGCCGCCGGCCGACGTGCCGGTGTATCGCGACGAACGACTGCCGCCGCCGCTGCACCGGGATTCTCCACGTTCGATCCGCGGCGCGACGCGCCGCAGCCGCCCCCGCCGCCGCTCACGCGCTTTCCCACCAACCGGGCGACCGGCCGGGCGGGATTCAGACCGAGCAGCTGCCGCCGCCTCCCGGAAGCGCGCCGCACCAGGCCACGCTGCCGCCGGGCGTGCCGCCGCCGGGCCAGCGGCCCCCGCGCGGCGCACCGGACGCGGTGCCGTCGACGCCCGCGGCCCCACCGCCAAGCGGCGAGGTCGTGGTGGCGCCGCCGGCGCAGAAGATTGTCAATCCGACGGCGGCGTTTGCCGGGCTCGACAAGATCACCGGGCGCATCATCAGCTTCGACGTGACGATCGATGAGACGGTGCAGTTCGGCGCGCTGCGATTGACGCCGCGCGCCTGCTATACCCGTCCGCCGACCGAGCTGCCGCACACGGACGGTTTCGTCGAGGTCGACGAGATCACGCTGCAGGGCGAGGTCAAGCGCATCTTCACCGGCTGGATGTTCGCGGCGAGCCCGGGCCTGCACGGGGTCGAGCATCCGATCTATGACGTGTGGCTCACCGACTGCAAGAAGGAGGCTGTCGTTGCCGGCGCTTCAGCGCCTGGGCAACCGCCACAGCCGGCGCAATCGCAGCCCGCACAGCCGCCGCAGCCCCCGCAGGCGCAACCATCCACGCCCGCGGCGTCGCCGCCGCTGCGGCGCTGACGCAAGCCCCATCCCGCGCCCAGCCGATAAGAACCGCCTGCTTTCAGGTTCCTCCAGTCTCGTCATGCTGAGGTGCTTTCCCGGACGAAGTCCGGGAAAGCCTCGAAGCACGCACCGCGGCCCCGTTGGAGACTTCTGGATCATCCTTCGAGGCTCGTCCGCTTCGCGGCCGAGCGCCTCAGGATGACGGATTAGTTTTCGGCTGGGCTCTCAGTCTCATGCTCAGGATCGCGACGGTTGTTTCACACCGGCGCGTGAGAGCGCCTCCGCGCCGGCGAGTGCCACCGCGGGCGGAAGCGCAGCAAAATCAGCCTGCCTGACCAGCGCCGATTCCAGCAGCTTGTGATACTGCCGCCGCGAGAGCTCGATCGCGCCGAAGCTCTTCAGGTGCTCGGTGACGAACTGCGCGTCGAGCAGGCGGAAGCCGCCCGCCCTTAAGCGCGCCACTAGGTGCACGAGCGCGATCTTCGACGCATCGCGGGCGCGATGGAACATGCTCTCGCCGAAGAACGCCCCGCCGAGGCTGACGCCATAGAGCCCGCCGACCAGGTCGCGGCCGTCATAGACTTCGACGGTGTGGCAGTGGCCGTGGGCGAACAGCGCGCCGTAGAGGTGGCGGATGCGCGCATTGATCCAGGTGCGGCCCCGGCCCGGACGCGGCTCGGCGCAGCCGTCGATAACGGCCTCGAAGTCGCGATCGCACACGATGGTGAAGGGCGTCGTGCGTACCGTGCGCCCCAGCCGCGTGGGTATCCGAAAGGCATCGAGCGGCATGATGCCGCGCCGTTCCGGTTCGATCCAATACAGCGTCGGATCCTCGGCGCTCTCCGCCATCGGAAAGATGCCGCAGGCATAGGCCTTGAGCAGCACCTCCGGCGTGATCTCGACGGTCGCAGTCTCGCGGCTCGCCATGGCTCCAGGTCAATCTTGCTGGATCGAATCACTGCATTGGGCTGATCAGCCCGTACGCAGACGACAGGGCCTCTTTACAAGTTATGTACCGGGAGAGGAATGCAGGCGACAACAGGTCAAAGCGTGGTGATTTCAGTCTGCCGACGGCCGACGCGCCCGATATTTTGCAATCCCTGTTCGCATGCCGCCCGCCCGCGCGGCACGCGCAATCCAAGTCTCTCCGCGTGGAGCTCCACCTGCTGTCGCGCCCGGCGGCGTCGCGTGTGATAGTGTGGCGGTACCTTTCTACCCCACCCGCGAGAGATGCCATGTCGATCGTTGAGACGGCAAGCCCGACGCTGAACGACGAATTGGGGAAGTTGGAACTGCCTCTACAGATCATCGACCCGTCGGCACTCGCGCAACCCGAACTCGACCTCAACTTTTCGATCGAGCACGCCTGGCTCGCGGACGCCACACCGCAGCAGATCGATGCCAAGCGGGGCGAAGGGTATCGCCTGTTCCGCGCGAAGCTCAGCCATGCCGAGCCGCGGCGCTTCAGCGCCGTGTTCGTCCGCAACAAGGGCGCGTACGCGCGCAAGGGTGGCGACTGGGCGTTCGACCTGACGGCCGCACAAGTCGAGGACAAGGCGGCGGACGCGGCGGTCCGCATCGTGAGCGTTGCACCCTATCGCGTGAACAAGGAGCAACGCTTCGTCATCGCGTTCATGAGCAACAAGCAAGCGCAGAAGAAGACCTACAAGGCGGTGCTCAACGAAACTTCGCTGGCGAACGTGCAGGAACGGGCGTCGTCGTTCGGCGGGCGCGTCACCGACCTCAATGGCGAAGGGCTGACGCAGCTAAGCCCCAGTGATGCGCCGAGCGGCCATCTGTGCGCCGTTATGATCAAGAACGAAGGCGCCGACGCCCGCGAACAGCGCATGGGCACGGCCAAGGCCGCCGCGATCCACCTCGACATGCAGGTCAACGGCAAGCCGGCGCGGCTCGTCGCCGTCGAGCAGGTGACGGAGGACACCTTCCATTACGTCATGGAGGCGCGAGCTCCGAAGGCCTATGCGTGGTGGTACCACGGGCTGATCGAGCAGCCGCCCGCAAAGCAGGATGCCACCATCGTGGAGGCGGGGGAGGTCGACGATCTGGCGCACGTCGCGCGCCGGCTGGGCGCACGCTACGTCGAGCTCAAGCCCTACAACGTCTCAGGGCCGACGATGGGCCGCCGCTACTTCGCAATTCTGACCGACAACGCCGCGGTGCCGAAAATGGGCAAGAGCGTGTTGGGCGCGCTCGGCAAGACGCTTGACGGCATCATGGCGCGAGCGCTCAAGCAGTATGCGATCGCAGGTGCGGTGGTCGCGGTCGCGCGCAACGGTGAGCTTGCCTATGCGCGCGGGTTCGCCCACGCGGACGTGGAGAAGGGCATCCTGACGAAGCCGGATACGCTGTTTCGCATTGCCAGCGTCTCGAAGCCGATCACCGCCAGCGCAATCCTGCACATGATCGAGACGGGGATGAAGATCCCCGGGACGGACACCGCGTTGACTCTCGACACCAAGCCATTCTTCGAGATCTTTGCCAGCGAGAAGGCGTCGGCGAGCGCCGCAGTGCAGGCCGAGCTCGAGAAGCTGACCGTCCGGCATCTGCTCGAACAGCGGTCGGGGTTGAACCCGGGGACCGCCGATCTGACCGTCCAGAGCCTTAGCGGGGTCTCTTCCCCGGCGGACGTCGTGGCGCATCCGGATCCGCTCGTCGCCGAGCCCGGCACCACCTACGTCTATCAAAACGGCAACTACCGGCTCCTCGGCGCGCTCATCGAGCGTGTCAGCGGCCTGTCCTATGCCGAGTTCGTCCGCACTTGGATTTTCGACCCGCTGAATATCAAGCGGATCGTGGTAACCGGCTCGGCGGCGCCGGGCGCGGAGACGAAGTACTACGACAACATCTCCCCGGCCAACCGGACCAGGGCCGAACCGTCGCAACCGCACGGGGCGCCACGGTCGGGCGCCGACGCCGCCGCTGGAGCGGCGAGCCCGGGACGGCATGCGTCAGGCCGCTGGGCGGCGTCTCCCATCGACGTGATGCGCCTGGCGACGGCGGTCGACGGCAGCCGTGCCGGACCGCAGCTGTTGCAAGACGGCTGGCAGCAGATCGCCAAAGGCGGGACCGACGGCTTCGGCCAAGGGTACGGGCTCGGCATGGCCGTGATCGCCGACGCCGGCGACGTCGCCGCCGATGTGTTCGACCTCGAGCACGGCGGGCTCCTGCCCGGCAGCACGCTGTCGCGCTGGCGGGTGATGCGCAACGGCGTGAGCCTGCATTGGGCGATCAACGGCTGGGACTATCTCGAGCACGAACAGCCAAGCGTCGCCAATTTCATCGGCGACGAATTGGTTGCCGCTTTGGAGTCGGCCCCGGAGGACGACTGGCCGACGACCGACCTGTTTCCGGACTTCGGCTTCCCGCTTTCCGTGCAACCATTTTGGCGGCGGCGCTTCTTCCCGTATCGAGTTCCTGGAATTGTTCGGCTTCGACCTCGATGCGCTCGCCCGTCGCGGCCTGTTGCGCGACGTCTCGCGGCGATAGCTCGCCGTCGGCTTCACTCCTCCATCCTCCTCATTCCCAACGGTGCGATGGCGTGCGTATCACGGTGTCGTTTCTTTCCTCTGTTGCCGGTCGGGGATCTCCATCTCCAGCAACGAGGAGCTTAGCGACTTGCCGTGCGGATCAAGCGACAGCGATCGGGTCACGCCGCCGCCGAGCGCTGCGTGCAACACGAAATTCAGCGCGCCGATCCCCGGCAGTTCGTAGCGTTCGACGCGATCCCGCACGATATCCGCGAAGTGCGCCTTCACGCGCTCCGCGGTGACATGCTCGGCCAGGAACGCATAGTCGCCGGGCTCGTGGGCGATCACCGAGATGTTCGAGACGTTGCCCTTGTCGCCGGTGCGCGCATGCGCAAGCTCGCGCAACTTCATTCTCACGTCACCTCATAGGTCACGCTGGTCGTGATCTCAGCGCGCGGCAGCAGCGTGGAGACGGCCGCGATGATCTCGCGCGTCGACTTCCAGGCGCCCCCGCCGCCGGCAGGACCGTTGAGCCACAGCGTCTCCACCTCGTTGCCGATGCGGATCGCATCCTTCAAGGTATCGGTGCGGCCGACCACGCGGATGCGAGCTTCCTGAAGTTCCGGACCTGATCCGACGCGCGGGCCGCGGTGGACGCTGTCGACGCCGATGATTTCCAGGCGCAGCTCCTTGGTCGAAACCCCGGTGAGTTGCAGTCGTTCCTCCACGATCCGCAGCGCGAGCTTTGCCCGTGCCAGCGCGCCCGCGCCGGCATAGGAGAACTGGCCCTCGCCGACATAGCTGTCGAAATAGCCGATCGACACTTTCAGCGTGTCGGTGCGGGCGTGGCCGGTGCCGCCGGAGACGGCGACGCGGTCGGGACCGACCTCATCCAGGCGCACGGTGGAGAAATCGGCGACGACGTCGGGTTGATAGTAGCGTCCCGGGTCGTGCACCTCGTAGAGCAATTGCTCCTTGCAGGTCTTCAGGTTCACCCGGCCGCCGGTGCCGGGCAATTTGCCGATCACGGCCGAGCCGTCTTCGCTCACGTCCGCCATCGGAAAGCCAAGCCGCGCGAGGTCCGGGACGTCCTTGTAGCCCGGGTCCGCGAAGTAGCCGCCGGTGACCTGACCGGCGCACTCCAGCAGGTGTCCGACCACCGTGCCCTTGCCGAGGCGATCCCAGTCGTCCGGCGCCCATCCGAATTCGTGCATCAGCGGCGCAAGAAACAGCGCCGGGTCGCTCACCCGTCCGGTGATCACGACATCGGCACCGCCGGCCAGCGCCTCGACGATCGGCCCGGCGCCCAGATAGGCGTTGGCAGACACCATCCGGTCCGCCACGTCGGCGACGCGGCCGTGGGTTTCGACCAGCGGCAGATCGCGATGCCGTACCGCCTCCATCACGTCGTCGCCGCCGACCGCCGCGATCTTCAATCCCGAGAACCCCATATCGCGCGCGATGCGCGCGACCGCGCATGCGGCGCCGGCCGGGTTGGCGGCACCCATGTTGGTGATGATCTTCACCCCGTTCGCGACGCAGGGGCGCAGCACCGCGTTGAAGCGATCGGCGAGCAGCGGGTCGTAGCCCGCATCGGGGTCGCTCCGCCGCGCCTGCTGCGCGAGCGCGATCGTGCGCTCCGCCAAGCACTCGAAGACCAGATAGTCCAGTTCGCCGCGCTCGGCGAGGTCCACCGCCGGCTCGATGCGATCGCCCGAATAGCCGGCGCCGGCGCCGATCCTGATCGAGTTCATCGGCGGCCGCTGCCGTGCTCGTTGCGCCGGGTATCGATCATCTCTCCGATCCTATCGTTCGCGTTCGGCCGCTGTCCAATCCTTGAAGCCGCGCGCGATGTTCCAGTTTGAATTTCGTCGGCCGGGCACCTTCCACCTTAACCCGCGCGGCATCAGAACATTCCGTTGAGATTGGCAGAGCGGTCCGGGATGATTTGCAGCACGTCCCAATGTTCGACGATCTTGCCGTCGTCGGTCAGGCGGAAGATGTCGACCCCGGCCCAATCGCGATCTCCCGGCCAGTGCTGGAAGCAATGCAGCACGACGTAATTTCCCTCGGCCAGGACGCGCCTGAACTCGGCGCGCTTGCCCGGATATTCGCGGCCGGCTTCCTCGAAATAGTCGACGAAACCCTGTTTGCCGTCGGCTACGCCTGGATTGTGCTGAATGTATTCGGCGCCGACATACTTCTCGACAGCCTCGCGGGGCTTGCACTGGTTGAACATGAGATCGTAGAACGCGACGACGTTCTGCTTGTTGCGTTCCAGCTTGCTCATCGCCGCTCCGTGCATACGATGGTGAAACATAGGGGACCGCGCGAGCAGCGCGACCCAGGGTCAAGGTCTTCAAGCTCAAACTGAGCAATACCAAGATGCAGGAGGGATGAGGAGAGAGCGATGAAGCAGACGCTTATTGCCGGCGCGCTCGCGCTTGCGGGGCTTGTGACGGTCCCCGCCTCCGCGGCCGCGCAGACCTATCCCAGCAAGCCGATCAAATTCGTCGTCCCGTTCACCGCGGGCAGTGCCACCGATACGCTGGCGCGGGTGCTGGGAGCGAAGCTCACGGCTGCCGATGGCTGGACGGTCGTGGTCGAAAACATGGCGGGCGCGAGCGGCTTCCTGGCGGCGCAGAACGTCGCCCGCGCGGCGCCGGACGGCCATACGGTGTTCATCACCAGCAACACGACCCACGCCGCCAACCAAAACCTGTTCAAGAAGCTTCCGTACGACCCGATCGCGGATTTCGAGCCGATCACCCGGCTCGGCAACATCACTCTGGCGCTGGCGGTGCACCCGTCGGTGCCGGCGAACAGTGCCCGCGAGCTTATCGCCTACGGCAAGGCCAATCCCGGCAAGCTCTCGTTCGGCGCCGGCTCGACCTCGGCCCGCATGGCGGGGGAGATGCTGAAAGCTTTCGCCGGCTTCGACATGCTGCATGTCCCTTACCGCAGCAATCCGCTCGCGGTCACCGACCTGCTCGGTGGGCAGATCTCGCTGGTGTTTGCCGACCTGTCGACGACGCTGCCGCAGATTCGTGCCGGCACGGTCAAAGGGTTGGGGGTCTCAAGCCTCAAGCGTTCGCCGCTCGCCCCCGACCTGCCGACGATGGTCGAGGAAGGCATCGCGAATTACGAGATGATCGGCTGGTTCGCGGCGTTCGTGCCGGCGAAGACGCCGAAGCCGATCGTCGACACGCTCAACGCCGCCATCAAGCGAGCGGTCGAAGATAAAACGGTCGAGGAGAACCTGTTGAAGGCGGGGATCGAGCCGCTCACCAGCACGCCCGACGAACTGCGCGGCTACGTCGTGTCCGAGACCAAGAAGTGGGCCGACATCGTCAAGGCCGCCGGCATCCAGCCGGAGTGACTGCCGCGGCTGGACTTTGAACGAATCGATCGTGCGGATTCACGATCGCATGCCGCAGCGCCGCTTCACCCTCCGCGGAGCGAGAGGTCGACCCGCTGAGCGAAGCGAAGCGCGGGCGGGTGACGGAGTTACGACCTCGGCGGCCAGCCAACGCCCCTCACTCGGATCGTCGCGCTGACGCGCGACGATGACCTCTCCCCTGGGGAGCGGTGAAGAAGCGGCGCTGCAGCGAGTCCTAACGGAATCCGTTCATCCCTCCATCCCGCCCTGCGCCAGGAAGCGCTCCAGCCAGTGGATGTGGTAGTTGCCGTCGATGATGTCCTGGTGACGCACCAGCGCGCGGTGCAGCGGCAGCGTGGTCTCCACCCCGTCGACCACGAACTCGTCGAGCGAACGGCGCAGCCGCATCAGACATTCGGCGCGGGTCTTGCCGTGCACGATCAGCTTGCCGAGCATCGAATCGTAGAACGGCGGAATGGCGTAGCCCTGATAGACGGCAGAATCGACGCGCACGCCGAGCCCGCCCGGCGTGTGGTAGTGCACGATCCTGCCTGGCGACGGCCGGAATGAGACGGGATTTTCCGCGTTGATGCGGCACTCGATGGCGTGGCCGAGGAAACGGACCTGATCCTGCGGCGCTGGAAGCTCGGCGCCGTCCGCCACCCGGATCTGCTCCAGGACGAGGTCGATGCCGGTGATCATCTCGGTTACCGGATGCTCGACCTGGATGCGCGTATTCATCTCGATGAAGTGGAAGGCGCTGTCCTCGTACAGGAACTCGACGGTGCCGGCGCCGAGATAGCCGAGCTCGCTCAAGCCTTTCGCGACCAGCGCGCCGATCCCGTCACGCCCCGCGGCGTTCAACGCAGGGGAGGGACCTTCCTCCCATAACTTCTGATGCCGCCGCTGCAGCGAGCAGTCGCGCTCGCCGAGATGGATGACGTTGCCCTTGCCGTCGCCGAGCACCTGGATTTCGATGTGGCGCGGCATTTCCAGGTACTTCTCGAGATAGACCGTATCGTCGCCGAAGGCCGCTTTCGCCTCCGCGCGTGCGGTCGCCAGCGCGACCGGCAACTCGTCGGCCGAGCGCGCCACCTTCATGCCGCGGCCGCCGCCGCCGGCGGCCGCTTTCACCAGCACCGGGAAGCCGATATCGCGTGCCAGCCCCAGCGCCTCCGAGTCCGAGCCGACGCCGTCCTGCGATCCCGGGACCACCGGGAAGCCGAGCCGCCGCGCCGTGCGCTTGGCCTCGATCTTGTCGCCCATCAGCGAGATGTGCTCGGCCTTGGGGCCGATGAAATGCACGCCGTGCTCCTCGAGGATCTCGGCAAAGCGCGCGTTCTCCGACAGGAAGCCGTAGCCCGGATGCACGGCGTCGGCGCCGGTGATCTCGCACGCGGCAAGGATGGCGTAGATGTTGAGGTAGCTGTCCTTGGCGGGCGGCGGACCGATGCACACGCTCTCGTCGGCGAGCCGCACGTGCATGGCGTCGGCGTCGGCGGTGGAGTGAACCGCCACGGTCGCGATGCCGAGCTCCTTGCAGGCGCGCAGCACGCGGAGCGCGATCTCGCCGCGGTTGGCGATGAGGATTTTTTCAAACATTCGGTCGCCGGGAAGCAGGGCGAATGGCGAATGGCGAATGGCGAATGGCAAAGAGCAGCGAATGGCGAATGGCGAATGGCGAATGGAAGAGATTGTTCACTCGACTACACTGGCCATTCGCCATTCGCCACTTCCCATTCGCCATTCGCTCGCTCACTCGACGATCATCAGCGGCTCGCCGAATTCCACCGGATGACCGTCCTCGACCAGGATTTGCCGTACGGTCCCGGCGCGCGGCGCGGGAATCTGGTTGAGCGTCTTCATCGCCTCGATGATGAGCAGCGTTTCGCCGGCGTTGACGGCGGTGCCGATGTCGACGAAGGGCTTGGCGCCGGGCTCGGCCGCGCGATAGGCGGTGCCTACCATCGGCGAGAGCACGGCGCCCGGGTGCTTGGCAAAATCCGTATGGGTCGCCGGCACCGGCGTCGCGATCGGCGCGACCACCACCGTCGGTGCGGGAGCTATCTGCGGCGCCGGATAGTGCATCGCGGCCGGCGACGGCTGCCGCCCCACGCGCACGCGCACGCCGTTCTGCTCGACCTCGATTTCGGTCAGGCCGGTCTCGTCGAGCAGCTTGGCAAGCTCGCGGATCAGCCCCTGATCGATCGCGCCACGCGCTGATGCCATGCGGCGTCCTTTTTCGTGCTCCACGCTTCAGGCCTTGGCCGTGCCGATCATCGCAGCGAGGCCGTCGATGGCAAGCCCATATCCCTCGACGCCGAAACCGCACAGCACAGCCTTGGCGGCGGGCGAGACGTAGGAGTGGTGCCGAAAGCTCTCGCGGGCGTGGATGTTGCTGATGTGGACTTCGATGACGGGCAGGGTGATGGCCTTGATGGCGTCGAGAATTGCAATCGAGGTGTGGCTGTAACCGGCGGGGTTGATCACGATGCCGACGGCCTTCTTGGCCGCGGCTTCGTGGATCGAATCGATGATCACGCCCTCGTGGTTCGACTGGCGGAACTCGACCGCAAGCCCATGATGCTTGGCCCGCTTCCGGCACAGTCGCTCGACATCTTTGAGCGTTGCCCGTCCATACTTTTCCGGCTCGCGCGTACCGAGCAGGTTCAGATTGGGGCCATTGAGGACGTAGACGGTCTTGGCCATGAACCCCGCCGCTGCTGCAGGCCGAGAGCGGCCAAGCAGCCGCCCATTCGCCTCACTCATTGCGCCTTATAGGGACGGGATGGCGAAAGGAAAAGCCCGCGACAGCCCGCGACGGTGGCAGCAGGATGACCATGGCGGCGGCATGGTTGCACCCGGCGCGGCCGCGAATCAGCCGGGAATCCGCCGCCGCCATCTCCGAACGGCGCCGGAAATCCGCCGCCGCGCCTCCCAAAGGCCGCCGGAAATCCGCCGCCACCGCTCCCACACGCCGCCCAAGACTCGCGCGACCATCGGCGCGGCTTGGGGGAGACCCTAAGGGAGGGGACTTCCATGCATCGCAGGTCGTTACTGTCGCTTGCCATATGGTCGGCGGCATTGCTGGCGCTCGGCCTTCCGCATCCCGCCGGCGCATCCACCGGTTATCGCGTCTCCGATCCGGTCGTTCACGGCAACCTGGCGATCTACTTCGTGCGCGCACCGAGCGCGGACGGGCCGGTGCCGCTCACGCTGCAAGAGGCGATGGCCAAGGGCGCCGTGCGCGTCCATGAAACCGGCAACGTCAGCGAGCTCTCGATCGAAAATCTCGGGGACCAGGAGATCTTCGTTCAGTCCGGCGACATCGTAAAGGGCGGCAAGCAGGATCGGGCGCTGGTCGCGAGCCTGATCCTGCCGCCGCGCTCGGGGCGCGTTGCGCTGGCCTCGTTCTGCGTCGAGCAGGGGCGCTGGTCGCCGCGCGGCAAGGAAGATTTCGGCGACGTTTTCGTCCGCCGATGCCGCGGTACCCTCGCGCGAGGCGAAGCTCGCCATGAAGGCGCCGCCGGCGCCGACGCCAGCCGGAAGCGCACGCCCGGCCTCCGCCGAGACCGGCGAGCGCCAGCAGCAAGTCTGGCGCAGCGTCGCGCGAACGCAAATGAAGCTCACCAGCGGCGTCGGCCAGCCGGTTGCCGCGCCGGTGTCGAGCTCCAGCCTGCAGCTGGCGCTCGAAAATCAGAAGCTGAAGGAAACGCAGGCCGCCTACATCCAGGCGCTGAAAACGGCGGGCGACCAGGATGCCGAGACCGTCGGCTACGTCTTCGCCATCAACGGCAAGCTCAACAGCGCCGACGTCTACCCGTCCAACGGGTTGTTCAGGAAAATGTGGCCGAAGCTGTTGAACGCCAGCGTGACCGAGGCGATCGGCGAGCAAGACGGCTCGGCGACCGCGTTGCCGGCCGCCGAAGCCGTGCTCGCCTTCCTGGAAGCGGCCGAAGCCGGCAAGGCCACGCAGAAGGATTTGAACCAGACCGTGCGGCTGGAGACCCGCGAGGGGGCCGGGACGCTCTACTTCGCCACTCAGCGTTCGAACGGCGGCTGGGTGCATCGGAACTATCTGGCGAAATAGCGCGTCATTGCGAGCCGAAGGCGAAGCAATCCAGGACATCTGGATTGCTTCGTCGCTTCGCTCCTCGCAATGACGGACGCAGTCACCTATGCCTCGTGCGGGGGAGGCAAGGCAGCCGCAACGCGAGACGTCACGACACCGTGTGGCGCGCGGCCCAGTCGACGACGTCGCGCAGGGCCGCGGGCCGCGAACGTCCGGCCGCCCGGCTAGTGCGATAGACGTCGAGCTGGGCGGTCGCGCTGGTTCCTCCGGCCACGATCGTCCGGAGATGTTCGATCTCGGCCGCGCAATCGAACGCCGCGATATCGGGGTCGAGGCGCGAGCGGATTTCGTCCAGCCACTTGCCCGCTTCGATCGGCTCGCGCCGGAACGGCTCGACGAAGATCGCCTCCATGCCGTAGCGCTGGGCGCGCCACTTGTTCTCCACCGTGATCGCGCGCCCGATGCGATCGAGCTCCGCGTGCCGCAGCGCATCGCGCACGATCGCGCGCACCAGGCAACGATAGAGCGCGGCGATCGCCACCGCGTCGTCGAGCCGCGTGCAGCTGTCCGGAATCCGCAGCTCGAGGGTCGGATTCTTCAGGGATGGGCGTACCGCCCACCAGATGTGGCTGGCGTCGGGAACGATGCCGGCATTTTTGAGTGCGCCGACGTATTCCTGATATTCGGCCTCGTTGCGCAAAGCCTCCGGCAAGCCGGTGCGCGGCAGCTCGTCATAGGCGGCCAGGCGGTAGCCGTAGAGGCCGGTGCGGAACCCCTGCCAGAACGGCGATGACGTGCTCAGCGCAAGGAGCAATGGGAGGAACGGCACCAGTCGTTGCATCAGCTCGACGCGGCGGTCCGGGTCGGGGACCGCGACGTGGACGTGCATGCCGCACAGCATGTTGCGCATGCCGACCATTTGCAGATCGTTCATGATCGCGTCGTAGCGCGCCTTCGGCGTCTGCTCCTGCTCCCGCCAGAAGGCGAGCGGAAAGGTTCCGACCGCCGCGATGCCGAGCCCGCGGGTGCGGGCGAGCTCGGAGAGCGTATGCCGATAGTGCAAGAGATGATCGCGAATCTCGCGCAGGTCCTGGCATGGCGGCGTCATCACTTCGAGCTGCGACTGCAACATCTCCGGGACGACGTGCTCGCCGAGGCGCTTGGTCGCATTGGCGATGAACCGCCGGTCGCTGCGCGGGATGGCGCGTCGCGTTCGTGCGTTGAAGATGAAATATTCCTCTTCGACGCCGATCGAGTAGGTGTGCTCCTCCGCCATGCAGGCTGCCTACGCGGGATGATTTGGGTTAAAATCGTCATGCCCGGGCGAGCGGCCGCAACAGCCATTGCGCGCCCGGCACGAGCAGTGGGCGCGTCCCGGTCGAATCGGACACATTCTTTCAGTATCCTACACGCCGCGCCGGGCGGACGCTTGCGATGAACCACAGAATGGCATGTGCGCTCGGACTGGTGGTCGCGCTGGCGGCCAGCAGCTCGACCCCCTCGCTTGCCGCGTGCCGCGGCAACCAGCAGAGCATGCTGGCGGCGGAACTGCTGTTCGGCCGCGGGATTGGTGGCGGCATCGTGAGCGAGGCCGCATGGGCGCGCTTCCTTGCGCGCGAGATCACCCCGCGCTTTCCGGACGGCCTCACGGTGTTCGATGCCGCCGGTCAGTGGCGCGATCCCGCGCGCGGCCGGATCGTGCGCGAGCCAAGCAAGGTCGTGCTGATCGTGTTCCGCGACGATCCGCAAAAGCAGGAGCATCTGGACGCGATCGCCGACGCCTATAAGCGGCGATTCAAGCAGCAATCCGTCGGCATCGTGATCAAGCCGGCCTGCGCGTCGTTTTAGAGCGGATGCCGGTGATGTCGGTGCAACGGCGGCGTCGCCTCTTCACCTCTCCCCAACGGGGATGTGACGAAGCGGCGCCGTTGTTCCGCGCGATCAGCCATCAAATTGCTAGCGTGCCGCCAGGATCACACGAAGAAGAAATCGCTCGAGTCGACCGCTGCGCCATTTACGAGCGTCACCATCTCGTTGTGGCCGTCGAGGCCGGAGTGGATCTGCCACTGGGTGGCATTGAGCTGAAGAAATGTCGCGCCCTGCGCCGCGGTGCCAAAGCCGACGAAGCGCAGCCCATCGCCGGCCGCCGCGCCATTGCCGTTGAAGTCGGTGATCGCGTCGCCGGTGGCCTGGCCGGCAGCGAGCACGAAGGTGTCATTGCTGCCACCGCCGGTGAGCGTGTCGGCGCCACCGAGGCCGTTGAGGACGTTGACGCCGCCGTTGCCGGTGATGGCATCGATAAAACCGGAGCCGTTGGCGTTCTCGAAGTTGAGCAGCGTGTCGGTGACGCCGCCGGAGACCCCGGTGCCGGCCGCGAGGTTGAGCGTCACCCCTTGCGACGAGGCGTAGTAGCTGATCGTATCGGTGCCATCGAGGCCGTTGAGCACATTGGCGCCGGCATTGCCGGCGACGGCGTCGTTGAAGCTGGTCGCGTTCGCGTTCTCGAAATTGCGCGCGATGTCGGTTACGCCGCCCTCGATCACCACCGTGAAGGCGAGGTCGATCACGAGACCTTGGCGCCGACGCGTAGTAGCTGATCGTGTCGATGCCGCCGAGACCGTCCAAGACGTTGGCGCCGGAATTGCCGGAGACCGCATCATTGCCCGCCGAGGCGTTGACGTTCTCGAAGTTCAATAGCGTATCGATGATTCCGCCCTGTACGGCCACATTGCCGGCGAGGTCGATGATGACCCCTTGCGCGGCGAGGTAGTAGCTGACCGTGTCCACCCCGCCCAGTCCGTTGAGCACGTTGGCGGCCGCAGTCCCGGAGATCGCGTCGTTGAAGCTGGTGCCGTTGGCGTTCTCGAAGTTGAGCAGCGTGTCGGTGCTGGTGCCGTCGACGCCGACCTGAGCGGCGAGGTCGAGCACCACCCCGGAGGACGCCGCGTAGTAGCTGACGGTGTCGCTGCCGGCGCCGCCGTCGAGCACGTTGGTGGCGCCGTCGCCGGCCACCGCATCGTTGCCGCTGCCGGTGGTCACGTTCTCGATGCCGATGAGCGTGTCGGTGCCGATCTGGGCGCCGAGCGCGATGTGGCCAGGAAGATCGACGACGACCTGCTGCGTCGCGCCGGAGTAGTCCGCAGTGTCGACGCCGCCACCGCCGGTGAGCGCATCACTGCCGGCACTGCCGATGAACGTGTCGTTCTGGCTCGACCCCGTGAGCGTATCGGCGCCCGCCGTACCGTTGATGGTGATGACGTCCAGGCTGCTCCAAACATCGAACGTCAGCGCCAGCAAGGTTCACGTTCGATGATACCGCGTTGACGACGAGGGTCTGCGTACCGAAATTGCCCCTGAGGAGACCGATCCCGGCGCCGCCGATCTGGTCGCCACCAAGCGTAACGGTGAGACCGCTATTGCTGAACATCACCAGTCGTTCGATGCCGGTCAGAGTGGCCGCCGACAGGTCGAAAGACCCGGCGACGGTGAAGTTGATCTCGTCGGATCCCGCTCCGCCATCAAACTGCGAGCCGGCGGCGAAACCTGAAGCGTCGACAAAGAACAGGTCATCGCCATCGCCGCCGATCAAATGGTCGAGCCCGCCGCTTCCAGCGAATCGATCGTCCTGCGACGAGCCGGTGATCGTGTCCGCCCCGCTGGTGCCGAACAGGCTCAAAATCTCATTTCCGGTGTCCCAATTCACGAAGGTCCAGCCGGCGGCGGAGAACGATCCGGCACTTGAAAGTCTGACACGGAACTGATCCAAACCGCCCACACCGGCGTCGCCAACGATGGTGACGTTGTCGGAAATGCCGGTCGCGCCGAACTGGTTCGAGCCGAACACCGCCACGCCGACGCCGCCGCCATTGAATTGCAGTTTTTCGATGCTGGTCAGGGTTGCGAGTCGGAAGTCGAACGTGCCGGTCGGGCTGAAACGCAGCGTGTCGGTATCGGCCCCTCCATTGACGGTTTCGCCGGCAACGATGTCGGTGGCGGCGACATAATCGAACGTGTCGTCATTGTTGCCGCCGGACAACGTATCGGCGCCGGCGCCGCCGGTGATGGTGTCGTTACCGGAATTGCCCAACAGGTTATCGTTGCCGCCGCCGCCGCTGAGCGTGTCGGCGTTGCCGCCCCCATCCAGCTGGTCGTTCTGGTTGCCGCCGGTCAGGAAGTCCGCGCCGGAGCCACCGATCAGGTTGTTCCGCACCAGCGTCGAGCCGATGAATGTCATGGCGTCGGAAAAACCGTCATTGACCTGAATGTCGACTTGAAACTTGGTGAGGTCGATGATGTCGGCCGAAACCCCCGAGGCGTCGATGGTGTTGGGGCGGTCGGGATCGGAAAACAGCTGGTTGACGCCGTCTGTCACAAAGGTATCGCCGCTGCCGTTGTCGGTTTTGACGAACAGCGTACGGTCCTGAAACGTCGTCCCCGAAAGCGTCAGGGTGCCGTCTTCCGTCCAGTTCGTTGGGGTTGCCGTGATGGTCATCGGAGATACCTCCCAGGAATCGCCGTGGCCCCGGCCGGGCGCTCCGCCCGCGGCCTATGGCGGCGTGCCGGGCCCTGCTGCCGCCGGGCCGTTCGGCCGTTCCCCCCGACCGTACGCATGCGTTCCTCACGCATCCTTTTGCAAATTTAACCAACTTGCAAACGCAATGACCCTGTTCCGTGCTCGCTGCTGGTGCGAGCAGGACTATCGCCAGTTAAGCTGGCTCGTTTCCAACATCTATGGTTTCGCGGCGTGCGGACCTGATCGCGCATCAGGCCCGGCAATGACGGCTATCGCCGCGCCGCCTCGACGTGCTGCTTGAGCGCGGCCGCGCCAACCGCGCCGGGAATGACGTTCTGCCCGACCACGTAGCTCGGCGTGCCGTTGATGCCGAGCGCCTCGGCGAGCTTCACGCTCTCCTCGAGCGTCGCCTTGACCTCAGGGCCCTGCAGATCCTTTTCGATCCGCGCCACGTCGAGCCCGACCTCCTTGGCGGCCGCGAGCGCCTTGGCCTTGTCGATCTGGCCGCGCCCGGAGAGCAGCTTCTGATGGAATTCGAGATACTTCTTGCCGGTCCTGTCCTGCATGTTGACCGCGACCGCGACCTGCGCGGCCTCGACCGAGCCGGGCCCGAGCACCGGGAATTCCTTCAGCACGAATTTCACTTTTTGATCGCTCTTGAGCAGTTCAAGCATGTCGGCAAGCGCGCGCTTGCAGTAACCGCAATTGTAGTCGAAGAACTCCACCAGCGTGACGTCGCCCTGCGGATTGCCGAGGTTGACCTGGCGCTTGGAATTGAACAGCGCCTCGCGGTGCGTGCTGATGGCGGCCTTGTGCTTGTCGGCCTCGGCGACCGCCTGCCGTTTCTCAAGCTCGCCGATCGCCTCCTGCAGCACCTCGGGGTTCTTCAAGAGATAATCGCGCACGATGGCGCCGATCTCGCGGCGCTGCTCGTCGGAAAACTTTTGGGCGCCCGCGGGGTCGGCGCCGGCAAGCACCAGCATGGCAACCGCCGCGGCGGCGAGCGGGCGAAGAAGGCGGGTCATTCGAATATCCTTTTCGGGTTTTCAGCATGCGCTAGTTGGGTCGCGTCGCCGCGGCCGGCGGCTTGAACGAGTAGATGTCATCGGCCTTGACCCATCCGGGCGAGCCGGTGGGGAATCGATTGCGCGCGCGGCCAGCGAGCTCGCGTGCGGTCTTGATCTCGCCACTCGCGAAGGCGGCCTGCGCGGACGCGAGATCGGCCTGCGCGTTTTCGCCCTTGCGGCCGTACGCCATCGCCAGGTAGCGGTACCCGTCGGGCACGTCCGTCTCGCGCGCGAGCGTGGTGCGCAGGATGACGATCGCCTCGTCGGCCTGCTTCGGATCGTTGGTAGCGACCAGCGCCTGACCGAGCAGCACGCGAATGAGCGTGGCGTCGGGGGCGAGCGCGAGCGCGCGCCGCAGCGGCGCCATCGCCTCCTGCGGCTTGCCGTTCTCGAGCAGCGCCTGGCCCTTAAGCTCGTGGAAGTAGGGATTGCTCGGCTGCGCCTCGATCAGACTATCGATCTGCGCAATCGCGCTGCGCAGATCGGCGAAGCGATACGCCGAGATCGCCCGCGCATAGCGCGCCGCAAGGCTGGCGTCGCTTTGCGGATAGCGCCGCGCGACGCCGTCAGGCGGTTCCAGAAATCCGACCAGCTTGGCCCGCATCAATTCGTGGCGCAGCTGCCGCTCGGGTGGATCGGTTTTGGTCCAATGCGGGCTCGACTTCGCCAGTTGGTCGAGCGCCTCCAGCCGGTCGCGCGGCATCGGATGCGATTGGGTGTACGGGTCCACGCCTTGCGCGATGAACATCGTCTGCTCGGCAAAGCGCTTGAACGTCGTGTGCATGCCTTTGGCCGACTGGCCGGTGGCGCTCAGCAGGCGCACTCCGGCGCGATCGGCGGCCTCCTCCTGGCTGCGCTGATAGCTGAGCAGCGAGCGTCGGATGAGCTCCGGCTGCGCCGTCAGGGCGCCGACGCCCGCCTGCGTGATCCCGCTGCCGGTCTGCCCGCCGGTGCGTGCACCCGCAACCATCGCGCCAGCGCCGAGCAGCATGCCCACGAGCAGCGTGGTCTGGGCGTTGGCCAATTCGTTGCGCAGCTTGGTGAGGTGTCCGCCCGCAATATGACCGGTCTCGTGGGCGAGCACGCCGATGATCTCGTTCGGGCTCTTGGCATCCAACAATGCGCCGGCATTGATGAAGATGCGCCGCCCATCCATCACGAACGCGTTGAAGGGGCGCGCATTGATGATGGTTATTTGCACGTTCTGCTGCGCGAGGCCGGCGGCCTTGAGGATCGGCGCCGTGTACTCGCGCAGGAGCTGCTCGATCTCGGCATCGCGGATGATCGGTAGACCCTTGGTGCCTTTGGCCGGCTGGCCGAGCGCCGGTCCGCTCCCGCCGATGGCGACCGCCGATGCGAGCGCGAGCACCGCGCCGCGCCGGGCACGCGTTGTGGTCGGAGATGATCGCATCGACGCTAGGTTTCTCTCCAGGCTCATCTCGATCTAACAAACCCCCAGCCGGCGCGCTTACACGACCCCGTGAACGTGCCGGCGAACGTACAACCGCAACCGGGCGGCTCGCAACGCGGGGGCTTTCCAGCTAAAGGCTGGTGAATGCGGCAACAGCGGGGCGCGGCACCGGCCGCCGGCCGGGAGGGTCAACGATGCTGATCAATGCGGCCAAGCGCCTGCTGGCACCGTCGAAGCGCAGCGAGGTGCCGCCGTTCATCGTGATGGATGTGATGGAAGCGGCCGCCCGCATCGAGGCCGCCGGGGGCCGCGTCGTGCATATGGAGGTCGGCCAGCCGGTGGCGCCGGCGCCCGCGACCGCCCGCGAGGCGGCGCGAGCCGCGCTCGCCGCCGGCCGTGTCGCCTACACGACCGCGCTCGGCATTCCGTCGCTGCGGGCGCGCATCGCCCGGCATTACCGCGAGGCGCACGGCGTCGACCTCGACGCCGACCGGGTGGTGGTGACCACCGGCTCGTCCGGCGGCTTCATCCTGGCGTTTCTGGCACTGTTCGAGCAGGGCGATCGGGTCGCCATGGCCTCGCCCGGCTATCCGCCCTACCGCCACATCCTGACCGCGCTCGGGTGCGAGCCGGTGCTGATCGAGACCACTGCGGCGACGCGCTGGGCGCTCACGCCCGAGGCGCTGCTTGCGGTCCACCGCAAGACGCCGCTCGCCGGGGCGATCGTCGCCAGCCCCGCCAATCCGACCGGCACGATGATGACCGCGGATGCGCTGGCCGCGCTCATCCGCGCCGCCGAAGGCGAGGGCATCCGCTTCATCTCCGACGAGATCTATCACGGCCTCGACTATGCGTTTGCGGCCGAGACCGCCGTGCGCCTCACCGACCGCGCGGTCGTGATCAACTCGTTCTCGAAGTATTTCTGCATGACCGGCTGGCGCGTCGGCTGGATGGTGGTCCCGGAGGAGCTGGTGCGGCCGGTCGAGCGGCTGCAGCAGAATCTCGCGATCTCGGTGCCGACGCTGTCGCAGATCGCGGCCGAGGCCGCGTTCGACGGCCGCGCCGAAATGGAGGAGGTCAAGCACGGCTACGAGGAGAACCGGCGCATCCTGCTCACCGGTCTGCCGGCCGCCGGCTTCGACAGGATCTTGCCGGTCGACGGCGCGTTCTACCTCTACGCCGACGTCTCGCGCTTCAGCGACGACAGCCTCGATTTCGCCAAGCGGATGCTCGAACAGGCGGGCGTCGCCGCCACCCCGGGCGTCGATTTCGACCCCGTGCACGGCCGCCATTCGATCCGCTTCTGCTACGCCGGCTCCGCCGCCGAGATGCATGAGGCGGTCGAACGCATCGGCGGATGGCTGAAGCCTGCCCCGCTTTGACGTGCGCATGAGCATCCCTACATAGAGCCGCCACTCAAAGCGGTTCCAGACCATGCTCGATCTCACCTCCGTTTCCTTTCCATCTCCGACTGACGATGCCGAGCTGCCGGCGGCACGGCCGGCCCGCGATGACGACGACGCCGGGCTATTCGACGCCTACTCGCGGGCCGTGATCGCGGTCACCGACCGCGTCGGTCCCGCGGTCGTGCGGGTGGAGACCCGGCACGCCGGCCAAGGCAACGGCGGCCGCGCCGGCGGCAGCGGCTCCGGCGTCGTGCTCTCGCCCGACGGGTTGATCCTGACCAACAGCCACGTGGTGGAGGGCGCGCGCGCCATCCGGGTCGCCGATGCCGAGGGCCGGTCGATGGAGGCGCGCCTGCTGGGGCAGGATGCCGACACCGATCTGGCGCTGCTGCGCGCCGACGCGGCCAGGAACCTCACGGCCGCGAGCTTGGGCGATTCCAAGCGGCTGCGGCGGGGCCAGCTGGTGGTGGCGATCGGCAACCCGCTCGGGTTCGAATCGACCGTGACGGCGGGCGTGATCTCGGCGCTCGGCCGCTCGCTGCGCTCAAGCACGGGCCGCCTGATCGAAGACGTGATCCAGACCGACGCTGCGCTCAATCCCGGCAACTCGGGCGGGCCGCTGGTGTCCTCGCGCGGCGAGGTCATCGGCATCAACACCGCGGTGATCATGGGCGCGCAGGGCATCTGCTTTGCGGTCGCGAGCAACACGGCGAGCTTCGTGCTCGGCGAATTGTTGCAGCACGGCCGCGTGCGCCGCGCCTATATCGGGGTCGCGGCCCAGACCGCGCCGGTCCCGCGCCGGCACGCGCACTTCGCCGGCATCGACAACGCGTCCGGCGCCATGATCACCGCGGCCGAGCCGGCCGCGCCCGCGGCCGTGGCGGGCTTGATGTCGCACGACATCATCGTGCGCCTTGACGGAGCGCCGGTCACCGGCGTCGACGACCTGATCCGGCTGCTCAACGCCGAGCGCATCGACCGCGCAGTGACCGTCGAGGCGCTGCGACTCGGACATCTGCGCGAATTCGCGCTGCGGCCGGCGGAGCGGCGCGCACGCCAGTAATCAGCAGTCGGTAAATCAGTAATCAGGAGGGCGGGCTGAGCTTCATGCGAAAGCCATCCTGTGCCGCGGCAATGCCGGGGGCTGCTTGCGCTATGCTAGCGATAGAATGAGATCTTGCGTTCGCGTTACCAGGGCCATCTCGATGGACCGCTGCCATGGACAACGCCTCCAACGAAAGAGCAGTATGGACCCCGCAAAACGAGAGGAGACACCAATGCGATATGGCTTCATCATTGCCGCACTTGCTTTCGCATGGACGACGGGACCTGTGGACGCGCAACAGGATTGGACGAAGTCCAAATGGGGGCCCAAGGACGAGATCGGCGCCGCCAACTACATCACCCCCGAGTTGGTGGTGAAGGCCGCCCAGCTCGTGAAGACGGGTAAGACTTATAACCTGGGCATCGAGACTAATTCGAAGACGCCGGCATTCCCGCCACGCACGTTCAAGATTACCATCGTGCAGCCCGGCCAAGCCGGCAACTCGGGCCTCGGCCCCAACAAGACGACCTACAACGACGACATTATCGACGGCTGGGTCGGCGTCGGCAGCCAGCTCGATGGCCTCGGCCACATCGGTATCGACCACGTCTACTACAACGGCAACAAAGTCGCCGATTTCGCGGATCCGACTGGCCTGAAGAAGTTCGGCGTCGAGAAGGTGCCGCCGCTGGTCGCTCGCGGGGTCCTGCTCGACATGGCCGCGCACTACGTCACAGACGTGGTCAAAGAAGGTACAGCATTCAACAGCGCCGAGATCGAGGCGGTAGCAAAGAAACAAGGCGTCGAGATCCGCCAGGGCGACGTTGTAATCTTCCATACCGGCTGGGTGAGCCTAATCGGCAAGGATGACAAGCGGTACGCTTCGGTCGAACCAGGCCTCGGGGTTGATGGTGCCAAATATCTGGTCAGCAAGGGTGTGGTTGCAGTCGGTGCCGACACGTGGGGCTTGGAGGTCGTCCCGTTTGAAACGCCCGACATTTTCCCGGTTCACCAGGAGCTGATCCCTAAAAACGGCACCTACATTCTGGAGAATATGAACACCGGCCCGCTCGCCGCCGACAAGGCCTACGAGTTCTTGTTCGTACTAGGGCCGTCTCGCATCACCGGTGCGGTACAGGCAATCATCAATCCCATCGCAATCCGGTAATGATTTGACACTGCAGGGATCGGGCAACCAGCCTGGCTTGAGGCGGACCCCTTCACGCCGGCGCCGATCAAGGGCGCGACCGGCTCGAACGGCTGTCCGATCGCGGTGACGTGACCGCGCCTCCGAACGGCGTACAAGGCGCTGCGGCCGCACCGGGCCGCCGCCGCAGCGCTAAAATCAGAGCCGACGATTGCCGCAGCCTCGCTCGCTGGCCTGCAAGGTGCTGTTTGCCCGGATCGTTACGTTCGACCTCAAACGCGGTGTTTTGACCCGATCCGGGCCAGCCCCCTTGACCGTATTTGCATCCCAGTGTACTTTGCGATACAAAGCTTGTGCGGCGGGCGCGTATGCAAGACCTCAACCGAGCGCTGGAAGACATCACGGCGATCCGCAACCAGGTGGCGCGCGGGACCGAGTTCCGTGGCTACGGGCCGATGACGGTGGCGGCGACCGGGGTGCTGGCGCTGCTCGCCGCCGGGGTGCAGGCGCTGTGGCTTCCGGATCCGGGGTCGGACGTCTTCGGCTATCTCGCCCTGTGGACCGCGACCGCCACGCTCTCGATCGTTCTGATCGCGATCGAGATGGTCGCGCGCACGCGCCGCATCCACCGCGGGCTTGCGGACGAGATGATCTACGCGGCGATCGAGGCGTTCATGCCGGCGGGCGTCGCGGGCGCGCTGCTCACGGTCGTCATCTACCGGTTTGCGCCGCAAAGCGCCTGGATGCTGCCCGGGCTGTGGCAGCTTCTGTTCAGCCTCGGCGTCTTCGCCTCCTGTCGCTCGTTGCCGCGGCCGATCTTTGCGGCTGCGGCGTGGTATCTCGCCGCCGGTCTTGCCAACCTGGCGCTCGCGGGCGGTCATGCGTTTTCGCCGTGGGCGATGGCAGTGCCGTTCGGGGCCGGGCAATTGTTTATCGCGGCCGTGCTCTATCGCAGGATCGGAGAGAACGATGCCGAAGCCTGACGCCAAGAACGAGCCGGCGGGGCGCTTCGCCTACGACGGACTGGATCGCGTGATCCACGAAAAGGCGCGCCTGAGCGTGCTGACCTCGCTGGTTGCGCATCCGAAGGGCTTGGTGTTCGGCGACCTGAAGCAGATGTGCGGCCTCACCGACGGCAACCTCAGCCGCCACCTCCAGGTGCTGCACGAGGCCGGCCTGGTCGGCATCGAAAAGGGATACGACCACAACCGCCCGCAGACGCTTCTGCGCATCACGCCGGAGGGACGCCGGCGCTACCTCGAATACCTTAGCGTGTTGGAACAGGTGGTGCGCGACGCCGCGCGCGCCGCCAAAGCGAGCGCATCGCCGCTCGCGCTCCGGCGGGTGAAACCGGCCTGATTGTTTTTTTGCCTTAGGACTCTGCAATGCAAAGTACTCTAAATAAGCAAGCTAACTTGCACGTGGCGATCATCATGGACGGCAACGGACGCTGGGCGTCCCGCCGCGGCCTGCCGCGCTCCGCCGGGCACGAGGCGGGCGTCGAAGCGATGCGGCGGATCGTCGAGGCGGCGCCCGATCTTGGGATCGCCGTACTCACGCTGTTCGCGTTCTCCTCCGACAACTGGCGCCGGCCGCGTCAGGAGGTGAGCGGCCTGATTTGGTTGCTGCGGCGCTATCTCCGCGCCGAGGTGGAGCGCCTGGTCGAGAGCCGCACGCGCCTCACGGTGATCGGCCGGCGCGACCGCTTGCCGGACGGGCTCGGCGACGAGATCGCTGCCGCCGAACGCGCCTGCGCAGGCGGCGACCGGCTGCACGTGCAGGTCGCGGTCGACTACTCGGCGCGGCAAGCCATCGCCAACGCGGCGGCCGGTTGGCTGGCGGACCGCTCTCCGTCGGGTCATGCGTTCGGCCGGCTGCTCGCCTGGCAGGGCTGCGGGACCGGCGGCGACGTCGACCTGCTCATCCGCTCCGGCGGCGAGAAGCGGCTGTCCGACTTCCTGCTGTGGGAATCGGCCTACGCCGAGCTCTGCTTCGTCGAAACGATGTGGCCGGATTTCTGCGCCGACGATCTGCATGCCGCGATGGCCGACTTCCGGCACCGCGAGCGGCGCTTCGGTGGCCTGCGCGCCGAAGCGCTTGCTGCTGCGCCCTGACCACCATCGCAAGTCCATAATCCAATACGTCAACGAGCAAAGCAGGTACGACCATGACGGACACGGAGTTCGCTTCACCGCCGGCCGATGTGCCGTCCACGCCAATCGCAAAGTCGTGGGATGGTGCAACGATATCGCTCCACAGGATCGGGCTGATTGCCGGTCTCGCGCTTGCGACCCTGGTTCCGAGCGTCCTCATCTCCGGGCTGAACGAGGAGCGTGAAACGCGCCAGGATGCGGTGCGCAAGGAATTCGCGAGAACGTGGGGGCCGCAGCAGCAGCTCCAAACTCCGGTCCTGGTCGTGCCCTACCACGTGCCTTCAGGCCGACCGCGGCAGTACCTCAAGATCGCCGCCGCCCGCGTCGACCTCGCGGCAAATCTCGATCCGCAAGAGCGCCGGCGCGGCCTGTTCCACGCCATCGTGTACGACGCGAGAGTCGAGATGCAGGGCACTTTCCTCATCCCGGGCGAGGAGCGATTGCGCGATTTTCTCACCGACAAGGAGAGCCGGGTGCTGTGGCGGGAAAGTTTCATCGCGCTGGGCAGCGCGACGGGCTTCACCGGTCTGCGATCGGAGGATCACATCGCCGTCAACGGAAATGCGACGCCGTGGTTGCCCTGCCTGGAAGCGGTTCGTCAGGAGGCGGATTGCCGGGGCACGTCGGTTGTTCTGGCAAGCGCGCCGCTGGAGCCTGCAGCGGCCGCGACCAGGGTCGCATTCAAATCGGCCATCACCTTGCGGGGGACCGGCTCCTTCGGCGTGGTCTGGGCCGCGAAGGAGCTGAGCGCCAGTGTGCGGTCGTCCTGGACGACGCCGAGCTTCGGCGGTGACGTGCTCCCGGCGAGCTCCAGCCTGACGGCGCAGGGGTTCGATGCGCGCTGGGTAGTCGCGGAGTTCGGTTCTCCCCGCGTTTCATCCGCGGGAGCGATCATCGATCCGGCGATGTGGAAGGGGCCGACGATTGGCGTCGACCTCATTGAAGCCACTCCGATCTATCGGATGATCAACCGCGTGGCCAAGTACGGGCTTTTGCTCGTCGTGCTGTCGTTCGCCACCTATTTTTTCTTCGAGATCCTGTCGCGCCTGCAAATCCATGTGGTGCAGTACGGCGTGTTGGGCCTGTCGCTGTCGCTGTTCTCGTTGCTCCTGCTCTCGCTGAGCGAGCTGATCGGCTATTCGGCAGGATACGTTGTCAGCGCCGGCCTGATCCTGATCCAATCGTCGCTTTACACCGCCGCGGTGGCGAGGCGCGCGAAGCCCGCGCTGGCGTTCGCCGGCATGCTGGCAAGCCTGTTCGCCTTCCTCTACGTCCTGCTCGGGCTCGACACCTATGCGCTCCTCGTCGGTGCGCTGGCGCTCTTCGTCGTGGTCTCGGCGGTGATGGCCTTGACGCAACGGGTCACGTGGCTGGCGCCAGCGCCGGCCGGCGAGGGTAGTCTGAGCCCATCAAATCAAGTTGAAGCCGCGTGAGCCGCCACGGCGTGCTATCGTGGCCGATCACACCTCGCCCACGGCCACCACACTGACGGGAAGGGCCAAGAATGCCTGGATACTACGACACCCAGCACCTCGCCGATTTCGGCAAGATCGCCGAGGTCAGCCCTGAGCTCGGCAACAAATTCTTCGACTACTACGGCAGCGTCTTCGCCGACGGCGCGCTGTCCGCGCGCGAGAAGAGCTTGATCGCGCTCGCGGTCGCGCATGCGGTGCAGTGTCCGTACTGCATCGACGCCTACACGCAGGACTGCCAACAAAAAGGCGCGGACTTCGAGCAGATGACCGAAGCGCTGCACGTCGCCGTCGCCATCCGGGGCGGGGCCTCGCTGGTGCATGGGATGCAGATGCGCGATCAGGTGCGCAAGTTGGGGATGTAGATGATGTCTTGCCTTGGCGACGCTCGAGACGGTCGCCGACGATCTCGCCAACGACCGCAGCGACGCCGCGTGCGGCGACGACGCTGCGCCGGCGCGCTTCGCCGCTCGCGTCGACCGCCGAGCAGCTCCGCGCGCTCGCCGCGGTGCCGCTCGAGCGGCACGGCGAGCGGGTCGAGTTCGAGACCCTGACCAGCGGAGCGCTGCGGCCGGGCGCGCTGGAGATCTTCCAGGTCAACGTCGGCAAGCTCTGCAACCTGACCTGCCGCCACTGCCACGTCGACGCGGGCCCCGACCGCACCGACGCCGATCATGTCGGACGAGATCGTCGAGCAGGTGATCGCCGCGATCGGCCGCACGCGCGCCCACACGGTCGACATCACCGGCGGCGCGCCGGAGCTGCATCCGCGCTTTCGCGACATCGTCGAAGCGGCGGTCGCCGCCGGCAAGCACGTCATGGACCGCTGCAATCTGACGGTGCTGCTGCTGCCGCGCAACGCGCGGGCTGGTCGAGTGGCTTGCCGAGCGCAAGGTGGAGGTCGTCGCCTCGCTGCCGCACTACCGGCGCCCGAACACCGACGCGCAGCGCGGGCAGGGCGTCTTCGACCGGTCGATCGAGGCGATGCGGCTGCTCAATGCGGCAGGCTACGGACGCGGCGATCCCGCGCGCCGCCTGACGCTGGTCTCGAACCCGGCCGGCGCATTCCTCGGCGCCTCGCAGGCGACCGCCGAGCGCGAGTGGCGGGCAGTCGCTCGCAGCGCGAGCACGGCGTGACCTTCGACCGCCTGTTCGTGCTCAACAACATGCCGATCTCGCGCTTTCTCGACTGGCTGCAGCAGACCGGCAATCTCGAGACCTACATGCAGCGCCTGGTCCAGGCCTTCAACCCGGCGGCGGTCGCCGGGCTGATGTGCCGCAACACGCTGTCGGTCGGATGGGACGGGCGGCTCTACGATTGCGACTTCAACCAGATGCTCGATCTCGAGATCGCGCTGCCCGACGGGCCGCACATCTCAACGTTCGACGAGGAGAGCTGGCGCGCCCGCTCGATCGTCACGGCGCGGCACTGCTTCGGCTGCACCGCCGGGCGCGGGAAGCTCGTGCGGCGGGCAGACGGCGTGAGCTCGTAGAGCCGGTTGAGCGGAGCAAGCGCAGCATGGCTCTGCCCGACCTTGGCGATAGATCTTGCTTTCTCTCAGTCCATCTCGAGCGTGATGGTTTCATGTTAAGTCGTCATGCGCTGGCTTGACCCGCGCATCCATCTGCTTTGCAGGACTGTTGCGAAGATGATGGATTGCCGGGTCAAGCCCGGCAATGACGACGAGGTTACGCGCGCCATCCGACCCGGATCAAGTCCGGGGCAGGCTCTCTCCCCAACGGGGAGAGGTGAAGATGCGGCACCCGCCGTGGACCAACATCAGCGGAATCCGCTCAAGCGCAGTTGGGCCAAGTCAGATCGCGAAGGGGTTGATAATCCCGACGCCGGCCTTTGCGAAATCGGCGCGGTTGCGCGTGACGACGGTCAGATCGTGGACAAGGGCGGTGGCGGCGATCAGGCTGTCTTTGATCGGCATGGCGCGTCCGGCCGCGCGCAGGCCGGCGAGCAGCTGAGCCCATCTCAATCCCGTTTCCGCCTCCCACGGCAGGCAATGAAGCCGCCCAACGCCGGCGTCGAACCAACGCTCAAGATTTGTCCGCCTCTTTCCCTTGCGCAGCAGAAGAATGCCGAATCTCACTTCGCCGAGGATGATGGGATCGACCGCGATTTCGCGCTCGTTGCGCCGCAGCCACTCGACCACCTCCGGAGCGGGTGCCGGCCTGGTCGGCTCGCTGAGAACATTGGCGTCGACCAGATATCTCACAGCGCGTCAGTCGACTCGGATTCGATCGGAACGAAGAACCCCTTCTCGGGGCAGGCGAGCAGCCATGCGACGACGCCTTCGTTCGGAGGGGCCGAGCGCCGTTTGAGCCGATAGTCGCCGCGGTCGAGCCGCTCGACATCGAACTCCTGGCCGGCGTCGATGCCGTCCTGGCGACGGATTTCGGCCGGCAGCACGATCTGACCTTTCGAGGAAACCGTGGTCTTCATCAACGTAAGATATTATCTTACGCAGTAAAAAGCAAGAAATTTCAGGTCACCGCAGCGCCGCCGCGATGTTGCCGCCGTCGACGGTGGTGACGTCGCCGGTGGTCTTGAGCGCCAGCGCCTGCGCCAGGAACGCCTGCGCGACGTCGTCGGCGGTGACTTCGCGGCCGAGCAGGTTGCCGCGCATGTAGTCGGCTTCGCTCACGCCGCGCGCTTGCGCGCGCGCCGCGATGAACGCGTCGGTCATCAGGCCGGAGCGGATGCGGTCGGCATTGACGCCGTTGGCGCGGATGCCGTCCTGCGCCGTAGTCGAGCGCGTATTGCCGCACCAGCAGCAACGTTGCGGCCTTCGGCAGGCCGTAGGGGCCGAAGTTCGGCCCGGGGTTCACCGCCTGCTTGGAGACGTTGAACAAGAGGCAGCCGCCGGTCGCCTGCGCCAGCATCACGCGCACGGCGTTCTGCGCGACGCGCTGGTGGCCGTAGAAGTTGAGCTCGAAGCTCTCGCGCAGCACCGCCTCGTCGACCTCGCCGATGCGGCCCTGCCAGGCGGCGCCGGCATTCGACACCGCGATGTCGACACCGCCGAATTCCTCCACCACGCGGTCGAAGGCGGCGCGCACGGACGCCGCGTCCCGCACGTCGCAGGCGAGCGCGCGCGCCGCGCCGCCGATTTCCTTTGCGCGCTTCTCCGCGGCGGCGAGGTCGACGTCGAGCAGCGCCACCTCGGCGCCGGCGGCGGCGAACGCGCGCGCGGTCGCGGCGCCGATCGCGCCGCCCGCGCCGGTGATCACCGCGACCTGGCCGGCGAGCGGTTTCTCCGGCGCCTTCGCCGAGCTTCGCCTGCTCGAGCGACCAGTACTCGACGTCGAACATGTCGGCTTCGTCGATCGACTCGAAGCGGCCGATCGCCTCCGCATCCGTGATGGTCTCGATCGCCGCCTCGGCGAGGTCGGCGGCGACGCGCGCGTCGGCTTTCGAGCGGCCGAGGCCGAACAGGCCGAGCCCCGGCACCAGGACCACGCGGGGCAGCGGATCGAGCATCCGCTTTCCCCCGCCGCAACGCGCGTTGTTGCGCGCGAAATAGGTCTTGTAGGCATCCGCGAAAGTTCGACCGCGTCGCGCACCGCGCGCCCGAACTCATCGAGCTTGCCGCTCTCCGGCGCCGGCACGACCAGCGGCCAGTTCTTGGTGCGGATCGTGTGGTCGGGCGTGACCACGCCGGCTTGGCTGTAGCGCGCAAGCTCGGCGCCGTTGACGAAATTGAGGACGGCGTCGCCGGCGCGGAAGTCGAGGATCAGGCGGCGCCACGCGCCCTCGACCGCCTCGTCCTCGAGGCTGCAGGCGCCGCGCACCATCGGCGCGACCTCGGCGAGAGTTGCGATCGCGCTGCGGCAGTCGCACGGCCGCGAAACGGTCTTGCGGCCGCGCGCGAGCCGCGCCTCCGCGCGCGACACCATCGCGATCATGCGCTCGTAGGCTTCGCGCGCCGTCGCCCCGAAGGTGAAGATGCCGTGCTTGTGCAGGATCAAGCCTTCGACGGCGGGCGCGGCGTCGTAGACGTCGGCCGCCTTCTTGGCGAGGGCGAAGCCCGGCATGACGTAGGGCACGAAGCCCATGCGGCCGTCGAAGACCTCGGCGCACAGCTCGGCGCCGTTCGGCTGGTCGATGAGGCTAAGCACCGCGGTGGCGTGCGTGTGGTCGACGAACGTGTGCGGCAGGAACGCGTGCAGCAGCGTCTCGACCGACGGGTTCGGGGCCATCGGATCGAGCAGGTTGGCGCGCTGGATGCGCACCATCTCCTCGTCGGAGAGCGCGTCGCGCGCGCGCAGCTTGCGCAGCGCCGCGAGCCGCACGGCCGGCAGCCCGGCCGGCTCGATCTGCGCCATGTCCCAGCCGGAGCCCTTGACGCACAGCACGTCGACCTCCTCGCCGAGGAGGTCGCGCGCCTTGCGTCTTCACCGAGGTGTTGCCGCCGCCGTGCAGGACCAGCCGCGGATCCTGGCCGAGCAGGCGCGTCGTGTAGACGCGCAGCGCGAGGTCGCCGCCGATGCCGTCGCGCGCGTAGCGATCGACCAGGGTTTGCGCGTCGCCGTCGTTCCAGCGGCTTTGCATCCCCTGTCTCACCACGCCCGTTTTGGTGGCCCGTCCGTCCGCGTCAGCCCTTGCCGAGCACGCGCTTCGACCACCAGCCGGAGCGGCGCGGCCTGTCGTCTGCCGGCTCCGCCGCCGCGATGGCGGCGGGCGCAGGCTCCGGCGGCGGCGCAGCGGCCGGCATCGGTGCCGGTGCCGGTGCCGCATAAGGCTCAGCCGCGTTCGCGTCGATCACGACCGGTGCGCGCTCGCGCACCGTCGACCGGCGTCGCTGCGGCTCGGGCTCGGATGCGGATGGCTCGGCGCTCTCGGCCGCGGGCTCGCGCGCGCGCCAGGCTCTGGCGCCGGCGGCTCGGCGCGGGCGCCGGAACCGGCACGCTCTCTGCGGCGGTCTCGCGTTCGAAGTTGGCCTCGTGCGCGGGAGCCGGCGGCGGCGCGATGGCATCGGCTTGCGGGCCTTGCGCCCATTCCTGCCAGCCGTCCGCGACGGCGGCGTCACCGCCGATGGCAGGCGCGCCGTCATCCGGCCGGTCGCGCCGGTTGCGGCGTCCTCCGCGGCGGCCACGGCGGCGGCGACGGCGCTCGGCATCGCCGGCGGCGTCGAAGGTGCCGGATTCGCCGCGGCCGGTGTCAGACGCGGCCGGCTGCGCGGCCGGCTCGACCTCGTCTCGATCGTCGAGCCCGTCGGTCTCGGTCGGCGCGGCCGTGCCCTCGGCCGGCTCGCCTGGCCGGCGCCTGCGCCGACGCCGGCGGCGACGGCCACCGTTCTCGCCCGCGTCTCGCCTCGGCGCGCGCCTCGCCTGCCGGCTCGGACGTCGCCGCCTCGCCGGCCTCGAGCGCCTCGCCCGCCGCGCCCTCCTCGTCCTCCTCGTCCGCTTCCGGTACCGCCGTCGTCGGCTGCTGCAGCGCGATCGCGCGCGCCGCCTCGACGCTGTGCACCTGCTCGCCGCGCTCGATCGCGATACGGCTTCTGCCCGTTGATCGTGGCGTCGGCATTGACCGTGATCGCAATGCGGAAGCGGGTCTCGAGCTCGCGCAGAGTGCGCGCGCTTGTGGTTGAGCACGTAGAGCGCGATGTCGGAGCGCGTGCGCACGATCACGTTGTGGGTCGCGCCCTTGAGCAGCGTCTCTTCGAGCGAGCGCAGGAGTTGCAGCGTCACCGAGGCGACCGAGCGCACATGGCCGGTGCCGCCGCAATGCGAGCACTTCTCGGTCGAGCTTTCCAGCACGCTGGTGCGGATGCGCTGGCGCGACATTTCGAGCAGGCCGAAATGCGAGATGCGGCCGACCTGGATGCGCGCGCGGTCGTGCTTGAGGCACTCCTTGAGCTTGCGCTCGACCGACCGGTTGTTGCGCTTCTCGTCCATGTCGATGAAATCGATGACGATCAGGCCGGCGAGGTCGCGCAGCCGCAGCTGGCGGGAGATCTCCTCGGCCGCCTCCATATTGGTCTTGAGCGCGGTGTCCTCGATGTGGTGCTCGCGCGTCGCGCGCCCCGAATTGACGTCGATCGCGACCAGCGCCTCGGCCTGGTTGATCACGATGTAGCCGCCGGAGCGCAGCTGCACGACCGGCGAGAACATGGCGTCGAGCTGGCTCTCGATCCCGAGCCGGGTGAGCAGCGGCTGCGCGTCCTTGTAGGGCTTCACGTTCTTGGCATGGCTCGGCATGAGCATGCGCATGAAGTCCTTGGCCTCGCGGTAGCCGTCGTCGCCGGCGACCATGACTTCGTCGATGTCCTTGTTGTAGAGGTCGCGGATGGCGCGCTTGATCAGCGAGCCTTCCTCGTAGACCAGCATCGGCGCGGTCGACTTGAGCGTGAGGTCGCGCACGGTCTCCCACATCCGCAGCAGATATTCGAAGTCGCGCTTGACCTCGGCCTTGGTGCGGTTGGCGCCGGCGGTGCGCAGGATCACGCCCATGCCCTCCGGCACTTCGAGGTCGGTCGGCGATCTCCTTGAGCCGCTTGCGGTCCTCGGCGCTGGTGATCTTGCGGGAGATGCCGCCGCCGCGCGCGGTGTTCGGCATCAGCACCGAATAGCGGCCGGCGAGCGACAGGTAGGTGGTGAGCGCGGCGCCCTTGGTGCCGCGTTCCTCCTTCACCACCTGCACCAGCATCACCTGGCGGCGCTTGATCACTTCCTGGATCTTGTACTGGCGGCGGAAGCGCGGCATGCGCTCATGCGCCTCCTCGAGCGCGTCGGCGCCGCCGACCGACTCGACCCCCTCTTCCTCTTCGGCGCCGACGTCCTCGATGTCGCCGCCGTTGCCGTCGCCGCCGTCCTTCGCCTCGCGTCTCCGGCGCCGGGCCGGGCGGCGGGGTCTCCTCGGTCGCATACTCGGCCGCCGGCGCCAGCGGCGCGTCCGGCTCGTCCGTTGCCGGCGCGGCCGCGACGTCCGCCGGATGCTCTGCCATTTCGGCGTGGTCGGCCGGCAGCTCGCTCATGGTCTGATCCGGGCCGGGCTCGGCGTCGGCGAAGTCGGTTGAGGTCGCGACCGCCACCACGTCCGTCACGGGCGCGGCCGCAGGCTCGTCACCCGCTTCACCGGCCGGCGCTTCGGTTGGCGCGTCGCCGCTCGGCTCGTCGAGGTCGAGGTTCGCCTCCTCGGCGGCAACCGCCTCGCTCTGCACCGTCGCCTCGCGGCGGGCGGCCCCTCGTCCGCGCCCGCGGTCGGGCCGCCGCGCGCGGCGATCGGCCTCGTCGTCGGCCTCGCGCTGCGCGCGCTCCTCCTCGTCGATCAGCGCCTGCCGGTCGGCGACCGGGATCTGGTAGTAGTCGGGATGGATTTCGCTGAAGGCGAGGAAGCCGTGGCGGTTGCCGCCGTATTCGACGAACGCCGCCTGCAGCGACGGTTCGACCCGGGTCACCTTGGCGAGATAGATGTTGCCTCTTAGCTGGCGGCGGCTCGCCGATTCGAAATCGAATTCCTCGACGCGGTTGCCGCGCATGACCACCACCCGGGTCTCCTCCGGGTGGGTGGTGTCGATAAGCATCTTGTTGGCCATTGCTGAGCTTTCTCGGCGCCGACCGCAGCGCTCCTGCGCGCGGGCAATCCAGGATTGCTCGCGGGCGCCGGAAGCGGCGGCGTGCCGTCTGTGTACGGGAACGCGTGGAATCGGGTGCTGCGCGGGCGCGTCTTGGCCCCCGCCAAGGCACGACCGCGGGTTGCGGTTTCGCCGTGGCGGTGAGGCGGTCGATGGTCTTGCGCCTTGCGCATCAATTCTAGAACCCGGGCGGTGCGACAGCGAACTGCTGCCGCGGTATCCTTAGCTCACGATCCCGCGCGCCACGGCTCTTCGAGCCTGGCGCGCGCGTCCGGTCGTCCATGACGGTGGGCTTGGGCGCTGTCGGTCGTCCGCCGTCCACGGCGCGCGTTGGCGCTTCGAGAACGGGGGCGGACCGAGCCGCCTGCCGGATCGCCCTTTTGGCCCGCTTCTCCTGGAGGGGCCTGAGCTCGGCAGGCACGCCGGATGCCCGAACGCGGCAAAACCGGAATCTTCGATCGTCAGCATGACCTTAATAGGGGGACTGGACGGCGTTGGCAAGCGAAGTGATGGGGCGGAAGATGGGGGTCGCGCTTCTGCCGACGGCGTCGCGTTGACCTTAGCCACGCGCGTGCCGGTCCGCAGTGACAGTTTCGCCGCTTCGTGTCCTGCGCTGAAATCCGCTTCCGGCATCGCCACATAACCCCCATGCCGACCACCCGCATCTTCGGCGAGCACGACGCGCGCACGATCGCGCAGCTGGCGCGCTGCGCCTCGGTCGGCTCGGCGACGGCTGCGGTGTTGTGCGCCGACGGCCACCTCGGCTACGCGCAGCCGGTCGGCGGGGTCGTGGCCTATGCGGAGCACATCTCGATCTCCGGCGTCGGCTTCGACATCGCCTGCGGCAATATGGCGGCGCGGCTCGACGTCACCAAGGCGGCGATCGCCGACCGGATCGGGCCGATCGTCGACGACATCGCGCGCGCGATCTCGTTCGGGGTCGGGCGCAAGAACGCCGAGCGGGTCGAGGATCCGCTGCTCGACGACGCCGAAGCCTGGCGCGCGGCCGGCGTCGGCGAGCTCAAGGAGCTGGCGGCCGCGCAGCTCGGCACCGTGGGGTCCGGCAACCACTACGTCGACCTGTTCGAGGACGAGGAGGGGTTCGTCTGGATCGGCAACCATTTCGGCTCGCGCGGTCTCGGCCACAAGTGCGGCGACCAAGTACCTCCGGCTCGCGGGCGGCAAGGACGGCATGGATGTCGAGCCCGCGCTCGTGCGCCAGGACGACGAGCTCGGGCAGCGGTATCTCGCGGCGATGACGCTCGCCGGACGCTACGCCTATGCGGGCCGCGAATGGGTTACCGAGCGCGTGCGCGGAATCATCGGCGCCACCATCACCGACGTCGTGCACAACCATCACAATTTCGCCTGGCGCGAGCGCCACGGCGAGCGCGACCACTGGGTCGTGCGCAAGGGCGCGACGCCGGCGTTCCCGGGCCAGCGCGGCTTCGTCGGCGCCACCATGGGCGAGCCCGCGGTGATCATCGAGGGCGTCGAGGGCGCGACCTCGCGCGATGCGCTCTACTCGACCGTCCACGGCGCCGGCCGCGTGCTGTCGCGCACGCAAGCCGCCGGCAAGTCGGCGACGGTGTGGGAGTGCACGGAACGCGACTGTTCGCACTTCGAGCTCAGGCAAGCGTACATGACCAAGCGGCAGGCCGCCGGCGTCGAGGAGCACGGACGCTTCACCACCTGTCCGGATCACCCGCAGGGCCGGATGCGCAAGCGCTTCCGGCGCGTCGTGGGCGGCCTCGTCGACTACCAGGCGGTGCGCGCGCGGCTCGCCGCGCAGGGCATCGTCATCCGCGGCGGCGGCGCCGACGAGGCGCCGGAGGCCTACAAGCGCCTCGACGAGGTGTTGGCGCATCACGCCGGCACGGTGCGCGTCCTGCACACGCTCAAGCCGTTCGCGGTGCTGATGGCGGGCGAAGACGAGCACGATCCGTACAAGGATTGAGCCTTAGCCCGCATGGAGCGCTAAAGCGTGATGATTTCATGTTGAGTCGTCATGCGCGGGCTTGACCAGGCTTGACCCGCGCATCCATCCGCTTTGCAAGACTGTTGCGAAGAGGATTGCCGGGTCAAGCCCGGCAATGACGACGAGGTGCTTCGACCTGAAATCATCACGCGGTAGCGATATGCGGGTCATGTGCGGCGAGGTTTGTCCCGGATTTCGCCCTCGGACGGCGCCAAGCGCCGATGAGGGCTCATCCAGGCTACATTTGTCGCAGGTTGTGTCTCAGCTTGCCTTCGCGCGTGCTTGACCCACGAAGCAACCCGCGCACACTGCGGTGATGGGACCGGTCCGCAAAGTCGTGTGCCTGATCTGTGCGCTTGGGCTCGTAGGCGCTGGTCTTCTTGTCCTGAGTTTCCTCTTCACTGCCGTGGGACGACAGGGTCTCATTGCGGTTGCCGGTTCCGGCCTGCTCGGTCTCGGCCTCTATTGGCTTTGGGTTGATTTCATACACGCTGACCCGCGACAGGAGGGCTAAGCTCCGAGGCGAGAAAGGTGCGCCAGTAGAGTTTGTGCCAGCCGCTGCACTCGTGCTCGCGGGTAGTGTCTCAGTTTGATTGTGGCGCTGCGAGCGCCCACCGGGCCGCAAGACCTCTCCGGTTCCAAGTAGGGCGCAGTTCCTGGATAAGTCCTTCTTCGAGTCCGGCGATAACGTTCAAGGGTAGTTCTTTCCAGGGCACTGGCGGCTCAGCCCGGATCACGAGCGCCAACGTCCTCACCTCGAAGCTTGAGGTGAGTGCGTTGGCGATGTGGCTCCTAATGCGAATCGCAACGGTGCCTTTATTGTTCGGGTTAGTGTACTTTCGAAATCTTCGACGAATGCCACGTTTAGCGGAACCAATGTAGCGAACCTCACCATTTTCAGCGAATGCATATACGCCCGGCTCCACCGGGGCTTGGCCTACGAACTGCACCTTGAAGACGGGATGCAGTTCCCAAGCACCAACATCCCTGAAGCCGCAGTCAATAAGGCGCTTGAGTGAATCGGAGACCATGGGCATCTTGCCAAGCTTACCGCTAAGCATTACTCTGTGGCAATTCCAAAGGAGGATGCACCAATGGTGGAGGTGATCCGGCTCCAGCGCGACGAACACCCGCGGAATACGCCGCGAGCGCTTGTCGACCTCGATCGCTCTCAGGGCATCCGCGGAATGATGCACATGATGGTCGACGGCAAAGGGGCAATATTTTACGTCACCGATCCTTACGGAGA
Source organism: uncultured Alphaproteobacteria bacterium (assembly GCA_963738705.1). Classification (GTDB taxonomy): domain Bacteria; phylum Pseudomonadota; class Alphaproteobacteria; order Rhizobiales; family Xanthobacteraceae; genus CAVTXS01. The sequence continues at coordinate 49,313 of CAVTXS010000046.1, forward strand.
GGCTGAGCAGTCCGCTGCCATCAGGCGTGCAACGGATTGGGCCAAAGGGGAGGGCATCGCCGCCGTCTACGTGACTTCCGCCGTAGGCTGCTGACCGGATTATGCCCAGAGGCCCCAAGGGCGAGCGCCGTCCCGCCGACGTGAACGCCCGCGCCGTCATGATCGCCAAGATCGCGACGGGCGAGATCGAGGACTTGACGACGCGACGAGGGAAGAACGCCGCCGCCGTCGCGTTGGGCCGCATGGGCGGGAAAGCGCGGGCGGAGGGATGTCGGCCAGGAAGCGTAAGGAGATCGCGCGGAAGGCGGCTCAAACGCGGTGGGGAAAATAGCAAGCAAGTTCGCTTTTGTTCTATTTTGTGCTTGCTATTTCTAAAATCCTTTAGCACGGCTCCTTGCACGGCAAGCAGGGGCCTCTAATGATTGACGACAAAGCCGGCGGGCGAACCTTCCAATCGCGGGGTGGACCGCGCGCGAGCGGAGAAGCTTTCGCCAGACGAGCGCAAATCGATCGCGCGGCGGGCCGCCAAAGCTCGTTGGGAAAGGACCCTGCCCGACGAAATCCGGCAAGCAGTTGCCGAAGGCGAGCTGCGCTTGGCGGATAGGGTCGTTCCATGCGCCGTGCTGGACGACGGAACGCGTGTGATCACGGAGCGCGGGCTTGGAGAGGCGCTCGGACGCCAACGCGGCGGCAAAGACTGGCGCGACCGAGAGGCTAACGGCCAGGGTGGGCAATTGCCGTATTTTATGATCTCAAAGAGACTAAGGCCCTTTATTGACAAGAACTTGGGTTCGGTGGGCTACCGAAGAGATCCTTGTACAAGAGCAAGAAGGCTGGGAACAGCGGCAAGGGCGGCATCGCCTACGGCACCGATGCCAACCTGATCGCTAGTATTTGCAACGTTTGGGTCGATGCCAGAAATGCAGGCTTGCTCGCGCCACGACAGTTGGCGATAGCGGGCACGGCCGCCGTGATCCTGAGGGGCCTGACAAGCAGTCGGCATCACGGCTCTAGTTGATGAGGCGACGGGATACCAAGCCCTCCGGGATCGCGACGAACTACAGAAGATATTGGCGGCATACATCTCAGCCGAGTTGCTGCCTTGGACTCAGCGTTTTCCAGAAGAATTTTATCGGCAGATGTTTCGTCTCTGGGGCTGGAAGTGGCCCGTTTCTGAAATGAAGAACGGTGCGCCGCGTGGCCCTCGATACGCGGGGAAGCTCACCAATGTCCTTGTGTATGACCAGCTTCCTCCGGGCGTGAAGGAACATATCGGTGAATTAAATCCACCGGATGAGAATTGGCAAAGGAGGGATAGAAACCATCAGTTTTTGACCTTGGACATCGGGCAGCCGCATCTAGAAAAGCAAGTAGCCGTCGCAACCAACCTAATGAAGGTGTGCGACGACAAGGGTGAATTTCTAAGGAAATTCGAGAGGGCCTTTCCCGGAACTTTCGAGGGCGCACGCCAACTGTCTGCTTTAAGGAAATGGAGCGAGCAGACGAAGGTGACGAACCTGACTATATTGCTTGACGCTAAGCATAAAAGTTCATATCATGCGGGGCATGAACAAGCTTCCCGTTGGAAAAGCGCGTCCAAATCCTCACCATGCTGGTTGAGGGTTCGTCCCTTCGTTCGATCTCCCGCGTTGCTGGCGTCTCGATCAACACCGTGACCAAGCTGCTGGTTGACGCCGGCATGGTCTGCGCGACCTTCCACGATGAGATGGTCCGCGACGTCGCAAGCGAAGCGCGTTCAGTGCGACGAAATCTGGAGCTTCACCTATGCGAAGGACAAGAACGTAAGGACGCCAAGGCCGCGCCGGAAGGCGCTGGCGACGTCTGGACCTGGACCGGCGATCGATGCCGACTCCAAGCTGATCGTGACGTGGTGCGCAGGCGACCGTCAGCACGGCACGGGCGTGCCGTTCATGCACGATCTGCAGTCGCGGCTTGCGAATCGCGTTCAACTGACCACCGACGGCCACAACGCCTATCTTGAGGGCCGTTGCGCAGCGTTCGGCGACGACGTCGACTACGCCATGCTGATTAAGCATCTTCGGCGCGACCCGGCGGCGCCCGGGCCGCTACAGCCCCGCCGATTGCATCGGGCGACAAAGAGACGATCGAGGCAACCCCGACCCGGACCATGTCAGCACGTCCTACTGCCGAGCGCCAGAACCTCACCATGCGCATGTCGATGCGTCGGTTCACGCGCTTGACAAATGCGTTCAGCAAGAAATTCGAGAATCACTGCCATTCGCTGGCGCTCTATTTCGTTTGCTACAACTGGATACGGAAGCACAAGGCGCACGGCACCACGCCAGCGGTTGCGGCCGGGCTCACGCCAGCGCGATGACGATGGCTGACGTGGTTGCGATGATTGATGCCGACGAAGCGCAAGGCGCTTACTGAGCGCCGTCAGGCCATACTGGCCTCGCCACAATCAAACTGAGACACTACCTGCTCGCGATAAGAACGGAGCGCGAACGAACTCCATCATGCGCGCGAGAGCCGAAGATTCTCGCAGCCCGCAACCGGCAAGGACTCCTAAACGACCTTTTGATTAGATAGTTATAGACGGTCGTATCGTCGCGTTTTCGGAGTACCTCCATGCCCCCGCGTCCGAACTGGAAGGGCTACCTCAAGCTCTCGCTCGTGTCCTGCCCGATCGCGCTCTACCCGGCGACGTCAGGATCCGAGCGCGTCTCGTTCCGCCAGGTCAACAAGCAGACCGGCAACCGGCTACGGCAGCAGCTCGTCGACGACGTCACCGCGCGAGCCGGTCGAGCGCGAAGACAAGGGCCGCGGCTACGAGGTCGGCAAGAACCAGTTCCTGCATGGTCGAAGACGAGGAGATCGAGGCGATCGAGATCGAGAGCAACGCACACGATCGAGATCGACAGCTTCGTGCCGCGCGCAGCAGATCGACGAGCGCTATCTCGACAGCGCCCTACTACATCGCGCCCGAACGACGAGGTCGGGCAGGAGGCGTTCGCGGTGATCCGCGAGGCGATGCGCGGCAAGGGCATGGTGGCGCTCGGCCGCGTGGTGCATGTCGAAGCGCGAGCGCGTGATCGCGCTCGAGCCGTTCGGACAAGGGCCTCTCGGCCACCACGCTGCGCTACCCCTACGAGGTGCGCGAGGCCGGCGACTATTTCGACGACATACCGGACGTGAAGGTCCGCCGGCGAGATGCTCAAGCTCGCCGAGCACATCCTCGACAGCAAGGCCGCCGAGTTCGACCCGTCGACGTTCGACGATCACTACGAGATCGCGGTCATCGAGATGCTGCAGCAAGAAGCAGGCCGGCCTGCCGGTGCCGACGGAGGCGCCCGCCGCACCGCCCGCCAACGTCGTCAACCTGATGGACGCGCTGAAGCGCAGCCTGCAGAAGGAAGGCGGCGGCCGGGCGGCGGGGCGCCGGCGCCGGCGCCCGAGAAGGCGCGGCCGCAAGCGCGCGAGCCGCAGCGCGCCGCTGCCGCCCGCAAGCCGGCGAAGAAGGCGCGCCGCGCGGGGTAGTGGTCGGCGTCCACGCCCACCTCGTCCTGCTGGAGAGGGCCTGCCCGGACTTGAATCCGGGGTCGGATTGCGCGCGTCAGCACGCAGTCCGGGCGAGGGGGCGTTGTGCTTTGCCGGCGAGGTCGTAACCCTTCACCCGCCCGCGCTTCGCGTTGCTCGCACGGTCGACCTCTCCCTTCGGGCGCGCGGGTTTGAAGCTACCCGGCGCGCGAGAGGCCGCCCTCGATCACGCGGAAGAGCCTGAGCGTTGCGGCCGCAGCCGGCGCGGCGGCGTTTTCGATCACGCGCGGGCGCGGGCCGGTTTCGAGCAGCGCGAGCACGGCCTGCAACTCGGCAAGCCGCCGCTCCGCCGGCAGCCGCGCGTCGGCCGACCGGCGGCATTGATCGGCCGCCGCGGCGAGCAGCCCGCGCCTGCCCGGCTCGCTCGGCGGCGTCTCGGTCAGCTCGAGCCGAAGGGTTTCGTAGAGCTCCGACGCAATGAGCTGCGCATACGCGACCGATCCGCCGCGGTGGATGTCGGAGCCGATCTTCTCGACGGTCGTGCGCGCGAGCGCCGCTAGCTCGGCTTTGCTCCGTCTGGTCATCCGGTGCGCCTGCTCCGTGCGGTATCGCCAGAGCCTTGCTATCTGATTCGCGGGGCCCGAGCGGGGGGGCGCGAAAGGAATTTCCACGATTCCATCGGAGCTTTACCGCAGGTCACGGCGTTAGCTATCTTTAAGCGCGGATTAACCACGGCCGCCCTATCCAGAATGCGGGCCAGCGGAGGATTAAGTCCGGTGCGCGGTGCAGGCATCTGCTGGCTTCTGGCCGCTCTCGGCGGCGCGGTTCTGGCGGCGGGTCGCCGGCCGTCGGCGCCCCGGATCGCGGCAACGGTCGCGCCGCGACGGTTCCGGTCGAGGACGCAGCGGTCGCGACCGACGCCCGCCTGGGCGGCGACGGGACGCGGACCCGGTTCATCCTCGACCTCTCGCGTGCCATCGAGCTCGCCGCCTTCACGCTCGCGGACCCCTATCGCGTGGTGGTCGACCTGCCGCAGGTCGCCTTCCAACTGCCCGGCAAGGCCGGCGAGAACGGACGCGGGCTGGTCAAGGCGTTCCGGTTCGGCCTGGTCATGCCGGGCGGCTCGCGGATCGTGCTCGACGCGACCGGGCCGGTGCGCATCGACAAGGCGTTCGTGCTCGATCCGATCGACGGCCAGCCGGCGCGGCTGGTGCTCGACCTCGTGGCGGTCGATCGCGAGACCTTCCTGCGCAACCTCGCGCTCGAGAACAAGCCGCGGCGCCAGCCGGAGCCGCCGCAAGAGCGATCGCGAGCCGGCGGCGGGCGCGCCCGCCGACGGCCGGCCGGTGATCGTGCTCGATCCGGGCCATGGCGGCCTCGACACCGGCACCACGGCCGCAGCGGGAGAGACCGAGAAGGCGATCGTGCTCGAGTTCGCCCATCAGCTGCGCGAAAAGCTGGAGAAGATCGGGCAAGTACCGGGTCGTCATGACGCGCTCCGACGACAGCTTCGTGATCGCTTTCCGAGCGTGTGCGCATCGCGCGCGCCAACAAGGCGGCGCTGTTCATCTCGATCCACGCCGACGCCTTGGGCCGCGGCGCGACGCCGATACCCGCGGGGCGACGTCTATACGGTTTCGGAAACCGCATCCGACACCGAAGCGGCGCGGCTCGCCGAGGCGGAGAACAAGGCCGACGTGATCGCCGGCGTCGATCTGTCCGCCGAGCCCGACGAGGTCGCCGACATCCTGATCGACCTCGCCCAGCGCGAGACCAAGACCTTCTCGGCGCAGTTCGCCCGCACGCTGGTGGGCGAGCTGAAGACGGCGGCCCGGCTGCACAAGCATCCGCTGAAATCGGCCGGCTTCAAGGTGCTCAAGGCGCCGGACGTGCCCTCGGTGCTGGTGGAACTCGGCTACGTGTCGAGCCCGCACGATCTCAAGCTCATGACCTCGGAGGCCTGGCGTCAACGCGCGCGACCGATTCGATCGTGCAGGCGGTCAACGGCTTCTTCGCCACCCGGATCGCAGGGGGGACGGCCGGTGCCCGAGTCAGGATTGATCGCGCGCGTCCCGTGTCGGCACGCGTCTCGCAGCGGCGCAGCGCGGCCGCAGACCCTGTGGACCCTCAGTTTGCACCGTGAAAACGCGGTCGACGAACGGTCACCGGGCGGCTGCAGCGAGCACTCGCCTGACGCTGGCCAGGGGACGCCAAGGTCGCGCCGGCGCGATCCGGCCTCAGTTTGACCATAAAACGGCGCGACCAGCCAATAGGATGGTGCCGATGCGTCGCGGCAAGGCTTTGAAGGCGCGGCGAGACGACCGCAATGAGGCTGCTGCTGCGGTTCTTCGGCTGGATCTTCGCGGTCGGGACCGTGGTGTTCCTGGTCGGCGTGGTCGGCGACCGCCGGCCTGATGTGGCATTTCTCCAAGGACCTGCCGGACTATTCGCAGCTGCAGGACTACGAGCCGCCGGTGATGACGCGCGTGCACGCGACCGACGGCTCGCTGGTCGCCGAGTACGCCCGCGAGCGCCGGCTCTATACATCCCGATCCAGGCGGTGCCGAAGCTGGTGATCAACGCGTTCCTCGCGGCCGAGGACAAGAATTTCTACGAGCATGGCGGCCTCGACTTCGTCGGCATCGGGCGCGCCGGCTGCGATCTACCTGCAGAACATGGGCTCGAGTCGCCGGCCGCAGGGCGCTTCCACGATCACGCAGCAGGTCGCCAAGAACTTCCTGCTGACCAACGAGGTCTCGCTCGACCGCAAGATCAAGGAAGCGCTGCTCGCGCTGCGGATCGAGCGCGCCTACTCCAAGGACAAGATCCTCGAGCTCTATCTCAACGAGATCTATCTCGGCCTCGGCGCCTACGGCATCGCCGCGGCCTCGCTGATCTACTACGACAAGTCGGTGCACGAGCTGTCGATCGCGGAAGCCGCCTATCTCGCCGCGCTGCCGAAGGCGCCGAGCACGCTGCATCCGTTCCGCCAGCGCGAGCGCGCGATCGAGCGGCGCAACTACGTGATCGATCGCATGGTCGAGAACGGCTACATCAAGGCGGCGGAGGCGGAGGCGGCCAAGAAGGAGCCGCTCAACGTCACCCCGCGCCCGACCGGCTCGCACATGTTCGCGGCCGAGTATTTCGCCGAGGAAGTCCGCCGCGAAGTCTACGAGCGCTACGGCGAGAAGAAGCTGTACGAAGGCGGCCTCTCGGTGCGCGCGACGCTCGATCCCAAGATGCAGCTGATCGCGCGCAAGGCGCTCGCCGACGGACTCGTGCGCTACGACGAAAACCAGGGCTGGCGCGGCGCCGTCGCCAAGATCGACGTGAGCGGCGACTGGGGCGTCAAGCTCGCCGAGGTGAAGGCGCTCAACGACATTCCCTGGCGGCTCGCGGTGGTGCTGGAGGTCGAGCGAGCAGTCGGCGCGCATCGGCCTGCAGCCCGGGCGCGAGATCGGCGGCGCGGCGCGGTGTCGAAGGAGCGCCACGTCGGCATCCTTCCGCTCGACGGCGTGAAGTGGGCGAAGGCGGCGAGCGGACCGACGCGCTTCCGCGCGCCGACCAAGGTCTCGCAGGTGGTCGAGCCGGGCGACGTGATCTACGTCGAGCCGCTCGAGCGCGAGCCCAAGAAGGACACCAAGCGGCGGCAGCACCTCCGATCGCGAAGAGGACACCGAGCCGGCGGCCGGCAACCTGTTCCGGCTCCGTCAGGTGCCCGACGTGTCCGGCGCCATCGCCGTCATGGATCCGTGGACCGGCCGCGTATTCGCACTGGTCGGCGGCTTCTCGTACGACCAGAGCCAGTTCAATCGGGCCACGCAGGCGCTGCGCCAGCCGGGCTCCTCGTTCAAGCCGTTCGTCTACGCGACCGCGCTCGACAACGGCTACACGCCCTCGACCATCGTGCTGGACGCGCCGATCGAGATCGACCAGGGGCCCGGCGCCGGCATCTGGCGGCCGGAAAACTACTCGCAGAAATTCTACGGGCCGCAGACCCTGCGCTTCGGGATCGAGCAGTCGAAGAACGCCATGACGGTGCGATTGGCGCAGGACGTCGGCATGCCGCTGATCGTCGACTATGCCCGGCGCTTCGGCGTCTATGACGATCTGCCGCCCTATCTGTCGTTCGCGCTCGGCGCCGGCGAGACCACCGTGCTGAAGATGACGGCGGCCTATTCGATGTTCGCCAACGGCGGCAAGCGCATCAAGCCGACGCTGATCGACCGCATCCAGGACCGTTACGGCCATACGATCTTCAAGCACGACCAGCGCGAATGCCGCGGCTGCGACGCCGAGCGGTGGCGCGATCAGCCGGAGCCGACGCTGGTCGACCGGCGCGAGCAGGTGCTCGACCCGATGACGGCCTACCAGGTCACCTCGATGATGGAGGGCGTGGTCCAGCGCGGCACTGCCACGACCTTGCGCGAGGTCGGCAAGCCGGTGGCCGGAAAGACCGGCACCACCAACGACTGGAAGGATGCCTGGTTCGTCGGCTACACCGCCGATCTCGCGGTCGGCGTCTATATCGGTTACGACAAGCCGCGCACGCTCGGCACGTCGAGCGCCGCGACCGGCGGGCATCTCGCCGCGCCGATCGTGCGCGACTTCATGAAGATGGCGCTTGCCGACAAGCCGGCGGTGCCGTTCCGCGTGCCGCCCGGCATCAAGCTCATCCGCGTCGACTCGAAGTCCGGCACGCGCGCCGGACCGGGCGACGGCAAGGTGATCCTCGAAGCCTTCAAGCCGGGCACGGCGCCGCCCGACGGATATTCGGTCGCCGGAACCGTGGAGGGTGAAGGCCGCCCGCCATGGGACGTACGCGCGCCGTGGTCGGTGTCGCCGGACGCGGACCGGGCGATCCGCTCGGGCACCGGCGGGCTGTATTGATCGTTGCGCCCGTACAACAGCGGTTGACGGCGATCGATTGCGCGCCCTTTCGCGGGCCCGCTCCACTTTCATTTCCAGCATCGCCGCTCTAAGGTCGCGCGACGCCTTCGTCCGCGAGGTCTTTTTGATGCGATCGAAGCTGCTTGCTCTGGCGGTGATCGGCGTCGGCGCGCTGTCGGGCTCCGCCGCGCGCGCGCATGTGGCGCCGTTCCAGGGCAACGACACCGGCGGCATCATCGCCTGGTCCCCGGAAACGCACAGGCTGCGGCACCAGCTCGCCGCGCAGCACTGCGGCCTCCACGACAAGATCCACCGAATCACCAGCGTGCGGGCGCGCTACGGCGACTACATCGCCTTTCGCTGCTACTGGCCGCGCGGTGCCGGCGGCGTGATCCTGCGGCGGGCGTATTGATACCAGCGGCGTCGATGCTGACCCGTCACTGCCGGCCTTGTGCCGGGCGGCCGAGCGATCTGCTGCTTTTCTGGCGCGACAGGCAAGACGTGGCATGGCCGGCGGCTATGTCGCCCGGCCTTGATCGGTGCAGACCGGTCATCGTCGAATACCTGCGGATATGAGCGCGCGACGAACGAATCCTCGCCGCGCTATCCCGGCTGGCGGGTGGTCGCCGTCTGCTTCGCGATGGCGCTGTTCTGCTGGGGCTTTGGCTTCTACGGTCACAGCGTCTTCCTGGCGGAGCTGCAGCGCCAGCACGGCTGGTCGACTGCGCTGATCGCCGGCGCGAGCACGGTGAGCTCGCTCGTGACCGCGGCGCTGCTGTCGTTCGTCGCCGATGCGATCAGGCTCATGGGGCTACGGGGCCTCGTCCTCGCGGGCACGGCCACGCTCGGGGTCTCGGCACTGCTGCTCCCGCACGATCACCGCGCCGTGGCAGCTCTATGCGATCTACGTGCTGCAGTCGTTCAGCTGGGCCGCGCTCGGCGTCGTCGCGATCGCCAACCTGCTCGGCCTGTGGTTCACGCGCAAACGCGGACTCGCGCATCAGCCTCGCGCTCAACGGCGCGAGCTGCAGCGGAATCCTGATCGCGCCGGCACTGATCCATCTGATCGAGTGGTGGGGATTTGCGACGGCGATGCTGATCGCGACCGCTCGTCATGACGGCCGTGCTGGTGCCGCTCGTTCTCGCCTGGGTCGATCGGCCAGGCCCCGGCCAGCTGCCGGCGGCAGACGGGCCGCACCAACAGGCGACCCTCGAAACCGTCCCGCAGTGGACCAGAGGCGCGGCGATGCTCAGCTGGCGGTTCTGGAGCGTGACCGCTCCGTTCGCGCTCGCGTTCACATCGCAGGTCGGCTTCATCGTGCACCAGGTCGCGTTCCTGTCGCCGAGCCTGGGCCGCAGCGGAGCCGGCACCGCGGTCGCGATCATGACCACCATGGCGGTCGTCGGCCGGCTCCTCCTCGGCACCGTCGTCGACCGGCTCGACCAACGCCTGGCGTCCGCGGCGTCGCTTCGCAGCCAGGCTGCGGCGCTGCTGGTGATGACGCTGACCGAGAGCAGCGCCGCACTCTACCTGGCCTGCGCCGTGTACGGCCTGTCGGTCGGCAATATCATCACCTTCCCGCCGCTGATCGTGCAGCGCGAGTTCGACGCAGCCTCCTATGGGATGCTGGTGGGGCTTTCCACTGCGGTCGGGCAATTGATCAGCTCACTGGGGCCGGTTCTGGTCGGCGTGGTCCGCGATGTGTCGGGCAGCTATGCGGTCGGCTCTTTCGGCCTGTATCGCGCTCAACCTCGTGGCCACCGCCCTGATCCTGATGCGACCGAGAAGGCCGCTGGTGTAGGCCGCCGGTTGCGCCGGCGCGGTCCGGACGCTACATGCTGGCGCGCTGACCTCAGTCGATGGAACGAAGTCATGGGCGCGGAGACGCAAGCCGATGTCGAGGCGATCAAGCAGTCGATCGGACTGCTGAGGAGGCATCTTTGACGTCGACAAGGCGCGCCGGCGGCTCGACGACCTGAACAAGCAGGCCGAGGACCCCAACCTCTGGAGCGATCAGGCGCGCGCGCAGCGCGTGATGCAGGAGCGCACCGCGCTCGAAGACCAGCTCACCGCCATCGGCCGCATCGAGCAGGAGCTCGAGGACCAGCTCACCATGATCGAGCTCGGCGAAGCCGAGAAGGATCAGAAGACGGTCGCCGAAGCCGAAGCGGCGCTGCAGAAGCTGCGCGCCGAGGTCGCGCGCCGCGAGCTCGAGGCGCTGCTCTCGGGCGAGGCCGACGCCAACGACTCCTATCTCGAAGTCCATGCCGGGTCCGGCGGCACCGAGAGCCAGGACTGGGCCAATATGCTCTTGCGCATGTACACGCGCTGGGCCGAGCAGCACGGCTACAAGATCGAGTACGTGGAAGAGACCGAGGGCGAGGAGGCCGGCATCAAGTCGGCGACCATCAAAGTCAACGGCCGCAACGCCTATGGCTGGCTCAAGACCGAGGACGGCGTGCACCGGCTGGTGCGCATCTCACCGTTCGATTCCAATGCGCGCCGCCACACCTCGTTCGCCGGCGTCACGGTCTACCCGGTGGTCGACGACCGCATCGTGGTCGACATCAAGGAATCCGACGTGCGCACCGACACCATGCGCGCCGGCGGGGCAGGGGGCCAGCACGTCAACAAGACCGAGTCGGCGATCCGGCTCACCCACATCCCGACCAACATCGTGGTGGTGTGTCAGAACGACCGCTCGCAGCACCGCAACCGCGCGCAGGCCTGGGACATGCTCCGCGCGCGGCTCTACCAGTTCGAGCTCAAGAAACGCGAGGCGAAGGCGATCGCCGAGCAGGCCGCCAAGACCGACATCGGCTGGGGCCACCAGATCCGCTCCTACGTGCTGCAGCCCTATCAGATGGTGAAGGACCTGCGCACCGGCGTCGCGACCTCGAACACCGGCGCGGTGCTCGACGGCGATCTCGACCGCTTCATGGAAGCGGCGCTGGCGCAGAAGGCGTTCGGCACCGGCCCGAAGGAAGTCGAGGACGTGGAGTAGTTTTTCAGGGCCCACAGGGCTTGCGTGTTCTCGTTTTGTTCGCTATGATGTTCTCGGAGACGGGGCCACATGGTGCAGCCCGGTCCGACAACGGGATCGAGCGGTTTTTCGCTCCTGGCAGAAGGAACTCAAGCCGTGCCCCGAAAGTCGCATTTGGCAAAATGAACTGGAGTGCGCCGGCCGGGCAGGAACTGAAACGCCGCGCTCGGGGGTTGCCGTTGCCGGAAGGTCACATTCGGCAAAACGAACTCGGCGTTCCGGGCCGGTTGTAGCCGGAAAGTCACATTTCGAAAAACGAACTCCCCGTGCGGTTCGTGGCTTGAAAGTCACATTTCGAAAAACGAACTGGCCGTTGCTCGAGCCGCACCTGCGCAAACAACAAGGAAAGGGACCCGATGGCCAAGCTGACGCTCTATCACGCCGCCCCCTCGCGCTCCTCGATCGTGCACTGGATGCTGGAGGAACTCGGCGAGCCCTACGACATCCATCTGTTGAGCATGCAGCGCGGCGAGAACCGCGCGCCCGAGTACCTCGCCGTCAACCCGATGGGCAAGGTTCCGGCGCTCCGGCACGGCGACGTGGTGGTCACCGAGGCGGCAGCGATCTGCGCCTATCTGGCCGACGAGTTTCCGCAAGCGAAGCTGAACGTGCCGGTCGGCGATGCGCGCCGCGGTCCCTATCTCAAATGGCTGTTCTTCGGGCCGAGCTGCGTCGAGCCTGCGGTGACCGACCGCGCCTTCCCGCGCAAGGAGGAAGCGCGGCGCGGCATGCTGGGCTACGGCGATTTCGACACGGTCGTGGACGTGGTGGCGAAAGCGGTCGCCGGCGGGCCCTACATTCTCGGCGAACAGTTCACCGCCGCCGACGTCGTGATCGGGGCCGGGCTGCGCTGGGGCATGTCGTTCAAGCTCCTGCCGCAACGGCCCGAGTTCGTGGCCTACGCGGCGCGACTCGCCGCGCGCCCGGCGCTGCAGCGCGCCGAGGCCAAGGACAAGGAACTCGCAGCGGCGTAGGCGCGTGGGCTGAGAAAAATGCCGGAGAAAAGCAACGCCGGGACGGCTTAGTGCGGGGCCATGCCTTACTGATGCGGCCCCAGAGCAGCCGCTCCCGGCGTGTCGTCCGCGTCTGACCCGCTACGCTGCAGCCTGAACGTGTGCCGCAGCGGTCTAGGCGGCAGTCTGCGTCGGTGGCGTCAATTTCACCTCCACGGTTGTTGCGTGGAGCGATGCCGAAATGTTTGCCATCCGGCACCGTGCTCTCGTGGTCGAGAGCCACCGCAAGGGTCCGACTCTCGGCGGACGCTGTCAAGACGCATCCGGTAAACTTTGGTCGAGTGCTCGCGGCCATCCACAGCGCAGCCGAGTAGACAATCCCGGTGTTCGGCGCGAGGCTCGCGTGTCGGGATGCCGCGGCCGCCGCGCGGAAGGAGCGCAAGCGTCGAGATGGCTATCGTCCGCCCTGTCATTGTCGCGCTCGCGCTGCTGATCGCGGGGCCGGTCGTCGCGCATCCTCCCGGGGTCAAGGACGAAGACCAGGCGGCGGCCCATGAGGTCGAAGCATCGCGGGAGGAGCTCAAGCGCGCGATCGAGCGCAAGGATGCAGCCTTGCTGCGGGCGATGTATGCGGACAGCTTCACGCATACCCATGGCTCCGGGCGCATCGACGGCAAGGACACCCGCATCGTCTCCGCGCTCGCCGGCGATCCGGTGATCGAGACCGCGCCGGTCGACGACCTCAACTACCGCGTGTTCGGCGACCACACCATCGTCGTCACGGGAAAAAGTCCCATCCACAACAAGGCGGAAAACCGCAGCGACAATTTCCGCTGGTTATCGGTCTACGTAAAGACCGGCGGCCGCTGGCAGCTCGCGGCGAGCCAAGCGACGCGCCTGCCTGGAAACGGAATGTAGGGTGGGCGAAGGCTAAGCGCTTGCGCGCCGTGCCCACGCCGATTTTCAGCGTCCTCAATGGTGGGCACGCGCCGCTTCGCGGCCGCTTTGCCCACCCTACCCCACGATCAGGATTTCTCGCCGAGGCGCAGGCCGGCGCGCAGGAACTTGTGCGGGTCGACAGCGTCTCCGTCGATGCGCGTCTCGTAGTGCAGATGCGGGCCGGTGGAGCGGCCGGTCGAACCGACGCGGCCGATGAGCTGGCCCGGCTTTATGAGCTGATCCTCGGAAACGAGAATCTCCGAAAGATGGCCGTAGCGGGTGGAAAACCCGTTGCCGTGGTCGATCTCGATCAGGCGCCCGTAGCCGCCGTTCCAGCCGGCGGTCACGACCTTGCCGGCCGCCGTTGCGCGCACCGGCTCGCCGGTTGCGCCGCGGAAGTCCAGACCGGTGTGCATCGCCGGGGCACGGATGAACGGGTCAAGCCTGACGCCGAAGCCGGAACTGGTCTCTATTTCGCCGGCGAGCGGCTTGCGCACCGGCACCGCCAGCAGGGTGCGATTGAGGCGGTCCATGTGGCCACGGGCGAGCTGAATGCGATAGATCTGGCGCTCGAAGCCGCCGGCATTGGCGGGAACGTAGGGGCCGCCGATGGCGCCTGCAGGCGCGGCGGCCGCGGCCTTGCCGGGGTCCATGCCGAGGTCGGTCAAGACGCCGCGCATGCGGCGGACCTTGGCGTCGTAGGTTTCCTCGATCGCCAGCAAGCTTGCGCTTTGACGGGATTCGACCCGGTCGAGCGAATCCTGCAGCCACGCGAGCGATGCTTCGATCCCGTTGGCCTTGCGGCCGGCGGAAGGGCGGGCGGAGCCACCGGCGGCCGGTCGGGATTCCAACCCGGCATCGCGTTCCGAGGGCGGCGCGAGGATGATCGTGTCGTTGATGGGCGATGGCTTTGCCGAGGATGAACCGGCGCTATCGGGCCGTGCGAGCGTCGAGCGCGCAGGCTTGGTCGATCCTGTCGGCGCCAGATCGGGCAGGCCGTTGATGGCCGCAGCGCGCGACTCCAGGGTCGATTGCCGCCGCGTCAGCTGGCCGATCCTCTGCTCGACCTGCTCCTGGTCCAGCAGCTGGCGGCTGGTGAGACGGTCGACCTGGCCGCGCAGCTCGGTGATGCGATCCTCGTAGGCGTGCTGCATCTCGGCCTGGCGGGCGATCAGGCGCGTGAGCAGGTCGTCGCGAAACGCGAAATAGGTGGCGGTGCCCGCCGACCAGAGCGCCATCACCAGCAGGCCGGAGACCGAAAGCCAGAACGCGATCGGACCGATGCGCACCTGGCGGCCGGCATGGGTCAGCGTGTAATCGCGTGGCGTCTTGGCCGAACGGGAATGAGCTTGCTTGCGGGCGCCGTTCTCATGCTCGCCACCGGATCGGCCGGCGGCATGTCGGCGCTGACTGGACTGGTACGACATCGACGCTCCCGCTGCCCATCGGGCCGAAGCAGAACGCGGCGTTTTTCAACCATCCATGGTTAATTTTCAGCAAATTGTCGCAATCCGGGCTTCCTTGCAGGCAAATATTCCGCGCCGAGCAGGGTCGCTCCGGGCAAAGGGGTGGGGCCGCCTACAAGGCCTTGGCGGCGGCCAGCACCTGATCCGCGTGTCCCTCGACCTTGACCCTGCGCCAGATGCGCGCGATGCGGCCCTCGGAATCGATCAGGAACGTCGTCCGCGTGATGCCCATGAAACGGCGTCCGTACATCGATTTCTCCGCCCAGACCCCATAGTTCTGAAGCATTTCATGCCTCTCGTCCGAGGCGAGCGGGATGGTCAAGCCGTACTTTTTCTTGAAGGCTTCCTGAGCCTTGACCGGGTCCGCCGAGACCCCCAGGATCAGGGCACCGGCGGCCTCGAAGTGTTTTCGCAGCGCCGAGAACGTTTCGGCCTCACGGGTGCATCCCGGCGTATCGGCTCGGGGGTAGAAGTAGAGGACGAGCTTCTTGCCGCGGAAGTCGGCAAGCGAGCTGGTCCCGCCCCCATCGCGGGGCAGCGAGAACGGCGGTGCCGGCGTGCCTAGGTCAATCTCCACAGCCATATGCCTTCCTTTCGACGCTTTCCACAGGCCATTGTATTTGCATCATATACGGCGAGGCTCTGGCATGTCGGCGGCAGCTCGTGTCACCCCCGCCGACGAGGGAATGCGGTGCCGGCGCCGGGCCCCGGCGCCCGTTCAGGGGACGCCCGAGAGGGCATGACGAAATCAGCCGCTAGAACCGCCCTTGTGGCGCTCGGGGATGTTTGGGCCCGGCTCCACCTTCAGGCGCGCGCGCTTGCGTTGCGCATTGCCGGTTCTCGCCGCCGGCATGAGCCCGAATTGCTGGACCTCCTAACCGGCGGCCGGTGGTCGGGTCTGCGCAAATTCGCCATCGGATTGGGGGTTGTCGCCACCGTCGTCGGCGTCGCGTGCGGGGCGCTCTGGTGGCGGCTTGCCAGCGGACCGCTTGCGTTCGACCTGGCCACGCCGTGGCTCAGCTCCGCCCTGCAGGAGCGGCTCGGCGGGCGCTACCGCGTCGAGGTGGGCGGCACTGTGCTGGAGCGCGACGAGGATGGCCGCGCTGCGTTGCGCCTGCAGAATATCGTGGTTCGCGATGCCGACCGCACCGTGGTGGCGAGCGCCCCGAAGGCGGAGGTCGGCATTGCCAGTGGCAGCCTGCTGACCGGCAGCCTGCGCGCCGAACGCGTCAGCCTGATCGGAGCGGAGATGGCGGTGCGCATCGAGCGCGACGGCCAACTGACGGTCTTTGCCGGGGCCAGCGCCCGCCCGATCGCCGCCGCGGACGCTGGGGCGGACCGGATTCGAATGGCTCCCGCCATGGCGGGCGGCGGCGCTGTACGCGCCCCGGAACCCTCGGCCGGCGAGCCTAATCTGTTCGCGACGCTGCTCGGCTGGGTTCAGGGCCTCGATGCGGTCGGATTCGATGGTCGCGATCTCATCGAGATCGGACTTAAAAGCGGCACCATAGCGGTGGACGATCAGCGCAGCGGGAAGCTGCTCACCTTCGCCAACATCAACATGAGCTTGACCCGGCCGAAAGAGGGCGGGATCGCCTTGGCCGTGAACTCGATGGGCACCGACGGGCCTTGGTCGCTCAATGCCACCGTCACGCCGCGCGCGGAAGGCCGCCGTTTCGTCGATGCGATCATTCGGGATGTCTCGCCCAAGGACGTGATGCTGGCTTTGCGGCTCGGGACTGGAGAGGTGCAAGCCGACATTCCGGTCTCCGCGGCGTTCCGTGCCGAGATCGATCGCGACGGCTCACCGCACATGCTGGAGGGGCGCATTCTCGCCGGCGCCGGCACCATTCGCGATATCAGGGATGCGGATTCGCGCATCCTCATCGACGAAGCCCAAATAGAGTTGCGATGGGATGCGGCGAACCGGCGGCTGCTTGTTCCGATCGATCTTCACCTCGGAGCGAGCCGGATCACGCTGTACGGCCAGGTCGAGCCGCCGCGCGAGCGCGGCGGCCTGTGGTCGCTCGCCATTGTGCAGGGGACCGTAATACTCGCTTCCCTTGAGCGCACGCGCGCCCCGCCGCTGATGCTCGAGCGGGTCAATGTGCGGGCCAAGTTCGATCCGGTGAAGCAGCGCCTGGATTTTGAGCAGGCCGAACTCCGCGGTCCTGCGGCGGGTGCGGTGTTGACCGGGATGATCGACTTCTCGGGTGACGAGCCGATGGTGAATTTTGGCATTGCCGGCAGCCGCATGATGATGCCGGCTTTCAAACGCCTGTGGCCGGCGATGGTCGCCTCGCCGGTCCGGGCGTGGGTCGAGGAGAACGTCGCCGCCGGCAGCATCGAGCACCTGGTCATCGCCAACCAGGCTCCCGTTTCGGCCTTGCGGCCGAGGTCACCGTTGCATCCGAAAGAGTTGCTGTCGGTCGACATTGTCTCCCATGGGACATCGATACGGCCGCTCGCCGGGCTCCCGCTCATTCGGGATGCGGACGTTGTCGTGCGCGCCACCGCCCGCACGGCCGCGGTCACGATCGGACGGGGCACGATGGAATTGCCGTCGGGCCGCAAGCTGACGGTGTCGAACGGGACCTTCGATGTCGCCGACACCAAGGTGCCGGAGCCGCTGGCGCGCACGCGATTCCGGGTGGAGGGATCGGCGGAAGCGGCGGCCGAGCTCATCGCCATGGATGCGTTGCGCGACGCCGCGACGTTGCCGCTCGAGCCTGCGGGCGTCCGAGGGGCCGTCACCGCGCAGGTCACGGTGACGCATCCGCTGAAGAAGGACCTGCCCAAGGGCGCGGTCCAGTACACCGTCGATGCCGATCTGTCCGGCTTCGTCGCGGAAAAGTTCGTGCGCGGCCAGAAGGCGGAGGCCGCGGCCCTGCGCGTCACCGCCAACCAAAATGCCATCCAGGTGAAGGGCGACATGCGGATAGCCGGGACGCCGGCGTCGGTCGACTTCCGCAAGATGCAGGGCGAGAGCGATGCCGAAGTGCGCATCCAGGCCACGCTGGACGACGCGGCGCGCGTCCGCATGGGGTTCGACGTCGGCGCTGCACTCACCGGTCCGGTTCCCGTCAAGCTCAGCGGCCGCACCAAGATCACGGAACGTGAGAGCAGGCTCGCGGTCGAGGCCGACCTGACGCAGGCCAAGGTGACGGATCTGCTGCCCGGCTGGAACAAGCCGGCGGGCCGGCCGGCACGCGCCAGTTTCGTATGGTCCGACAAGGGCCAGAACGCCCGGCTCGACGACTTCGTCGTCGAGGGCTCGGGAGCGCAGGTGAAGGGCAGCCTGGAGCTTGACGGGCAGGGCGAGGTGCTCAATGCCGCCTTCGCGACCTTCGCGCTCTCCGACGGGGACAAAGCCTCGCTGCGCGCCGAGCGGTCGAGCGACGGGACGTTGAAGGTCGCGCTGCGCGGCGACGTGTTCGACGGCCGGGGCTTCGTGAAGACGCAGTTCGCGGGACAGAAGCCCGATCAACGGGCGCGCGAATCGGCGACCGATCTCGATCTCGAGATCAAGCTCGGCGCCGTGCCCGGCCACCACGGCGAGGTCTTGCGCAGCCTCGATCTCAAGCTTGCACGCCGCGCGGGTCAAATCCGCAGCTTCGCGATGAGCGGCAAGCTCGGCCAAAACGCGACCATCACCGGCGACATGCGAACGCGCGGCAGCCGGCAGGTGCTCTACGTCGAGACCAGCGACGCCGGAGCGTTCTTCCGTTTCAACGACATCTATCCCCGCATCGTCGGCGGGACGATGTCGGTCGCGATGGATCCGCCGGCCGCTGATCACGCCCCGCAGGAAGGCCTCCTCCACATCCACGGCTTCACGGTTCGCGGCGAGCAGGCGCTCGATCGCGTCGCCGCGAGCCCACCTACTCCGGACATGTATGACCGAAGCGGCGGGCGGGCATACGCGGCGGAGAGCACCGGCGTCGGGTTCGCCCTGATGCGGGTGGAGTTCACCCGCTCGCCGGGCCGCCTGGTGATGCGCGAGGGCGTGGTGCGCGGTCCCTCCATCGGCGGGACGGTCGAAGGCCATCTCGACTATGGTCGCGACGAGGTGCGGCTGCGGGGGACGTTCGTTCCGGCCTACGCACTGAACAATATGTTCGGCCAGATACCGATCGTGGGCCTGTTCCTGGGCGGAGGCTCGAACGAGGGACTGCTGGGCGTGACCTATCAGGTGGTGGGATCGCCGCAGGCGCCAGTGCTGCAGGTCAATCCGATGTCGGCGGTCGCTCCCGGGTTCTTGCGAAAAATATTCAGCTTCCCGGCCGACACAGCCGCGGGCACCGAGGATCGCGGCTTCAGGCCGCCGGAATTGATTCGCTGATGCTCACACCGGCCGCAGCAGCACGTGCCGCTTGCGGCCGAGCGACAGCTTGATCACGCCCTGAACGACGTCATTCTTGCCGAGCACGGCCCGTTCGTCGGTGACGGCGGCGTCGTTGACCTTCAGTCCGCCGCCCTTGATCTGCCGGCGCGCTTCGCCGGTCGACCCGACCAGCCCCGCTGTAACGAAGGCGTTCAGGACGCCAACGCCCGATTCGAGCTCAGCAGCCGGAATCTCCACGCTCGGCAACGTTTCGGCCAGGGTGCCTTCCTCGAAAGTGCGGCGCGCGGTTTCCCCCGCCGCATCGGCCGCGGAGCGCCCGTGCACCATCGCGGTCGCTTCGGTGGCGAGCACTTTCTTGGCCTCGTTGAGCTCCTGCCCACGCAGTGCAGCCAGTCTGCCGACTTCGTCGAGCGGCAGCGTCGTGAACAGTTTCAAGAAGCGCTCGACGTCGCCGTCGTCGGTATTGCGCCAGTATTGCCAGTAGTCATACGGGCTCACCAGGTCGGCATTGAGCCAGACGGCACCGGCGGCGGTCTTGCCCATCTTGGCGCCCGACGCGGTCGCGATCAGCGGCGATGTCACGGCGAAAAGCTGGGCATTCATCATGCGCCGGCCGAGATCGATACCGTTGACGATGTTGCCCCATTGGTCGGAGCCGCCCATCTGCAGAACGCAGCCGTATCGCTTGTGCAACTCCACGAAATCATAGGCCTGCAGGATCATGTAGTTGAATTCCAGGAACGACAGCTCCTGCTGGCGGTCGAGCCGCAGCTTCACCGAATCGAAGGCGAGCATGCGATTGACCGAGAAATGCCGGCCGACGTCGCGCAGGAACTCGACGTAATTCAGTCCCGCGAGCCACTCGGCGTTGTCGGGCATCACCGCGTCGCGCGCGCCGGAGCCGAACGTCAGGAGGCGCGAGAACGAGCTCTTGATCGACTGCTTGTTGGCCTCGATCTGGTCGTAGCCGAGGATGCGCCGGGTTTCGTCCTTTCCAGAGGGGTCGCCCACGCGCGTCGTGCCGCCGCCCATCAGGGCGACGGGCCGGTGACCGGTCTGCTGCAGCCAATAGAGCAGCATGATCTGCACCAGATGCCCGACATGGAGCGAGGGCGCCGTGCAATCGAATCCGATGTACCCGGTGACGATCCGGGAGCGCGCGAGCTCGTCGAGCGCCTCGGGCTCGGAGACCTGATGGATGAAACCGCGGCTGGCCAGGACGTTGAGGAAATCGGATTTGTAGGCGCTCATGCGCTTAACTCGTGCTCTCGGGGCGCACCCGTTCAGCTACCCATTAACGGCTGCAGGGGTATAACAGCTTCCACGCGGGATGCCATGGGGGCGGCGGTGGCGAGCTCGGTTGCGATTGGATTGATGAGCGGCACGTCGCTTGACGGCGTCGACGTCGCGCTGATCGAGACCGATGGCGAGCACATTACCCGCTTTGGGCCTGCCGGGTACCATGCCTACGCGGATGCCGAGCGGGCGCTATTGCGAAACGCGCTGGCGGAGGCGGTGTCGCTCACCGAGCGCGCGGCGCGAAAGGGCGTCGTTGCCGAGGCCGAGGAATTCGTCACGCGGATCCACGCGGAGGCGGTCGAGCGGTTCCTCGAGACCAATCGTCTCGCCCGCACGACGATCGACATCGTCGGATTCCACGGCCAGACGATATTGCACCGCCCGGATGCCGGTCTGACCGTGCAGATCGGGAACGGCGCCGAGCTTGCGCAACGCCTCGGCGTCCCGGTGGTGTTCGATTTCCGCGCCGCCGATGTCGCCGCCGGAGGACAGGGCGCACCGCTGGTACCCGTCTTCCATCGAGCGCTCGTGCGCGAGCTCGACCGATCGGGTCCGGTGGCCGTGCTCAACATCGGCGGCGTGGCCAACGTCACCTATGTCGACGGGTCAACGGACCCGGTTGCCTGCGACACCGGCCCCGGCAACGCGCTGATCGACGATTTCATGCGCGCGCGCACCGGCGAGGCGCTCGATCGCAATGGAGCGGTTGCGGCGGCCGGGCGGATCGATCAGGACTTCATCGCCCAGGTGCTGAACGATCCGTTCTTCGCATCTCCGTGTCCGAAATCTCTTGACCGCAATGCTTTCGCCTCCGCCAGCCTGCATCTGCCAGCTCTGTCGGTCGCCGACGGCGCGGCGACGCTGGCGGCACTTACCGTCGCAACCGTCGCCCGTGTCGTGCCGCATCTGCCGCAGGCGCCGCGCAGCTGGATCGTCGCCGGGGGAGGGGCCCGCAATCGCACGCTGGTCCGCATGCTCGCCGAGCGGCTGGCACCCGCCTCGATCGAAACCGCCGACGAGATCGGCTGGTCGGCGGATGCATTGGAGGCGCAGGCGTTCGCCTATCTCGCAGCGCGCCGGCTGCGCGGACTACCCATGACCTTCCAGACGACGACCGGCGTTCCTCGTCCGATAACGGGCGGCGTCATCGCCGCACCTGACGAATTCACTCGCTCACGCGGCGGCACTGCGCGCTGTCGCGGATGATGCCCTCGATCGTCTTGACGACGCGGGTCAGCTTCGCGATGTCGATCTTGTCGGGCGTGTCGGTCGGCCGTTGATGGTGCGGATAGCGCAACTTGGCAGTGTCGGTAACCAGGATCGCGGGGAAGCCGTGCTCCGCAAAAGCCCAGTGATCGGAGCCGGCGATCCCCGGAATCAGGCCCGGTCCGACGCCCATGAAGCTCGGGAATTGCGTGTAGGATCGGAAAAGCCGCAGCGACTCGCTCGCAAGCGGGCGCGATCCGAGCAGCCCCAAGAAGGCTACGAAGTCGCCGCGGTCGGGAAGCACCAGATCCAGCAGCGGAGCATATCGCTGGCTCCCGCGCTCGTTTGAATAGTAGCCGAGCGAGTCGAGCGAATACATCGCGGCGACGCGCTCCCCACGCGCGGCGAGTGCCTTTGCGTAGCGCAAACTGCCCATGTCGGCAGTTTGAAAATGCGGCGGCTCCTTGGTCGCGAAGAAGGCAAAGCGAATGCGTTTCTTGCAGCGATCCTTGAGATCGCGGAGCTGCCGACTGAGCTCAAGAACCGCGGCCGTGCCAGTCGCGTTGGCGTTGGCGCCGGGCGTACCGATAGCGCTGTCGTAGTGCGCGCCGATGACGACCGATTCCGGCGAGGCCTCTGCGCTCGCGGCTTCGATCACGGCATCGATGTTGCGAACTTGCTTGCCCTGCACCTCATAGGTCTGCCGGCCGATCGGGTAGCCGAAATTTTGCAACGCCGCTTCGAGGTATTGCGCGGTCCGCTCCAGCCCGTCGTAGTTCGCGATATTGCGCTCGCTGGCCGAGAGGGTGGCGACGTGGTCCTTGAGCCGGTCGCGCAGCAACACGTCTTCGCGCGCAAAGGACAGCTGCGCGGTCTCGAACAAGCTGTCGGGCGCAGTCGTCATGTAGCGCACGACGCCGTAGCACCCGACGACGATCACGATAACGGCCTGCACCGAAACGATGAGCGCGTTGCGGATCGCCATGATCTCCCTGCCGCGTCCGCAGGCCCGCAATGGGGCCGGTCGCGCTAGGCGGCGCTGGTCTTGCGGCCCGTCGCGAGGCGCTTGTCGAGATAGGCAGTCACCGATTGCATCAGCTGCTCGATCTTGCCGTCGAAGAAATGGTTGGCGCCGGGAATGACCTTCTGTTCGATGATGATGCCCTTCTGGGTCTTGAGCTTGTCGACGAGCGTGGTCACGTCTTTCGGCGGCACGACCGCGTCCTTGTCGCCATGCACGATCAGTCCCGACGACGGGCAGGGAGCCAGGAAGGAGAAATCGTACAGGTTGGCGGGTGGCGCGACCGAGATGAAACCCTCGATCTCGGGGCGGCGCATCAAGAGCTGCATGCCGATCCAGGCGCCGAAGGAAAATCCGGCGATCCAGCAGGTGCGCGCCTCGGTGTTGATGGTCTGCGCCCAGTCGAGCGCGGAGGCGGCGTCGGACAGCTCGCCCTGACCGTGGTCGAACGCGCCCTGGCTGCGCCCGACACCGCGGAAATTGAACCGCAGCACGGCGAAATTGCGATGCGCGAAGGCGTAGTACAGTTGGTAGACGATCTGATGGTTCATCGTCCCGCCGAACTGCGGGTGCGGGTGCAGAATGATCGCCAGCGGGCTGTTCTTCTGTCGCGCCGGATGGTAGCGACCTTCGATCCGTCCGGCCGGACCGGTGAAAATGACCTCGGGCATGGGCTCGAACCTCAGACGATTGACGCCGGCCGCACCGGGCAAGCATCGGCGCACAACGCGCTTGACGGGAGCGGCGGCGCGCCTATAACTCTTAGAACCATTCTAAATTCGTTCGACCCCTCTGCTCGACGGCGGCTGCGACGTGGCCATGCGGCGGGGCAGGGCCTTTTAGCACGCATCCGGGGGGCGAAAAGCAAGCGTTATGACGGCTATTGCGGCAGACGAAGTGCGATGACGGAACGGACATACCTCGACTGGAATGCGACCGCGCCGCTGCGGCCGGAGGCGCGGGCCGCGGTGATGTCGGCGCTCGACGGCGATCGGCAATCCCTCGTCGGTGCATGCGCGAGGGCCGGGCGGCTCGCCACCTGGTCGAGCAGGCGCGCGAGCAGGTCGCCGCGCTGGTCGGCGCCGAGCCGCGCAACGTCGTGTTCACGTCGGGCGGCACCGAGGCGAACGTGATGGCGCTGACGCCTGGCCTCGCCGGGTCCGACGCTGGTGGCAAGCGGCTGCGACCGGCTGCTGGTGTCGGCGATCGAGCATCCGTCCGTGCGCGACCGGCGGCCGCTTCGCGCCGCATGCGGTCGGCACCGTTCCGGTGACCGCGGAGGGGCAAGTCGACCTCGGCTGCGCTGGAGCGCCGGCTCTCGGCTCACGCGGCGGAAGGATTGCGCCCGCTGGTCTCGATCATGCTCGCCAACAACGAGACCGGCGTGATCCAGCCGGTCGCGGAGGCGGGCCGAGATGGTGCATGCGGCGGGCGGGCTGCTGCATGTCGATGCGGTCCAGGCCGCCGGACGAATACAGCTTGATATCAACGTCGTTAGGCGCCGATCTTCTGACCCTTTCGGCGCACAAGATCGGCGGCCCCAGGGCGTCGGCGCCCTGGTCCGGCGCAGCGAGGCGGCTGCACCTCGCGCGTCCGATGATCCGCGGTGGCGGGCAGGAGCGCGGCCTTCGCGCCGGCACCGAGAATGTTGCCGGGTATCGTGGGATTCGGGGCCGCAGCGGCCGCCGTCACGCGCAACCTCGGGCGCGAGCAGGCCCGAGTCGATTGACTTGCGCGATCGTCTGCAGGCCGGCCTGCGGGCCATTTCGCCCGACACGGTGATTTTCGGCAAGCCGGCGCCGAGCGGGTGCCGAACACGGTGCTGTTCACGGTCCCGGGCATCAAGGCCGAGATGGCGCTGATCGCGCTCGACCTCGAGGGGATCGCGGTCTCCTCGGGCGCCGCCTGCTCGTCCGGCAAGGTGACGCCCTCCCATGTGCTGTCCGCTATGGGAGTCGACCCGCAGGTTGCGCGCGGGGCGATCCGTGCCAGCTTCGGATTCAGCCACGACCGATGAGGACATCGATCGCCTGCTGCAGGCTTGGAGAACGCTCGTACAAGCATTAGCTAAAGGGCAGCAGGGAATCGCCGCATAATGCGGCACGGTCAGGGGAATCGGCGCGCGACGAATCGCACATCCAAACGATCCAACCCGCGGTCCTTGAAACCGCAGCGGAGGGAAGAAATGCCGGCCGTGCAAGAGACGGTGGAACAGGTCCGCCGGATCGATGTCGATCAGTACAAGTATGGGTTCGAGACGGTCATCGAATCCGACAAGGCCCCGAAGGGCCTGAACGAAGACACCGTCCGCTTCATCTCGGCGAAGAAGAACGAGCCCGCACTGGATGCTCGAATGGCGGCTCGAGGCCTATCGCCGCTGGCTGACCATGCGCGAGCCGCACTGGGCGCGCGCCGAATACGCCCCGATCGACTACCAGGACCTCTACTACTACTCGGCGCCGAAGAGGAACGCGTTGGCCGTCGCTCGACGAGGTCGATCCGGAAATCTTGCGCACCTACGAGAAGCTCGGCATTCCGCTGCGCGAGCAGGAAATCCTGGCCGGCGTCGAGCGCGCGGCGGCGCGAGGGCGAGCGGCGCGGGTCGCGGTCGACGCGGTGTTCGATTCGGTCTCGGTCGCGACCACCTTCAAGGAGGAGCTCAAGAAGGCCGGCGTGATCTTCATGCCGATCTCGGAGGCGCTGCGCGAGCACCCGGAGCTGGTGCGCCAGTACATCGGCTCGGTCGTGCCGGTGACCGACAATTTCTTCGCCACGCTCAACTCGGCGGTGTTCTCCGACGGCTCGTTCGTCTACGTGCCGCCGGGCGTGCGCTGCCCGATGGAGCTGTCGACCTATTTCCGCATCAACGAGAAGAACACCGGCCAGTTCGAGCGCACGCTGATCATCGCCGACAAGGGCTCGTATGTGAGCTACCTCGAAGGCTGCACGGCGCCGATGCGCGACGAGAACCAGCTGCACGCCGCGGTCGTCGAGCTGGTCGCGCTCGACGACGCCGAGATCAAGTACTCGACCGTGCAGAACTGGTACCCGGGCGACGCGGAGGGCAAGGGCGGCATCTACAACTTCGTCACCAAGCGCGGCGACTGCCGCGGGCCGCAACTCGAAGATCTCCTGGACCCAGGTCGAGACCGGCTCGGCCATCACCTGGAAGTATCCGAGCTGCATCCTGCGCGGCGACAATTCGCAGCGGCGAGTTCTACTCGATCGCGATCTCCAACGGCCGCCAGCAGGTCGATACCGGCACCAAGATGCTGCACCTCGGCAAGAACACGTCGAGCCGCATCATCTCCAAGGGCATCGCGGCCGGGCGTTCGCAGAACACCTATCGCGGCCTGGTCTCGGCCGCACCGCAAGGCGACCGGCGCGCGCAACTTCACCAACTGCGACTCGCTGCTGGTCGGCGACAAGTGCGGCGCGCACACCGTGCCCTATATCGAGGCGAAGAACTCGTCCGCCGTGTTCGAGCACGAGGCGACGACCTCGAAGATCTCCGAGGACATGCTGTTCTACTGCCGCCAGCGCGGGCTCGTCGGAGGAGGAGGCCGTGGCGCTGGTGGTCAACGGCTTCGTCAAGGACGTGCTGCAGCAGCTGCCGATGGAGTTCGCGGTCGAGGCGCAGAAGCTGATCTCGATCAGCCTGGAAGGGAGCGTGGGCTGACGCGGGCAACGCCATGGATGGCGAATTCTGGTTCCGGCCGAAAGTGTTCGGCTACGGCGCGACGCCGGTCACCTGGCAGGGCTGGGCGGTCGTCGCCGCCTACGTCTTCGTCGTGGCGGCGATTACGATTCTGCTGGCGGTTCGCAGCGAGAAAGGTTTCGCGGCGTGGGCCGCGTGGGTCATCGCGATGGTGGTCGCAACCGCCGTCTTGACCTGGGTCAGTTGGTCGAGAACCGACGGCGCCTGGCACTGGCGCTGGGGAAATAGTGAGAGTTCGAGGGAAAGCAAGCTGATGCCGATGTTGGAAGTCGAAGAACCTGCACGTCGAGATCGAGGGCAAGCAAATCCTCAACGGCCTCGACCTCGTCGTCAACAAGGGCGAGGTCCACGCCATCATGGGCCCGAACGGATCGGGCAAGTCGACGCTCGCCTACGTGCTCGCCGGCCGCAAGGAGTACGAGGTGACCGAAGGCGAAGTCGCTGCTCGACGGCGAGAACGTGCTGGAGATGGAGCCGGACGAGCGCGCCGCCAAGGGCCTGTTCCTCGCCTTCCAGTACCCGATGGAAATTCCCGGCGTCGCCACCATGACGTTCCTGCGCACCGCGCTCAACGCCCAGCGCAAGGCGCGCGGCGAGGCCGAGCTGACGACGCCGGAATTCATGAAGCGGGTGCGCGAGGTCGCCAAGAAGCTGCACATCGACCAGGAGATGCTGCGCCGCGGCGTCAATGTCGGCTTCTCCGGCGGCGAGAAGAAGCGCAACGAGATCCTGCAGATGGCGATGCTGGAGCCGCGGCTGTGCGTGCTGGACGAGACCAATTCCGGCCTCGACATCGACGCGCTGCAGGGTGGTCGCCGACGGGGTCAACGCGCTGCGCTCGCCCGACCGCGCCATGATCGTCATCACCCACTATCAGCGGCTCTCGAACTACATCGTGCCGGACGTGGTGCACGTGCTCTCGAAGGGCCGCGTGATGAAGACCGGCGGCAAGGAGCTGGCGCTCGAGCTCGAGGCGCACGGCTACGCCGAATATCGCGATGCGGCCGCCTAACTCCGGAGTGGATTGAAGATGGTCGAACCCGACAACGTCGTCCTTCAGCATCTTCGCTCAATCCGCGAGCAGCTCGATACGCTAAACGACCGTGTGCTTGAACTGATGCAACGCGTCGGCAATCTGGAAGTTCTGGTCGCCAATGTTTCCGTTCGGGTTGACCGTATCGATGCCCGCTTGGATCGTGTGGAACGCCGGCTCGGCCTGATCGAAGCCTGAAGGCGG
This sequence comes from uncultured Alphaproteobacteria bacterium, assembly GCA_963738705.1. Taxonomy (GTDB): domain Bacteria; phylum Pseudomonadota; class Alphaproteobacteria; order Rhizobiales; family Xanthobacteraceae; genus CAVTXS01. The sequence goes on from CAVTXS010000046.1 coordinate 76,953, forward strand.
CAACGGAATCGCAATGAACGCTGAAATTCGCCAGATACGCACCGCGGCCGAGCAAGGCCTGCTCGATGCCTTCGGGGCGGTGAAGGACAAGCTGCCGGGCAACGGCGAGGTGGCCGCGGCGCGCACGGCGGCGTTCCGCCGCTTCGAGGCGCAGGGGCTGCCCCATCGCCGGGTCGAGGAATGGAAGTACACCGACCTGCGCGCCTTGATGCGCGAGGCCAAGCCGCTGGCGAGCCCGCCCGACGCCACTGCGAGAGCGCGCGCAAAGGATGCGGGCCAGCTGCTCGCCGACGTCGATTGCCGGCGGATCGTATTCGTCGACGGCACGCTGGTGCCGGAGCTCTCCGACCTCCAGGACCTGGAGGACGGGTTGAGCCTGCGCTCGATGGCCGAGGTGCTGGCGGCGGGCGATCCGGCGGTGACCGAACGCCTCGGAAGGACCGTGCAGGTCGACGACAATATCGCGGTCGCCCTCAACACCGCATTCATGGGCGACGGCGCAGTCATCCATGTGGCGTCCGGCGTGCGGATCGCGCGCCCGCTGCATCTGGTGTTCGTCTCGGTCGACGATGCGCCCGTGGCCACGTTCACGCGCTCGCTGGTCGTGGTCGAGAAGGCCGCCTGCGTGATGATCGTGGAAAGTCACGAGGGAGGACCTCCCGGCCGCGATTATCAGACCAACACCGCGCTCGAGCTTCTGGTCGACGACGAGGCGCATGTCGATCACGTCAAGATCACGACCGAGGGCGCGAGCGCGCTGCACGTTTCCACCCTCATGGCGGCGATCGGCGCGCGCGCCCGCTTCAACACGTTCACCTTCACGACCGGCGGCGCAGTGGTCCGTAATCAGCTGTTCGTCCGCCTGAACGGCGAAGGGACCCTGGCCGGCATTCGCGGCGCCACGCTGGTGAAGGGGCGGCAGCACGTCGACACGACCTTGGTCGCCGACCATGCGGTCGGCGGCTGCCAGAACCGCCCGATGTTCAAGTCCGTGCTCGACGGCGAAAGCCGCGCGGTATTTCAGGGCAAGATCATCGTGCGCCCGCAGGCGCAGAAGACCGACGCCAAGATGGCCAGCCATGCGCTGCTGCTGTCGGAGAATGCCGAGGCCGACAACAAGCCGGAGCTCGAGATCTTCGCCGACGATGTGCAGTGCGGCCACGGCGCGACCACCGGGGCACTCAACCAGGAGCTGTTGTTCTATCTGCGCGCCCGCGGCATCCCCCTGAAGGAGGCGGAGGCGCTGTTGATCCAGGCATTTATCGGCGAGGCGATCGAAGGCATCGAGCACGCGGGCTTGCGCGAGGCGCTGATCGAAGCGACCGGGCGGTGGCTGGCGGAACGAGCGTGATGAAGGCGTGACCGGGATGCATCCCGCAGTGAGCAATGGCGCCTACGACGTGAACCGCATCCGCGCGGACTTTCCTGCGCTGGCGATGCAGGTTTACGGCAAGCCGCTCACCTATCTCGACAACGCCGCCTCGGCGCAGAAGCCGCAGGCCGTGCTCGACCGGCTGCAGCACGCCTACACGGCCGAATACGCCAACGTCCACCGCGGCCTGCATTATCTCGCCAATGCGGCGACCGAGGCGTACGAGGGCGCGCGCGAGAAGGTGCGCGCCTTCCTCAACGCCGAGCGGCACGAGGAGATCATCTTCACGCGCAACGCCACCGAGGCGATCAATCTGGTCGCCTATACGTTCGGGCGCGAACGCATCCGCGCGGGCGACGAGATCGTGCTCTCGATCATGGAGCACCATTCCAACATCGTGCCGTGGCACTTCCTGCGCGAGCGCCACGGGGCGGTGATCAAGTGGGCGCCGGTCGACGACGACGGCAATTTCCTGATCGACGAGTTCGAGCGGCTGCTCACCGAGCGGACCAGGATGGTCGCGATCACCCACATGTCGAACGCGCTCGGCACCATCGTTCCGGTCAAGGAGGTGGTGAAGATCGCGCATGCGCGCGGCGTGCCGGTGCTGCTCGACGGCAGCCAGGCGGCCGTCCACCTCGACGTCGACGTGCGCGACATCGGATGCGACTTCTACGTCTTCACCGGCCACAAGCTCTACGGTCCGACCGGGATCGGCGTGCTCTACGGCAAGTACGCGCATCTCGTCGAGATGCCGCCCTTCAACGGCGGCGGTGAAATGATCCGCGAGGTGTTCGAGGACCGCATCAGCTATGGGGATCCGCCCCACAAGTTCGAGGCCGGCACCCCGCCGATCGTGCAGGCGATCGGGCTCGGCGCGGCAATCGACTACGTGGGGTCGATCGGCAAGGCGCGCATCCGCGCGCACGAGGACAGCGTCGTCAAGTACGCGCATGAGCGCCTGGGCGCGATCAACTCGCTGCGGATCATCGGGACGGCGAGGCAGAAGGGCGCCATCGTGTCGTTCGAGCTCAAGGGCGCCCATCCGCACGACGTCTCGACCGTGATCGACCGCGCCGGAGTGGCGGTGCGCGCCGGCACCCATTGCGTGATGCCGCTGCTCGCCCGCTATGGGCTGACGGCGACCTGCCGTGCCTCCTTCGGGCTCTACAACACCCGCGAGGAGGTCGACACGCTCGCACAGGCGCTGCTCAAGGCACAGGATTTGTTCGCATGACCAGACGACACTCTCGACAAGCAGTCGACCGCAGGCGAGCCCGCCGGCGGGCAAGCGCTACGTGCGGAGATCACGGGGTCGGCGCTGGCTCCGGAGGAGCTCGACCGCATGACCGACGGCATCGTGTCGGCGCTGAAGACGGTGTACGACCCGGAAATTCCGGCCGACATCTACGAGCTCGGCCTGATCTATCGCATCGACATCGCCGACAACCGCGCCGCCACCGTCGACATGACGCTCACCACGCCCAATTGCCCGTCGGCCCAGGAACTCCCCGTCATGGTGGAGAATGCGGTCGCCAGCGTCCCCGGCGTCGGCGAGGTGACGGTCAACGTCGTGTGGGATCCACCCTGGGATCCGAGCCGCATGTCGGACGAGGCGCGGCTGGTGCTCAATATGTGGTGAGCGCGCAATCCTTTGCTGACAGCGCCCCCTTTCGCGGGCGGATTTTCGTTGTTATTTTAACGACATGGCCGGCGCGAGTCCGGCCGCAGGAGAACGCCGATGGCGCCCCGCCCGAAGCCTCAGGTGATGACGCTGACCGATGCCGCAGCCGACCGGGTTCGCGACATCGTCGCCAAGGCCGAAAAGCCCGTGGCGGGCATCCGCGTGGGCGTGACCAAGGGCGGCTGCGCCGGCATGAGCTACAAGGTCGAGTACGCCGACGACATCAAGCCCGGTGACGAGGTGATCGAAGACAAGGGCGTGCGCGTGCTGATCGACCCGACCGCCGTCCTGTTTCTGCTCGGCACCGAGATGGACTACAAGATCGACAAGCTCTCGGCCCAGTTCGTGTTCAATAACCCCAACCAGACCTCGGCCTGCGGCTGCGGCGAGTCGGTGGCGCTTACCGCCGCGGTCCAAGCGAGCCCGGCCGGCGCCCATTGAATCCCCGACGCTGATTGCGATCAGGCCGCTTTCGTTCGCTGCGACGTCGGGGTCGGTTTCGCAGACCATTTTGATGCGGCCGGTGCGCTTGGCCCGCATACAGGGCGGCGTCGGCCCGTTCGATCAGCGCCAGCACCGTGTCGTCGGTGCGTCGCGCGGCGACCCCAGGAGTAAAGGGCGGGTGAATAGCAACGCCTTCAAGGCGTTGCGTCCGCTATTCGCTAATTGGATCTAGAAAAAATGCTCGACCGGACGTCTGCCGGACGGACCGGCCGGATGCGACAAGAGCGATGGTGTTACGCCTTGAGGTGAACGGGCCGGAAGAGAAACGCCGGGAGGTGGGAGCTTTCCTGTTCCTCAACGATCGTGGCGTCGGGCAGGCCGGCGTCTCGATCGCGCGTCGTCCAGCCGCGCGACCGGCGCGGGAGCGGCGGCGGGGGCGGGGGCGCGCTCGCGCGGAGGCCTCGGCTCACGCCGCGCGGGCTCGCGCGGACGAGAACGCGAATCTCGGCTGTTGCGCGAGCGCTCGGCGGGTGCGCTCTCCGCGCGCTCACCCGACCAGGCAATGCTTTGGCCGGTCAGTCGTCTCGATGGCATCCACCGCCTTGCGGTCGTGCGGCGCCACGATGGTGACGGCGATGCCGGCGCGGCCGGCCCGGCCAGTGCGGCCAACCCGGTGGACATAGTCGTCGGCGATGATGCGGGACGTCGAAATTGACGACGTGGCTCACCTCGGGAATATCGAGCCCGCGGGCGGCAACGTCGGAAGCGACCAGGATCACCGCGTCGCCGCGGCGAAACTGGTCGAGCGCCGCCATCCGCGCCGGTTGGTCCAAGTCGCCGTGCAGCGCGACCGCGTTGAATCCGTGCCGCAGCAGCGAACGGTGCAGCACCGCGACCTCGCGCTTGCGGTTGCAGAACACGATGGCGTTCTTCAACCCCTCGCTGCGCAGCACAGCGCCGCAGCGTCTCGCGCTTGTCGCTCGGCTCGCGGCCGGTGGCGATCAGCGACTGGGTTGACCGTCACGGCGGTGGTCGCCGGCCGCGACACCTCCACCCGCACCGGATTGTGCAGGAAGGTGTCGGCGATGCGCTGGATTTCCGGCGGCATGGTCGCGGTGAAGAACAGCGTCTGGCGCGTGAACGGCACCAGCTTGCCGATGCGCTCGATGTCGGGAATGAACCCCATGTCGAGCATGCGGTCGGCCTCGTCGATGACCAGCAATTCGACGCCGGATAGCAGCAGCCGTCCGCGCTCGTGATGGTCGAGCAGCCGGCCGGGCGTGGCGATCAGCACGTCGACGCCGCGCGTCAGCTTGGTGTCCTGATCGTCGAACGACACGCCGCCGATCAGCAGCGCGACGTTGAGCTTGTGCTTCGCGCCGTATCTCGAAATGATCGACGACCTGCGCGGCAAGCTCGCGCGTCGGCTCGAGGATCAGCGTGCGCGGCATGCGGGCGCGCGCGCGGCCGTTTTCGAGCCTCGTCAGCATCGGCAGCACGAAGGCCGCCGTCTTGCCGGTGCCGGTCTGCGCGATGCCCAGCACGTCGCGTCGCTGCAGCACGTGCGGGATGGCCTGCTGCTTGGATCGGGGTGGGGGTGGTGTAGCCAGCCGCCTGACGGCGGCGAGAACCTTGTCGGACAAGCCGAGCTTCGAAAAGGGCATGAAACCTCAAATCAAGACCGCCCCGGACCAGAGCCGCGCCGGACTTGGACCATTTCGGATGCGCGGAGGGACGGCCGAATCCTTTGCTTTCGATCCGGTCTGCGCGGAACATAGGCAGAAACCGCCGAAAGTCAATGTGCTGCGGTGCAACAAGCGAGGAAATGGCTAAGACGAAGCTTATCCAGCCTTCGAACGAACGTGGCGCTGAAGACCGCTCGTTCGGCGCTTCGATCGGGCGTTGGATGCCGGTGCGAGCGCGCTTCAGTGCGCGAGGCGCCGCGCCGCGGGCGCATGACCGATCCGCTGGTCGATGGGCGTCGGATAACGTGTGGCAAGGCGCGTCAGCATGAAATCGGCGTCCTGCTCCCGGCCGGCCTTGAGCGCAGCGTCGAGGAAGAGCTGGTTGAGCACGTCCTGCTGCGCGTGACTGCCACCGAGCGTGTGCATCGCATCGAGCACCGGCCGCATCAGGGCAACGGTGCGGGAGAACTCTCCGCGGCGATGCGCCAGCACCGCTTCGCAAACGGGTACCGCTACGCGTCCGACGATGCGGGCGACCGTCGCGTTGCCGCGGCCGAAGGCGCGCATCGCCTCGAGCATCCGTTGCGCCGCCTCGTCGCGGCCGGTCGCGGCAAGCACCATCATCCAGTGCGGCAGCGTGAAGGCGGAAAGGCAGTCGCCGATCCGCGCCTCGGCCTTGTCGGCGAGCTCGTTCCAGCGCTCGCCGACATCGACGCCGTGGAGCTCCAGGCGGAACAGCATGGAGGCGGCATTCTGCACGTCGATGTAGAGGTCGGGCTGCGCCAGGGTGAGCGGCGCGGCGAGATCGCGGAAGCGCCGGTCGTAAAGGTCGAGCACCGCGTCGAACTCGCGCTGCTCGAGATGGAACAAGGCGCGATGCCACCAGAGATGATGCAGAAGATTGCTGCCGCCGGCCCAGTGGCGCTCCAACGCGGCGAGCCAACTGATGCCCTCGCGGTACCGACCCTGCATCTCCATGATATGCGCGACCGCATGCGTGCCCCAGACGTCGCCCGGTCGATTTCGACCGCGGCGCGCCCCGCGGGCTCGGCGGTCGCGTGGTCGCCGCATTCCTCGTGCGCGAAGGACCGGCAGGATAAAACCGTGCCGTAGCCGGCGAGCTCGCGGCCCCATTTCGGCAGCACGCGCTCGACCGAGGCGCGCATGTCCTGCGGCCGCCCGAGCCAGAAATTATTGAAATGGGCGAGCCGGAGCGCAACGATGTCGGTCGGATGGTCGTCGAGGATGCCTTCCCAGACCGCGAGCGCGCGATCGAGGTCGCCGGCAATCCACGCCTCGAGCGCGCCGACATGCGCCCGCTCGCGGGCGGTGGCCTTGATGGTCAGCGCGCGCGCCGTCTGCGCGGCCGCCGCAGCGGCCGGCACATTCGCCTGCTTGTAGGACAGCATGGCGAAATAGCCCTTCAGGCAGTGGGCGAGGCCGAACTCCGGATCGGCGAGAAGGGTCTGCGCTAGATGGTCGGGCGTGTCGGCGCGATACTTGAGATAGGCCAAGACCGTGCGATCGAAGGCCAAGCCTGCTTCGGCGGACGAGGTGGTGATCGGCAGGCCGTGAATGTCGTGCGCCATCGTGCACCCTTTCGCCGCGCACGATAGGCTTTTGCGCCGCAGCTTGCTATGTGCAAGGCGATCCACAGGCCTCGCGAAAGGACACGACGTGCCGGAGCCCCTGCCGACCGTCCTGGTTCCCGGGCTCAACTGTTCGGCGCGGCTCTACGCCGCGCAAATTCCCGCCTTGTGGCGGTTCGGCCCGGTGATGGTCGCCGACCACCGGCGCGACGACAGCATGGCGGCGATCGCGCGGCGCATCCTGGCCGCGGCCCCGGAAAAATTCGCGCTCGCCGGTCTTTCGATGGGCGGTTATATAGCGTTCGAGATTCTGCGGCAGGCGCCGGAACGCGTGGCGAAGGTGGCCTTGCTCGACACCAACGCGCGCCCGGACGATCCGGAGCGCAGCGCGCGGCGCGACCGGCAAATCGCGATGGCGCGCGACGGGCGGTTCGCCGAAGTGGTCGACGCCCTGCTGCCGCTGTTCCTGCATCGCAGCCGCCACGACGACGAGGACCTGCGGTGGGCGGTGCACATCATGGCGGACGAGACCGGGCCGGAGGCCTTCATCCGGCAGCAGACGGCGCTGAAGGCGCGGCCCGACGCGCGGCCGGGTCTCCGCGCGATCCGCTGTCCGGCGCTGGTGCTGGTCGGCGACGGCGACGAATTGACCCCTCCGGCGCTGTCGGAAGAAATCGTCGCCGGCATTCCGGGCTCTCGCCTGGTGATCGTGCCGGAATGCGGGCACCTCTCGACGCTGGAACGGCCGGAAGCGGTCAACCGCGCGCTGGTCGAGTGGATGGAGGGATCATGATCCCGAACGCCTGGAAGGGTTTCGACTTCGACCTCGGCGCGGACGCCGACATGCTGCGCGACACGGTTGCAGGATTTCGCGCAGGACAGAAATCGCGCCGCGCGCCGAGGAGATCGACCGCACCAACACGTTCCCGCGCGACCTGTGGCCGGAGCTCGGCGCGCTCGGCCTGCACGGCATCACGGTCGAGGAGGAATTCGGCGGCGCCGGCCTCGGCTATCTCGAACACTGCGTCGCCATGGAGGAAGTGTCGCGCGCCTCCGGCGGCGGTCGGGCTGTCGTACGGCGCGCACTCGAACCTTTGCGTCAACCAGATCCGCCGCAACGGCAGCGAGGCGCAGAAGCGCAAGTATCTGCCGAAGCTGATCTCGGGCGAGCATGTCGGCGCGCTGGCGATGTCGGAGCCCGGGCGCCGGCTCGGACGTGGTGTCGATGCGCACGCGCGCCGAGCGCAAGGGCGACCGCTACGTGCTCAACGGCTCGAAGATGTGGATCACCAACGGGCCGGAAGCCGAAACGCTGGTGGTCTACGCCAAGACCGATCCGAACGCGGGGCCGCGCGGCATCACGGCCTTCATCATCGAGAAGGGCATGCAAGGGTTCTCCACCGCGCAAAAGCTCGACAAGCTCGGCATGCGCGGCTCCGACACCTGCGAGCTGGTGTTCGAGGATTGCGAGGTCCCGGCGGAGAACGTGCTCGGCGAGGTCGGGGCGCGGCGTCAACGTGCTGATGTCCGGGCTCGACTACGAGCGCGTGGTGCTCGCCGCCGGCCCGCTCGGCCTCATGCAGGCCTGCCTCGACGTGGTGCTGCCCTACGTGCACGAGCGCAAGCAGTTCGGCCAGCCGATCGGCTCGTTCCAGATCATGCAGGGCGAAGCTCGCCGATATGTACGTCACGATGAATGCCTGCCAAGTGCCTACGTCTATGCCGTGGCGAAGGCCTGCGACCGCGGCGAGACCACGCGCGAGGATGCCGCCGGCGCGATCCTCTACGCGGCCGAGAAGGCGACCCAGGTCGCGCTCGACGCCATCCAGTGCCTCGGCGGCAACGGCTATATCAACGACTACCCGACCGGCCGCCTGCTGCGCGACGCCAAGCTCTACGAGATCGGCGCCGGCACCAGCGAGATCCGGCGCATGCTGATCGGACGGGAGCTGTTCGAGAAGACGGCGTGAGGGCAAGCCGCGGCGGCGCCACGGTTCCCGGGGACGGAGGGCGAAAGGCCGAGGCCAATTCCGCCTCGGCCGTTCGCACCGACCATGTCAATCCACGATCGCCTGATAGACCAGCTGCCGCAGTAGCCGGCGGTAATGGGCGCGGATCGGGCTCGGCGCCGAACTCATATACACCACCGCCAGTTCCTCCTTGGGATCGACCCAGAAATAGGTGCCGGCATAGCCGGCCCAGGTGTAGTCGCCCTGCGATCCGGGAACCGCCGCGATGCCGGGCGCGAAGCCGCACCGCGAAGCCGAGGCCGAAGCCGTAGCCGAGGGTGCCGAGTCCCAACTCACCCGGCGTCACCGGCGCCGAGATGTGCGAGCCGAGATGATCGGACGTCATCAGCGCGACGCGCCGGCGAACGCGGCGCCGCAGAGCATGCGTTTCATGATGGCGTCTCCTCCGGCGGGCCTTTTTTGGCGCGTCCCTGGCGCCGCGGCCCGGGTCACCTTTCCTCACCGGATGCCGGCGGAGGAGGGGCGTGTCCGGCATGCCAGCCTCTGTACGTGGTGCGGGGCAGGCGGCAAGATGACCTCCCGTTTCCCTCGACCGAAAACCTTCCTGAAGGGCGCTCAATGCAAACCGTCGAGTCACATGGCGCGCGCATTCCCATCATCGGGCTCGGCACCTGGCAGCTCAGTGGCGACACCGCGATGCGCATGGTGCGCGAGGCGCTGCGGCTCGGCTACCGGCACATGGATACGGCGGCGATGTACGGCAACGAGGCCGAGGTGGGGGAGGGGATCCGCGCCTCCGGCGTGCCGCGCGACCAGATCTTTCTGACCACAAAGGTGTGGCATGACAACCTGGGCGCCAAGGACTTCCGCCGGTCGGTCGAGGCGAGCCTGAAGAAGCTGGGGCTATCCTATGTCGATCTTATTCTCATCCACTGGCCCAACCCGAGCATACCACTGAGCGAGACCATCCCGGCGATGACCGAGGTCAAGCGTGACGGCCTCGCCAAGCATATCGGGGTGTCGAACTTCACGGTGGCGCTGGTCGAGGCGGCGGCCAAACTCAGCGACGAGCTCGTCACCAACCAGATCGAGCTGCATCCGTATCTCGATGCCGGGAAGGCGATCGCGGCTTGTCGCCGGCATGGGCTGTCGGTGACGGCGTATTGCCCGATCGCGCGCGGCAGCGCAGGCGGCGACAAGGTGATGGGGCGCGTCGGCGCGGTCCATGGCAAGAGTGCCGCGCAGGTGTGCCTGCGCTATCTCGTGCAACAGGGCATCACCGTCATCCCGCGCACGTCGAAGCTGGAACGGCTGAAGGAGAATTTCTCGATTTTCGATTTCGCGCTATCCGAGGCGGAGATGGCGCAGATCGCCGAGCTGGCGCAACCGAAGGGGCGCGGCCGCGTCGTCAATCTCGGCTTCGCCCCGGAGTGGGACTGATGACGCGTGAGGTGCCAACGAACGAGGCGCGGCGCTGGCGCGAAGGGCTGATTTTTCTGGCGCTGTTCTGCCTCACGGTGCCGGCGGCGAACTGGATGGTCGGGAACATCGGCACGAGTTGCCCGCCGAATGGCCCTTGCCTGATCCCGGTCGCACCCGGCCTGATGGCGCCATCGGGCGTGCTGATGATCGGCGTCGCCCTGGTGTTGCGCGACCTCGTGCAACGCCGCCTCGGCGTCGGCATAGCTTCAGCCGCGATCATTGCCGGCAGCCTGATCTCCGCCGCGCTCGCTCCGCCGGCGCTGGTGATCGCGTCGGCCACGGCGTTCCTGATCTCGGAGTTTGCCGACCTCGCGGTCTATACGCCGCTGGCGCGCCGCCGGCTGGTGACGGCTGTGATCGCATCCAGCCTGGTCGGGTTGGTGATCAATTCCGTCGTGTTTCTGTGGCTCGCCTTCGGCTCGCTGAACTTCCTGACCGGCCAGATAGTCGGGAAAGCGTCGATGGTGATCTTGTCGATTCCGTTCATCGCGCTGCTGCGGCGCCGCGACCAGCGGCTCGGCCTCGCGGCCGCTTGACGGCCGCTTCCGTTCGACGTGTCCGCTCTCGACTTGCGTTCGCCGGCCGCTATGGTGTTCGGTCGCCACCAGGATATTGTCGCAATGCTCGCTCCCGATTTGCGTTCCGCGCTCGGCAAGATTTCGACCGCGACCCTCACCACCGTCCTGCTCAAGAAGGGCATCCGCCGCGCCTGGATGCAGGGGCCGAAGCCGATCGCGTCCGGGCTATCCGCGCGTGGTCGGGCGAAGCCTTCACGCTGCGCTTCGTGCCGGCGCGCGAGGATCTCGGCGACGCCCGAAGTCCTGGGCCTCGCCGCGCTCGACGCGCGCCGCGATCGAGGACATGCCGGCGGACGTGATCGCGGTCGCCGACGCCATGGGCGTGACCGTCCGCCGGCATCTTCGGCGACATCCTGGTGGCACGCATGAAGAAGCGCGGCGTCGCCGGGCTCGTCACCGACGGCGTCGATGCGCGACGTCGCGGGCGTGCTCGCGACCGGGCTTGCCGGTCTGGTGCGCGGGCGCCGCCGCGCCGGCCTCGGTCGCCGGCCTCACCTTCGTCGGCTGGCAGGAGCCGATCGGCTGCGGCGGCGTCGCGGTGTTCCCGGGCGACGTCATCGTCGCCGACGACGACGGCGCGGTGGTGATCCCGCAGGCGCTGGTCGAGGAGGTGACCAAGCTCGGCGACCGAGCAGGAGCGCTTCGAGAACTGGGCGGTCGGCCGAGGTCGAGAAGGGCGTGCCGCTGCCCGGCCTCTATCCGCCCAACGAGGCGACCAAGGCGCGCTACGAGGCCGAGATGAAGCGCGGGTAGCGGCGGGGCCGCGCGATGTTCTTCGATGCTCTCGAAGGTCCTCGGCTTTTTTGTCGCAGCCTTCCAACTTCCTGATCACGCTCGGACTTGTCGGCGCCGTGCTGTTGCCGACGCGGTTCGCGCGCGCCGGCCGGCGGCTGCTGGTCGTCAGCGTCGGTTCTGCTCGCGATCTGCGGGCTGATTCCGGTCGGCAATGCCCTGATTCTTGCCGCTGGAGGATCGCTTTCCGGCCTGGAATCCGGCGCACGGCGCGCCGGATGGCATCGTCGTGCTGGGCGGCGCGATCGACGAGGTTGTTTCTGCGGCGCGCGGCGGAGCCCGCGCTCAACGAGGCGGCCGAGCGCATGACCGCGACGGTGCAATTGGCCCGGCGCTACCCGCAGGCGCGCCTCATCGTTTTTCCGGCGGTAGCAACGCGCTGTTTCAGCGCGGAGGGCACGGAAGCCGCCTTTGCCCGCCAGCTGCTCGAGCAGTTCGGGGTTGAGCCGGAGCGCATCGAGCTCGAGGACCGCTCGCGCAATACGCGTGGAGAATGCCACGTTCAGCAGGGCCGTCGCCGATCCGAAACCGGGCGAACGGTGGCTGCTGGTGACCTCGGCCTTCCATATGCCGCGCGCGATCGGCACGTTCCGGCAGGCCGGGTTCCCGATCGAGGCCTATCCGGTCGACTGGCGTACGCGCGGCGCGGCCGAAGGCCGCGTCCGGCCCGCACCCTATCCGAAGGGCTGCGGCGCACCGACGTCGCAGTGCGCGAATGGTTCGGGCTGCTGACCTATCGGCTGGCCGGGCACACCTCGGAGCTGTTCCCGGCTCCGACGATGCAGGCCGGCTGCGACATTGCTGCGCGGCCCGACGCCTGCCGCCGATAGCGGGCGCGTCCTGCCGACGCCTTGCTCCGCGCCAGCTCGGCGCATGTGCTTGCTTCGCCGCGGCATCTCGCATAGCTGATTCCCCACGACAGGAGATCGGCCATGCCGCAGCAGATCACGCTTGGTCATAGGGCATTGGTGGAGGCGGCCGAGCGCGAGATCGAGACGCTGCCCGGTCGAGCAGGCGATCGGGCTCCACGGCCGCGACGACGTGGTGTTCGTCGACCTGCGCGATCCGCGCGAGCTGGCCCGGGAGGGGCGCATGCCGGGCGCGTTCTCCTGCACGCGCGGCATGCTGGAGTTCTGGATCGACCCGGAGAGCCCGTATCACAAGCCGGTGTTCGCGCAGGACAAGCGCTTCGTGTTCTTTTGCGCCGGCGGCATGCGCTCGGCGCTTGCCGCTCAGACCGCGCAGCGCATGGGGTTGAATCCGGTCGCGCATATCGCCGGGGGTTTCGGTGCCTGGAAGAAAGCTGGAGGCCCGGTCGAGACTGAAGGCGCCGAAAGGACCAAGCCGGCGTAGGCGGCTCCCATTCGCCTCCGTGATCGGTCAATCACGACAATTCGTTTGCGCCCGAGGAGTGGAACGCCGGATGCTGTCCTTCGGCATGGGGGGCGGCGATGGCGCTCACGCTTCTGATCGGCAACAAGAACTATTCGTCCTGGTCGTTGCGAGCGTGGATCGCCATGCGGGCGACCGGCATCCAGTTCGATGAAATCCTCATCTCCCTCGGCGCCGACGACTTCAAGGACAGGGTGTTGAAGGTCTCGCCGACCGGCCGGGTGCCGGCGCTGATCGACGGCGACCAGCACATCTGGGAATCGATCGCGATCCTCGAACACCTGGCCGAGAAATTTCCGCGGGCCGGACTATGGCCGTCCGACGCAGGGGCGCGCACGCACGCCCGCGCGATCGCTGCCGAGATGCATGCCGGCTTCATCCCGCTGCGCAGCCATTGCCCGATGAACATGCGCCGGCCGCCGAAGAAGCGCGACCTCCCGGCGGAGGTGCAAGCGAACGTCGCGCGTATCGATGCGATGTGGGCCGACTGCCGCGCGCGCTACGGCCGCGAAGGACCGTTCCTGTTCGGCGGTTTTGCGCGGCCGACGCCATGTATGCGCCGGTGGTGTCGCGCTTTGCGACCTATGCGGTCGATGTCGGCGCCGCCGCGCGCGCCTACATGGCGGCGGTCACGGCGCTGCCGGCCTATGCCGAATGGGCGGCGGCCGGCGCCGCAGAGCCCTGGGTGCTCGCCGGAGGACGAGGTCGACTGGCCGACGGTATTGCGGGCGTGAGCCGCGCGCTTGCGGGGAACGTGAACCCTACACCTTCGCCAGCGGCACCTTCGGCACCGTGCCGCGCGGCGGGCCGTTGCCGTTACTCTTCGGACCAGGTGGCCGCGGCCGGCGCAGGACCGGGGCGCGCCGCTTGGGCTTGGCGCGGCGTGGTTCCGGCAGCCGCTCCGGCTTCGGCGTGATCGGGCCGTCGAGGTACTCGAAGGCGAGCTTTTCGACACCGGCCTCGTCCGTGGTCCTGATGACACGCACGTGGCCGCCGGCCTTGAGCTTGCCGAACAAGACTTCGTCGGCGAGCGGCTTCTTGATCTGCTCCTGGATCAGGCGCGCCATCGGTCGCGCGCCCATCTGCTCGTCGTAGCCGTGCTGGATCAGCCACTTCGATGCTTCTTCCGACAGCTCGATGGTGACGTCGCGGTCGCCGAGCTGGGCCTCGAGCTGCAGCACGAACTTGTCGACGACCTTGGCGATCACCTCCTGGCTCAGGTGGGCGAACGTGATGATCGCGTCGAGCCGGTTGCGGAACTCGGGCGCGAACATCCGGTTGATCGCCTCGATGTCGTCGCCCTCGCGCTTGTTCTGGGTGAAGCCGTAGGCGGCGCGGGCAAGGTCGGCGGCACCGGCATTGGTCGTCATGATCAGGATGACGTTGCGGAAGTCGACCTGCTTGCCGTTGTGGTCGGTGAGCTTGCCGTGATCCATGATCTGCAGGAGCACGTTGAACAGATCCGGGTGCGCCTTCTCGATCTCGTCGAGCAGGAGCACGCAGTGCGGATGCTGGTCGACGCCGTCGGTCGAGTAGCCCGCCCTGGTCGAATCCGACATAGCCGGGCGGCGCGCCGATCAGCCGCGAGACGGTGTGGCGCTCCATGTATTCCGACATGTCGAAGCGGATCAGCTCGACGCCCAGCAATGCCGCAAGCTGCTTGGCGACCTCGGTCTTGCCGACGCCGGTCGGGCCGGAGAACAGGTAGCTGCCGATCGGCTTCTCGGGCTCGCGCAAGCCGGCGCGCGCAAGCTTGATCGAGGCCGACAGCGCCCCGATCGCCTTGTCCTGCCCATAGACGACGCGTTTGAGCGTCCCTTCGAGATGCAGCAATACCTCGGCATCGTCCTTCGACACGGTCCTGGGCGGTATGCGCGCCATGGTGGCGATCGTGGTCTCGATCTCCTTGAGCCCGATCGTCTTCTTGCGCCGGCTTTCCGGCAACAGCATCTGCGCCGCGCCCAATTCGTCGATCACGTCGATCGCCTTGTCGGGCAGCTTGCGATCGTGGATGTAGCGTGCGGACAGCTCCACCGCGGCCTTGATCGCCTCGTTGGTGTATTTGAGCCGGTGGTAGTCCTCGAAATAGGGCTTGAGGCCCTTCATGATCTCGATCGCATCCGGGATCGTCGGCTCGTTGATGTCGATTTTCTGGAAGCGGCGCACGAGCGCGCGGTCCTTCTCGAAATACTGCCGGTACTCCTTGTAGGTGGTCGAGCCGATGCAGCGCACGGTGCCGGCGGCCAGCGCCGGCTTCAAAAGGTTCGACGCGTCCATGGCGCCGCCGGAGGTTGCCCCCGCGCCGATGACCGTGTGGATCTCGTCGATGAACATGATGGCGCCGGAGTAGGCTTCGAGCTCCTTGATGACCTGCTTGAGCCGCTCCTCGAAGTCGCCGCGGTAGCGGGTGCCGGCGAGCAGGGTGCCCATGTCGAGGGCAAACACCGTCGAATCGCGCAGCACGTCGGGCACTTCGCCGTTGACGATGCGGCGCGCGAGACCCTCGGCGATCGCGGTCTTGCCGACGCCGGGGTCGCCCACGAACAGCGGGTTGTTCTTCTGCCGGCGGCAGAGCACCTGGATGGTTCTGCTGATCTCGGAGTCGCGGCCGATCAGCGGGTCGATCTTGCCCTCGCG
Source organism: uncultured Alphaproteobacteria bacterium (assembly GCA_963738705.1). GTDB lineage: Bacteria > Pseudomonadota > Alphaproteobacteria > Rhizobiales > Xanthobacteraceae > CAVTXS01. Next base: position 92,578 of record CAVTXS010000046.1, read on the forward strand.
CGCCTTCTTGTTGAGGTTGATGCAATAGGCCTCGAGCGCGTCGCCCTTTTTCTTGGAATCGTCGCCGCCCTTGCTGTCGGTTTCCTCGTCGACGCCGCGCACGGGCCGCGATTCCGACAATCCGGCGCGCTTGGCAATGCCGTGGCTGATGTAGTTGACCGCATCGTACCGCGTCATGTCCTGCTCTTGCAGAAAATACGCGGCATGGCTTTCGCGCTCGGCGAAGATGGCGACCAGCACGTTCGCCCCCGTCACCTCGTCGCGGCCGGACGACTGCACATGAATCACGGCGCGCTGGATCACGCGCTGGAAGCCCGCTGTCGGCTTCGAGTCGTCGCCGCCGTCGATGATCAGGTTGTCGAGCTCGGACTCGACATAAGCCGTCAGGTTGCGGCGCAGCTTGTCGAGATCGACGTTGCAGGCGCGCATGACCGCGGCGGCGTCCTGGTCGTCGATCAGCGCCAGCAGGAGATGCTCGAGCGTCGCGTATTCGTGATGGCGCTCGTTGGCGAGCGCCAGCGCGCGGTGGAGCGACTGTTCGAGGCTGCGTGAGAAGGTCGGCATTCCGGTCTCTTGGTTTTGGTTTCGACTCTACTTCTTTTCCATGACGCATTGCAGAGGATGCTGGTGCTTGCGGGCAAAGTCCATAACCTGCGTCACCTTCGTCTCGGCAACCTCGTATGTAAAAACGCCACATTCGCCGATTCCGTGATGATGGACGTGCAGCATGATCCGGGTCGCGGTCTCGCGGTCCTTGTTGAAGAAGCGCTCCAGCACGTGGACCACGAACTCCATCGGGGTGTAGTCGTCGTTGAGGATCAGCACGCGGTAGAGGTTGGGCCGCTTGGTCTGCGGCTTGGTCTTGGTGATGATCGCGGTCCCGGGCGCGCCGGTCTCGCGACGCTTGCGCTCGTCGTCCGCGAGCCGCGGGCGCAGATCGACGTGGGGGCTATCGGCTGATTGCATGTCCGTGCCGGTCAGCGGTTCGACCTCAAGCGCGCACCGCGGGCGCTGCGCGCAACTCCTACTATCCCACCAAGAATCACGCCGCAAAGCGGCGCGAGGCGGAACGTGGTAAATAATAATCATCCGGCCCGGGGCGTGCCAGATCGTCGGGCGGCGCCTTGGAGCAGCAATCGCCGATGCGGCCGGTGCCCCCGGCCGAGGTCGGCTGCGGGGAGGCGGCGGGCGCCCATAGCGTTAATGCCTTGCAGAGCTTGTCCAAAAAATTAGCCGTTTCGGGCGGCGCTGGTGGCCGGGTTGAAGCAGGCCGTGCATACCTTGCTGGATACGCGGCAAAAGACCGCGCAGTCGGCCGACGGCGTCAAGGTTGCGATCGCCCCGAGGTGTTTTCGCGGCGTGACCGTGCTGCTTGGGCCTTCGGCGCTGTTCGCGGCCAGGTAGGCCGATGGCGGGCAACCTGATCAGGCGGGATGTGCATGCGGTCTACCTTGCGGCACGGGATCCGCGTACGCCTTGGTACGCCAAGGCGCTTGCCCTATGCGTTGCCGGATACGCTCTATCGCCCATAGACCTGATACCTGATTTCATCCCGGTCTTGGGCTACGTCGATGACGTGGTGATCGTGCCGCTTGGAATCCTGGCGGCGATCAAGCTGATCCCGAAAGAGGTGATGGCGGACCATCGTGCCGCCGCCGGCGCTGCAGCCGAGAGGCCCGTAAGCCGCACCGCCGCTATCGTGTTTGCGCTCGCCTGGGCGGCATCCATCGTTCTGACCGGATGGATGGCCTATCGCTTTCTTGCCGACTGACCTTCGGGCAATGGGGGTCTTCGCCGCGAAAATCTTGCGAGCGTGCGCACTCCGGGTCGCTCGGAGCGTCGAGGTCCATGTTTGGAACAATTCGGGGCGGGGGCCGTTGTTTCCGCGCCTCGCCCCCAAGTCACTATGATGGCTAGCAGGTCCTCCTCACCGAAAGCACCGATCGTTTCAAGTTCCACTCATCCGATGCAGGAGTGGTTCGGTCATTTCGCGCGCGTGGCGTCCAACGTCGCGGGCAAGCCGATCACATTCCTGATCGCGGTCGCAGTGGTGATCGCATGGGCAATCACCGGGCCGCTCTTCGGCTTCAGCGACACGTGGCAGCTGGTGATCAATACCGGCACCACGATCGTGACGTTCCTGATGGTATTCCTGATCCAGAACACGCAGAACCGCGATCAGATGGCGGTGCAGATCAAGCTCGCCGAGCTGATCGTGGCGGTGAAGGGCGCGCACAACAAGCTCGCGCTGGCCGAGGAAATGTCCGACGAGGACCTGGAGAAGCTGCACGCGCACTTCCAGTCGATGTGCGAGCAGACGCACCAGTCCCTCACCGTACGGCGCTCGGCGCAGGAGGGGGGAAAATCCAAGCCGAACGGCAGCAGGGCAAAGAAGAGCCAGAAGGCGGCCTAGCCGAGAAGCAAAAGCCCGGCTGGCGGCCGGGCTTCCTGCATTCGAAATGCGACCTTACGCGGTCTTGGTAAAATACCCTTCGAACGGCTTGTAGGTTTCCTTGGCGATGTCGGCATAGAGCTCGCCAATCCTGGTCGCCTGCGCGACGAAGCCCTCGTACGCGGTCTTGGCGTATTCGGTCTGCACCTCGATCGCGCTCTCGAGCGTGCGCGCGCCGAGGAGCTTCTCGAGCGCGGCGGTGTTCTGCTCGAACGACTTGCGCGAATAATCGGCGACTTCGATCGCGATCGCTTGCGCGCCCTTCGAAGCGGCGTTGAATGACTTCAGGCTGGCGTCGACGCCATCCTTGCCGAGCTTGTGCACGTCGTCGAAATTCTTGATCATTTCATCCTCTCGGGTGTGTGGTCCGCGGCGCCGGGCCGGGAGGGCCGCTCCGCCGCCGTGCGGTATTCCCAGCAGGATAGTGCGTTGCACAAAAATGTCAAGAAAAATGGTGCAGTGCAAAATTGGGGATTCGGGCACTTAACGGTTTGGCAACGGCGCCTGCCTAGGGTTAATTGCCGTTGCCAGACGGCGCTTTAGGCAGTTGGGCGGGCTGAAGCGAGGGACGGGGATCTCAATGTTCGGTACGAGAAGCGGAGGCCCGGGAGGGCCTCGCTGGGGGATTGTTGCCGTTGCCGCGCTCGTGATTCTCAGCGTCGCCGCCGCCGATCCCGCGGAAGCGGCTCGCTACCGCAAGAAGCGCGGCGGCGGAGGCTATCAGCCGCCCTACGCGGCGATTGTCGTCGATGCCAATTCGGGGGAGGTGCTGCACGCCAGCAATGCCGACAGCATCCGCCATCCGGCTTCGCTGACCAAGATCATGACGCTTTATCTGCTGTTCGAGCAGATCGAGGCGGGCAGGCTCAAGCTGGATTCCGACCTGAAGGTTTCGGCCCACGCCGCGTCGCAGGCCCCCTCGAAGTTGGGATTGCGGCCGGGACAGACTGTCGAGGTCGAAGATGCGATCAAGGCGCTGGTGACGAAATCGGCCAATGACGTGGCGGTGGTCGTCGCCGAGGCGATCGCCGGCGACGAGGAGGACTTCGCCAAACTGATGACACGTAAGGCACGGGCGCTCGGAATGGCGCGCACCGTCTATGCCAACGCATCAGGCTTGCCGAATCCCGATCAAGTGACGACGGCGCGCGATCAGGCAACGCTCGGGCGCGCCATCCAGGACCGTTTCCCGCGCCTCTACCGCTATTTTTCAACGCATACCTTCCACTACCGCGGCCGCGGCATGCGCAATCACAACCGCCTGCTCGGCCAGGTCGCCGGCGTCGACGGGATCAAGACCGGCTACGTTCGGGCGTCCGGCTTCAATCTTGTCGCATCGATGCGGCGCCACGACCGTCACGTCGTCGCAGTGGTCATGGGCGGCGCGAGCGGGCGTGCGCGCGACGCACGCATGCACCAGCTGCTCGAAGGCCATATCGTACAGGCGTCCATCCGCCGGACGGCGCCCAAGATCGCGGAGGTGCCGGCTGCCAGGGTCGCCGAGCCAACCGATGTCATCGAGCGCCGGTCAAATCGGATGCCCGCGCAAGTCGCGGCTGCCGATTCCATGCCGGCAACGGCCGATCCCCGTTTGCCGATCCAAATTGCGCAGGAAACTCCCCCCGCAAGGCTTTCAGCCGTCGCGAGCGCGCCGCTCCCCGTTGTGGCGACCCCGACACCCGGATCGGCAGAGCCGATCCAACCGGTCATGGTCAAAACCGTCTCCGTGAAGCGCAGAGCCGTACACGCCGGAATGGGGGCGATGCCGGTCGCCGCGCAGCCGGCCGCCGCGGCGGTCTATGCGACCGCAAGCCACACCGGAGCGCCTCCGCCGGCGCCCCGTCCGGGCGTGCTCGGGACTTTGCCGGCGCGGCAGGTGGCATCGGCTGGCGACGCGCTTCCGGCGGCAGCCCTTGCCAGCGAAACGACCCCCGCCGGCCGGCCAAGCCACGTGCGCGGCGAGTGGATGATTCAGATCGGGGCTTACCCGGAAGAAGAGAAGGCGAAGGAAAAGCTCAGGTCGGCGCAGAGCGTCGCCAGGTCGATGCTGGCGGCGGCCGCGCCGTTCACCGAGCCGGTGTTGAAAGGAAACGCCACGTTCTACCGCGCGCGCTTTGCGGGGTTCGATCAGAGCCGGGCAGAAGCCGCGTGCAAATACCTGAAGCGGAACGAGTTCGAGTGCCTGGCCCTCAGGAACTGAGGGGCCCAAGAAGCGTGCAAGAGTGACGGTGTTGCGTTGGATCGAGTGATCGAAGCCGTCGACCCTGGTGGTGCGTGATGGAGTACGTCACCGATGTCGGCGAAGCAGTACATCCTTGGCCTGGTTGACCCGGGCCGCCAGATACGTAGACCCCCCCTGGTCGGGGTGGAGCTTTCTTCATCAGCGACGCGATGGGCACGTCCGATCTCGTCGGCGCTCGCGCCGGGCTGAAGGCCAAGGATCTGATAGGCCTCCTCCTCCGTCATTGGCCCGCTGCGCGGCGAGGGCGCGTGCCCCGCTGCCGCGTCAAAGTCCGCGTGCTCACGCCAGCGGGGGTCCCGGCGGTCCAGATACGCTGCGAGTAGGGCGCGACTCTCCTCGTCGATCTCACCGAGCAGGCTGGCGAGCGCGGCAGGTCAAGCGCGTCAAGCTGCGCCCCCTGGTGGCGGCCCGGCGAGCACCGGCCGCGCATGGCGCCGGTATCGTGTTCGAGCTCCATCTCCACGAAGGTCGTGCGCACGCGCGAGACTTGGCCGGGAGTCTTGTTCCAACGGCGGCCGAAGCCGGCCGGCATGCCCGGCCACAGGTCGAGCAGCGCAAGGCCGGCGATCCCGAGCGGGACGGCAAATCCGAACCGGCCGGTCGCCGCTAGCGCCGCGGCACCCGCGAGTGCGCTGATGCCGCCGGTTGTTCGCAGCATGCGCGCGACCCGCTTCGGATCGGCGCGGGCGAGAACGTGCAGCCCCCACAACAGCAGGATGAGAATGACGATTCCGAGGATGAGCGTGCGGCATGGAGCTATTTCAGCTGCCGCAATAGCAGCGTCGCGCCGGCGTGACGGCGCTTCGAGAGATCGGCCAGCGCCTTGACGCCGCCGGCGGCATACACCGCGGCCGCCCGCAACAGCTCGGCGAGCACATCGGCGGCGCCGGTGTCGAAGCGGCAATAGGCGCCGCGGGTCAGTCGGGCGATTTCGCGAAAGGCCCGCTCGGCGACCGGGTCCGATCCCTCGTGGAACACCAGGGCCGGCACGCCCAACATGCCGAGCTCGCCGGCAGATGCGGCGAGATCGTCGACCGCCTCTTCCATCGCGTCGCCGACGAACACCAGCGCTTGCACCTTGGCCTTGGCCGTCTCACGCCGTGCATGCGCCAGTACCTTGCCGATCTGCGTGTGGCCGCCGCGGCAATCGATCCGTCCCATCAGGTCGGCAAGCCGGCCGGCTTGCGACACCCAGGGCGAGGCACGGCATTCGTTGAACCCGCGGTAGTAGACGAGCTGAACGTCGAGGCCCCCGATGGCCGCCGCCTCGCGGAACATCTCGGCCTGCAGTCGGCAAGCCGTATCCCAGGTCGGCTGCCGGCTCATGGTGGCGTCGAGCGCAAACAGGAGACGACCGCGCTGTCCGGGCTCTAGCGGCGGCGCGACGACACGCGCGCGGGCAAGAAATGCGTCGATCTCCACGCGCGACGAATCGACCGTCGGCTCGCGATGAGCCGTCGGTGCTGGTGCCTGGTCGGAACGGTCTTTCGCCATGCGGTTTCTAGTGGCCTCTGGAAGCAGTATACGCCAGTGCCACTCATATAGGTGCGCCTGCGGCCGATATGGTGGCGGGGACACCTTGCCACGTTGCCGCGGACCGGGCCCGGCCCCCGCCCAGGGTTACCGCACGCTACCGGGCGCTGTCGGCCGCCGACGAAAGCGGGCTCGCTGCGTCCCGCTCGGTCGCGGCGAAGGGCGCGGCGGGTGGAAACAGGCATTCCTGCGCCGGCGCTGGCTGCATCAGCGCCCGCGGATGGTGGTGGTCGTGCTTACCGATCCGCCGATGTGGACGCCCGACCAGAACCCGTCGGGTTGCTGCACCTTTTTCGGCTCCGGTTTTGGCTTGGCCGCGGGCCCCGGACAAGCGTGCGGCGCGGCAAGGGTGCCGGGAACCCCGGTAGAACCCGGCTTGCAGTTCTGGGCGAGGGCATCGCCGCTGCAAGCGCCCGCGAGCAGCGGAACCGCCAGCAGAAAGGAAAGCCCCAGGGCGCGCGCGGTCGGCATGCCGGCGAAACAATAGGCTAAGCCGCGCCGAGAGAACAGCGGCTCCCCATCATAGCAAGCCCAGCTCGCGCAGTTCGCGGCGCATCGGTTCGGGCATCTTGGCGGTGCCGGGCGCCGCGCGCGCGAGGTCGGCAGGGGCATCCTTCGCCTCCAGATAGCGCCATCCCTGAAACGCGCGCCAGGTCCTCGGATGCACCAGCACGACCTTGGGCTCCAATACCAGCTGGCAACGGCCGATGCCGTCGCGATCGACAAAGGGTCGAACGGCGAGCAGCCGCTGGCGGCAAGCCACTTGGCCGCGGATCACCCAGTAGAGCGAGCCGAAGTCGAGCAGCTCATCCGCACGTTTCGGCATCATGCGGGTGGTATGCACATGCTCGGGGCGCTGTCGGCGTTTCTTCTTCGCGGCAATACGCTTGCGGATCCAGCCTTCGAGGTCCTTCACCGAATCGGCACCGACGCAAAGCTTGATCAAATGCAGGGGCATGCTTGGTCACTTGCGCGATCGGATACCGGTCGGCTCGCCGCGACGGTCATCATGAATCGGATTCCTCGGTGCGGACGTTGCTTTCGATCACCATGATCGTTGCGCCTTCGGTCACCTGGTCGCCGACCGCCGCGGTGACTTCGGTGATGGTGCCGCTCACCGACGCCAGCAGCGAATGCTCCATCTTCATGGCTTCGATCACGGCGACACGATGACCTTTCTCGACCGCATCGCCTTTGTCCACGGACAGTGCCAGCAGCTTGCCATGCATCGGCGCCTTGATCACGCCATCGCCATGGGCGTGCTCGGCCTCGCCGCCGCCGTCATCGATGCGCACGACGGTTTGCCGGCCGTTATGCAGCGCGTACACCGTTGCTCCCGCCTCGATGATGCGGATCCCGGGACTGCACGTGCTGCCGTCGATCTGGACCGACGTACCGTCGGGGCCATGCGTCACCCGCGCAACGACGCGCCGGCCATCGACGGTGACCGGCAGCGGCACCGCTTGCGGACCCGCAAGGCTGAAGGCGTCGGCGACGTCCCAAGGCGACGATGCGTGATGCGCAACGCTTGCGAGCCGCTTCTTCAGGCGCGCCTGCTCGCGTCCGATCAGGTGCGCGACCGCGGCCGCCGCGACGCCTCGATCCGGCTCCAGCGGTACGGCGCCGAGCGCGTCGAGATTGCGCTCGATGAAACCGGTGTCGAATTGACCGCTGCGGAATCCCGGCGCGCGACAGAGCGCCGCAAGGAATGCGACATTGCTGCGCGGGCCGGCAACGACGGTACGGTCGAGCGCGTCGGCTAGCCGGTCGAGCGCCTGCTCGCGCGAACAGCCATGCGCGATCACCTTGGCGATCATCGGATCGTAGAACGGCGTCACTTCCGCACCCGTCTCAACGCCGGTATCGACCCGAATGCCGCCGCCTTCCGGCAACTCGAGCGCCACCAGCCTGCCGGTCGAGGGCACGAATCCGTGTTCGGGATCCTCGGCATAGAGCCGCGCCTCGACCGCGTGGCCGACGAGCGGGATCGTCTCCTGCGTCATCGACAGCGGCTCGCCGGCGGCGACGCGGAACTGGCACGCGACCAGATCGAGGCCGGTGACGGCTTCGGTCACTGGATGCTCGACCTGCAGCCGCGTGTTCATTTCCATGAACCAGAAGCCGTCGGCTTTCAGGCCGCCGGCGCCGTCGGCGATGAATTCGACAGTGCCGGCGCCGACATAGCCAACCGCTTTCGCGGCGTCGACCGCGGCCCGGCCCATGGCGTCGCGCAGCTCGCGCGTCATGCCGGGTGCCGGCGCTTCCTCGATCACCTTCTGGTGCCGCCGCTGCAGCGAGCAGTCGCGCTCATAGAGATGCACGGCGCGTCCATGCTGGTCCGCGAACACCTGCATCTCGATGTGGCGCGGAGAGGCAACGTATTTCTCGATCAGCACGCGGTCGTTGCCGAAAGCGGATTGCGCTTCGCGCATGGCGCCCTCGAGTGCCGCATCGAAGTCGGCATGGCGCTCAACGCGGCGCATGCCTTTGCCGCCGCCGCCTGCGACCGCCTTGATCAGCACCGGATAGCCGATCTCGTAGGCCTTCTCCTTGAGGAAGCGCGGGTCCTGGCGCTCGCCGTGGTATCCCGGCACGACCGGAACGCCCGCTTTCTCCATCAGCGCTTTGGCGGCGTCCTTCAATCCCATGGCGCGGATCGCAGCCGGAGGCGGACCGACGAACACCATGCCGGCCGCGGCCACGGCCTCGGCAAACTCGGCATTCTCGGCGAGAAATCCATACCCCGGATGAACGCAGGCCGCGCCCGCACGGCGGCCCGCCGCGATCAGCCGCTCGATCGCGAGATAGCTCTCGCGCGGCGGAGCCGAGCCGATGCGGTGCGCCTCATCGCAAACGCGCACGTGCAGAGCATCGCGATCGACATCCGAATAGACCGCGATCGTGCGCATGCCGAGCATCTTTGCGCTGCGAGCGATGCGGCAGGCGATTTCGCCGCGATTGGCGATGAGGACGGAGGTGAACATGGCCCGGTTTTATGGAAGCCGTCGTCACAGTGCCAGTCTAGTACCGGGCCCGCGGTTCAGTTGTGCAAAATGATACGTCAGGGTCGTGGCGGCGCGGTGGTGCCCGGCGGCGGCAATGGACGGGCTTGCGTCGCCGGCGGACGCGCGGCGGGCACGGCGCGCCGCGGCGGCGGGGGTGTCGTGGCTGCGGCACCCGGCGTGTCGGCTGCTGCGCCCGCGGGCGGTGGCCCCGATGGCTCGGCGTTCATGATGCTGACGGGCGGAATTGACGCCGCGGACGGGAAATTGACGCCGGCCGAGGGTGGCGGTGCCGCCGGAGTTTGGCTGCCCGCGCCGGTGCGGGCAGCGCGGGTTGACCAGCTTGCGGCGTAACGCGCGACCGCGCTGTCAAAAGCACGGTCCTTGAGATTGGCGCGTACCCGCGTCGAGTCGCGCAGCAGCACGAAGGCGTCGCATCGTTCGGCGCTGCATCCGTTGCGGACCATGAGGACGTTGGCGACGACGCCGAAACGATCCTGCTCGAGCGTGCGGCGCGAGCGCTCGAGCGCGCGCCCGACCTCCGGGTCCCGGCCGGAGATTCTCAATCCATCGTCGACAAGCGATAGTCGCGCCGCAACGTAGGATAAAGCCGCCGCGACGGCCTCCGGGCTGGCGAACACAGCGCGCTCGCAGCCGGCATCGACCGTATCCCCGACGGCACCGTCGACGCAGGCGAGCACCGAGTCGGGCGCGACCGCTTGCGCGTCCATAGCCATGATGCGCGCTTCCAGCGCGCGCCGCTGGTCCGCCCGCTCGCGCTCCATCCACAGCCATGCGCCGCCGATGCTGATGACCAGCACGGAAATCAAGGCAAGCAGCGCGGTCACCCCGGCGCGGAAAAAGCTCAGCAGCAGGAGCAACAACAACAGCGCGCCGGCGATTCCGGCCACCAGGAATGAGAACGTTATGGTTCCGCCCGCCGTGTTGACGACGGGAAGGGTGAGCCCTTCGAGGTTCAGCATGCGCAAGGGTCCTGACTGCGCGCCCCGGGAGAAGTATGCCGCAGCGTCAGGGCGATGACCATCCCAGCGTTTTGACGAGCGACCCGCGGCAAACAGTATTTCGCAGAGAGGCGACAATTTTAGCCCTCGGCCGAACGGCCGCGCTCGGCGCGAGAATGGCTCGGCATGCACGGCAATTCGCCAAGAAACTCGTTGCGCCGGCCTCTGCGACCAGCAGAGCTCAGTCACCAGGGGCGGCTGCTACAATACCCAAGAGTACGCCCGCACCCAATCCGCCAGGGTGCGGGCGCCATTTCCTTACCGAGAGTTAGAAGAAGCTATCTGCACTGAGCGCGGTACCGGCGGCAATTGCCCTCGCCCTGTTCGCCCAGCCTGTCCTTGTTGAGGCAAGCGCGCCGCAGCTCGGCGCACCGATCCCCACCCCGAGGCTCGCGGCGGGAACCATATCGGTCGTGGCCGACGCGCACCCCGCCCGGACCCACCTCGATCTGCGAGGAGAGGTCGATTGAGAGCGGGGCAGCCGAAGCGGGAAGCGGCAAGGCGCGAGCCGGACACCGCTACCGATCGCGTTCGAGCTGGCTTTCCTTGGCTACGCGCTCGTAAGCTTCGCCTACGCTTTTGATGCGGTACTGGAAATCGTCGCCGTCAGGAGGGAGTAGCCGAACCACGCGGTAGCTCCCGTTGGTACCGGGCCGGGCCATCATGTTGGAGGTGTAGAAGACCGTCTGCCCGATCGAGAACTTATGCGCCTTCAAAGCCTTCTCCTGCATCAACACAACAGTCACCCCTCGCCTCGCGTGCCATGGCAGCCTGAACCAACGTTCGCGCGATCTATAGCAGCAAACTATCGCAGGGGCGAATCCCTTCGCCACAGGGCTAACGCTCGCGCGGTCGCCCGGGCAGGTCTCTAAGCCTCTGCTTTGGCTAGCTTTTTTCTTTTGGCCGGAGCCTACTTCATGCCGGCCGAGCGGAATGATCCCGCCAGTTCACGGCTGCTTCCGAACACGGTCTTGGCGTCCTTCGAGGTGAGCGCGAGGGTGGTGCGCACGTCGCTCACGCCGCCGCCGGCCGCGGCGACAAGCACCACCGACGCCATCACCTGTTCGTTCGGCGCCTCGCAAATCAACAGGAAATCGTACTCCCCGAACGTCAGGTAATACGACAGCAGCTTGCCGCCCGCTTTCTGCAGTAGTTGGCCGACCGCCTCGCTGCGGTCCTCGGGCTTGGCGATCATGCCCTTGATGGCGTCGCGCGTATATCGCCCCTGTGAGATATAGATCGGCACGGCTACCTCCCTGGAATGGCCGAAATCCTCGGCAGCACTATTGTCGGCATGATAGTTGACTGCGGGCACGACGGCGAGGGGCGGCGGGTGGTCGGGCCGCCGATGGGACGACGGGGGAAGGTGCAAGCCGATGCAACTGCAGTTCGTGGGGTGCGGCGATGCCTTTGGTTCGGGCGGTCGATTCAACACCTGCTTCCACGTCGTCGGAAATGGGACGAATTTTCTAATCGACTGCGGCGCCACGTCGGCCGTGGCGATGAAGCGTCTGGGAATCGACCCTAATGCCATCGACACGATCCTGGTGAGCCACTTTCACGGTGATCATTTCGGCGGGATACCGTTCTTCATGCTGGAAGCCCAACTGGTCAGCCGGCGTGAACGCCCGCTGATGATCGCTGGGCCACCCGGCCTGCCTGATCGTTACGCGCGCGCCATGGACGTGGCCTTTCCAAGCTCTCCGCAGGAGCCCGCGCGTTTCCAGCTGACACTGCGTGAAATCATTCCGTACGAGCCGGCTCGCATCGGGCCGCTGCGGGTCAGCGCGTTTCCGGTCGTGCACGTGGAAGCGGCCGGGCCGTGCGTCGGTTATCGCATCGAGGTGGACGATAAGGTGGTCGCCTACAGCGGCGATACCGAATGGACGGATACTCTGTTCGATATCGCGCGCGACGCCGACCTTTTCGTCTGCGAAGCCTATACCTACGACCGGAAGGTCAAGTCGCATACGGATTATGCGACCCTGGTGGCGCATTTGCCTCAGTTGCGGGCAAAGCGGCTGGTGCTCACGCACATGGCCGAAGAGATGCTGGCGCGGTGCCGCGAGCTTCCCCATCAAATCGCCAGCGACGGGCTGGTGATCGAATTCTGATCCGCGTGGTGGCGGTCCAAAGCCGAAGCTCGGCCGGAAAGGGCCGGGCTTCGAACCAGCACGCCGGCGCCCCTGTCTATTCCGCTTCCTGCCACTGGCTTCACTGCTTCGCCGCGCAGCTTGATCGGATGGAATGAAGAACCCAGCCGTCGTATCAGGTTCCTGCGGCCAGGGGGCAGGTCGTATTGTCGCCCAACTTCTTGCGCGCGCCGGTCGCATTCGAGCCCCACTGCAGGACTAGCTCCCCGCACAAGCAGAACGGAGACATCCCCGTGGAACGCCTTTACTTTTCATGTCCGAGCAGTGGACAGGAGATCGACGTCGGCATCGAAAGCGAGCTTGGAACGCTGCTGCGCATCCGCGACAACCGGGTGCGGGCGCGCTGTCCGCACTGCGGCGAATGGCACGAGTGGACGGTTGCGGATGCGCATCTCGCCAAGGCGGCTTGACTTCAAAAGCGTTCCACCCACGGCCTGAGCTCGATCTCCCAGGTCCAGGCGTTGCGCGGCTGCCGCAGCACGTGCAGGTAGGTCGCCGCGATTGCTTCCGGGTCGAGCAAGCTGTCCGGCCGGTCCTCAGGCATTGGGCGCCGTTCGCTGCGGATACCGCCGTCGATCACGACGTGAGCCACATGGATGCCGCGCGGCGACAACTCGCGCGCCATGCTTTGCGCCAACCCGCGCAACGCGAACTTCCCCATCGCGAACGGCGCCGATTGCGCGTAGCCCTTCACGCTCGCGGACGCGCCGGTGAAAATAACCGCACCGTGGCTGCGAGGCAGCATGCGGCGCACCGCCTGCTGCCCGACCAAGAAGCCGCCATAGGCCGTGATGGCGAGCGCCTTCTCGACCTCCTGCGGATCCAGGTCGACGAAGACCCCGCCTGTGCGATAGCTCGGATTGTAGACGACCACGTCGGGAGCGCCCGCCGCATCCAGATCGGCGAACAGCTTGTCGACGTCCGCGCGGTTGGACGCGTCGCAGGCGAAGACGCCGGCACCGGTCTCCTCGGCAAGCGGCTCGAGCTTGGCGGTCGAGCGCGCTGCCAGTGCCAGTTTCATACCCGCCCGCGCAAACGCACGCGCCAGCGCGGCGCTGAGGCCATGGCCGGCGCCTACGATCAGCGCGCGTGTATAGGTGGGCGATTCCATAGCGGCTGAGCGGCATTATAGCGCGTTCCCCGGCATTGATGAAATGTGCGGCGCGCAGAATATGGAGCACGGCGGCCGAACGCTCCTTCCGCGATCAAGCCGTTGCGCATGGCTGTCCTCCTTGAGAAAATGGCTCCCAATTCCTCGCCAGAAAAGGCAGGATCGTTGCTTGACCGGGCCGTGAGTGGATACCGCTGAGGGGGAATGCGATGCGCGCCGCCTACTACGAGAAGAACGGCCCCGCCGCCGAGGTGCTGAAGGTCGCCGAGCTCGGCACGCCCGAGCCGGGGCCGGGCGAGGTCCGCGTGAAGTTGACGTTTTCCGGCGTCAATCCCTCCGACGTGAAGGCGCGCGCGGGCTCGCGCAAGGCGATGGCACCGTATGTGATTCCGCACAGCGACGGGGCAGGCGAGATCGATGCCGTAGGCCGAGACGTGCCGCGCACCCGCATCGGCGAGCGGGTTTGGACCTGGAACGGCCAGTGGAAGCGGCCGTTCGGCACCTGTGCGGAATATATCGTCCTGCCGGAGCAGCAGGCCGTGAAGCTCCCCGCCCATGTCAGCTTCGAAGCCGGCGCCTGCCTCGGCATTCCGGCGCTGACGGCGTGGCACGCGGTCGAGGTTGCGGAGGCGCGAGACGGCGCAATGGTGTTGATCGCCGGGGGTGCCGGCGGGGTCGCGCACTACGCGATCCAATTCGCCAAGGCGCGCGGAGCGACCGTCCTGACGACGGTCAGCTCCGCCGCGAAGGCAAAGCTTGCGCGGGAGGCGGGCGCCGACCACACGATCGACTATAAGCACGAAGACGTCGGCGAGCGCGTGATGGCGTTGACCGGCAACCGCGGCGTCGACTCGATCATCGAGCTCAACATAACCGCCAATGCGCGGCTGATTCCGGCCGTGCTTCGGCCGCGCGGCACTGTGGTCATCTACGGCATCGGAGGGCCGGAGGCGACGATCCCGGCGTCCTTCTGCCTGCAGAACGCGATCACGTTGAAGTCCATCTTCGTCTACGAGCTCACCGAGGCGGAGCGTGCCCGCGCAATCGCGGGCATCACGCGCCTGCTGGAAGCGGATCGCCTGATCAACAATGTCGCGCAAAGCTTTGCACTCGACGACATCGTGGCTGCGCACCAAACGGTCGAGCAAGGTGGGGCGATGGGCAATGTCGTGGTGAAAATCGGGTAGGCGTTAAAGACCTGCCGCATGAAATAGGGGCAACGTGTCCTCGGATGCCGGGACGCCGGTAGAAATTCAGCCTGTATCCTGCCACCGCGGGCCGTAGACCGCGTCAGGCGCGGGCGGTACCATCGCTTGATGCACCTGGAGGCATTTAGATGCGCGTTTTTCTTCCCCTTCTGTGCGGCCTGGCAACGATGCCGATTGCAATGGCACAGGCGCAGGACACCAACGCCTTCATCGTCACCTACATCGAAGTCGCGCCGGCTGCGAAGGATCAGGCTGCGACGCTTATGCGCGAGCTCGCCGGCGTGAGCCGCAAGGAGGCCGGGGCCACGCGCTTCGAGATTCTTCAGCGCGTCGACCGGCCGCACCATTTCGCGATCCTGGAGGTCTGGAAGGACCAGAGCGCGCAGGCCGCGCATGCGGGCGCCGCCCATACGAAGGCGTTCCGCGACAAGTTGCAGCCGATCGCTAGTGCGCCCTACGACGAGCGCCCGCATACCGGCTTGGCGGCAACGCCTGCGTCGGACGCCGTCGCGGCGCAAGGCGCGATCTACGCCGTGACCCACGTCGATTTCATTCCGCCCAAGAAGGACGAGGGTATCGCGGCGCTGAGGGAGCTGGTGGCTCCGAGCCGGCAGGACGCCGGCAACATCCGCTTCGACGTGCTGCAGCAGACCAGCCGGCAGAACCATCTCACCGTGGTCGAGATCTGGCGCGACGCGGCCGCGCTCGACGGCCATGCGGTCGCGGCGCATACGAAGAAATTCCGCGACCAGCTGCTGCCGATGAGCGGCAGCCTGTTCGATGAGCGCCTATACCGGGTGGTCAATTAAATTCGCGCGAGGGCCGTGACAGCCGTTGGCTCGGCCGCCCATGATTTGATCGATCGCGGTTGTGCGAGCGCCGGTGGCGGCAAAAGCCCGGGTCACCCGCGAGCTCGCCCTCAGGACGTGACATCACGTCAATGAGCGGTTGGTATTCCCGCCACCGGCTAGCCTGAAGCTCAAGCGAAAAGGTCGTGCGAGCGCACGATCGCGGTCACAGCTGTCCCTGTTCCTGGAGAAATCTGCGGCAGGATCCGCCCAGCCTGCGCGCGTTCTCCTGCAGGCAGGCAAGCACCGCCGAGTCGCCCTGCTCGATCACCTTGCGGCACAGCCGCGATGCGTCGCTTTTGCACGCCCGGTCGCCACGCGCGCGGGGATCGTCGCCTTGCGCGAAGCAGAGCGTTGGGACCGAAGCGAGCAAGAACGCCAGGATCAAACTCTTTTGCAGCATCGTTTTCCCTTCTGTTGCGCCGTCGGCGCGGAGTTGTAGCCCCGCCGTGATCTTGAAGCCCGGCAGCGCGTCTAGCACACCCCGAGCATCGTGCAACGTGTCTAAATGTAGGCGCCGGCCCCCGACGATCCAGGGGTCTGCGGCAAGCTCGTGGTCTCATTGCGGCAGCTGGTTGTACTTGACCAGCACCGCGCGACAGGGTGGGCTCAGCTTGCTTCGGTTTGCCAGGAAGCATTGCAGCACGATCATCGAATCGTTCTGTTCCAACAGGTGACGGCAAAGCCGCACGGCGTCAGGACGACAGGCGCGCTGATCCTCAGGCGTTCCACGCATGTCGAGAAACGGCGGGAATGGGAACGGCCCCTGCTGCGCGTGCGCGGGCGATGAAGCGGCCAGAACAAGGACTAGCAGCGCAAGCGATCGGATCATCTTTAGCTTCCTCCGGGCGTGGTGGCGTGGCGAGTTGTCCCCGCCTTCTCGGTCTATATGCTGTCCATGGGTCTGGCAGCCCGCCGGAAGCATCCCGCCCCGGCCCGGCTCAAGATTCTCCGGCACTGTTGCGCCGCTGCCAGTATGCGTAGAGCGGCTCGCCGTCGGCCGCCACCGGAACATGTTCCAGCCGCATGGACTGGGCGGCGATCGGCTTGCGCAGCTGTTCGTAGATCCTGCCGCTGGCCGCGAGACCATAGGGCGCGCCATCCTCGATCGAATGGGCGTAGAAGCCCTCGCTGATGCCGGCAAGATACATGGCGGCCAGACACATCGGACAGGGGTGGCCGCTCGCAAAAACGACGCAGCCGTCGAGGCGCTCGGACTTCAGCGTGCGGGTCGCGGCGCGGATCGCCTCGATCTCCGCATGCGAGGTCGGGTCGCTGGTGGCGGCGACGCTGTTGACACCGGTCGCGATCACCTCGCCGTCCTTCACGATCACGGAGGCGAACGGCCGCTCGCCGCGCTCGACGTTTTCGCGCGCCAAGTCGATAGCCATGCGGAGGTAGTGCTTGGTGTCGGGCAAGAGCGGCTCCTCACTCAGCGGCGGCCGATGGCGAATATCCGAATCCCGCCGCCAGAAGGATGTGCATGATCACCGAAGCCCACCCGAGCCCCGAGACGATGCCGGCACGGGAAACATACCATGCGGGGTGGGGACCGGGGCAACATGGTCATTCCACCGCACCGGTTGGCTGGACCACGCTACGCGCAGCGCGAAGCCGTACTGCAAATCATAAGAAGGAACGCCTCTGGCGAATGCGTGTATAGCCGGCGCGACGAGTCCGGTCGGAGGCGACGCCGGTGCTTCCCGTCCTGTTGCCGTTCACCTTCGCCGTGGCGTGGGCGTCGTCCTACGTGGCGGCGAAAGTCGGCTTGCGCGACATCACGCCGTTTGCCTTCGTGGCGGTGCGGCTGTCGATCGCCGCGTTCGCCGCGTACCTGATCCTGCGGATGTGGCAACCCTCCTGGGGGGCGCTGACGCGGGCCTGGCCGCACCTGATGGTCGGTGGCGCATTGGTGCATGGGCTGGCGTTGACGACCACGCATGCGGCACTGATGACGGTCGGCGCCACGCCCACGGCGCTGGTGCACGCGTTCCATCCGATCCTGACCGCCACGCTCGGCGTTCTGCTGCTCGGCGAGATTTTTCGCTGGTGGCAGTGGATCGGCGTGGTTCTGGGATTCGCCGGGGTCCTGATCGGCGTGCCGCTGGGCGCAGGGCAGGGCGCATTGCTGCTGCTGGCCTTGAGCCTGGTCGGGCTCTCCGGCGGCACGCTCTATCTCAAGCGGTTCTGCCCGGACGTTCCGCCGTTCGAGGCGACGACGGTGCAGCTCGCCGGCGCGGCGCTGTTCTCGATCCTGGCGACGGTGGCGTTCGAGACGCCGCACGTGGACCTAACCTGGAGCCTCACGGGCGCCATGGCGTGGAACACGCTGTTGATGTCGATCGGCGGCATGGCGCTCTACAACTTCATCCTGATCCGCTACGGCGCCGGCCGCGCGGCTTCCACGTTCTTCGTCGTGCCGGGCGCCGCCGCGCTCAGCGCCTGGCTCGTGCTGGGCGAGACGCTGTCGGGCGCGACCCTGCTCGGGCTTGCCGCCGCGAGTTGCGGCGTCGCTCTGGTGTGGTGGCGGCGATCCTAGAAGCGGGGCTCGCGCGGCCCCTTGAACTGTATCGTCCCGACGCCAGCCGAAGCACGAGGGGCAGGAGGTGCCGCATGGACATCGCGCTCGTCCTCATCGTGCTCGGCGCGGCCGTGATCGTGGTCGGCTTGGCGTGGCCGCTGATTAGCAAGCTCGGTCTGGTCGCCTGCCCGGCGACATCGTGATCGAGCGTGACAATTATGCCTTCTATTTCCCGATCGTGACCTGCCTCACCATCAGTGCCGTGCTCAGCCTGGTGCTGTAGGCGGTGAATCGCTGAGTCGTGGGCGCCGGTCCACCCGCATCGGCATGCCGGCGGCCGGCCGCAAGGTGACCCGCAGCCTCGGTTCTGGGGTGTAGCCGGCGCGCAAGGTGAGGCGGATCGCGGGCAGCAGTGTCGCCAGGATCGCGACCGCTTCGGCAAGTGCGAAGGTCATGCCGATACAGATGCGCGGCCCAGCGCCGAACGGCAGGTAGGCATAGCGGTGGCGGGCCTTCGCCGCGTCCGGCGCGAAGCGCTCGGGATCGAACGTGTCCGGATCGTGCCAGAGCGCGCGGTGCCGGTGCACGGCGTAGATCGGCACGTTCACCGGCGTGCCGCGCGCGATCTCTTCGCCGCCGATGCGCACGTCGCGCGCCGCCTGGCGCACCACGATGCCCGCCGGAGGGTAGAGGCGCATCGCCTCGTGCACGACCTGGCGGGTGTAGCCGAGCGCTTCGACATGCGCCGGCTTGAGCGGCATGCCGCCGGTCACCGCGGCGATCTCGTCGAGCACGCGCGCCTGCACCGGCGGGTCAAGGCTCAACAGGTAAAACGTCCACGTCAGCGCGAGTGCGGTGGTCTCGTGTCCGGCCGCGATGAAGGTGAGCAGGTTGTCGGCAAGCTCGCGGTCGGTCATCGCCTGACCGGTCTCGGGATCGGACGTCTCCAGCAGCAGCGTGAGCAAGTCGTTACGGGGCTCGCCGCCCTGCCGACGCTCGGCCGCAAGCCTCAGCAACTCGCCGCGCAGGTAGCCGCGCGCCCGCTCGGTCCGGCGTCGGCCCGGATACGGCATCCAGTCGGGCGCGCGCAGCAGCGCCAGCAAGATCATCCAGCCGGTGGATGAGAGATGGTCGGTGACGCCGCGCTCGACCCGATCCACGTCGATGCTGCCGCGGCCCGACAGCATCGTCTCGACGATGATGTCGAACGTCGTGCGCATCATTTCCCGCGCGATGTCGAGTTCGCCGCCGGCGGCGGCGAGCCAGCGCGCCCGCGTGCGCTCGGCCGCGGCGATCATGCCGGGGAGGAAGCTTTCGATGCGATCGCGCCGGAAGATCGGCGCCGCGGCCCGGCGCTGCCAGCGCCAGCGGGCGCCGTCCGCGGTCAGGATGCCCTCGCCGAGCGCCGGCGAGAGCGCGCGCCGCATGGTTTCGGCCTTCACGAACGCGTCGGCCTGGTCGACGAGGATCTGCTGAATCAAGTCGGGATCCATCACGACCAAAATATCGCGGCCGAACCGGCGTTGCCGCAGCAGCGGGCGCTCGTAGGTCTCCGGCGGCCATAGCTCGATGGAGTTGCGCAGCAGCCGGCGCACCACGCCGAGAGTGGACAGGCGGCCGTCCGGCGGCATCACGCGGGCGGGGAGGGGAGGAGCGTCGGTCGGAGAGGGCATGGTCGGAAACGGTCTGGAACGATCCAGGAATGTTATCAAGCTCGGCGATAGCCGGGCTCGCGAGGCAATCGCCGCCGAGATCTGTTCCGGGCGCGCGCGGCCGCCATGCGGGGTCGGCGGGGACTCGTCCGCGGCCTCGCGGAGCGGGGCGGGCGATTGCCGGCGGACTGATTGTTGCCGCCTGGCTGATGATCTCGCCGTGGGCGCTCGGCTACCGCGGGCTCGGAACGCTGACGGCGATACAGGTCATCTTCGGCGTGCTGGTCGCCGCGCCTGCGTTGCTCGAGCCGTGGCAGGATCGGGAGCTAACCGACAACGCCGCGTGACGTCCGATACTCGAACGGTGATGGCCAGCGTGGCCATGACCGTTTTGTTCGGACGAACCGGGGAGATGCTCCCCGGCTGGTTCAGGGCTTCTTCCACTGCGCCAGCAGTTCGCTGCTCGACTGGTTGAGGTGGACGTGGGAGTCCACGCGCTCGACCCGGTCCGCGTCGACATAGTGGTGCACGCCTCGACGAGCGGATCGCTGCGGGTGAGCTTGATCCGTCCGCCCTCCACGCGATCGACGCGGCCGACATGCACGCCGTCTGAACCGATGACTTCCATGTGTTCGCGGATATCGTTGGTTGCCAGCATCGGAGCCTCCGTTTTCCATATGCCTGTCAGCGGCGGGAGGGTTCCGGCGCCGGCGTTCGCTGCTCCCCGTAGGACGGATCCTCGAGCCAGGGCGACAGCGGCGGCATCGCCGTTGAGACCTTGTCGGCAAAGCGGGCAGGGCGCTTCTCGAGGAACGCGGCGATGCCTTCCTTGACGTCGTCGCTGCGCCCGCGGTGGAACATGGCGCGGCTGTCGAGCCGGTGCGCCTCCATCGGATGCGACGCGCCCTGCATGCGCCACATCATCTGCCGGATCAGCGCGACCGAGACCGGCGACGATTTTTCCGTGAACTCGCGCGCCAGCGCCCGCGCGGCGGGCAGCAGCTCGTGCGCGGGCACGACCTTGCTCACGAGCCCGCCGGAGAGCGCCTCCGCGGCCGGGAACACGCGGCCGGCGTAACACCAGGCGAGCGCCTGCGGGATGCCGACGAGGCGCGGCAGGAAAAAGCTCGAGCAGGCCTCCGGCACGATCCCGCGCTGCGAGAACACGAAGCCGAAGCGGGCGTCCTCCGAGGCAATGCGCACGTCCATCGGCAGCAGCATGGTGACGCCGATGCCGACCGCGGCGCCGTTGACGGCGGCGATCACTGGCTTGCGACAATTGAAGATGCGCAAGGTGAGCCGCCCGCCGCCGTCGCGCGCCGCCTCGTGGGAAAGGTCGGGCTCACCGTCAGGGCCGGCCGGCACCGGCGGCCGGTCCGGCCGCGCATTGCGGTCGAAGGTTTGGCCGCCGCGCGACAGGTCCGCCCCGGCGCAAAAGGCGCGGCCCGCCCCGGTGACGATCAGGGCGCGCACCGCGTCGTCGGCGTCGGCGCGGTCGAACGCTTCGATCAGTTCGGTCATCATCGTCGTGGTGAAGGCGTTGAGCTTGTCGGGCCGGTTGAGCGTGAGCGTCAGGATGCCGTCGGCGGTATCGTAGAGGATGGTCTCATAGGCCATGGCGCGGTCCTTGATCGGGAAAGCCCGGATGGAGCAGCAGCGAATTCCGTGACAGAGTATAAGCCCACCGACCGCCCCGGATACTGCTGCCGCTCATCCGTCTTACGCCGACTTCCTACGCTGCCTTGCCTAACGTATCATATCATGATACGTGACTCCGCAGCTTGCGCGAGCCGCCGCTTCCATGATCCGTAGCTTCAAGGGCGCGTTTGCCGAAGCGATCCTGCGCGAGCGTCGGCTCCTGAAAGGTTTTCCTGCCGGGTTGGCCAAGGTCGTTCGCCGGAAGCTGGTTCAAGTGAACAACGCCGGCGCGTTGCAAGACTTGGCGGTGCCGCCAGGTAACCGGCTGGAGGCGTTGAAAGGCGATTTGAAAGGGAAACACTCGATCCGCATCAATGATCAGTGGCGGATCGTGTTTCGCTGGACCGATTTCGGTCCGGAAGAGGTCGAGATCACAGACTACCACTAGGGGAACAGAATGGCGAAACGACTGGCGTCGGTTCATCCGGGCGAAGTCCTCCGTGAGGAGCTTTTGGAGCCAATGAGCCTGACGGCCTATGCGGTAGCGCGCGCATGCGGCGTGCCGCGCACGCGGATCGAGCGCCTGGCCCGGGAGGAGACACCAATCACGGCGGATACCGCGCTGCGCCTCGCGCGCTATTTCGGGACGACGCCCGAATTCTGGATGGGCATGCAGGCGCAATACGACCTTGAGCGTGCCGAAGATGAAGCGGCGACCGAACTGCGGCGCATAACGCCGCTGAAACGGGAGGCGGCGTGATCGCGACCCGGGAGAAGCCTCGCCATCGGCCGCGCCACAATCCGCCTCCAGGCGAGATTCTCGGGGCGGAATTTCTGACGCCAATGGGCCTGTCGCAGACGGCGTTGGCACGCGCGGTCGGCGTGCCGCCGCGACGCATCAACGAGATCGTGCTTGGCAAGCGCGCGATCACCGCCGATACCGACCTGCGGCTGGCGCGTTATTTCGGCCTGTCGGACGGCTTCTTCCTCGGCCTGCAGGCTGACTACGAACTAATGGAGCGCAGACGTCAGATTGGCGGCGTGCTGAAGGCGATTCGACCGCGGGCAGCGTAGCAGCTTCAGGACGTGATCGATGACTGATCGTGTTGCCGGCAAGGTCGCGATCGTTACCGGCGCTGCGTCGGGAATCGGCGCCGGCTGTGCCCGAGCGCTCGCGCGCGAAGGCGCCTGTGTGGTTCTGACCGATATCGCCTACGCCGAAGCCGAGGCCGCTGCCGCGGAAATTGCTCAAAGCGGGGGGAGTGCCGCTGCGTTCAAGCACGATGTCACCGTGGAAGAAGATTGGGCAGCGGTCATCGATGCGACGATCGAGAAGTTCGGCCACCTCGACGTGCTCGTGAACAATGCCGGCATCGCCAGCCGCGGCTCGCTTCTGGACACCACACTGGACGACTGGCGCGCGCTGATGCGGGTCAATCTCGACGGGGTGTTTCTGGGGACGCGCGCGGCGATCAAGGCGATGCAGGCCGCCGGCAGGTCCACGGACCATGTCGGCTGCGTCATCAACATGTCTTCCGTGCTGGGTTTGGTGGGCGCGGCCGGCGTCGCGGCCTACAGCGCCAGCAAGGGCGCGGTGCGGCTGTTCACGAAGTCGGTCGCGCTCGAATGTGCCGACAAAGGCTGGCGGGTCCGGGTCAACTCGATTCATCCCGGCTATATCTCAACGCCATTGCTCGAAAAGGCGCTGGCACGGCGGGCTGCCGCGGAGGGTACTGACGTCAATGTCCTTCGTGCACAGCTGGTGGAACGGCACCCGATCGGTCGCCTGGGCACTTCCGAAGACGTCGCGAACGGTGTCGTCTATCTTGCCTCCGACGAATCCGCTTTCGTCACCGGCTGCGAACTCGTGATCGACGGCGGCTACACGGCGCGGTAGCTCGTCACATCCGAAACACGCCCCACCGTGTCTCCGGGATGGGCGCATTGAGCGTCGCGGCGAAAGCGAGGGCCAGCACGCGCCGCGTCTCCGACGGCGCAATGATGCCGTCGTCCCACAGCCGCGCGGTCGCGTAGTAGGGATTGCCCTCGCGCTCGAAGGCTTCGAGGATCGGCCGCTTGAACTCGGCCTCTTCCTCCGGCCGACCACGCGCCGCCGTCCGCCTCGATATTGTCGCGCCGCACGGTCGCGAGCACGCTCGCCGCCTGCTCGCCGCCCATCACCGAAATGCGGGCGTTCGGCCAGGTGAACAGGAAGCGCGGCGCCGTAAGCGCGGCCGCACATGCCGTAGTTGCCGGCGCCGTAGGAGCCGCCGATGATCAGCGTGATCTTCGGCACGGCCGCGCAGGACACCGCGGTGACCATCTTGGCGCCGTCCTTGGCGATGCCGCCGGCCTCGTAGTCGCGTCCGACCATGAAGCCGACGATGTTCTGCAGGAACAGCAGCGGAATGCGGCGCTGGCAGCACAGCTCGATGAAGTGCGCGGCTTTGAGCGCGCTCTCCGAATAGAGGATGCCCTGGTTGCCGATGATGCCGACCGGCATGCCGCAGAGATGCGCGAAGCCGGTGACGATGGTGGTGCCGTAGAGCTCCTTGAACTCGTCGAACTCGGAGCCGTCGACCAGGCGCGCGATCACCTCGCGCACGTCGTACTGCTTCTTGAGGTCGACCGGCACGATGCCGTCGAGCTCGGCCGCGTCGTGGAGCGGCTCGCGCGGCTCGCATCAGCGGAATGTCGATTGTCTTTTTGCTGTTGAGATTCGCCGACGATGCGGCGCGCCAGCGCAAGCGCGTGGTGGTCGTCGGCGGCGTAGTGGTCGGCGACGCCGGATTTGCGCGCGTGCACGTCGGCGCCGCCGAGATCCTCGGCCGACACCACCTCGCCGGTCGCGGCCTTCACCAGCGGCGGGCCGCCGAGGAAGATGGTGCCCTGCTTGCGCACGATGATGGTCTCGTCCGACATCGCCGGCACGTAGGCGCCGCCGGCCGTGCACGAGCCCATCACCACCGCGATCTGCGGGATGCCTGCGCCGAGAGCGTCGCCTGGTTGTAGAAGATGCGGCCGAAATGGTCGCGGTCGGGAAACACTTCCGGCCATTGCGGCAGGTTGGCGCCGCCGGAATCGACCAGGTAGAGGCAGGGCAGGCGGTTCTCGCGCGCGATCTCCTGCGCGCGGACGTGCTTCTTCACCGTCATCGGGTAATAGGTGCCGCCCTTGATGGTCGCATCGTTGGACACGATCACGCATTCGCGGCCCTCGATGCGGCCGATGCCGGTGATGATGCCGGCGGCATGGATGTCGTCGTCGTACATGCCGAAGGCGGCGAGCGGCGAGAGTTCCAGGAACGGCGAGCCGGGATCGATCAGCGCCATCACGCGGTCGCGCGGGAGCAATTTGCCGCGCCCGACATGCCGCGTGCGAGCGCGGTCCGAGCCGCCGGCCGCGGCTTCCGCGCGCTTGCGATACAGCTCCGCGACCAGCGCTTGCATTTGCGCGGCATTGCTGCGGAACTCATCGGAGCTCGTATCGGCTTTGGACGCGATCTGCGCCACGCGCATGCTCCCCGGCTTGTGTCGGCACTATGACGCAGGCACAAAGAGTACGGAACGCGGCATTTGTCCACCAGGAGCGCGCGCATGATCACCCGGCTGCCCGGCAACATTCCGACCCGCAGCCGCGGCGTCGTCTCCGACAACCTCGTTTTCACGGTCGCGGTCGCGCCGGACAAGGTGCCCTCGTTCTACCAGCAGACCAGGCAAGCGCTCGCCGCTATCGATGCGAGCCTCGCCGAAGCGGGCACTGACAAGAGCCGGATCCTGACTGCCATCGTCTACATCGCCGACATGGCGCAGAAGCCGGAGATGAACCGTGCCTGGGACGAATGGGTCGACCGTGCCAACCCGCCGATGCGCGCATGCCTCGGTGTCGTGCTGGACGGGAAGGATCTTGTGGAGATCGTGGTAACGGCGGTGAAATAAACCGGATCGCGCCGCTTTCGCGCATGTCCGCGACGGACCCGCCGCTTCCGACCGCCACGGCCTTCCTCCGCGGCCTGAAGGCCGCCATCGCGTCGGTTTTCATCCTGGTCACCATCGGCACATTCCTCGGCATCGGCGCGCTCGCGCACGATCTCGGGTTCTCGCTCGGCTGGGCGATCGTGTGCACGATCCTGGTTTGGGCGGGGCCGGCGCAAGTGATCCTGATGACGGCGCTCGGCGGCGGAGCGGCCCTGGCCGAGACCGCGATCGCGGTCGCGCTGAGCGCGGTGCGGCTGCTGCCCCTCGTGGTCTCGGTGATCCCGATCCTGCGCGGACCGGCGACCCGCAACCGCGACCTCGTCCTACCGGCGCACTTCATCGCGGTGACGATCTGGGCGGAAAGCCTGCGGCTGTTGCCGGGGCTGCCGCGCGAGAACCGCGTCGCGTTCCTCAACGGCATGGGGTCGGCCTTCGTGGCCGTCGGCACCCTTTCGACGGCCGGGGGCTTCTATCTGGCGGCGAGCCTGCCGCTGGTGCTGACCGCCGCGCTCCTCATGTGGGGCGGCGTGATCGGGGGCACGCTTGCCTATGCGGCACACCGGTTGCGGGAGGCGCTGCGATGAACGCCATCGAGCTTTGGCCGTACGTCGCCTTGGTGCTGGTCGGTTTCCTGCCGAACGAGGTGTGGCGCTGGCTCGGGATCGTCATGGCGCGCGGGCTCGACGAGCGTTCCGAAATCGTCGTGTGGGTGCGGGCGGTCGCAACCGCGATCCTGGCCGGCGTCATTGCCAAGCTGACGCTGTTCCCGCCCGGCGCGCTGGCCGGCGTGCCAATGACGATAAGGCTGGCATCGGCGGCGGTCGGGTTCGTCTGCTTCCTGCTGCTGCGTCGCTCGGTGCTGGCGGGCGTTGTCGCCGGCGAACTGGTGCTGATCGCGGGCGCGCTCATGTTGCCGTCGTAAGTCGAAACCGCCCGCGTGACGGGCAGACGCTCTGGCGGGTCACCTCGACGTGAGTGAGATGCTCCCGATGGTCAGCGAGAGGTTGAGCGGCGCACCTTCGTCTCCGGTGACCGGGACCAGGGTGACGGAAAGGTCCTGTCCGCCGCCGATCAATCGCTGCGTCTCGGGCCGCAGCGGAAGCTCGATGTTGAGGCCCGCCTGT
Organism: uncultured Alphaproteobacteria bacterium; assembly: GCA_963738705.1. Lineage (GTDB taxonomy): Bacteria > Pseudomonadota > Alphaproteobacteria > Rhizobiales > Xanthobacteraceae > CAVTXS01. Next base: position 119,061 of record CAVTXS010000046.1, read on the forward strand.
CCGTGCACATGGACGCCGCGCGATGAATTCGGCACCACGGTGAAATAGCCGATGAAGTGCGGATCGGTCACCGGGGTCGTGGAGTTCGCCGTCGGCAAGTTGACGAACACCCGTACGATCGCGGCGCCGCCGGCCGGAGCCTGAACGCCCGCAATGCGGATGACCGGCTTGCCGGCGGCGCGCGGAGCAGCCGCGGTCAGCGCACTGCGTTGTGCGTCCGGAAGACCGATCGACCGGGTCAGAGGTTCAGGCCCGAGTCTCAGGTTCTGCTGCGGAGAGGCAAGCGTCACCGGCGGCGGGGGCGGCGCTGCCGGGCCCGGCGCCGCTTGCGCCATTGCGACGACGGGCGATGCTGCGGCCATCAACGAGGGCGGCGCGATCGGCGGCTGATAGCGGTAGCGCAGCGTTGCCTCGCGATCGACCACGTCCGAGGCCTTGATCGAGATCCATTTGCTGTTCTCGTCGAAGAACGTCCAGGTCGTACTCCCCCACGCCGGGATGGTTGGATTGGTGCGGCCGCCGCCCTGCCCCAGCCACCGATCCCAAATCCAGTCGATATTGGCATGATGCGCGAAGAAGATGGGATCCTGCGCCGCCGTGCCGAGAACGCCCATGTCGGAGGTGCCGAACGGATCGCGCAGCAGCGGGTCGCCGACCCAGAGATGCACGATCCCGTGCGGGCCGAACTCGACCATACCCGACACCGGATTCGGCGCGCCCGGGGCCGAGCCGAAGAACAGGTCGGTGTTGTCGTTCTGGAAGATCGGGTTCATCATGGTCGGCCCGACGAAGCCCGCGGGGATGCGCTCGGAGGTTCCGACGAGACGCAGTTCGTCGTAGAGCGGGTTCGATCGCCCGTTGGGATTGATGTAGGGCAGCGGCAGCGCCGCATGCGGAAGGGTCACGCGCGTCCCCTCCGTGCGCACGGTGTCCCAATCCCAGTAGGGCAGCGCGAACGTATCGTCCCCGATCAGCTTGGCGAGGATGCGCTCGAAGAAGTAGAGGTACGCGCGGTGCCACGGCATGAAGTTCCAGCTGCCGTGGATTTCGGGCCCGCCACCGACCCCGTCGCCTTGTGGCCCACCGCAGTACCAGCAATGGACATGCGCCTGGTTGAGCCAGCCGCGCGGATCGAGCGGGTCGTCCTGCGATAGCTTGCGCAGCGCCGCGAAGGCGGCCTTCAGCCGAGCAGCCTCGTTGACGTCGAGATCGAACGCGCTCTTGCGTACCCGTATCGGCAGCGCCGTGTTCGGGCTGAACGGGGTGGCGGTCGCGGGTGGATTGATGGGGGCGCAATTGATCGGCGGACCTTGCTGCGCGATGGCCGGATTGCGGTTCCACCCGGCGGCGCCGGCGGCGCCCGCCGCGAGAGCGAGATGGAGGACCGTGCGCCGCGTAGGCGCGCCATTGCGCTGTTGCATGAACGCCTCCCGTACTGACCAAAGTCGATCATAGGCCTAAATGGGCCATTCCTCAACTACAAGTAAATTCAATTTTCCGGGTGGGCGACGACGAGGCCGCTTACCGCAAGTTCAGGTCCGAATGTCGCGAGCCTCGATTGCGGGGAGCGCCTGACGGGGACGTCATGCTTGGTTCAGCGCCGCCCTGATCTTCTCCGCGTGCGCGGTCAGCACGTCCGGCGCCTCCTTGAAGCTTGCCGGCGGCTTCAGCGCGACGCCGCCCTGGCGCGGGATGACATGGACATGCAGGTGGAACACCACTTGTCCGCCCGCCGCCTCGTTGAACTGCTGGACAGTGATTCCGTCGGCCGCGAACGCGGCCTTGGCGGCGCGGGCGATTTTCTGCGCCACCTGCATGACATGGGCGAGGTCGTCGGGGGCGACGTCAAACAGGTTGCGCGCAGGCGCCTTGGGGATGACCAGCGTGTGGCCGGGCGCCCTTGGCATGATGTCGAGAAAGGCGAACGCCTTATCGTCCTCGTAGACCTTATGGGCCGGCAGCTCGCCGCGCAGGATCTTGGCGAAAATATTGCTGGGATCGTAGGTCGGCATTTCGGATCACTCCTGATCGGCCATCTGGGTCTTGCGGAACGGCGCCATCTCGCTGAGCTCGGCCCCGGCGGCGGCGACGTAGGCGCGTTCGCGCTTAAGGAAGTCGGCGATCGCGCGCCGCAGCGCGGGGTCTGCAACGTAGTGCGCCGAATAGGTCGTGACCGGAAGATAACCGCGCGCGAGCTTGTGCTCGCCTTGCGCTCCAGCCTCGACGCGGGCGAGCTTGCGCGCGATTGCGAATTCGACCGCCTGGTAATAGCAAACCTCGAAGTGCACGAACGGATGATGCTCGACCGCGCCCCAGTGGCGGCCGTACAGCGTATCGGAACCGATGAAATTGAGGGCACCGGCAATGGTGCGCCCGGCGCGCTTGGCGGTCACCAGAAGGATTCGGTCGCGCATCGCCTCGCCGACCAGCGAGAAGAACGCGCGGGTCAGATAGGGCCGCCCCCATTTCCGCGACCCCGTCTCGATATAGAACGCAAAGAAGGCATCCCAGACGTCTTCCGTCAGGTCGGAGCCGGTCAGCCAGTGCAGGCTGATGCCGGCCGCAACGGCCTCGCGCCGTTCACGGCGGATGAGCTTGCGCTTGCGCGAGGCGAGCGCGCTCAGGAAATCCTCGAAGTCGCCGTACCCGGCATTCTCCCAGTGGAACTGCTGGTCGGTGCGCTGCAGGAAGCCGTGCCGGCCGAGCAACTCCCAATCCGCGCGCGGCAGGAACGTCACGTGCGCCGAGGAGGCGTCGCGGATGCGGGTGAGCTCGACCAGGCCGGCGGCCAGCGCAGTGCGCACCATGGCGGCGTCGCCCGCAGGATGCACGAGCAGTCGCGGACCGGTCGCAGGTGTGAACGGCACCGAGACCTGCAGCTTCGGGTAATAGCTGCCGCCCGCCTGCTCGTAGGCTTCGGCCCAGCCCCAATCGAAAACATATTCGCCGCGCGAATGGGATTTCAGGTAACAAGGCGCCGCGCCGACCACTCGACCGTCTTCGGTCTCCGCCACCAGATGCTGTGGCTGCCAGCCGGTGCGGCCAGTCGCCGATTTCGACGCCTCGAGGGCAGACAGGAATTCATGCGAGATGAACGGGTTATATCGCGCGAGTTGAGATTTTGAATCCGCGCGTTCGCAAACCGGTTCAACAAGTTCAGACGCGGGATCAACCGGATCGGCGCAGGCGTTCCAGGCCACGGCCGACACGTCGGCAATGGATGGGAGCACGCGAATGCGCAGGTCGGTGCCGGTCATCTAAGGCCGAAACCCCTCGAAGATCATTTGCGACGCCCAGCGGGCGGCGCACTGCTGCTCCTCGGTAGTACGCACAGTCCAGGTCAGCAGTGGAAGCCCGAACAGGTAGCGTGCCACTAGCGGCGCGACCGCCGGCAGATCCTGTATATAGTAGGCGATGAAGTGCGGCTGCGTCCGGAACCCATGCAGCAGGTTGCCGAGCGCGTATTTTTGCGCCGAGGTCAACGACGCCCATTCGGGGTCGTCGTACCAACGCTCCGCCACGATTCCCCGCGGCAGATCCGGCGCCGCCGCCCGCAGTGCCTCGACCTGCCTCGGATCGAACGACATGACGGCGGCCGGACCGCCGTAGCCCCGCAGTACGTCGGCGGTGCGCGCGGCGAGCCGCGGCTCGGCGTCGAATCGGCCCTTTAGCTCGATCACCAGCGGCACCCGCCCACCGGCGAGATCGCATAGCTCGCCGAGCGTGATCATCCGGTCGGTCGTGGCGCGGAACGTCACCCGCTTCAAGTCCGCGGCCGTGAGCGCGCGCAGCTCGCCTCGGCCTTCGCTGAGGCGGCCGAGCGTCGCGTCGTGGTGCACCATGGCCTCGCCGTCGGCCGAGACCTGCAGGTCACATTCGATCGCATAGCGGCCGGCGATCGCCGCCGCGAATGCCGACGGCATGTTCTCGATCACGCCGGCAGCGGCATCGTGCAGCCCGCGATGTGCGACGGGCCGCGCGATCAGCCAGTCGAGGTCGGCCATGGGGACGTCGCTGCGGCTTGCTCACTCCACTTCGAAGGAGGCCTCGACTTCCACCGCCGCATCGAGCGGCAGGACCGCGACGCCGACGGTGGTGCGCGCGTGTCGCCCCTTGTCGGCGAAGGCCGCCACCATCAGGTCGGAAGCGCCGTTCATAACCTTGGGACCGTCGACGAAATCCGGGGTCGAATTGACGAAGCCGCCGAGCCTGATCACGCGCGCGACCTTATCGAGATCGCCGATCGCGGCCTTGACCTGCGCCAGCAGATTGATGGCGCAGGCGCGCGCCGCCTTCTGCCCATCCTCGACCGACACCGCGCCGCCGAGTTTTCCCTTTGCCACCAGCTTGCCGTCGGCGTCGAAGCAGACCTGGCCGGAGCAGACCAAAAGGTTGCGCGTACGCACGAACGGGACGTAGTTCGCCACCGGCGTACTCGGCGACGGCAAGGTGATGCCCATGTCGGCGAGTCTCTTCTCCACGGTACCGGCCATCGGGGGTCCTCCTCATGAGCCTGCCGCTTGCCGGCATGCGTACCACGCCGCCGGAACCGAAGAGTCTTGGCGCATCGACCGGCAGCGCGCAAGCGGCGGGCGCCGGCGGCGATTGCCGGTTGCGGCCGGCAAGGCCGACGCCTATCTTCGCGGCGGGCACGACAACTCGAGGCCTTGGCTCACGATGAACGGAATATCCAGGCTCCTGCTTGCGCCCGCCGCAATCCTTTGTTTCGGCTCAATCCCGCTCGGCGATGCGCCCCGCGCACAAGTGTCCGCCGGCGCGATCGAATTGGCGCCGCATCGCGCGGTCTACGACCTCAAGCTCGCCTCCTCGCGCGGGAAACGTTCGCTCGAGGCGGTGCGCGGACGCATCCTCTACGACTTTGCCGGCTCGACCTGCGAAGGCTACTCGCTGCAGTTCCGCCAGGTCACCGAGCTCGATTCCGGCGAAGGCAAGAGCGTCACCAGCGATCTGCGGATGACGAATTGGGAGGAGGGCGGCGGCAAGAGCTTCCGGTTCGTGGCGCAGAATTTCGTCGACGGCAAAGCGGACAACGAGGCCGACGGCCGGGCGCAGGAAGATGCAGCCGGCGTCAGCGTCGACCTCGCCAAGCCCGAGAAGAAGCGGATCGCTCTCGGCGCCGTGGTGTTTCCGTCCGAGCACATGCGGCGCATCATTGCCGCCGCGCGCGCCGGCAATTCGCTGGTCGAGGTGGCGGTCTACGACGGCTCCGAGACCGGCGAGAAGGTGTACAATACGCTCACGGTGATCGGGCGCGAGATCGCGCCCGGCGAGCGTCCGCCGCCGGACGCGGCGGCCGGCAAGCAGGAATTGGCGGCGCTCAAGCGCTGGCCGGTGACCGTGAGCTATTTCGACCGTGCCAAGGCCGGGACCGACGGCGAGCAGACTCCCGCCTATGCGATCACGTTCGAAGTCTACGACAACGGCGTCGCGCGCGCGCTTAAGCTCGACTACGGCGATTTCACCCTGACCGGCGAGATGACGACGCTCGAGCTCAGGGATGCCAAGCCCTGCCAATAGCGCGCTTGGCGCCCGCCAGGCCGCCGGCTGCGGCAGCTCGAGCCAATTGATCTTCCATAGCGCCCTTGCTGATCCTACATGGGCGGTGCGTGGCCCTAGGCCGAACGGAGACGACGCCGTGATCTACATCCTTGCCGTGTTGCTGCCGCCGCTCGGGCTGCTGCTCAACGGCCAGCCGTTCGCCGCGATCCTTAACCTCGCGCTGATCGTGCCGTGCGTCCTGCTTGGCTTCTTCTTCCCGGTGCTGTGGCTGCTGCCGTCGATCCACGCCGTGATCGCGGTCCATATGCGGCGAGAGGACCGCAAGCATCGCGAGATCGTCGACGCGATCGAGCGCCACGGCCCGCCGCCGGGGTTCCAGCGATAAACTCGCACTCTCGTCATGCCCGGCACCCGGGTCCGGCCTTTTGGCCGGCCCGGGCGTGAACCTTGTCCGGCCATCCACGTCTTGCTTCTTCTCTTCCGAGTCCAGGAAAGACGTGGATGGCCGGGACAACCCTCGCAATCGCCGTAGCGATTGCTCGCCCGGCCATGACGATTGGAGGCACTTCCCGCGCTACGGCGCCGCGCCGAGCTTCCGCAGCTGGTCTTTCGGCGCCTGCAACTGCGGCGCGAGCGCGAGCGCCTTGCGGAAATCCGCGATGGCGCCGGCGCGGTCGCCCTTCGCGGCGCGCGCGATGCCGCGGTTGTTGTACGACAAGGCGTCGTCGGGATCGAACTTGATCGCCTGATCGTAGTCGGCGATCCCCTTATCGTCATCGCCCTTCAAAAGGTGCATGAGCCCGCGATTGCGCCAGCCGCGGGCGTCGGTCGGCGCGAGCCTGATCACCTCGCCGTAGTCGGCGAGCGCCCGTGCGGCGTCCCCCTTGTCACGCCAGGCGTTACCACGATTGAGGAAGGCCAGCATATCACCTGGGGCAAGCTTGATCTGCGCCGAGTAGTCGGCGATCGCCTTGTCGAAATTTTTCTTGCGGTAATGTGCGATTCCGCGGTTGCCGAATACGTGGGCGCTTCGCGGATCGAGCTTGATCGCCTGGGTAAAGTCGGCGAGCGCCGGATCGAGCTCGCCTTTATGCAGATAGGCGTCGCCCCGGTTGTTGTAGGCGATCGAGAAATTGGGGTCGAGCCTGATCGCCAGGTTGTAGTCCGCGATGGCGCGGTCGAGGTCGCCCTTGAGCTGCCAGACGCGGCCGCGATTGCTGAACGAGCAGGCATATTTCGCGTCGATCTTGATCGCCTGCTCGAGGTCGGTGAGCGCCCGCTCGAGCTCGCGCTTCTCGGTCAGCGCATGGCCGCGATTGCAGTAGGCGATAGCGAGACTCCGCCCGCGCTCGCGGCCGGACTCGATGACGGCGGAGCAGCCCCTGATGCGCTCGTCGTGGCTCGTGCTGCGGCCTTCGCATAGCTGCCATTCGGCCGATCGTTGCGGCTGCGCGGCGGCAATTCCCGGGAAGGCAAACATGCCGGCGGCGGCAAGCGCCGCCCATCGTCGTGCCGGGCCTGCTCGGTCGCGCATGGGCTTGCCTCCGTGTTCTTGCGGCTCGCGTCAACATAGCCGGGACAACGCGTTTTGGCTCTCGTCAACCGCTCGCGCGTATGGTATCAGCCGCCGCCAACCCAAAAGCCGCCGTGAGTCGGGCGCCGGATATCCGTCCGGAGCCGGGGCGGCCTTATTCATCGGCGCGCCCGGTAGGCGCTGGCCGTGGAGTTGGCAATGGCCGTAACCCAGAACGGTGCCCCACCCGAAGCGCTGACCTTCGACGACGTCCTGCTCAAGCCGGGCCTATCCGATGTGCTGCCGTCGGAGGCCGACATCCGCTCGCGCATCACGCGGGCGATCCCGCTCAACATCCCGATCGCCGCCTCCGCCATGGACACGGTGACCGAGGCCAAGATGGCGATCGCCATGGCGCAAGCCGGCGGCATCGGGGTGATCCACCGCAATCTCGAACCCGACGAGCAGGCAGCCCAGGTCCGCCAGGTGAAGAAGTTCGAGTCCGGCATGGTGGTGAACCCGGTCACCATTCACCCGCAAGCGCAACTCGCCGAGGCGCTCGAACTGATGAAGGCGTACGGCATTTCCGGCATTCCGGTGGTCGAAGGCGGCGGCAACGGCCGCGCCGGCAAGCTCGTCGGCATCCTGACCAACCGCGACGTCCGGTTTGCGACCGACCCGCAGCAGCCGGTTGCCGAGTTGATGACCAAGGAGGGGCTGATCACGGTGCGCGACGGCGTCGGCCAGGAGGAGGCCAAGCGCCTGCTGCACCACCACCGCATCGAGAAGCTCCTGGTGGTCGACGAGAGCTACCGTTGCGTCGGCCTGATTACGGTGAAGGACATCGAGAAGGCCGTCGCCAATCCGCACGCTTGCAAGGACGAGCAGGGCCGGTTGCGCGTGGCCGCGGCAACCACCGTGGGAGACGAGGGCCACCGCCGGACCGAGCTCTTGATCGCCGCCGGCGTCGACCTCGTGGTCGTCGATACGGCGCACGGCCATTCACGGCTCGTGCTGGAGGCGGTCGGGCGCATCAAGCGACTGTCGAACAAGGTGCAGGTGGTGGCCGGCAACATCGTGACCGCGGAGGGGGCGCGAGCGCTGATCGACGCCGGCGCCGACGCCATCAAGGTCGGCATCGGACCGGGCTCGATCTGCACGACGCGGATCGTCGCGGGCGTCGGCATGCCGCAGCTCACCGCGATCCTGGACGCGGTCGAGGTCGCGCGCGCGACCGACACCCCGGTGATCGCCGACGGCGGGATCAAATATTCCGGCGATCTCGCCAAGGCGCTCGCCGCGGGCGCCGATTGCGCCATGGTCGGCTCGCTGCTCGCCGGCACCGACGAGACGCCGGGCGAGGTCTACCTGTATCAGGGACGATCGTACAAGAGTTACCGCGGCATGGGTTCGGTCAGCGCCATGGCGCGCGGCTCCGCCGACCGCTACTTCCAGCAGGACATCAAGGACGCGCTCAAACTGGTGCCGGAAGGAGTGGAGGGTCAGGTGCCGTACAAGGGCCCGGCGTCGGGCGTGCTGCACCAGCTTGCCGGGGGCTTGCGTGCCGCCATGGGCTACGTCGGGGCAACATCGATCGCGGAACTGCACGCCAAGGCGGAATTCGTGCGCATCTCGGCCGCCGGCTTGCGCGAGAGCCACGTGCACGACGTGACGATCACGCGCGAGAGCCCGAATTACCCGAGCAGGGTGTGAGCGGCCCCGGAAGGCAGCCCCAAGGCACTCCGGCCACGGTCTTCGACGCGTCGCTTTCGGCGGCGATCCGCGCTAACGTTTCCCTGGATCACGCCGACGACGGAGAAAGCCATGCCCGAGACCGCTCAGCGAATCGTGCTCGCCTCGCGGCCGGTGGGAGAGCCGAAGCCGAGCGACTTCCGGCTGGAAGAGTTCCCGGCGCCGGAAGCTGGGCCGGGACAGCTCCTGCTGCGCACGCAATGGCTGTCGCTCGATCCCTACATGCGCGGCCGCATGAGCGATGCACCCTCCTATGCCAAGCCGGTCGGCATCGGCGAGGTGATGGAGGGCGGCACCGTGAGCCAGGTGCTGGCCTCGAAGGTCGACGGATTCGCGCCGGGCGACATCGTGGTCGGGCGCGCCGGATGGCAGACCCATGCGGTTTCCGACGGCCGCGGCATGCGCAAGGTCGACCCTACGCTCGCGCCGGTCTCGACCGCGGTCGGCGTCCTCGGCATGCCCGGCATGACCGCCTATACGGGGCTGCTCGAGATCGGCAAGCCGCAGCCCGACGAGACCGTGGTGGTGGCGGCGGCCTCCGGCGCGGTCGGCTCGGTCGTCGGGCAGATCGCCAGGATCAAAGGCGCGCGCGCCGTCGGCATCGCGGGCGGGCCGGAGAAATGCCGTTTCGTTGTGCGCGAGCTCGGCTTTGACGCCTGCCTCGACCATCGCGCGCCGGGGTTCGCCGAACGCCTGAAGGAGGCGTGCCCGAAGGGCATCGACGTCTATTTCGAGAACGTCGGCGGTGCGGTGTGGGAGGCGGTGTTCCCGCTGCTCAATCCGTTCGCGCGCATTCCGGTCTGCGGGCTGATCGCGCACTACAATGAGACCGAACTGCCGACGGCGCCCAACCGGGTGCCGCAATTGATGCGTGCGGTGCTCACCAAGCGGTTGGCGATACGCGGCTTCATCGTCAGTGATTTCGCAGCCAAGCAGGCCGAATTCCTCAAGGACGTGTCGACCTGGCTGCGCGAACGGCGGATCAAGTACCGCGAAGACGTCGTGGAAGGGCTCGACAAGGCACCGCGCGCGCTGATCGGGCTGTTGCGCGGCGAGAACTTCGGCAAGGTCGTGGTGCGCGTTGGGCCGGAAGGCGGAACGCCCGCCGTTGCGATTCCCCCGGCGGCCGAAGACCGCGAATGAGGGGGCAACGATGTCGATCCAAGCCGTACTGCTGCCGCTGTTCGCGCAGGTGCTGCTGACGTTCTGCCTGCTGATCTGGATGGGCTATCAGCGGCAAGTGGCGTATCGCAGCGGCGCCACGCATCCCCGCGACATAGCGTTGCGCGAGCCGAACTGGCCTCCGCCGGCGCTGCAGGCCGCGAACTCGTTCAGCAACCAGTTCGAGCTTCCGGTCCTGTTCTACGTCGTGATCATCCTGGCGTGGATCACGCGCAAGGCCGATCTGGTGTTCGTCGTGCTGGCCTGGATCTTTGTGCTCGCGCGCATCGGTCAGGCGTATGTGCACAACACCAGCAACCAGGTGCTCGTGCGCGGCAAGATCTACGGGGTCGGCGCGCTCGCTCTCCTCGTGATGTGGCTGATTCTGATCGTGCGCGTGCTGCTGGCCATCTGAACCGTGACGCCGTCCGCCCGCCTGTCCGCCGCCGTCGAGGTGATCGGCGATATCGAGGCGCGGCGGCGGCCGGCGGCCGATGCGCTGAAGGATTGGGGGCTGTCCCATCGCTTCGCCGGATCAGGCGACCGCGCCGCGATCGCGGGCCTGGTCTACGACACGCTGCGTCGCCGCGCGTCGTCGGGCTGGATCATGGGAGAGGACACGCGCGCGCGCGGTCGTCTTGGCATGCTGCGGCGCGAGCGCGGACTCGACGCGGAGGCGATCGCGCGGTTGTGCGACGGTTCGCGCTTCGCACCGCCCCCGCTGACCGAACAAGAGCGTGCGCGACTCGAGCGCGGCAGACCTCGCGGATGCGCCGGCGCATGTCGCGGGCGACTATCCCGAATGGCTGGATGCGCATCTGGCGGCGGTCTTCGGCGCCGAACGGGCAGAAGAAGGCGCCGCGCTGGCGTCGCGCGCGCCGCTCGACCTGCGCGCCAATACGCTGAAAACCGAGCGCGAAAAGGCGGCCGCCGCGATCGGTCATCTGCAGCCGCAACCGGCGCGTTGGTCGCCGGTCGGGCTGCGGATCCGGCTGCATCCGGATGCGAAGAGCCCGGCCGTGCAGGCCGAACCGGTCTTTCTCAAGGGCGGGATCGAGGTGCAGGACGAAGGTTCGCAGCTTGCCGCGCTCTTGGCAGGCGCTCAGCCGGGCGGACAAGTCATCGATCTGTGCGCCGGCGCGGGCGGCAAGACGCTGGCGCTCGCCGCCGCTATGGAGAATCGCGGCCAGATCTACGCGACCGACACCGACAAGCGCCGGCTGGCGCCGATCCATGCTCGCATCGAGCGGGCAGGCGCGCGCAACGTGCAGGTCCGCACGCCGAAACCGAACGCCGACGTCCTGGCCGACCTCGCGGGCCGCGCCGACCTCGTGCTGGTCGACGCGCCATGCACCGGCAGCGGCGCCTGGCGGCGCAATCCGGACGCCAAGTGGCGGCTGCGCCCCGGCGCGCTCGCGCAGCGCACGATGGAGCAGGCGGCCGTGCTCGACCGCGCGCGCCGCACTGGTGAAGCCCGGCGGCCGGATCGCCTACGTCACCTGCTCGGTGCTCGACGCGGAGAACGGCACGCAGGTGCGCGCATTCCTTGCCCGTCATCCGGATTTCTCGGTTGTCCCGCCGGCCGAGGTGACCGACGCGCTCGGCGAGCGCGCCTTCTTGTTCCGCCGCGCGGTGCTGCTGTCCGATGAGGGGTTGCTGATGACGCCGCGGCGCACCGATACGGACGGGTTCTTCGTCGCGGTCCTGGTCCGGGGCGTTGGCGCCGCAAGCTAGAGCGGCGCTGCGGAGGCGTCCGTAAATCCGAACGGCGGTCGATCGTCTCGAGGGCCGGGCGCCCCTAAGCGCCTTGCGGTTCCTCTTCGCGCAGGCGCGGGCCCTGGCGGGCTGCCACGCCGCCACGGTGGCGAGATCGGCCTCTACCTTCCAGCGGCCGCTTTTGCCGCTTTCCGCCGTTGCCGCCTCGAGACGGCGCAGAAATGCGGCGCGCGGGATCGTGCGGAAGCCCATGTCCAGAATGGTCGACGTCGGCCACTTGCCGTCGTTGAACGCGAAGCTCCATCGCGCGAGGTGCCAGTTGAGCACCGCAAAGCCGAGCTTCGACGTGTCGCGCTCGAGCGAGAACTGCGACTCGGTGAAGAAGGCGCGCCCGATTGCGACGCCGTACCCGCCGCCGACCAGCGCGCCGCTCTCGTTCCAGACCTCGAACGAGTGCACGTATCCGGCATCGTAGAGCTCGGCATAGAGCGCGCATGATGCGTGGCGTGATCCAGGTGACGTGCCATTTGCCGTCGCGGCGGCCGGCGCACGCCTTGATGACGCGCTCGAAGTCCCGGTCGAAGGTGACGCGATAGCGTCCCTGCCGCAGCGCCCGCCGAACGGTCTTGCCGATATGACATCTCGTCGAAAAACAACACGCAGCGCTCGATCCGGCGAGACCCATTTCAACGGACCGAAATGCGCGAAGGTGAACAGGCCGCGCTTGTAGGCTTCGACCAGTGTGGGAATCGACAGATCGTGCACCATGCCGCACAGCCCGGCGGCGTTGAGCGTGCGTTCGGGATCCGGAAGCGCGCGCTGCGGGGCGATCAGGTCCATCAGCCAGAGCCGTGCCAGCGCCGGCAGGCCGGCGATCCGGCTTGGCTTCAGCGGCCAGGCGGTGCCGAGCGCCCAGCGCTCGATCGTCTCCAGCGGCGTTTCGCGAAACAGCGCGGCGCGCCGCTCCACCGCCGGCGCGGACATGGGAAGATCGATGCTGTCGGCATCAAAGGCCATGCACATGCTCCGCCCCCGGCGGGGACCCTGTTTCGTATCGCATGGCATACCTAACGGAGAGTTAGCTCCCGGGCCCGCCGGACGCCCCGGCGCTGCTTGACCCGGGCCTTGCGTGCGCTGCAAAAAGCCGCACCGAACGGTCATGATCGGCTGCGAGTTGGCGACCCGTTGCGGCAACCTGCCGCATCTGGGCGTTGGACCCGCTCACCGTCCTCGATCCGTCGGGCCCGGCGGCTCCATGCACGACAAGATCCTCATCGTCGATTTCGGCTCCCAGGTGACGCAGCTCATCGCGCGGCGCGTGCGCGAGGAAAAGGTCTACTCGGAGATCGTGCCTTACCAGAAGGCCGAGGCCGCGTTCCACGCGATGAAGCCGAAGGGCGTGATCCTGTCGGGCGGCCCGGCCTCGGTGCTGGACGACGGGGCGCCGCTGGCGCCGCCCTCGATCTACCAAGCCGGCGTGCCGGTGCTCGGCATCTGCTACGGCGAGCAGGCGATGGCGCAGCAGCTCGGCGGCGAGGTCGAGGGTGGCCACCATCGCGAATTCGGCCGCGCCGAGGTCGAGGTCACGGCCGAACTCGGCGCTGTTCGAAGGGGTCTGGCGCAAGGGCGAAAAGTACCCGGTCTGGATGAGCCATGGCGACCGGGTGACCAAGTTGCCGGAAGGATTCCGCGTGCTCGGCATCTCGGAGAACGCGCCGATCGCCATGATCGGCGACGACGACCGCAAGTTCTACGCGGTCCAGTTCCACCTCGAGGTCATGCACACGCCGCACGGCGCCGCGCTGTTGCGCAATTTCGTGCGCAAGATCGCCGGGTGCGCGCGGCGACTGGACCATGCGCGCCTTCAAGGACGAGGCGATCGAGAAGATTCGCGCGCAGGTCGGCAAGGGCACGTGTGATCTGCGGCCTCTCAGGCGGCGTCAACTCGGCGGTCGCGGCGGTGCTGATCCACGAGGCGATCGGCGAGCAGCTCACCTGCGTGTTCGTCGACCACGGCCTGCTGCGGCTCGGCGAGGCCGAGCAGGTGGTGGCGCTGTTCCGCGACAGCTACAACATCCCGCTGGTGCACGTGCGCGCCGAAAACCTGTTCCTCGACGCGCTCGAAGGCGTCGACCGACCCGGAAGTCAAGCGCAAGACCATCGGCAAGCTGTTCATCGACGTGTTCGAGGCCGAGGCCAAGAAGACCGGCGGCGCCGAATTCCTGGCGCAGGGCACGCTCTACCCGGACGTGATCGAGAGCGTGTCGTTCACCGGCGGGCCGTCGGTGACGATCAAGTCGCACCACAATGTCGGCGGCCTGCCCGAGCGCATGAACATGCGGCTGGTCGAGCCGTTGCGCGAGCTGTTCAAGGACGAGGTGCGCGCGCTCGGCCGCGAGCTGGGCCTTCCCGAAGCGTTCGTCGGCCGCCATCCGTTCCCGGGACCGGGCCTCGCGATCCGCTGCCCGGGCGAGATCACGCGGGAGAAGCTCGACATCCTGCGGCGCGCCGACGCGATCTACATCGAGGAGATCCGCCGCGCCGGACTCTACGACGACATCTGGCAGGCGTTCGCCGTGATCCTGCCGGTAAAGACGGTCGGCGTGATGGGCGACTACCGCACCTACGACCATGTCGTGGGCCTGCGCGCCGTCACCTCGACCGACGGCATGACGGCGGACTTTTACCCCTTCGACATGGCCTTCCTCGGCCGCGTCGCCACCCGCATCATCAACGAGGTCAAGGGGGTGAACCGCGTGGTCTACGACGTGACGTCGAAGCCGCCGGGGACGATCGAGTGGGAGTAGGCCGGCACATGCCCATCACGATCTACGGCATCAAGAATTGCGACACGATGAAGAAGGCGCGCGCGTGGCTCGACGGCCACGGCGTCGCCTACGCGTTCCATGACTACAAGACCGCGGGCCTTGATCGCGGGCGGCTCGAGTGCTGGTGCAGCCAAGTCGGTTGGGAAGCTTTGCTCAACCGCAATGGTACGACCTTCCGCAAGCTGCCGGAGAAGGACAAGCAGGTGAACGACGCCCAGAAGGCGATGCCGCTGATGCTTGCGCAGCCGTCGATCATCAAGCGGCCCGTGCTCGATCTCGGCGACGGCAAACTTTTGGTCGGATTCAAGCCCGAACTGTATGATGAGGCGACGGCCGGGCGGCGCTAGCTTTCGTGGGCGCGTCGAGCGGCGTCAAGTCCTATCGCGCCGTCATCGCGTCATCTACGATCGAGCTCATCTTCCCGATCGAACGGATCAATCATCCATGGACATCTCTCTCGCTGGCCGCTCCGCCGTCATCACCGGCGGCTCCAAGGGCATCGGCCTTGCCATCGCGACGCGCCTTGCCGCCTCCGGCGCGGACGTGGCGATCGTCGCGCGTGGGCGCGAGGCGCTCGACGCAGCGGTCAAGCAGATCGGCGCGACCGCGAAGGGCCGCGTGATCGGCGCGCAGGGCGATGTCGGGACCGCGGCCGACGTGCAGCGGGCCTACGACGAGGTCATGGCGGCGTTCGGAAAGATCGACATCGCGGTCAACAATGCCGGCACCTCGCGCAACGGCCCGTTCGACAATCTTTCGGACGACGTGCTGCAATCCGATCTTGACCTGAAGCTGTTCGCGGCGGTGCGCCTCTCCCGCCTGGTCTGGCCGCAGATGAAGGAGCGCCGCTGGGGCCGCATCATCAACGTGCTCAATATCGGCGCCAAGGCCCCGCGCGCCGCAAGCGCCCCGACCTCGATCTCGCGCGCGGCCGGCATGGCGTTCACCAAGGTGCTGGCGGGTGAGGGCGCCCCGCACAACGTGCTGGTCAACGCCCTGCTCGTCGGCCTGATCGAGGCCGATCAGCACGTGCAGGCGGCCAAGCGAAAGGGTGTCTCGCTCGAGGACTACAAAGCCGGCCTGGCCAAAGATATCCCGCTTGGCCGCTTCGGCCGCGCGGAGGAGTTCGCCAACCTGGCGTGTTTCCTCGTCTCCGAGGCCGGCTCCTACGTGACCGGCACGGCGATCAACGTCGACGGCGGGCGTTCGCCTGTCGTCTAGTTGATCTTGAGCCCGGCGGCTTGGATCACCGCGCCCCAGCGCGCCAGGTCGCGGTCGATCCAGGCGCGAAACTCGGCCGGCGTGTTGCCGACCGGCTCCATGATCTGCGCGTTGAGCTTCTCGCGCACGTCCGCCGCGCGCAACGCCTCGACCACCTCGCGCTGAATCTTGGCGAGGATCGCGGGCGGCATGCCGGCCGGCGCCACCAGCCCGTTCCAGGCGTCGGCCTCGACGTCGATGCCGGATTCCTTGAGCGTCGGTACGTTCGGCAACAGCGGCGAGCGCTTCGCGGTGGTCACGGCAAGCATCTTCACCGCGCCGGAGGCGGCATGCGGTGTCACCGAGATCGCCGGCATGACCGCCATCTGCACGTCGCCGCGGATCACCGCGGTCATCGCCTGCGGCGACGAGCCGTAGGGGATATGCACCAGCTTGGTGCCGCTCTTCTGCGCGATCGCCTCCATGGCGAGGTGCGAGAGCGAGCCGTTGCCGATGGAGCCGAAATTGTATTTGCCCGGCTCGCGCTTGAGCAGCTCGACGAGCGCGGCGACGCTGTCGACACCGAGACTCGCCGGCACCGCAAGCGCGCTCGGCTGCGTGGTCAGCATGGTAATGAGCGCCAGGTCCTTCGCCGGGTCGTAGGGCAGCTTGGCGAACAACAGCGTGTTGATGGCGAGCGGTCCGCCGATGCTCAGGCCGATCGTGTAGCCGTCGGGCTCGGCCTTGGCGATCGCGTCGGTGCCGGTATTGCCGCTCGCGCCCGGCTTGTTCTCGATCACGAACGGCTGGCCGAGCTTCTGCTGCAGCTTGTCGGCCACCAGGCGCGCCACGGCGTCGGGGGTGGAGCCTGCCCCAAACGGCACGATCACCTTGACGGTCCGGGTCGGCCAATCCTGCGCGTCGCGCCGGCGCGGCCGCGAGCAAGGCGCCGATCAGCGCCGGCAGCAGAAACTTGATCATTTCGTTCTCTCCTTTTTGGGACGCTTGACGCCAATCCCAAGCGGCCGCCGTCCGCGGTTTCCTCTCGCAAGCGTCAGGGTGCGTCAATGGCCTCCGAGCAGATACTGCCGGGCCGGGTGTGCTAATAACCCGGTTGCGAATCCCTGGGGTCGTTGTCGACTTGGCATGCCGCGGCCGAGGGGCTGCGGCGCATCTGAAGCTTTGGAGGCTGCAATGGGTCTGACGATCATGATCGCCGGCTTGGCGCTGTTCCTCGGTGCCCATGCCTTCGTCACCCGACGCGACCAACGCGGGCAGGTGATCGCGCGCTGGGGCGAGGGTCCGTACAAGCTCGGCTTTTCGATCGTCTCTGCGCTGGGACTTGCGCTGATCGTCTACGGCTTCGCGCGCTACCGGGCGACCGGCTGGATCGATGTCTGGTCCGCGCCGTCCTGGACCCGACACGTCGCGGTGGCGCTCATGTTGCCCGCGGTCGTCTTTGTCGTCGCCGCCTACGTGCCGGGCCACATCAAGCGCGCGCTGAAGCACCCGATGCTGGCGGGCGTGAAGTTGTGGGCGCTGGCTCATCTGATCGCGAACGGCGACCTTGGCTCGATCATCCTGTTCGGGTCCGTCCTGGCTTGGGCGGTCTACGACCGCGTCTCGCTGAAGCACCGCACCGATCCCGGTGCGCCGCCAATCCCGGTGGGCGGCTGGCGGAACGACGCCATCGCGGTTGTGGTGGGCGTCCTGGTGTACCTGGCGCTCGGCTTCGTCTTCCACCCGATCGTAATCGGCGTGCCGGCCTTCACAGCCTAGATGAGCTGTTTTTGCCACGGCGCCGCCATATCTGTAATTTACCGGAACGATCGAGACGCGGCGCTTCGGGTGCCGGCGAGCGAGGATTTGCGTGGCCGATATTTTCCAGGAAGTCGATGAGGAAGTCCGCCGGGAACGGCTGAAACAGCTGTGGGACCGCTACGGGACGCTGATCGTGGCGGTCGCGTTTCTGATCGTCGCAGCCATCGGCGGCTGGCGCGGCTACCAGTGGTGGGAGGCCAAGCAAGCGGCCGAGAACGGAGCCCAGTTCTCCGAAGCCATGTCCCTGGAACAGAAGGGGAATTACCCCGAGGCCGGAGCCGCTTTCGCGCGCATCGCGGCGCAAGGCACGTCCGGATACCGTACGCTCGCGCGGATCCAGGAGGCGGGGGAGACCGCGCGCCGCGACGGGCCGGCGGCGGTGAAGCTCTATGACGCGATCGCAGCGGATCCCGGTGTCGGCCCGGCCTTGCAGGATCTCGCGCGGGTGCGGGCCGGCCTGGTCCTGCTCGATAACGCGCCGTTCGACGAGATGCGGACGCGGCTCGAACCTTTGACCGCGGCAGGCCGGCCGTTTCGTCACACCGCCCGCGAACTGCTGGCAATGGCCGCCTGGCGCGCAGGCGATGTGCCGACGGCGCGACGCTGGGCCGAGATGATCGCGACCGATCCGGAGAGCCCGGGCGGAACGCGCGAGCGGGTGCAGATGCTGATCGCGCTCAGCGCGTCCGGCGCCAAGAGCTGAGGCTGTCGATGTCGATGATGTGGAGCCGACCTGCCGTCATCGCCGTTCTCGCCTGCGTGGCGCCGGCTGCGGCCGGCTGCAGCTCCACAACGGACATCATGGAGAGCTTGCAGAGCACGGTGCACGACTTCAATCCGTTCGGAACGAGCAAGAAGCCGCTACCCGGACAGCGCAAGGCGGTGTTCCCGGAAGGCGTGCCGGGGGTCGAGCAAGGCATTCCGCAGCATCTGATGCAGGGCCAGCAGCAGATCCCCGATCCGAACGCGCCGGCGGTGATCGCCGCGCCGTCCGAGCCGCCTGCGGCCGAACGACCGCAACGGGCGAAGCCGCGGCCGACGCGGACCGCGAGGCCGAGACCCGCCCCGCCGCCGAATGATGCCGATGACGCGGCCCAGCCCGCGCCGCGCCGGCCGGCGCAAGCTCGTCGCCAGGCGCCCGCGGCAGCACCGCAGCCTGGCCAACCGGCGGAAACGGCTTGGCCGGCCCCCGCCCAGCAACAGCCGGCGGCGACACAGTGGCCGGCACCGGCACCTCCGGCCAGCCAGCCGGCCGCGACGGCTTGGCCCGATCCGCCCAAGGCGGGGACGTTCACGCGATAGCTGACGCCCGTTGGGCGTTGGATGGCCCGCGGGACCGCGTCATGAGCTTCACCGCCGCCATCGTCGGCCGCCCCAACGTCGGCAAGTCGACCCTGTTCAACCGGCTGGTCGGCCGGCGCTCGGCCCTGGTCGACGACCGGCCTGGCGTGACGCGCGACCGTCGCGAAGGCGAGGGAGAGCTCGGCGACCTGAAGTTCCGGGTCGTCGATACTGCCGGGTTCGAGGAGGCGCCCGCCGGCAGCCTGCCGGCGCGCATGCGCGCGCAGACGCAAGCCGCGATCCGTTCCGCCGACGTCGTGCTGTTGCTGATCGATGCACGCGCAGGAATCACGCCGCTCGACCAAGCGTTCGCCGACCTCGTGCGCCGCGCCGGCAAGCCGACAGTGGTGATCGCCAACAAGAGCGAGGGCAGGGCCGGGGCGGCGGGCGTACTCGAAGCCTTCGGGCTCGGCCTCGGTGAGCCGGTCGCGATCTCGGCCGAGCACGGCGAGGGCACGTCCGATCTCTACCAGGCTTTGCGCGCCGCGCTGCCTGAGCAAGGCGATGACGGCATGAGCGCGGTGGTCGATAGGGCCGAGCCTGACGCGCCAGCTACCCCCATTCGCGTTGCCGTCGTAGGCCGCCCGAATTCCGGCAAATCGACACTGGTCAACACGCTGCTCGGCGAGGAGCGCCTCCTCACCGGTCCGGAGGCCGGCATCACGCGCGACGCCATTGCGGTCGATCTCGACTGGGGTGGCCGCGCGTTTCGCGTCCATGACACCGCGGGCCTGCGGCGCCGCGCCAAGATCGAGGAGAAGCTGGAGAAGCTTTCGGTTGCCGACGCGCTCAACGCCGTTCGCTTCGCCGAGGTGGTGGTGCTGTTGATGGATGCGCAGCAGCCGTTCGAGGAACAAGATCAGCGCATCGCCGACCTGGTGGTGCGCGAGGGGCGCGCGCTGGTGGTCGCGATGAACAAATGGGACTTGGTCGAGCGGCGCCCTGGCGCGGCCGCCAAGCTCTCCCAGGAGGTCGACCACTGGCTGCCGCAGGTGAAGGGCGTGCCGATCGTTGCGGTTTCCGGCCTGCGCGGCGAGGGCCTCGATCGCCTGATGCGGGCGGTCGTCGACATCCATGGCATCTGGAACCGCCGGGTGCCGACCGCCGCCCTCAACCGCTGGCTTGCCGAAGCGGTCGCCGCCCATCCGCCGCCGGCGGTCGCCGGTCGGCGCATCCGCCTCAATTACATGACGCAGCCGAAGGCGCGCCCGCCGAGCTTCGTGCTGTTCTCCTCGCGTGCCGAGGCGGTGCCGGAGGACTACCGGCGATACCTGATCAACAGCCTGCGCGAGGGTTTCGACCTGCCGGGCACGCCGATCCGGCTGACGCTGCGGGAGAAGGACAATCCGTATGCGGGGCGGGGACGGCGTTGACGCCGTCCGCGCCCGGCCGCGCAATCAACCGCCGTAGATCTTCAGCAATTCGGCGTGCGCCCACTTGACGGCGTCTTCAGGCCGCATCCCCTGCACTGCCTTGGCGTACATGTCGACGATGATGTACTTGGTGACGACCTCGGCCGCCTTGCGGGTCGAGGGTCCTTCGTAGCCGGCGAAGCGTCCGGTGCGCGCCGCCTGCTTGTAGGGCAGCATGATCGGATCTTCGGCCCATATTTTATGCTTTTCCCAGTCGGTAGTCGGGCCGACCGAGAAGCCTTTCTGCGACACGAACCATTTGTCGTACACCTCCTTGGAATGGATCCAGCGGAGGAATTTCTTGGCCGCGTCCTGGTTCTTCGAGTAGCGCATCAGCATGTTCGTGAATGG
Organism: uncultured Alphaproteobacteria bacterium; assembly: GCA_963738705.1. Taxonomy (GTDB): domain Bacteria; phylum Pseudomonadota; class Alphaproteobacteria; order Rhizobiales; family Xanthobacteraceae; genus CAVTXS01. The sequence continues at coordinate 139,676 of CAVTXS010000046.1, forward strand.
CACGTGGTAGCTGAATTGCCCACCGGGTCCCTTGGGCAACGCGGCATGCAGCACGTCGTCCTTCATCAGCGCGCCCTTCTCGGTCTTGTACTGATCGGGCTTGCGCAGCGCCTCGATGTAGATCGAGGCGCCATTGAGGGTGGCGCAGCAGGTGCCGGATAGGAAGGCGCGGTTGTTGTTGGAATCGTCCCAGGCGAGGCCGCCTTCGTCGTGCGCGTCCTTCCAGAACGCGAGCATGTACTTCACCGATTCGACTGTCGCCGGGCTGTCGAGCACGACCGTCTTGCCGTCGGCCTCGACCTCCTTGCCGCCGAACGACCAGAGGTACGGGTAGCAGAAGGCCGGTGCGTCGCCGAACGTGTGCCCGAGCGTCTGGCCGATCGGCCGGTTCTTCGCCTTCAGCTTCTTGCCGGCGTCCCGATACTCGTCCCAGGTCTGGGGGAATTTTCCGCCGCTGTAGCCGATCTCCTCGAACCACGATTTGCGGTACGCGATCTGCAATCCGACGATGCACCAGGGCACGCCGATCCACTTGTTGCCGTCGTTGGCGACCGTTTTCGAGGTCTCGTAGAAGCCGCCCTGCGCCTTGCCGAGCTCGTCGGCGATGTCGCTCACGTCGGTGAGGCTCTCGCCGTAAAGCTGCGCCCAGTTGTTGAGGACGCAGACGATGTCGGGGCCCGAGCCCGATTGCACGGCCGAAGTGACGCGCGCCTGGATGTCGTTGCCGTTGATCGTCTCGAGATTGAGCTTGATCCCGAGCGCCTTCTCGCACTCGCTGAGGATCTCGCGCCGCAAGAGCTGGTCGGAGGCCGGAACGAAGTCGTTCCAGCGCAGCCAGTGGATCGTGGTGGCCTGAGCAAAGGCCGGCGCACGCCCGGAGGCGAGAATCCCGGCCATCCCTCCAGTGGTCGCGGCGACGGCTCCGCCGCCCGAGAGCTTCAGAAAACCACGCCTGTCGACGCGTGCCATGGCATCCTCCCCGGCTTTGCTTCTTGGTTGGTGCCCAACTCTATGAAGAACGCCCGCGCGGTTCAAGGGAACCGCAGGCCCTGGTCGCCAATCGCCTTGGTTCGGCAAGTCGTGGCGTACATTCCTCGCCCTCACTTCCGCCGTCCTGAGCGCCAGATCGACAGGATGATCCACAGGCTGTTGACGAATGCCAGCAGATAGCCGAGCAGCCCGAACAGCGGTGAGCAGCGAGACGCCGAATACGGTCGGCCCGCCCGGCACGGTCATCACGATCGAGGAGCCGATCACGACCGACGCCGTCATGACGCCGACGGTGACGCGGTCGATCGTGGCATCGAGCCGGTCACCGAACTTGTCCAAGCGCTTGAGGTCGAGATCGAGCCGCAGACGACCCGCGCGCGCGTCCTTGACCAGCCGCGCGAGGTCGCGCGGCATTGCGGTGACGAGGCCGAAGAAATCGGCGAGCGTCGCTTGCCCGCGCCGCGCCGCTTCTGCCGGCTGGTAGCGCTCGGCCGCGGCGCGATCGAGAAACGGTTTGGCGCGCTCGATCAGGCGGAACTCCGGGTCGTACTGGCGGCCGAGTCCTTCGAGGCTGATGAGCGCCTTGAACAGCAGCGCGAGGTCGGCCGGCATGACGATCGCATGCTCGCGCAGGATCGCCGCGACGCGCTGCAGCAGAGTTCCGAGCTTGACATCCTTCAACGGCAGGTCGGCGTAGTCGAAGGCCAGCTCGCCGAGGTCGGCGGCGAGCCGCGCCTCGTCCACGACGTCGGCGCCCCGCCATTCGAGAAACACTTCCAGCATCGAGTCCTCGTCCTGGCGGGCGAGGCCGGACAAGAGATCGACGACTTGGCCGCGCCGCACCGGCGGAAGCCGTCCCACCATACCGAAATCGATCAACGCGAGGCGGTTGCCGGGCAGATACATCACGTTGCCCGGGTGCGGATCGGCGTGAAAGAAGCCGTCTACCAGGATCATCTTGAGTACCGCGTCGGCGCCGCGCGCGGCCAGCGCCTTGCGGTCGAGCCCGGCGGCGTCGACGCCGGCAAGATCATCGCCGCGGATGCCGTCAATGTGCTCCTGCACGTTCATCACGCTCGATGTCCACTCCCAATACACGTGCGGAACAAGGATGTTGGGATCGTCGGCGAAATTGCGCGCGAAGCGTTCCATGTGACTGGCCTCGACCGCGAGGTCCACTTCGCGCTCGAGCGAGCGGCGCAGTTGGCTGACCACCTCGACCGGACGATAGAGACGCATCTCGGGCATTTCGCGTTCCATCAGCTGAGCCAGGTCGCTGAGGATTCTGAGATCGGCGTCGATTTTCGCCTCAATGCCCGGGCGGCGGATCTTCAGGATCACCGGAACGCCGGTGGTAAGCCGGGCGCGGTGCACCTGCGCGATCGAGGCGGCGGCGTAGGGTTCGCGCTCGAGGGCGTCGAACACCTCGAACGGCGAGCGGCCGAGCGCCGCCTCGACCTGCGGCAACAGCTCGTCGAACGGCACCGGCGCGACCCGGCTGTGCAGCCGGTCGAGCTCGGCGGTCCAGGCCGGCGGCAGCAGGTCCTCGCGCATCGAGAGCATCTGGCCGAGCTTGACGAAGGTCGGCCCCAGCTCTTCGAACGCGAGCCGCACGCGCTGCTGCGGTTCGAGATGCGCGACGTCGCCGCTGTCGCCCCAGTGCAGGATCTGCCCGGCACGCTCGAGCACGGTGGCGATGCCGGCGCGCCGCACCAGGTCGCCGAGCCCATGCCGGATCAGGACCGCGCTGATCTCGCGCAGGCGTGGCAGGTCGCGGACCGCACCGAACACGCCCCACACCATGGACGGCCTACTTGTCCTTGCTCACCTCAGACCGGTCGCGCAACGCATCGGCGACGCCGGCCAGCACGCCGCTGGCAAGCAGCGCCATCCGCACGCTGGCGCCGCGCATGGTTTCCAGCCCGGACGTGGCGCCCTCACCCATACGGCTGGCGAACTCCCCCATGACGCTGGCGACGCGGGCGCTCGCCTCGCCGCCGACGTTCTGCGCAAGCGCCGCAAGCTCCATCATTTCGCGGCGCAGGTTGCCGCTCATCGCCTCGGCAACGCGGCTGGCCGCAGCCGCGTAGTCGGTCTCCAGCTTGCGCAGGCTGACCAACGCGCCCTTCAGGTCGTTGTCGGTGAAGTCCTTGCCGCGCGCCGCGAGCTGCTGCAGCGCGTCATGCGCGGCGCTTGCGGATTGCACGAGCGCCTCATCGAGTGCCCGCACGGTGTCGGCGAACAGGTCCCGCGGCTCGACCGCAGCGGCAGCCGGCTGCCCGGTCACGGCGCGAACGACGTCTCGCACGGCCTCGGTGTCGACGCGGCCCTGCTGCAGGACCTGGGTCGTGAGCTCGCGGACCCGTTGGCGGATCGCGTGGTCTTCATCCGTTATGGAGGGGGGCGCTTCTCCCGTCGACGCACTCGGCTGCGGCATGGGCTGCTCCCTGGCTGGGGTGGCCAGCTTAGCGGGAATTTTGCCCAGCCGACAGCGGGGACCCGGCCATCGATCTTCGCGCCCAACGGGCCGGCATGGACACGATCCGTGCACGCGACCAAGTACGCGCGACCCCCCGGGCCTAGCTCGGCCGCCTGAACTCCAGGAGCCGCTTGCTCGGATAGTCGTAAAGCTTGCCGGTGTCGCGAAAGCCCGGCAGGCAAAGTGGCAGAATCTGCTCCGCCACCTGCTCGGGTGTGTCGAGTTGCAGCGGGTCTTCGCCCGGGAAAGCGGAGGCGCGCATCTTGGTGCGGGTCGGGCCGGGATTGACCAGGTTCACGCGCACCGACGTGCCTGCGGTCTCGGCCGCGTAGGTGCGCGCCAGCATTTCGAGCGCGGCTTTGGACAGCGCGTACGGGCCCCAGTAGGCGTACGCGGCAGAGGCCGCGCCCGAGCTGATGAACACCGCACGGCCGGTGTCGGACGCGCGCAGCAGCGGATCCATGGACCGGATCAGCCGCCAGTTGGCGGTGACGTTTACCGCCATGACCTCATCCCACGCTTTCGGCTCGATGTGGCCGAGCGGGGAGAGCGCGCCCACGACCGCCGCATTGCCGACCAAGACGTCGAGCTTGCCGTAACGCTCGTTGAGCGCGGCGCCCAGCCGGTCGATGCCGTCGTAATCCCTGAGGTCGAGCGGCACCAAGGTGGCGGTGCCGGCGGCGGCGCGGACTGCGTCGTCGAGCTCCTCGAGCCCACCGACTGTCCGGGCGACGGCGACCACATGTGCGCCGGCCTTCGCCAGGGTGACCGCCAACGCCGCACCGATGCCGCGCGAGGCGCCGGTCACGAGCGCAATGCGATTGGTCAGAGGCTTGGTCATGCGGTCATTCCAGAAGCCGCGAAGCGGCTGTCCGGAAGCCATTGTCCGCAGCCAGGGTTATGGATTCCGGGGACGGCGCGGAGCGCCGCGTCCGGAATGACGATCAGCTCGCCTCGGCAAGCAACGATAGCTGGCGGGGTGCGGAGTCGCGTGCCGCGCGGTCGGTCAGGCCGGTCGGGTAGTCGCCGGTGAAGCAATGGTCGGTAAACTGCGGCCGCGCCGGGTCGCGGCCCTTCTCCCCCATCGAACGGTAGATACCTTCGACCGACAGGAAAGCCAGCGAATCCGCTCCGATGAAGCGCCGCATGCCTTCGAGATCATGGGTGGCGGCGAGCAGCTTGTCGCGCTCCGGCGTGTCGATGCCGTAGTAGTCCGGGTGCGTGATCGGCGGCGAGGCGACGCGGAAGTGCACCTCGGTCGCGCCGGCGTCGCGCATCATCTGCACGATCTTGACCGACGTCGTGCCGCGCACGATCGAATCGTCGATCAGCACGATCCGCTTGCCGGCGACGACGGTCCGGTTCGCATTGTGCTTGAGCCGCACGCCAAGCTGACGGATCTGCTGCGTCGGCTCGATGAAGGTGCGGCCCACATAATGGTTGCGGATGATGCCGAGCTCATACGGGATGCCGGACGCCTGGGCGTAGCCGATCGCGGCCGGCACACCGGAATCGGGAACCGGCACGATCACGTCGGCTGCGGCCGGTGCTTCGCGGGCCAGCTCGCGGCCCATGACCTTGCGAACGTCGTAGACGTGCTTGCCGCCGACGATCGAATCCGGCCGCGCGAAATAGACGTATTCGAAGATGCAGGGACGCGGCGCCGTCGGCGGGAACGGCTTGTGCGATTGTACGCCGTCTTCGTCGAACACGACGACCTCGCCGTTCCCGACATCGCGCACGTACTTGGCGCCGATGATGTCGAGCGCGCAGGTCTCCGAGGCCAGGATTGGGCAGCCGTCGAGCTCGCCGAGGACGAGCGGTCGGATACCGAGCGGGTCGCGCGCGCCAACGAGCTTCTTGTTGGTCAGCCCGACTAGCGAATAGGCGCCCTCGATGGCACGCAGCGCGTCGATGAAGCGCTCGACGAAGCGGTTGCGGCGCGACTGCGCCACCAGGTGAAGGATCACCTCGGTGTCGCTGGTCGACTGCATCATGGCGCCGTCCTTCACCAGCTGACGGCGGAGAGTCAGCCCATTGGTGAGGTTGCCGTTGTGGCCGACCGCAAAACCGCCGGCATTGAGCTCGGCGAACAGCGGCTGCACATTGCGCAGGATAGTTTCTCCGGTGGTCGAGTACCGCACATGCCCGACCGCCGACATGCCGGGCAGCCGCTCGATCACCTCGCGCCGGGAGAAGGCGTCGCCCACCAGCCCCATGCGCCGCTCGGAGTGGAACCGCCCGCCATCGAATGAAACGATCCCAGCGGCCTCCTGCCCGCGGTGCTGCAAGGCGTGCAGACCGAGCGCCGTGATGGTGGCGGCGTCCGGATGGCCGTAGATGCCGAACACGCCGCACTCCTCGCGCAGCCGGTCGCCGTCGAAGGTCCATGCGGGAAAGCCGCTGTCGGGAGGGAGTTCCGCTATGTCGACCATCAGGCTTTCCGGTTCCGGGGGCGTGTTTCAGCGCGATTTCGGGGTCGTCGAGCCTTGCAACAGCTGATCTAGTCCGACCCGGTCGGCGCGCCCGTAGCCGCGCTGCTCGTCCGCGCTCTGGGTCGGCCCCGTCGCGCCGCCGCCGCGGTCGGATCGGGTGGCGGGCGGTGCATCCTGCGGCTCCTGCTCGTCACGCGGGCGTCTGAGCCGGCGCAAATAGCCCTCCGGATCGTCCGGCAGCATGGACATAAGCGCCTGCCCGGTGCTCTGCAACACAACGCGCGATTTCGCGCTGCGCACCCATTCGGGCCAACTCTTCTCCGGGACCAGCCAGGCAAAGAACAGAAACGCCACAACCACGATGACGAGGCCGCGCGCCAGCCCGAACAGGAAGCCGAGCGTGCGATCGAGCGCGCCCACCCGGCTGTCCAAGATCATGTCGGAAATCTTGATGGTGATGACCGAGACGACCAGCAGTGTGCCCAGAAACACGCCGACGATCACGATCGCGGACGCCGCCAAGTCGTTGCTCACGTATTGTAGCGCGACCGGCTTGAGCTTGGGAAAGGCGTACAGGGTCAGGATGGCGGCGGCCGCCCAGGACGCGATCGACAACACCTCGCGCATGAAGCCGCGCACCATGGCGAGCAGCGCAGACACCAGCATGACGACGAGGAGAATGATGTCGAGCAACGTGATCGGCATGGCAGACTCTGCACGTCCGCGGCGATGGCCGCGGCCAATCCCCAAGCGTCGGCATTGGAATCGCAACCCGACAGCGGCGCGGCCCGTGTATAGCCGGGCCCGCCACTGCCGTCACCCTTCTTGTCGGACGGTCCGGAGGTCGCTGCGCGGCGATTTCGGAGAGCGCGCCACGATGTCGGCCACAAGGTCCCTGAGCGCCGCGATCCCCGTTACCGCCATTGATTCGCTGCGGGCCTCGGCGACGGTGCCATCGGGAATGAAGCCGGTGGTAAAGCCGAGCTTGCCGGCCTCCCGCAAGCGCGCAGCGCATTGCGCGACCGGCCGTACCGCACCGGAGAGCGAAATCTCGCCGAAATAGACCGCCTCCGCCGGAAGCGGAGCATTCGCCAACGAGGAGACGAGGGCGGCCGCCGCCGCCAGATCGGCCGCCGGTTCCTGGATGCGCAAGCCTCCGGCGACGTTAAGGTAGACGTCGTGGCCGCCGAGCCTGACGCCGCAGTGAGCCTCCAGGACCGCCAGCAACATGGACAGCCGGCTTTGATCCCAGCCCACCACGGCGCGACGCGGCGTCCCGAAGGTCGACGGTGCCACCAGGGCCTGAATCTCGACAAGCAGCGGACGGGTACCCTCGATGCCGGCGAAGACCGCCGTGCCGGGGGTCCCAAGATCGCGCCTCGACAGGAACAGCTCGGAGGGGTTTGCGACCTCGCGCAAGCCCGCGCCGGTCATCTCGAACACGCCGATCTCGTCGGTCGGGCCGAAGCGGTTCTTGATGGCGCGCAGGATCCGGAACTGGTTTGCGCCGTCGCCCTCGAATGAGAGCACGGCGTCGACCATGTGCTCGACCACGCGCGGGCCGGCGATCTGACCGTCCTTGGTGACGTGGCCGACCAGGATGATCGCGGCGCCCGAGCGTTTGGCAAATCGGATCAGCGCCTGCGCGGCGCCCCGGACCTGGGTCACGGTCCCGGGAGCCGACTCGACCAATTCGGTCCACATGGTCTGGATCGAATTGATGACGATCAGTCGAGGAATCGTTTTTTCTGAAAGGGTTGCAATGATATCCTCAACCGAGGTCTCGGCCGCAAGCTCGACCTGGGCGTCGGCCAAAGCCAGCCGCTCGGCGCGCAGGCGCACCTGCGCGATCGCCTCCTCGCCGGAGATGTAGACGGCGCGGTGGCCGGCACGGGCGAGCGAGGCTGCGCCCTGCAGCAGCAACGTCGATTTGCCGATGCCCGGGTCGCCGCCGACCAGCACCACCGAGCCGCGCACGAAACCGCCGCCGGTGACGCGGTCGAGTTCCGCAATGCCGGATGAGAGACGGGGCGCCTCATGGGCGTTCCCGGCCAGGGGCTCGAGCGCGAACAGGCGACCCTTGCGGGGAGCGCGCCCGGGCGCCGGGCGGCCCAGCGTCGCGCCCTCTTCGGCAATCGTGTTCCACTCGCCGCAAGCCTCGCACTTGCCCTGCCAGCGGCCATAGGCCGCCCCACAGTTCTGGCACACGAAGCTTGGCGCCCGGCGACTCATGCCGGCGGGCCGAGATGACGACCGATCACCGTCATGGGTCCTTGTCCAGGCCGGTCCGTTTTTCGAAAGGTTGCATTCGAGAGGACACAGAACTCCCCGATCGAAGCCGGGAGCGAATTTGAAAAAACAAGAAAAAAACAATATCGGCGGGCGGATTTGGGACCGGCTCGTTTTTCGAAACGCTGCATCCGGGACACACCGGTAAGGGAATCTGCCCGCAGAGCCCCGCCCGGAATCTCTCATCCATTGCTGATAGAACAAAAAGAGAACAAAGTCAAGAGCCGGATGCGCTTATCCTCAGTCATGGCTAGGCGAGCACGATCGCAGCGGCAATCGGCAGCGGAGAGAATGTAGTCGGCTCGGGCAACCGACCTGTGAGCCGATCACCGTCGGCTGAGTGTGATGGAGACTTCGGTAATGTCGCCTCCGGAGGCACGGATCAAGACCGACTGCCGGTCGCCTCGCGTCGACAACGACAGGTTTGCCGCAAAGCCGGGACCGTCGGCCCTGGCCCGGATGTCGGACCCGCGGACAGTGCCGGAGAGGTCGCCACCGACGCCGCGCGTCGCTTCGCTCCAGCTGCCGGAGATACCGCCGCCCGCGTGCCGGACATCGCTGCCCAGGTCGAACCGGTAGCTGTCGCTGGCGCAGCGCAGACTTTGGCGCAAACTATTCCCCCCCGCGCCGACCGCATAGGACGCGCGGCAACGAATCCGCTCGCGTTCGCCGTTGGACATCCCGATCGTGCCGCTTCCGGCCCAGGATCCGGACAGGCCGGTGAACGGTCCGGATTGCGCGCGGCTCGGCGATGCCAGGAGCGAAAGCGCAACGGCGCTGACGATCATTCCGGTTGCGCGCGCGCCGGTCCTGCTTGATGGCCTCGACATGGTCTGCTCGTCCCTCTGCCAAATGGAACGTCACGGCGCCCGACCGACGCCACGACCATGATGCCGGTGCGCGGGATGCAAGATGACTCCACAAAGTTAATCTTACGATGACGCCTATCAAGGGCTGTCGCGCCGCGACAGTTGCGTGACCTCGACGCCGATTGCCGTTCGCCCTCTAGATCGCCGCCGCGACCGCCTTGCCGGCGGCTTCGGTGTTCGCGCTGCCGCCGAGGTCGCGCGTGCGCAGCTTGGGCTCCTTAAGCGCGTGCTCGATGGCCTTCATCACGGCGGCGGCGGCGTCCGGCTCGCCCAAGTGCTCCAGCATCATGGCGCCGGACCAGATCTGTCCGATCGGATTGGCAATGCCTTGGCCGGCAATGTCGGGCGCCGAGCCGTGCACCGGCTCGAACACCGATGGATATTTCCGCTCCGGGTTGATGTTGCCGGACGGCGCGATGCCGATCGTGCCGGTGCACGCCGGCCCCAGGTCGGACAGGATATCGCCGAACAGATTCGAGGCGACCACGACGTTGAAGCGGTCGGGGTTGAGCACGAAGTGCGCCGAGAGGATGTCGATGTGGTATTTGTCCCAGCGCACGTCGGGAAAATTCTTCGCCATCGCTTCGACGCGCTCGTCCCAGTACGGCATCGTGATCGAGATGCCGTTCGATTTGGTCGCCGAGGTCAGGTGCTTCTTCGGGCTTTTGGCGGCGAGCTCGAAGGCAAACTTGAGCACGCGGTCGACGCCGTGGCGGCTCATCACCGTTTCCTGCACCACGACCTCGCGTTCGGTGTCCTTGAACATGCGGCCGCCGATCGAGGAATACTCCCCCTCGGTGTTTTCGCGCACCACCCAGAAGTCGATGTCGCCGGGCTTGCGGTTGGCGAGCGGGGAGGGGACGCCGGGCATCAGCCGGACCGGACGCAGGTTGACGTATTCGTCGAACTCGCGCCGGAACAGGACCAAGGACCCCCACAGGGAAACGTGGTCGGGTACCGTCGCGGGCCAGCCGACCGCGCCGAAATAGATGGCGTCGTGCCCGCCGATCTTTTGCTTCCAATCCTCCGGCATCATGGCGCCGTGCTTGGCGTAGTAGTCGCACGAGGCGAAATCGAACCAGTCCTGCTTGAGCTCGAACTGGAATTGCTGCGCGACCTGCTCCAGCACCCGGATCCCTTCGGGCACCACCTCCTTGCCGATGCCGTCGCCCGGGATGACCGCAATGCGATAGCTTTTCTTCATCGTCGGTTCCCTTCCTGAGACATCCGGTTCGGGCTTCTGCTATGAAGCTCGCCCGCCCGGCGCCGGCACGGCGCTCCCTTATCACACCGTTCAAGCACGGAAGAAACCATGAAACTGTTCGACCTCACCGGGCGCGTCGCGATCGTTACCGGCGGCAACGGCGGGATCGGGCTCGGCATGGCAAAGGGCATGGCGGCCGCGGGCGCCGCCGTCGTTGTCGCCGGCCGCAACGCCAGGAAGAGTGCGGCGGCCGTGCAGGAATTGGAAGGGCAGGGCGGCAAGGCCGCGGCGGTCGAGGTCGACGTCACCGACGAAGCCTCCTGCCGCGCGATGTGCGACGAGGCCGCGAAGCGCTTCGGCCGGCTCGACATCCTGGTCAACAATGCCGGCATGTCGATCCGCAAGCAGCCGGAGGCGTTTGCTTTGGCGGAATGGAAGCAGGTGATCGACACCAACCTCAACGCGGCGTTCATATGCGCGCAAGCAGCCTACCCGCACATGACGAAGGGGGGCGGCGGCAAGATCATCAATATCGGCTCGATGCTGTCGATCTTCGGCACCGCGTATGCGGCGCCCTACGCGGCCAGCAAGGGCGGCATCGTGCAGATGACCAAGGCGCTCGCCACCGCCTGGGCCAAGGACAACATCCAGGCGAACGCGATCCTGCCCGGCTGGATCGACACCGACTTGACGCGCGCGGCGCGGGCACAGGTGCCGGGCCTGCACGAGCGCGTGCTGGCGCGCACGCCCGCCGGACGCTGGGGCGCGCCGGACGACTTCGCCGGCATCGCGGTGTTTCTTGCGAGCCCGGCATCCGACTTCGTCACCGGTGCCGCGATCACGGTCGATGGCGGCTATTCGGTGCAGGGTTGATCAACCGCCCTTGTAGACGCGGCGGTAGCGGCGGCCGAGGCTCGTGAGCACCTCGTAGGCGATGGTGTTGGCGTGGGCGGCAAGCTCGTCGACGCCGATCGTCTCGTCGAGCAGCGCGATCAGATCGCCGCGCTTGACCGCGCGCTCCGGAAGGTCGGTGATGTCGACGGCGATGAGGTCCATGGAGACGCGGCCGGCGAGCGGACAGCGATGCCCGTGCGCTATCGCCTCCGCGCCCGGCCGCAGGTCGGATGCGCTGCCGGCGCGCAGGAAGCCGTCGGCATAGCCGATCGATACGACAGCAAGCCGGGTCGGCCGCCGCGCCGTCCAGGTGGCGCTGTAACCGACGGTTTCACCCTCCGGGACGGTTCGCAGCTGCACGACGCGGCCTTCAAGGCGCACGACCGGACGCATCAGGTTGACGTGGCCGGGGGTCGGATTGGCGCCGTATAGCGCGACGCCGGGGCGCACCATCTCGTGGTGCGCGTCGGGACCGAGGAAGATGCCGGACGAGTTCGACAGCGACGCCGGGATGGCGGGGAACAGATCCCGGATCTCGCGGAAGCGGCCGATCTGCTTGGCATTGAGCGCATGCGCGGGATCCTCCGAGCAGGCGAAATGGCTCATCAGCAGCGTGATGCCCGAGTGCTCGGCGCCCGCGCGCTTGGACAGCGCCACGGCCTCCGGCGGACGCAGGCCGAGGCGGTTCATCCCGGTGTCGACGTGCAGGGCAGCGCCTCCCACCCACTGGGTTGCGGCCTTGAACGCCTCCCACTCCGCCCATTCGTCGAGGCTGCAGAGCACCGGCCGCAAATTCGGCTCGGCGTAGGCTTCCGCCGTGTTCGGCAACAGGCCGTTGAGGACGTAGATCGCCGCACCGGGCGACGCGGCGCGGGCCCGCCGGCCTTCCGCCAGATGGGCGACGAAGAAGGTCTCGCATCCAGCCGCGACCAACGCACGTGCGACCGGCTCGATGCCGCAGCCGTAGGCATCGGCCTTGATCACGGCGGCGCAGTCGGCGCCTTCGGCGCGCCGCGCCAACTCGCGCCAGTTGGCGACAATGGCCTCGAGGTCGATGGTCAGGATGCCGCCGGCTTCCGGCTCAGGCGGGCCTGACACGAACTCGATCTCCGGATCTCGGCTCATGGCCGCCATGATGCAGCCGGCGCATCAACGCGCAAGCCGAAGCGACCTCACATCCGCTCCGGCAGCCGATCCTCTTGTGCCAAGTTGGAGAAGCGCGTCACTTCGCCCTTGAACTGCAGCTTCACGGTGTCGGTCGGCCCGTGGCGTTGTTTGCCGATGATGACCTCCGCCTTGCCGTGCACGGCGTCCATCTCGGCCTGCCACTTGAAATGCTCCTCGGTGCCGGCACGCGGCTCGCGGTTCTTCAGGTAGTACTCCTCTCGGAATATGAACAGGACCACGTCGGCGTCCTGCTCGATCGAGCCGGATTCGCGCAGGTCGGAGAGCTGCGGCCGCTTGTCGTCGCGGCTCTCGACCTGGCGCGAGAGCTGCGACAAGGCCAGGACCGGGACGTTGAGCTCCTTGGCCAGCGCCTTGAGACTGGTGGTGATTTCCGTGATCTCCTGCACGCGGCCTTGCGCGGCGCGGCTGGTCGAGCCGACCAGCAGCTGCAGATAGTCGATCACCAGCAGGTCGAGGCCGCGCTGACGCTTGAGCCTTCGCGCGCGCGCGGCAAGCTGCGCGATCGAGAGGCCGCCGGTCTCGTCGATGTAGAGCGGCAGCGCCTCCATTTCGCGGGAGATTTCGACAATTCTGTCAAAATCCGAGGTCTCGATCTGTCCTCTCCGAATCCTATGCGACGCGATTTCGGTCTGCTCGGAAATGATGCGCGTAGCGAGTTGTTCGGCCGACATTTCGAGCGAGAAGAACCCGACGATGCCTCCGTCGACGGTCGCGATGCGACCGTCCGGCTTGACTTCGCCGCGCCAGGCGCGGGCGACGTTGTAGGCGATGTTGGTGGCGAACGAGCTCTTGCCCATGCCCGGCCGGCCGGCGAGGATCACCAGGTCGGACGACTGCAGGCCGCCCATCAGTCGGTCGAGATCGGTGAGGCCGGTGGCAAGGCCCGAGAGCCTGCCGTCGCGCTGATAGGCGTGCGCCGCCATGTCGATGGCGGTGGTAAGCGCGGCGGCGAAGCGCTGGAAGCCGCCGTCGTAGCGGCCGGTCTCGGCGAGCTCGTACAGCCGTCGCTCGGCGTCCTCGATCTGGTCCTGCGGCGCCAGATCGACTGGCGCGTCGAATGCGACGTTGACCATGTCCTCGCCGATGACGATCAGCGAGCGGCGGATCGCGAGATCGTAGATCGTACGCCCGTAGTCCTCGGCGTTGATGACGGTGGTGGCCTCGGCGGCCAGACGCGCTAGATACTGGCTCGCGGTCAACCCGGCGACGTCGAGATCGGTCGGCAGGAAGGTCTTGAGCGTGACCGGGGTCGCGATCTTGCCGGCGCGGATCAGGCTGCCGGCGAGCTCGAACAGCTTCTGGTGCAGCGGCTCGAAGAAGTGCGCCGGCTCCAGGAAGTCGGAGACGCGGTAGAACGCCTCGTTGTTGACCAGGATCGCGCCCAACAGCGCCTGTTCCGCCTCGATGTTGTGCGGAGCCGTGCGGTAGAGCGGCTCCGCCTCGCGGGCGGGCTGGCGCGCTGTCGAATCAAGGAGGGCCATGGAAGCCAGGGTAAGCTCGGGTCCGTGGCGATACCATGGAGAGGGCAGAAGGATACCAGTCGGGGGAAATGTTTCTCCGCGTGCTACCGCAATCCCCAGAAGTCACCGTGAAATCGCGACGGCGCTTCGTTTTTCGCTTGACGCGATGCGACCTTACGACACTACGCGCAGCCGCCCGGGCGCGGCGTCGGTGTGCGGGCGATACGTGTAGTCGCGCGTCAGCGGCACTGCATCCAGCGTTTTGGCCAACTGGATCTGGAACACCGCCAGGCCGGAATGCCGGAAGGATGCCTCGAAAGCGGCAAAGTAGTACTCCCACATGCGCACGAAGCGCTCGTCGAGAATTTTCGCAACGTCGTCCCGGCGCGCCAAGAAGCGCTCCCGCCACACCTTCAGCGTCTCGGCGTAGTGCAGCCGCAGGACCTCGACGTCGGACAAGATGAGTCCGGATCGCTCGATTGCCGGCGCGAGCTCGGACAAAGCAGGGGTATAGCCGCCGGGAAAGATGTAGCGCCAGACCCAGGGATTGGTGTCGTTCGGCCCGTCCAGCCGTCCGACGGTGTGCAGCAGCAAGATGCCGTCGTCCTTGAGCAGCTCGCGGCACTTGCGGAAGAACAGTTCGTAGTAGCGCGTGCCGACGTGCTCGAACATGCCGATCGAGACGATGCGGTCGAACCGGCCGGAGATGTCGCGATAGTCCTGCAGCCGGAACTCGCAGGACGCGCGCTCGGCCTCCGCCCGCTCGCGCGCGACCTTCACCTGCTCGTCGGACAGCGTGACCCCGACGACGTGAGCGCGCGCGGCCTTGGCCGAGATAGAGGTCGAGGCCACCCCAGCCGCAGCCGATGTCGAGAATGCTCAGGTTCGGGCGGTTGAGCAGCAGCTTGGCCGCGATGTGCCGCTTCTTGGCCTGCTGCGCTTCCTCGAGGGGGGCATCCGGATGCTCGAAGTAGGCGCAGGAATACTGCAAGTCCTCATCCAGGAACAGGCGGTAGACGTCCAGGTTGACGTTGTAATGGTGTCTGGCATTGCGGCTCGCATTGATCAGCGTATTGGAGTTGAACAAGCGGCGGAACGCCGTTCGGGCGGACCGCAGCCATTCTACCCAGAATGCGAGCGGTCCCATGCCGACGTTACTGCAGAGGATGTCGATAAATTCGGCGATGGATCCCGACTCCACCACCAGGCCGCCTTCCATGTAGGCCTCGCCCAGCCGCAGCTCCGGATCGAAAATGACGCGCCGTTGCCAGGCGTGGGAGGTGAAACGGACGGTGACGGGGGGGCCGGAATTGTCGCCGTAGCGGCGAGCCTCGCCGCTGGCATTGATGACGGTAAGCGCCCCGCGCCGCACCGTGCGGCCGAACACGATATCGAGCAACCGGTCCATCGGCCGCCTCCACGCCAGCCGCGCCGGCGAGCGGCCGGTACAGGCGACCGGCACGAGCCCAACGTGTAGGTTGCGGCAAACTCATGCAAGCCCACACGGCGCGCAATCGCGTGCAATTAAAACAAAGTCCGGTCATGCGAGCAATGCGACCGATGCAGCATCGGGTATCGCGATACGGGGTCACACGGGCCGCGCAATGCGCTAAAGCTCGTGCGGGCCGCGATGCGGCCCGAGGAGACGATTCGTGAACAGACGGGCCGTTGCGCGGGTGCTTTGGATCGGGCTTGGCTTGCTGGCAAGCCCGCTCGGTGCGCGCGCGCAGGATCTCGACGCCGGCAAGACGCCGGCCCAGCTGTTCTCGTCGCACTGCTCGGCCTGCCATCGAACGCCGCAGGGCTTGGCCAAACAAAGCTTCGGCTTGACCGGCTTTCTGCGCCAGCACTACACCAGCAGCGCGGCGACCGCGTCGGCGCTTGCCGCCTATGTGGCGGCCGCCGGGCCCGACCCGCGCGCCGCACGCACGCCGCCTGGCGCCCAGCGCGGCGGCAGGCAGGCGGAACCCCCGCCAATCGGAAATGGGAGCGACCCACGGATCCCGAGGGAGCCTGCTGCGGCTCAAGCCGGGACGCCGCAGCCTCCACCCGAGCCGTTAAAGCCGCGGCAGCCGCGCGATCCGCGATTGGCAGTTGCGGTGAGCAGCGATCCGCAGCCGTTCTTGATCTTGCGCGACCCGATTCCGGTTCCGCCGGATCCGACGCCGCGGCGCGCACCGCCCGGGGTGCCTCCGGCGGCGCCCGAATTGCGCCCGAGCCTGCCGGACACCACCGCCATGGCGCCAGCCGCATCGGGAGCGGGCGGCCCGGCACCGTCTGTGACTGCGCAAAGCTCCGACCCGGCGACGACGACCACCGCCGAGCTACCCGCTGGAGGCGTAGCGCCGCCAGCCCCGGACGGACGCAGCAATGCGGCCGCCGATCAGCCGACGTTTTCGGCGCCCTTGCCCTGAGCGGGCGGGCTTTCGTCGGCGCCTTCGACCGCTTGCGGCTGCTCGAAAAAGGCCTCGGCCGCGACCGGCTCCGCCGCCTCTTCTGCCGCCTCGCGCCGCACGGTGACGTCCTCGCCACGCGCCTGACGCTCGGCTTCATCGGCACTGCGCGCGACATTGACGGTGACCGAGACTTCGATCTCCGGGTGCAGCGAGACCGGCACCTTGTGCAGGCCGATGGTCTTGATCGGCGCGTTGAGCTCGATCTGGTTGCGATTGACGGCAACGCCGCTCCCGCTCATGAGCGCGGCGAGATCGCGCGTCGAAACCGAGCCGTACAGTTGTCCGGTCTCGGATGCCTGGCGCAGCACGATGAAGTTCTTTCCGTCGAGCTTGCTTCCGACCTTCTCGGCTTCGCCCTTCTGCTCGAGATTGCGCGCCTCGAGGTCGACTTTCATCGTATCGAAGCGCTGGCGGTTGGCGTCGGTCGCACGCAGCGCCTTGCCCTTCGGCAGCAGGAAGTTGCGCGCATAACCGTCCTTCACGCGCACGACGTCGCCCATTTGCCCGAGCTTGGCGACGCGTTGCAACAGGATCACTTCCATCATTCTTCTCCATTCCGCTCCGGTTTCGTCTGATTCATCCATTCACATCGGCAGGCTCGGAGGCCCGCGGCTCGCCGCCACACGTCCCCGCAAGTCGAGCAGCGCATCGGTCAGTCCCACGAGCGACATCAGCAGCATCGGCCAGCCGAAGACGAATATCGCGCCGTACACGCTGCCGAGAATGAACCCGCGGCCGCTGATTCCGCGCGTGAGCGCATGCATCACCGCCAAGCCCAGCAGCGCGTACGCCATCAGCAGGCTGGCTGCGAATACGCCGGCAATGATGGCGGCGATGCCGGGCAGAAAGGTCGCCGCCAGCGCGGCGGCAAGCAGCGCGTGCCCGGACGGCGGGAAGCTCAGGGTCGACAGATCGGGCCATGGCCGCTTCAGCCGGCCCGACACCTTCACGACCCGCCCGGCCAACCAGAGCGACATCAGGTTGGTGACGAGGGCGACGACGGCGGCCGTCGGCGGGGTGATGAGCACCATGAATTCGACCGGGTCCATCTCGCCGAGACCCGGCAGCTTGAACGTCGGCCGCTTCGGCGCATCGCCGCCCAACCCGAGCAACCGTTCGATGGCGCCGCGCAGCCCGGACCGGAAGCTTTCGGCATCGGTGCCGATGGCGAGAATGCCGAAGCTCACGACCACGGCCGCCAGCACCGCGGCCCACAGAACGATGCGGCCGACCGGATACCATTCGAGATGGTCGGGCGCCGGGCCGCCCGAGCGGGCCAGCAGCGCGAGATAGCCGAGCCACCACGCCGGAAGGCCGATACCGATCAAAAAGCTGATGAAGAAGAATCCGCCCAGCACCGCGGCGAGGCTCGCCGCCGCGACGACCGCCGCGATGAGGCCGGCCAGGTGACTCCAGCCGACCGCGGCGATCAGGATCGGCAACGGCGCCAGATAGAACAACGGAATCGCCAGCAGCGTGCCGGAGGCGACGGACGCAAACAGCAACGCGGAAGCCGCGCCCGCTGCAACGCCGATCAGTGCAATCTGCATCATGCTCCAGCTGTCCCGCTCTCGCTGAGCGGTTAGAGACGGGTCACGCCCGCCCCAACCTGTTCAGATGACAGATGACGGACGACAGAGGACGGATAGAGCGCCCGGTCGCCTCTCGTCGATCCTCTGTCGTCTGTCCTCTGTCGTCCGTCGTCCGTCAGCGGATCACGTAGGGCAGCAGCCCGAGGAAACGGGCGCGTTTGATCGCGCGCGCGAGCTCGCGCTGCCTCTTGGCGGAAACCGCCGTGATGCGGCTCGGCACGATCTTGCCGCGCTCGGACACGTAGCGCTGCAGCAGCCGGACATCCTTGAAGTCGATCTTCGGCGCGTTGGCGCCGGAAAACGGGCAGGTCTTGCGGCGGCGGAAGAACGGTCGGCGCTGGCCGGCTTGCGGGCTCATGGGTTGGCTCCTTCCGGCGCAGCCGTCGGTTCGCCGCCCTCATCGCGTGGGCCGCGGTCGCGGCGCGGACGCTCGCCACGGTCGCCGCCGCCGAAACGATCGCCGCGATCGAAGCGATCGCCGCGGTCACGGTCGCCGAAGCGGCCGCCGCCGCGCTCGTCGCGCTCGCGGTCGCGATCGGCCTTGCGCATCATCGCCGACTGGCCTTCCTCGTGCGCGTCGACCCGGATGGTGAGATAGCGCAGGACATCTTCGCTGAGCCGCTGCTGGCGCTCGATCTCGGCGAGCGCGGCCGGCGGTGCGTCCACGTTCAAGAGCGTGAAGTGTGCCTTGCGGTTCTTGCGGATGCGGTAGCTCAGCGACTTGACGCCCCAATACTCGGCCTTGGGAACGCTGCCGCCCATCTGCTCGAGGACGCCTTTGTACTGCGCGGTGAGTTCCTCCACCTGCTGCGCGGTCAGATCCTGACGCGCCAGGTAGACATGCTCGTATAACGGCATAAGCCCTTGCCTTTCCCTTGCGGTGCACGACCGGCCGGAATCCCGTTCGTGGATTCCCTTGCAGGAAGCCGGTCGCCCGTACCGCTCACCTGGCGCCAAGCCACTGGAGCCCTTCGGGAAAGGCTCGAATGCTCACGATGCGGGAACACCGGACGCCGGGCCATTCGTTTGCCCTGCCGCGCTGCCACTGGGGGCGGCGCGGCCGTCCATTCAGCTCCCGACCAGGTCGAGCGGAAGGGGCGCTTTATACGCAGATTGCCGCGGAAGACAAGCGGGCTTCCGCCGCCAGGCTCCGGCTGTGGCAGAAGCCGCCGAGCCGCTCACCGCCCCGGCTGCGGCACGATCCGGATGTAAGGTTTCGGCGCCTTCCAGCCCTGCGGATAGGTCTTCTTGGCGTCCTCGTCGGAGACCGACCCGGCGATGATGACGTCCTCGCCGTGCTTCCAGTTCACCGGCGTCGCAACCTTGTGCTTGGCGGTGAGCTGCAGCGAGTCGATCACCCGCAAAACCTCGTCGAAATTCCGTCCCGTGGTCATCGGGTAGACCAGCACCAGCTTGACCTTCTTGTCCGGCCCGATCACGAACACGTTGCGGACCGTCTGGTTGTCGGCCGGCGTGCGTTTGAGCGGATCACCCGAGGTCGAAGCCGGCAGCATGCCGTAGAGCTTCGAGACGTTGAAATCGGTGTCGCCGATCATCGGGTAGTTGGGCGCGAACCCTTGCGTCTCCTTGATGTCCGCGGCCCAGCCCGCGTGCCGGTCGACCGGGTCCACGGAAAGCCCGATGATCTTGACGCCGCGCTTGTCGAACTCGGGCTTGATCTGCGCCATGTAGCCGAGCTCGGTGGTGCACACCGGCGTGAAGTCCTTCGGATGCGAGAACAGCACGGCCCAGCCATCCCCGATCCAGTCGTGAAACTTGATGCGGCCATCGGTCGTGTCCGCTTCGAAATCGGGGGCCGTGTCGTTGATCTGGAGAGCCATTGCGTAAACCTCCGCGCAAAGCATGGGCGACGCGCCTGGCTGGCCGCCCGGATGATGTCGGTGGCGCCTATATAGGCCGCCACGCGCGGCCAAGCCAGTTGTTTGCCGGCGGAGGATGATACGTCGTGCGTCGTGCGAATGGGAGAAGAAAATCATCGCTGATGCGCGCTCGCGATGGAAGGACCTTCCGGGCGAAGCGCGCTTTGCGCGACGGGCGCCCGCCGTTGACATTTGGCCGCATGGGCCGCAAAGCCACGAGGACCATTCGTCCAGTAGCCCGCCCGCTTAATGTTCAAGCGCATCCTCATTGCCAATCGTGGCGAGATCGCCTGCCGCATCATCAAGACCGCGCGCCGGCTCGGCATCGAGACGGTCGCGGTCTATTCCGAGGCCGACAAGGATGCGCTGCACGTCGAGATGGCGGATGAGGCTGTCCCGATCGGGCCGGCGCCGGCGGCACAGTCGTATCTGGTGATCGAGACCATCGTGGCGGCGTGCCGGGCGACCGGCGCCGAAGCCGTGCATCCCGGCTACGGCTTCCTCTCCGAGCGCGCGGCGTTCGCGCAGGCGCTCCTCGAGGCGGGCATCGTCTTCATCGGCCCCAACCCCAAAGCGATCGCGGCGATGGGCGACAAGATCGAGTCGAAGAAAGCCGCCGCCAAGGCCAAGCTCTCGACCGTGCCCGGCCATCTCGGCGTCGTCCGCGACGAGAAGCACGCGGTCAAGATCGCGCAGGAGATCGGCTTCCCGGTGATGATCAAGGCCTCCGCCGGAGGGGGCGGGAAGGGGATGCGGATCGCGCATTCCAAAGCCGCGGTCGCCGAGGGTTTTGCGCGCGCCCGCTCGGAGGCCGGCTCGTCGTTCGGCGACGACCGCGTGTTCATCGAGAAATTCATCGCCGATCCGCGCCACATCGAGATCCAGGTGCTGGGCGACAAGCACGGCAACGTGATCCACCTGGGCGAGCGCGAATGCTCGATCCAGCGGCGCAACCAGAAGGTCATCGAGGAAGCGCCGTCGCCGCTCCTCGACGCGGACACGCGCCGCGAAATGGGGGCGCAGGCGGTCGCGCTCGCGCGCGCCGTCGGTTACGACTCCGCCGGCACGGTCGAGTTCGTGGTCGGCCAGGACAAGAGCTTCTATTTTCTCGAAATGAACACGCGGCTGCAGGTCGAGCATCCGGTGACCGAGCTCGTCACCGGCATCGACCTGGTCGAGCAGATGATCCGCGTTGCGGCCGGCGAAAAGCTGGCGCTCAAGCAGGATGACGTGGCGCTCGCCGGGTGGGCGGTCGAGAGCCGCGTCTATGCGGAGGATCCGGATCGCAACTTTCTCCCCTCGATCGGGCGCCTTGCGCGCTATCGTCCGCCGGCGGAAAGCCGGGCCAACGGCATCACCGTGCGCAACGACACCGGCGTCTACGAGGGCGGAGAAATCTCGGTCCACTACGATCCGATGATCGCCAAGCTCGTCACCCACGCGCCGACGCGCGCCGGCGCCATCGCGGCGCAGGCGGATGCGCTTGACGCGTTCGCGATCGACGGCGTGCGGCACAACATCCCGTTCCTGGCGGCGGTGATGGCGCACCCGCGCTGGCGCGCCGGAAAGCTCTCCACCGGCTTCATCGCGGAGGAATATCCGCACGGCTTCCATGCGCGCCCGCCGGAAGGCGAAACCGCACGGGTACTGGCGGCGGTCGCGGCCGCGGTCGACCACGTCGGCGGGCGCGCGCAAGCGGAAAATATCGGGCCAGATGCATGGGCGCCTGGTCGCGCGCGAGAAGGACCGCGTCGTCGTGCTCAGCCCGGCGGGCGGGGCTATTGCGATCGGCGATGGCGCCCTCGGCTTGAGGATCGAGGACGAAGGCGAAACGCTCACCGTGCGGTATCGCAGAGGCTCAGGGCCCTCGGGAAACGCACCTGCGGGAGAAACTTTCATCCTGAAATCGCCGTGGCGGCCCGGCGATGTCCTCTGGGCGGGCACCGTCGACGAACAGGCGATTGCGGTGCAGGTGCGCCCGGTGCCGAACGGATTCCATCTGACCTGGCGCGGCGTGCGGACCTGGGCCTACGTCTACACCGAGCGCGAGGCCGCGGCCGCGCGGCTGATGCCGGTCAAGGCGTTGTCCGATAGCGGCAAGCGTGTGCTGTGTCCGATGCCGGGCCTGGTCGTTTCGATCGCGGTCGCCGAGGGCCAGGAGGTCAAGGCCGGCGAGACGCTGGCCGTGGTCGAAGCGATGAAGATGGAGAACGTCTTGCGCGCCGAGCGCGACGGCACCGTGAAGGCGATCCGCGCCAGGCCGGGTGAGACGCTGGCGGTGGACTCGGTGATCTTGGAGTTCTTTTGAGTTTCTGTCGACCGTCATCGCGGACGGCGAGCGCCGCGAGCGTTACCCCTCCAGGGGAGAGGTAACGCGCGATTGTCCGCGCTCAGGCCATGAACGCGACCGCGCCGCTCGCCAGATCGTAGACGCCGCCGACCACCTTCACCTTCCCGGCGCGGATCGGGTCGCGCAGCGGTCGCATCCGATGCCTTGATCTGTTCGACGACGCGGTTGACGTTCTCGCTGACCGCGGCCGCGATCAGATCGCCACCGCCCTTCCTCTGCGCGCGCAACACCGACGGCACGATCGGCAGCACCAGGTCGCCGATGGAACCTGGATAACGTCGCTCCTTCGGTGACGATCTTCGCGGCGGCCTCGACCGCGCCGCAGTGCGAATGGCCGAGCACCAGGATCAGCGGCGCGCCGAGCACCGCGACGCCGTACTCGATCGTGCCGAGCGCGCCCGGGTCGACCGTGTTGCCGGCGACGCGTATGACGAACAACTCGCCCAGGCCGCCGCCGAACAGATGCTCGGGCGGCGTGCGCGAATCCGAGCAGCCGACGACCACGGCGAACGGCGCCTGGCCCTTGGCCAGCTCGGCGACGCGCGCCGGACCGCCGGTCGGCACGCAGGCGCCGCCCTTGACGAACGCGGCATTGCCTTCCTTGAGCCGAGCCAGCGCCTGGTCGGCTGTGAGCTCGGTCTTGGGGCCCGACGCGGCGCGTACCGGCGTTGCGACAAAGCCCGCGGGCAGCGCGGCGCAACCGCAGGCGAAGTGTGGAACAAGGTACGGCGTGAGAGTTGGGCGGACATCGGAAGCCTCCGGATAATGAACGGCTATGGGAGCGGGAAGGGCACGATCGCCGTCATTGGATCATACAAAACCGCGCTCAGCGAGGCGCCGCGCGGCAGGCGAACGTCTCGGTTAACAAAACATACGGGCTGACGCGAAGAAGCGCGCTTGTTGTTGAATGCAGCCCGTCGGAGACTCGCCAAGCGCGCGCGGAGCCTTTGCGCGCGGCATCCTCGCAATCGCGCGGCACGGATCGGAGGCGACCGTGCGGTTCGGCGGCTCGCGCTTAAGCTGAGCTCGGAGCCCTGGTTCATGCCTGCCAGCGAGGCTGGCGAATTGCCGACTCACCACCGCCCGGGTACCTTGCCGCGCGGGGCCTTCCGGGACGTGCCGGCGGAGGTCTGCCGGGCATCTGGATGAAGCGGCTCCCCTTGGGGGCATCGATGTCACGCGAGCTCTTCTGGCTGACCTTGACGGTCGCCATGACGCTTCTGTTCTGGATCCCGTACATCCTCGACCGTGCGCAAACCCGCGGCCTGTTGGCGGCGATGGACAACCCCGGGCCGAACGACCCGCCGCAAACGGCCTGGGCCGAGCGGCAGATGCGGGCGCATACCAATGCGGTCGAAGGTCTCGTCACCTTCGTCCCGCTGGTGCTGACCGCGCATGTGCTCGGCATCTCGACCGGCGTTACGGCGGGCGCCTGCATGATCTACTTCTGGGCGCGGCTGGTGCACTACATCGTCTATACGCTCGGCATCCCGGTGGCGCGCACGCTCGCCTTCACGGTGGGCTGGCTGGCGCAGGCCGCGCTCGTGCTGGCGATCTTCAAGATGATCTGAGGATGCCGGTGAGGAGAGTGCGCCTCTGCCTCCTCTTGCTGCTCGGCCTCGTTGCCGCGGCGTCGCCGGCCGCCGCAGACGACCGCACGACTTGCAACGACACGACCGGCGACGCGGCGATCGCCGCCTGCAATCGGGCGATCGGGTCGGGCCAGTTCAGGGGCACAGAGCTCGGCAAGCTGCTCACGAGCCGCGGCGTCGAGCTCAAGCGCAAGGGCGACATCGACGGCGCGATCGCCGACTACACCCGCGCGATCGCGCTCAACTCCAAGGACCTGTTCGCGTTCAACAACCGCGCCAATACGCGCCGGGACAAGGGCGATCTCGACGGCGCCATTGCCGACTACAGCATGGCCATCAGTCTCGATCGCGACTACGCGGCGGCCTATACCAATCGCGGTCGCGTGCATGAGATGCGGAACGACCTCGTGCGCGCGCGGGCGGACTTCAATGCGGCCTTGGCGGCGGCGCCGAACAAGTACGACAACACCAAGTGGGCGAAGGATTTCGCACAGACGCGATTGAACGCGCTCGCGAAGTCGCCCTGAACGGCCGGCCTTCCTGACGGGGCATCAGATGATGACCCCGTCATGGCCGGGCTTGTCCCGGCCATGACGAGTCAGAATTTAATGCCGCTGGTCCCAGTGGCGCCGAGCTAAATTGAAAAATACAAATAAAAACAATTTCCGCCGGGAGACTCCCGAGTGGCAGTCCGGCGCTTACGCCACCCAGTTCGTTTTTCGAAATGGTGCTTGGGCGCCACACCCATCCGTGATGGCGGGAGTTCGTTTTGCCAAATGGTGCTTGGGCGCAACACCGACCGATGAGGGCAGGGAGTTCGTTTTGCGAAATGTAGTTTGGGCGCCACACGCGGCGGTCGCGATGGGAGTTCGTTTTGCGAAATGTAGTTTGGGCGCCACACGCGACGGTCGCGATGGGAGTTCGTTTTGCGAAATGTGACTGCGGCGCCACACTCCGCCCGGCCGGCGGAAGGTCGGCGCGCGCATGCGTCTGAATTCTGCCTTGGTGACCCGACGCCATCCGTGTGCTGCGATGAGTTCGTTTTGCGAATTTCAATTCCAGATATGCAGCCGCCCCCGACGTCTACAACCTCAGAGAGTGCGACGGCCATCGGTTGGTTCGTGCCTGCATCGACGATGCTGTTGCCCGTCAGCTGTGGGACCACGGCGCGTTCGTCCTCAACTGCTTCGGAACCACCAATATAGCGAACAAAACAAGAACACGCAAGGCGCATTCCCAAAAAATGCCCCTCCGACTTGGAGCCTCACCGAAAATCTGGCGGCCAGTTCTCAGCTCCTTCCAACATCGTGATGCTGAGAGCCTGCCCCGGACTTGATCCGGGGCGCTTTCCCGGACGAAGTCCGGGAAAGCCTCGAAGCACGCGCCGCGGCGCGGATGGAGATTGCTGGATCATTCCTCGGATCAAGTCCGAGGACAGGCTCTTCGAGGCTCAGCCGCTTCGCGGCCGAGCGCCTAATAAGAAACGATCGACATATGGAGCGAACACTGGCGAGTACCCGCAATGTATAGATCGTTTCATCCGCAGCGGGTCGACCCGAACGCCGGTTGGCAACTCAGGATGACGGTGTATTGAGACGCGCCTCCTCTGAACTCGTCGATACCTGAGGTGCGAGCGCACGCCAGTGCGCGAGCCTCGGAAGGACGCATCGCGGAGCAGCATCCTTCGAGGCTCGGCCGCAAGCGCGGCCTCGCACCTCAGGATGACGATTCAGAAAGCGCTTCGCGCGGGCACCTAATAAGAAACGATCGACATATGGAGCGAACACTGGCGAGTACCCGCAATGCATAGATCGTTTCATCCGCAGCGGGTCGACCCAACGCCGGTTGGCAACTCAGGATGACGGTTAGTTTTCGGCCGGGCTCCGGGGATGGAGAGGCCAAGCCCCCTCGCGAGGACCGTCGCTCAGGGAAATAGCGCGATCTGCTCGAGGCCGAGGGTCTCGGGGTAGCCGAGCATCAGGTTCATGTTCTGCATCGCCTGCCCGGCCGAGCCCTTCACCAGGTTGTCCAGCGCCGCGATGACGATGGCGCGGCCCGCGATGCGGTCGGCGAACACGCCGACCTGCACGTAGTTGGAGCCGCGCACGTTCTGCGTCTGCGGCAGCACGCCCTTCGGCGCAACGTGCACGAACGGCTCGTCGCGATAGGCGTCGGCGAGCGCTTGGCGCAGGTCGTCGGCCGTCGCACCATTGAGCCGCACGTAGCAGGTGCAAAGCTCCCCGCGGCTCATCGGGATGAGGTGCGGCGTGAAGTTGACGGTCACCGGCGCGCCGACCGCCGCGCCGATCTCCTGCTCGATCTCCGGCGCGTGGCGATGCTTCGCGATCGAGTAGGGCGACAATCCCTCGCCGGCTTCGGAAAAGTGCGTGTTGAGCTTGAGGCCGCGGCCCGCACCCGTGACCCCGGACTTGGCGTCGATGACGATGTCGTTCGCGTCGATCAGGCCGGCCCTGGCGATCGGCACGAGCGCGAGCAGCGCCGCGGTCGGATAGCAGCCCGGGCACGCGACGAGCCGCGCCGCGCGGATCGCGTCGCGATAGAATTCGGTCAGCCCGTAGACCGCCTCGCCCTGCAGCTGCGGCGCGCGATGCTCGTGGCCGTACCATTGCGCGTAGACGCCCATGTCGCGCAGGCGAAAGTCGGCCGACATGTCGAGGACCTTGATGGCGGGATTGGCCGAGAGCACCGCCGCGATGATCTCCTGCGTGGTGCCGTGCGGCAGGCCGCAGAAGACGGCGTCGAGGCCGCGCCAGTCGACCTTCTCCCATTCGGTGAGCCGCGGCAGGTCGAGCATGAAGAAGTGCGGGAACACCTCGGTCATCGCCTTGCCGGCATGGGTATTCGCGGTCAGCGCGGCGATCTCGACGTTCGGATGCCGCGCCGCTAGGCGCACGGCGTCCGCCCCGGTGTAGCCGGAGGCGCCGAGGACGCCGATTCTTGCTTTGGTCGCCATGGCTCAGGTTCCTTGCATCGCGAG
This sequence comes from uncultured Alphaproteobacteria bacterium, assembly GCA_963738705.1. Taxonomy (GTDB): domain Bacteria; phylum Pseudomonadota; class Alphaproteobacteria; order Rhizobiales; family Xanthobacteraceae; genus CAVTXS01. Next base: position 166,352 of record CAVTXS010000046.1, read on the forward strand.
CGCGGGAGCATTGCCGACGGCCCCCGCCGCGGCCGCGTCGCTCAAGTCGTAATCGAGATGCGGCCGCAAGGCGACCATGCGCCCCGCGATCGTGCGCGCGGCGATGTCGTCCTGGCGCGCGAGCGCGCGGGCGACCGCGACGTGATCGACGTCGGATTTGTGCTGGTTGAGCTTGAAGCTCCCTGCAACGGCCTCGACCGTCATCTCGATCCCGACGATGCCCCGCATCAGCGCCTGGCGGCGGCCCGGCGCGATCTTGCCGGCGGTCCATCGCGGCTTGGGCTCAAGCCAGCCTTCGAATTTCTCGCCGAGCGCGTCGAGATGCTCGCGCTGCTCGCGCTCGTCCAACACGTGCACCGGGCCGGTAAGATGCACGGTCTCGTACAGCCAGGTCGGCACCTGGTCGTGGCTCGCGTACCAGTCGGGCGATACGTAAGCGTCGGCTCCCATCACTGCGACCAGCCAGCTGTCCGCCCTTGGCGGCGAGGCGCGGCGAGCGGGTTGTTGCGCGCCACATGGAAGCCGAGCCGCGGCGTGCCGTCGTTGGCGTAGTCGAGCCGGAAGGGCAGGGGCGACGCGGCCGGCTGCCCGCCGTCGCAGGCAACGACGAGGCCGAAACCGCGCGCGGCCGCGAAGGCGAGGCTTGCGGCTCGATCGATCCGGAAAGCGGGGTGGACGTACATGGCGGGCTCCCTTTTTTGGCTGGGGACCGCCGGAGAGGTGCGTCGCGGGTTTATCGGAAGGTGTGCCGCGGAGCCATCTCCGGCGGCACAGGCTGGTGATCAGGTGCAATCACGCGCCAAGGCCGCCTCGAGCGGGCGGCGGCGACGGATGGCGCTGTGTCCGATCATCGACATGGGCGCGGTTTGTAGGGCGAGGCGGGGCGCAAAGTCAAGCGGATGACGCAGACGTGAGATGCGGCGAGATGTGAACTCGCGACCCCTGGTCCCCCAGGATTGGACGCGACTGACATACCGTTCCCATCCAAATGGTTAGCCGACGTTCCGCGACCTCGTTCGGGAGTTTTTTCGGGACAAGTTCTCCAGCGCGTGCGCCACCTCGTCAGTGAGCACATGGCATAGCGCGTGGTTGGTCTTGATATTCCGGTGGTTCAGCGCCTTCTGCACGAGCTTCAAGTTCCCGGTCTCCCGCAGCACCTTGGTGCCTAGGTCATGCCGGAAGTCGTGGAAGCGAAAGTCATGGACGCCAGCGACCCTACGGAGCCCGCCGCCGGTGGGTTTTCACGCCGCTGTACGTGATGGGGTAGCGCTCGCCGCGGACGCATCCAGCGCACGTTCTGGCTGCCGCATAGGTGAACATGAAGCGGGTATGGTGACCTCGTAGCGGCGCGAGGACTGCGCGGATGCTGCGTTCAGCTCGGACGGGTCGCGCGCCTACGAGGGTGCCGAAAAGCCGCCGGCCGAGAGCCCTCCGCCTTCAGTCTCGCGATCTCCCGGCGGGCGCGCGCTATCATCTTGCTGCAGCAGCACTCAACTGATTATTCCGGCCGCTGCATGCGGTAGTGATCCTGCGGCACGCGCTTCCGCGGCTCCCAATCGGGAAAGACAAGCTCGCTCCTTCTTGCTGAGGTCGGCGCAGATGGTGTTCACGTCGGTGAGGCGCACGGCATGCCTGTGTCAGCACGATGGGCCATAGCTTCTTGTAGAGGATGTGATCCGGGGCCTTGGGTGTGAGGTCGAGCACGGCCGCTTCGGCTGCCCTCTTCGCCTCGTTCCGCAAGGCGGCCGCTTCGTTCGGTCCCATGTCGTGCAGCGAGGTGAACATTTCCTGCTGCCCGGTGCCCGCAGCCTCCTGCTGCACCTTCAGCGCCGCGCGCGTTGCGGCCTGCGCATCAAGCGCCTTGGTCTGGCACTCGCGGAACGCCTGCAGGCCGATCTCATGCCGCGTGGCGTAGAACAGGCAATAGAGCGTTCGGTCCTTCAGGGGCCGCAGGATTTCGGTCGGCACCACGTACTGGTAGTCGCCGATCTGCTGCAGGTTCTCGGTGAAGGCGCTGATGAGGATTTCCTTGCGCTCGTCGGGCGTGAGCGGTCTGCCGACTGCCTTCTCCGCCTCGGCCAGGCGCTGCGCGCCAGTTGCCATAGGGCATCAGCTCGTCGAGGCCCGCGACCGTATCGGGATCGGTCATGCTGGCCGCGCGGTTGATGAATTCGAACATGAAGTTGAACGTCACTTCCGACTTCGGCCGCGCGAGCATCGGCTGCAGCTTCAGAAGCGGAATGCCCCAGCCCTTCGGGTCGATGAAGAAGAAGGCGAAGGCGTCGCGCGGGATGTCGGCCACGATCTGCGGCACGATGCTGATGAAGTCGTCGCTGGTAGGTCTTGATCTCGATGTCGGGGATAGCGCGGCTGGATGGTCGCAAGCTGCGCGTAGGCCTTCGCGTGCTGCTCCACCAGGAACGCCGTCATGCGTCACATTGCGCCCGCTCTTCTTCCACGTCTCCTTCGCACGCCGCAGCGCATTCAGCGCGATGCCGAACGATGTGTCCTCGAACTGCTCGTTGGCGCTCTGCCACGGCCCGGCGAAGCCGTCGACATAGACGATGTGGTTGTAGACGCTCGCCGTCTTGAAGATCAGCGCTTCAAGGTAGCGCTCAAGGAAGACGTGCTTGACGTAGGATTGCTCGCGGCCAGCATAGTCGGCAAGCGAGACCATGGCCGCGTCTCTATTCCGCCGCGACCGCGTAGGAGGCGGCGGCTTCGGAAAATCGTTCCACTCCCGCCCGTCCAGCTTGCGCCCGCCCGTCTTCGGCCGCAGCCCTCCCCATTGCTTGAAGAAGAACGCGACGCCGGCAGCCTTGCACTGGTCGCGGATCGATCGCACCCATGCGCGCTCCATGGGCCGCGCCTTCGGCCCGCTCTCGCCGCCGACAATCACCCAATCGATGCCGGCGAGGTCGAGCGTCGCCGATCGGCCCGATCAGCGGCTCGATGGAAAGGAAGCGCACGCCTGCCGGCGCCTGCTGCAGATGCCGCACGCGCGAGAGCTTGGTGCCGTCCTCGACGGACACGCCACACCAGATGTGCGCCGGTCCCGCGCGAGCTGCCGTAGCGGCTGCGCAGGAAGTCGCGCATCAGCGACGAGCGCTTCGTCAGCACCTGGAAGGTGTGCCAGTGCGCCGCCTCCATGGTGTCGAAGACGCGCCCGATGAATTCCTTCGGCACGTCCTTGTGGAAGAGGTCGCTCATCGAATTCACGAAGATCATGCGCGGCTGGCGCCAGCGCAGCGGCTGCTCAAGCCGCTCCGGCCGAAGCGTGAGGTCGAAGCCGTTCTCGAACGGATGGCCAGGCACGCCGCGGAAGCGCTCGGAGAAGCGCTCGGCATAGCAGTTGTCGCAGCCCGCGCTGATCTTCGTGCAGCCCGTCACCGGGTTCCACGTCGCGTCGGTCCATTCGATTGAAGATTTATCGGCCATGCGCTTCGCCTGCCTTCAAGCAAATCGTACCATGCCGGAAGTCATGGCCGGAAGCTTGAACTGCGCGCGAGGATCTCGGATGGCACGCTCCTTGTCATTTCCGGCGTACCGGCATCCGACGAAGCCGGGCCGCGTCACGATCGATACCGGGGCGCGCGAGCAGATTGCCGGCACGTTGCGCTCGATCTATCGGCAGGCCGGTTGGGAATGGTGAGACCGAACGGCGGAGGGAATGATGCAGGTCGTTGCACTGATCGACGAGGATGGCGGCGCCTATGGCGTGTCGTTTCCCGATTTCCCGGGCTGCACCACGGTGGCGGACAACCTCGATGCGGCCGTCGCCAAGGCCGCCGTGGTGTTGGCGTTCCACGTCGAAGGGCTGGCCGAAGACGGCCCGGTCCCGGAGCCGCGCAGTCTGGCTGAGCTCGCCCGCGATCCGGAATTTCGCACCGACTTCAAGAACGCGCTCGCGGCGCTCATTCCCTACCATCCGCCGACACGCGCCGTGCGCGTCAACATTACGCTCGAGGAATCCCTGATGGAGCGCGTCGACCGCGCCGCCGGCCAGGTCGGCGAAACCCGCTCCGGGTATCTCGCCGAAGCGGCAAAAGGGCGCGCGAGCTTTGGAATGCAATGTTCTGATCTGGATCAGCACACGCTCCGCGTCGCGGCGTAGCAAAATACCCATAAAGTCGGCCTTACTGGACTATGGTGGCCGCAAACGTCGTAGTAGCGGTCGTGACCATTGTCCTCGGGGTGTGGATTCTATTTGACGGCCGCGTGGGCTCGGCCACCGATGGTTTGATGCGCTTACACGCGCGCGCCCGGCGTCCGTTCATGGCCAAGTCAGTATTACAATGGCCGACAGGGCGGCCGCGGCAACGCTCGTCAGGACTATGACAATCGTGTCGCGGTCGATAATCATTACACCAGCCCACCAGGGTTGGATTATTCAAAGAAGGCTTTGGAGCGCCATCCGGGATTCACCCGAGAGCCGTAGGGGGAAAGTCCTGAGGTCGCCCCGACTTGCTTGCGCATGGGCCGCGACGATGGCGAGCCGCGCAGGCCGTCTACGAGAATGCGCAATTCTGACCTCGATCAATAGTGCGCGCCGCCTCGCGTGGTAGTTCGGTACCCCATGGAATGGTCCGACTGGTCGCTGATAGGCGCACACTTTGGCCTGGTGGCCGTGGTCACCGTCATCGCGCTGTTTATTTTGTTTTGACGGCCGCCGGATCGGGCTCGCGACTATCCAAGTATCGGTTTCACATCGAGGATTGGTCTACCATCAAGGTTATGGCGATCGCGCTTGCGATCTCGCTTGCGCTTGAAGGCGTCGAGATCTTGATTGTCGCCGCGCTGGCGCGTTGAGCGACTTGGCGGCCCAATCGCCGCTCAGCGCACTGCCTCAGCCAGCATCCGCTTAGTCTGCCACAAGTGGAGCATGCCGATGTGGGATCCTGATGTACGTCTTCTCCTACTCGGTAGCCAAGCTAAGAAGTGGTTTAGACCAAACCGAAGACGCATCACCCAAAAGCTCAGGTGGGCTGATCTATGTCAAGAACGCAGGTCGCTCTGGGTGGTAGTTGAAGGTCTCAAATGAGGGAGAGTACACATGAAGCTCTCGATCGCGACAGCTGCAGTGCTGCTGGTAACTGGGTTCGTAACCGCAAGCACCGAACAGGCTAATGCCGTGGTGTATTGCACATACGTGGGCTATCCCGCCGGCTGCGTCGCAAGGCCCGGCGTGGTACTGCGCGCGCGGCCGGTTGCGCGCGCGGCCGTAAGGCCTGGAACGCCTATAAATCGTGGCGGTCCGGTAAATCGGGCCGGCAGGCGCTGAGAGGGGTAAAAACCCCTCGGAGGTCCAAAGCCGCTTCTCTTGCCTTCATAGCATGCCAGATTGATGGTCCCGCTCCCGGCGTTCGGTTTCACGGTCGCGGATTGCTTGTAGGCCGGGCTGGCCCGCAAGGCGTCCTGGGGTTAGACTGGCGCTCCGCGCGCCTGTTCATGCCGTTGCAGCCAGCCAGCAAAAAGGAAGCAAGCAATGCGTGAGGCGTTAAAGAATACCGCGCTTGCGCTTGGACTTTCCGGCGCAGTGGCGCTCGGCGCGGTGACGTCGCTCTCGGCCGCACCGGTGCCCTCCGCTACGCTCGCCGTGAGCGCGGCGGCGCCCGACCATACGACCAACGTCTATTGGCGCGGCCGCTGGGGTTGGGGCGGCGGATTGGTTGCCGCCGGGTTCGTCGGCGCGGCCGCCACCGCCGCCTACGGCGGGTACTACCCTCGACCTACGCGTATCCGCCGCCGGCCTATGCCTACCCGTACTACGCAGCCTACCGGCGTACGCGCCCGCGCCGTACTACTACGCGCGGCCGTTATACGCGCCCTACTATCCGAGGCCTTATTGGGGAGGCTATTACGGTCGCCCCTACTGGGTACGCATCTGGTGATGGCCACGGTGTGAGGCAGATTGGAGCCATGGCTCCGGTGCTCAGGCGGCGATTGCGCGGCGGCTCGGGCTCCTTGCTCGCCAACTGAGCGTAACCGCCGGGTCATGTGTAGCGCTTGCGTCGCGATGAGTGAGGACACGCGTCGCGATGGGGAATGCGACGCGCTCTTGCTTGTCGCTCAACTACAAACCTGAACCTCCACGTATCTCTGGGTGCTCGGTAAGCGTGGCGAACGAGCGGGGCATCGCGCCTCCCGCCGGACGCCGATCCGCCAGCGCTCGCGCTCCGCGCCAACTGGCACCGCTCGTCGATCTGGGGCGAGCCGCGCCGGCTGTGAGGCTCGGTGCGGGCGCGTTCGTTCCCGTCGGCGATCCCGCTTCGGGAGCGGCTCGCCGTCGTCGGCCAGCGGGTGTTCCTTCGCGAGCGCCGGGATGTAGACGAGCGATACCGGCACGCCGGACCAGTAGGTCGTTTTTCGAGTTCGCCCCGCCATAGGTCGCGCAGGGTGGATATCTGCGCGCGGCTTGGCAACTAGTGTCCCCGGCAGGCTGGGCGCTGACCCCCCAAAACCCGCCCACCGGGGACGACGGCGAGGGGGAGACCTCCCTCACCGTATTGGTGCCCGGCGCCAGATCGCCGACAGTCATTATGGAATTGGCGGTGGCGGTGTCTTGTCTTCTGCCGCCAGTCGTTTGTTCCTGCGCGCCATTTCGCAGGAGCATCAGTCTGCGTTAGGCGCGGGGCATTGCCGAGACGCATACTTCGCACCGCCGTGGCCCTTGAAGTGGGTGCAGCGGCGTGACACCGGCAAGGCGCGCCGACGGCTTTCCTTGTCGTCGCACGCGCCGTGAGACTCCACGGGACGCGTCAGGAGACAGCATCTCCGCCCATCAGGCGGCGTTCGAGGGTGAGCCGAAGATCTACGCCTGCTGCGTCACTTTTGGCCCCGACGTAGATGATGAGCGCGATCGCGAAGTGCAATGGATGTATCGGAGATAAATCGAGCAGGTGCACGGCGGCGTTGTTCTCACGGACTTTGACCAGCAATGTCCCGCCGTAGACGAGATCGCGATCCTGATTGCGGAAGCCATCGCGCTGCGGGCCTAGGCGCGGCGGATGCCGCCCAGCCCCGCCCTGGCGATGGCCGGCCGGAAGTCGCCGGGGAGGGGGCGGCCAGTGCTCGCGGCGGCCGGCGCCTTGATCGAGCACACCGAGACGGTGCGCACGAAGCGCGGCGGCAGCACGATCGGGCCGCCGGCCTCTGCCCGCGGCAGGCGGCTGTCCATGCGCGCCAGCGTCTTGGGGCCGCAGCGGCCGTCCCACTCGTTGGGCGAGCCGGGGAATTCCTGGCGTTGGAAGCTGTAGACGGCGCGGAAGGTCTCCGGGCCGAAGATGCCGTCGGCCTGCCCGCCGACGAAGGACTGCGGCAGCGGGAAGCCGAGGGCCACCAGGGCGCGCTGGATGGCGGCGACCGCCGAGGGATCGTCGTGCGGCGGGCCCTGCTTGACGGAGGGGCCCGTGGTCGCGGCCTGCTCGAGGCGCGGGTTGCCGGCAAGAATGGCTGACTGTAGGGGCATGATGGGTCTCCGGGGCGCTCGATCAGGGATAGAGCTTGGCCGCCTTGAGGGCGGCGAGCAGCTGCTTTTTGTTGGCCTTGGCGTCGTCGATCGCCGTCTTCCACTTGGCCTGCTCGGCGGCGTGCTTGACCGGATTGTGCTTGGTGTCGACGTCGTACTTGTCCTGGATCTTCTGGATTTCGGCCTGCGAATAGGTCGACAGCACCGACTGGATGTCGGCGACACCGTCGCTGCCCGAGGCATAGCTCTTGCCGGTAAGGGCATCGAGCTCGTCGTGCATGTCGCGGCCGGAGAGGGCGGCGATCATGAAGTGCTGCTGCTCGTGGTCGAGCAGGGCATCCTGGTTGGCCTGCGGCCAGCCGCTCACGAAGCTCGCCACCCACGAGTTGGGGTCGAGCGCGATGGTGACCGTGGGCTTGGTCGTCTTGAAGGTGGTCGACTTGGGGGAGGTCGGGTTGCAATCTGCCGAAGATCGCAGTCGAGCGCCAGTCTGAACCCAAGAAAGTCGTCGCGCAGCGCCTTTGCGGCGAGATCGAGAAAGGCAATCTGGCTCTCAACGCTGACCGGCACATCCGGTGTGTCGATCTGAGCAGTGGATAGGCCTGCTTTTTTGCGCAGCGGCTCAACGGCGACGCCCGCCTCCCGCAGGCGCCGTGCCGCCAATCGTGTCGCCAGGCCCCCCGCTTCTGGCGATGAAGGAAACTGCCGCGCGCCGCTCAGACCCGATTGGGGTTCACCGGTCTTCGGGTGACGACGCTCGGCATCGGTCTCGCGCATCGCGGGCGCCCCCTTGGGCGATGGTACGCAGGCGCAAACGAATGGCGGCGGAACACAAGAACAGCCGCCCGGGCCAAATCTATATGACAGTCGGTTACCCGGCCACAGGCCAGAGTTGGCGGCAATCCGGGCGGGAGGAACGCGATGCCACCAACGACTTTTTTCTCGCGCTGGTTCTCGGCGCGCGGCAGGCCTCTTCGGACCCGGATGGATAGCGAATTGCCGCTTTGCGTGGCAGACCGAGAGGCGAGCCGCATTCCCTTTCCATGCGCATCCAAAGCGACGATGCAGGCCAGCGACCAGGTCTCGATCAGCAAAATTCCGGAAGATTTCCGGCGGCGGGAGGAGCATTTTCACCACCGGTTCCGGCAACTTGCTGCGGGCGGATGGTCGTTCCGGACGGCCATCGTCATCGCGCGGCTCGATTGTTTGATTGAGCCCGATCCTTTTGTGAATTGCGCTGGACCAAAATCACCAACCACCAAACGAGAAACACGACAATGACCACGAAAGGCCTGCTCCGCTGGGAGAACATCGGACAGGGCGTCACGCGCGCGGCTGACTGGTTCAAGCTCGGCAATGACCGATTGCGGATCGATTTCATATCGAGCAGCGAAGGCGAAGGCGAGCGCCGTAAGTGGATGGTTTCGGCCAACCATTTCCCGAAGAGCCGCGGGCGGAATGGCAAGGGCATGCGGGTGACGCTCAGCATGCCGGACTGCTTCCGGGACGAGGCCGCCGACAAGGCCCTGGCCGAGTTGGTCGCGATCCTCAAGACGTAATGTACCGGGCCAAGCGCCTTCGCGCGCCGGCCGGAATACTTTGCCGGCGAAGACCGGCAGCCACCTCATATCGTCGATGGTCTTGCAGACGCAGTTAGTTCGTCGATGCGCACCTGTTCGGCCGCGAGAAGCGACGTCATCCGGGAAATGCCGGGTTTTCGCCCGCTCCTGCCGGAGCGTCGGCCCGGTCGAGGCGCTTTCTACGCATCACGGCGGACAATGCCTGCGAACACGGTGTGCGACCAATCATTGGCCGACAGTTTTTGTCGGCGTCGGCCAAACATTTGCTTCCGTACGCCATTGGGAGCAAGGGACGATTGTGCCTAGGAAGCCTGTGCCCATCTAGGGGGCATGACAAAGCACGACTACCGCACCACCCTCGAAGCACTCGGCTTGGGCCAAGTCGCAGCCGCCAAGGTGCTCGGCATCGCCGATCGCACCTCGCGCGCCTACGCGCTTGGGGAACGGCCAGTGCCGGAACCGGTCGCGCTCGCGCTGCGGCTCCTGATCGAGAGACAGCAAAAGAAACCGGAGGGCCAGTCGTTATGACGCGCCCTTCCGCACCCACTATGAGGCAACAACGAGTACAAATGATGAAGACCACGGTCGCATGCGTCGCCGCGTTCCTCCTGGCCGGAACCTCCCTGTCCCATTCCGCGGCGGGATATGTTCCCGGTCAACCGTCAATTGATTGCACCAAGGCACGCAGCACTGTGGCCTCCATTCTTTGCAGTGTGCCAGAGGCTGCTGCGGCCGACTGGGAGGTGAACGCTGCATCATGGGCACTTTACTTCAGTGTCAACGAGAGCCAGCGCCAAATTGTGGACGCAGATCAGCGGACGTGGAGACAATCGCTGGACTCATTGTGTGCCCTGCCCCGTCAGCAGACGCTAGAAGATCAGGCTGGGCGGGCAATGGCCGATTTGGCTGGGCGGATGATATTGGGCTCCGGATTCAGTATACCGGGTCCCCAGCCCATCACTCGCGCGCACGTAGGCTGCCTGATCAACGCCTATCACGCCAGAGCTGCAATGCTTCGTTCGAAGCTCAGCGGCGATGCCCTTGCGGAATCCCGACTGAGCACTGGGCAGCGCATCAAACTGCAAGAGGCACTCGCTGAGAAAGGGTTCTTACGCCCCGACCAGATTGGTCCGGGGACGCATGACGGAGAGTTCGGTCCGATCACTCGCAAAGCAATCAAGCAATTCCAGGAGAGCCTCGGCGTATTCTCAAGCGGCTTTTTGACTAACGATCAACGGTTCGCTCTTCTCGAACGCCCGGAAGAACGTGAAGCCAGGATTGCGCGCGTGTCCGCGGAGGCAAAGGCGAAACAGGACGCGCTGGTTGCACAGGCGGTCGCAAAGGCGAAAGCCGAACGGGACGCTCAGATCGAAGCCGAACGACGGGCAGCTGAAGCTGCAGCGAGCGAACAGGCCAAGCGGGATGCTGAACAAAAACGCCTGGAAGCACACGCGGTCGCAAAGGCGCAAGCCGAACGGAACGCTCAGATCGAAGCCGAACGACGGGCAGCTGAAGTTGCAGCGAACGAACAGGCCAAGCGGGATGCTGAACAAAAGCGCCTGGAGGCACAGGCGGTCGCAAAGGCGCAAGCCGAACGGGACGCTCAGATCGAGGCCGAACGACGGGCAGCTGAAGCTGCAGCGAACGAACAGGCCAAGCGGGATGCCGAACAAAAGCGCCTGGAGGCACAGGCGGTCGCAAAGGCGAAAGCCGAACGGGACGCTCAGATCGAAGCCGAACGACGGGCAGCTGAAGCTGCAGCGAACGAACAGGCCAAGCGGGATGCCGAGCAAAAGCGCCAGGAGGCAGAGTTGGAGGCGGCAAAAGAGTGGGCTCGAAAGCTTGACGAGGCGCGCACAAAGGGCCCGCAATATGCAGCTCAGGTGGCACTGAAATGGTCATTGTCAGAAAAGCCCAATCCAACGACTGACGACAGCGACTATACGGTGACCTCGGTTCAGCCAAATGGAAGGGGCGCCCAAGCATCTATCGAGGGGACATGTCGAAAAGGCGGTCGTGCAGTGTTTTTAGCCACGCTGAATGAGACTGACGATCAGAAAGCTCCGCTGGGACTCCCCACATTCCAGAATGGGGCCATCGTGGGCGAAAAGCGCATCAACGATGAACCCGTCGTTCCGACAGCCTTCCGGATTGACATGTTCAAGAACCGCATGGTCGTAGCGACACTCTCCAGTTTCGACCCGGCAGAATCGATCGAAACAGCGTGGAGGGTGCTGGCACAAGTAGAGACCTCGCGCGGGTCCATCCTTGTTACAATTCCTCTGTTCGACAGCAACATTCAAAAGCTCCTCGTCGCCTGCAAGAAGCGGGGGGAAGTTGAAAATCGGCGTGTATCTTCCGACCGCCTCTACTCTCGACCATGAGGTAGATCGCGCGCTGCCAACGCATTGCCAAAATGTGAACTAACGGGGTGGTTATCGATCTCGCCGGTAATGTGGCGGTGCAGGGCGGGATTATCGATACGCTCTTGAACTTCGAGAATGCCAACGACGGCGCCTATGGCGTGTCGTTTCCCGATTTCCCGGGCTGCACCACGGTGGCGGACAACCTCGATGCGGCCGTCGCCAAGGCCGCCGAGGTGTTGGCGTTCCACGTCGAAGGGCTGGCCGAAGACGGCCCGGTCCCGGAGCCGCGCAGTCTGGCGGAGCTCGCCCGCGATCCGGAATTCCGCGCCGACGTCAAGAACGCGCTTGCGGCGCTCATTCCCCACCATCCGCCGACACGCGCCGTGCGCGTCAACATTACGCTCGAGGAATCCCTGATGGAGCGGCAGTGCAGCAAGCTGAGTAAACGGATCAAATAAGTTGCATGCGTTGCCATTTTAGCGCTTGGATGGCACAGGGCGCAACCATGGCGATCGCTTGGACCGCCACTACCTGCGGCATTGGCAAAGGTGTAAACTCATTGGCTTGGACGGTTCGGGTCGAACCGCCAGGGGCGGCATGAGAGCCGCTTGCGGCGCCCGAGAGCGATGATCTGAGCAATCCGATGGCCAAGACGGTACATTCGATGCTCCGGGTTCTCGATGAATCGCGTTCGACCGACTTCTACCGCCGCGCCTTCGGCCTCGGCGTCGCGGATCGCTTCGCCTTCGACGATTTCACCCTGGTCTATCTGCGCGGCCGGGAATCGATTTCGAGCTCGAGCTCACCATCAATCATGGACGCACGGCGCCGTACGCGCTTGGCGACGGCTACGGCCATCTGGCGGTCGTGGTCGACGATCTCGATGCCGAGCACGCAAGGCTTGGCACGGAAGGCCTGCAACCCAAGCCGATCAAGGAATTCATCCGTGAGGGCACTCTGATGGCCCGCTTCTTCTTCGTGGAAGATCCCGACGGTTACAAGATTGAGGTCATGCAGAAGCACGGACGGTACCGCTGAGGCCAATGCGTCAAGGTTTACACAATGGAGGAAACGACAATGGATCAAAATCGAGTAGATGCGCTGGATCGGCGGCAATTTCTTGCCGGGGTCGGAACCGCCGCGCTCATCATTTCCGGCGCCGCGGTCATCCACACGGACGAGGCTTGGGGTCTCGAAGTCAAAAATCTCAAGCCGGAGACCATGCGAACGCTGATCAAGACGGCGCGCGACATCTATCCGCACGACCGTCTCGCCGATCGTTTCTATGCGGTCGCCATGAAAAGCTATGACGTGAAGGCGGGCACCGATCCGCAGGCCAAGACGACGGTCGAGCAGGGCGTTGCCCAGCTTGACGCGCTTGCCCGCAAGCGGCACGGCGTCGCCTATGTGGACGTGGGCTGGGAGGCTGATCGCGTCGCACTGCTGCGACAGATGGAGCGCGAGCCATTCTTCCAGAACGTCCGCGGCGGGCTTGTCGTGTCCCTCTATAACCAAAAGGAGGTGTGGCCGATCTTTGGCTACGAGGGAGAATCGGCTTCGAAGGGTGGCTACATCAAGCACGGTTTCGACGACATCGCCTGGCTATAGGCGCGGATAGAACGAGGGCAATCCCATGGACGCGAAATACGATCTGAACGACGACTCGGTCGTCGTCATCATCGGTTCCGGTGCCGGCGGCGGCACCCTTGCAAACGAGCTCGCGCAAAAGAACATCAAGGTGGTCGTGCTGGAGGCCGGCAAACGCCACGAGGTTGGGGACTTCGTCAACGACGAATGGGAGAGCTTCACCCAGCTCGCCTGGTCTGACATGCGCACCACGTCCGGCAGCTGGCGCGTGCACCGGGACTTCCCGAACTTGCCGGCATGGATCGTCAAGGCGGTCGGCGGGTCGACCGTGCACTGGGCGGGCGCGTCGTTGCGCTTCCAGGAGCACGAGTTCAAGGCGAAGAGCGCCTATGGCGGCATCCAGGGCGCCAACCTGCTCGACTGGCCGGTCACGCTTCAGGAGCTCGAGCCCTACTACGCCAAGGCCGAGGACAAGATGGGAGTGACCCGCACGAATGGCATTCCCGGCCTGCCCGGCAACAATAATTTCAAGGTGCTCGCCGCCGGCGCCACCAAGGTGGGCTACAAGGATGTCCATACGGGCCGCATGGCGATCAATTCGCAACCGCGCGACGGGCGCGCCGCCTGCCAACAAATCGGATTCTGCTTCCAGGGATGCCTGTCGGGTGCCAAATGGTCGACGCTTTACACCGAGATCCCCAAGGGCGAGAAAACGGGGAAGCTGGAGGTTCGTCCAGAGTCTCACGCCGCCCAGATCGAGCATGATGCGGGCGGGAAAGTCACCGGCGTCGTCTACTTCGACAAAGATGGCAAGCAGCAGCGGCAGAAGGCCCGCGCCGTTTGCGTCGCCGGGAACTCGATCGAAACGCCGAGGCTGCTGCTGCTCTCTCAATCGAGCAAGTTCCCCAATGGACTTGCCAATTCATCCGGCCAGCTCGGTCGCAACTACATGCGGCATATGACCGGGTCGGTTTATGCGGTGTTCAATCGGCCGGTGCGCATGTGGCGCGGAACTACCATGGCCGGAATCGTGACCGACGAGGCAGCGCACAACCCTAAACGCGGCTTCGTCGGCGGCTATGAGATGGAGACCTTGTCCATCGGATTGCCCTTCATGGCGGCCTTCCTGGATCCCGGCGCATGGGGGCGCGAGTTCACCAGCGCGCTGGACGGCTACGAAAACATGGCGGGCATGTGGCTGGTCGGGGAGGACATGCCGCAAGAGAACAACCGGATCACGCTCGACCCAAGCGCCAAGGACAAGCGGGGCCTACCGGTTGCCAGCGTGCATTTCGACGATCATCCCAATGATGTTGCGATGCGCAACCACGCCTACAAGGCGGGCACCGCGATCTACGAAGCGGTCGATGCCACACGGGTGTTTCCGACGCCGCCATATCCTTCCACGCACAATCTCGGCACGTGCCGGATGTCAGAAAATCCGCGCGACGGCGTCTGCAACAAATTCGGCCAGAGTCACGACATCAAGAATTTGTTCATCTCGGACGGTAGCCAATTCACGACCGGCGGCGCCGAGAACCCAACATTGACAATTGTCAGCCTTGCCATTCGTCAGGCCGACTACATCGCCGAGCAGATGGGTAAGAACGCCATCTGAATTCTTGCGATGGATCGAGGCCCGTCCTGCTGTCGCGGGACGGGCCTTGCTGTCACGTAGTTCGCTTATATCAATACTCGCAATCTCTGACTCGTCATGCCCGCGCGTGTCGCGGGCATCCACGTCTTGTTTTGCGAGTTGATTCAAAGACGTGGATGGCCGGGACAAGCCCGACCATGACGCGGGGGAGCGTCGATGACTCCGAAGGTTGGTATTAATTAGTCGCTCGGAGCACTGGTAAAGAAACGTGCCAACGCAATCGTCAGGCACGCGAAGACGCGGCGCACGAGCCCGCTTCAACTCTATGAACGGACTTTTTCGGAGGCGATCCGCCTCTTCCGAGTTGTGCCCGGTCATTCATTCCGCAGCTGATGACACGGCCGACCCCCAGGCTCCGGCGAACCAGACGGCGACCACCCGCCAGCAGCGCGCCCGGTGAGCCAAAAGGTCAGGCGTTGGGCCTTTGGTCTTGCCGGATGGCCGCAAACAGCTTTCGCGCGCGCCAAGAGATGTCGTTCGCCGGATCGGGATTGAGGTCGGCCAGAAAGGTGCGAGGCGGCAAGGCGCAGGAAAGCGAGAATCCGGCGTAGCGCGGCAAGCCTGTGATGCTCACAGTGCAATCCCCGTCGCGGTTCTTGATGACGCCGACATCGAAGTCATGCTTCGGCAGGGGCATTGTCGCGAGAACCACGCGCTCATAGGGCGTTTCGCGCTCTCTGTGATATCGGCCAACGCTCTTTAGAAGTCCGACTGCCAGCTCAAACCCGCCGGTTCTCTCTGCCGTCGCAAGGTGCTCGATTAAGCGCGTGATGGCGAACATGACTTCGGCTATTTCCCTCTTCCAAGTGAAATAACTGAGCATCGCTCGCGCCTCGCGCTTTGTGCGCGGCAGGCGCGAGGCCGACCGCCGTCACCGCGATCGCCGTGCCGAGCGCCAACTCTTGCTGGATTCCGTCGTTGCGGCCATCAGGGTTTTCCCTGAGAGGCGGGTGGGGAAACCCCTGAGGTCACCCCGCTGACGCGAACTCGGCACGTTAGGGCTGGGGCGCTTTCGTACCCCGCGCTGAGGATTGAACTGGTCGGAGCGGTCGTCAGCTGCCTTTGTAGGTCGCCGCTTCGCGCCATCGTTTGATGGCGGCGCCTTCGCTTCTGCCTTGCACTCGGAGCGGGTCGCCCAGGTGGTCACCTACGGCAACCCACACATTTTTTGATTTTCGATACACGGTCACTGTGAGGCGCGTATTCCCCACGGTGACCGCATGTTCCCGCCCTGCGTCGTCCACGGTCATTTCGGGACCTGCTTCGTCTCGGGCTCTTTCGGCATCCGTCTCGCGATCGCGGCGATTCTGGAAGCGAGCCGCCTAAGTCGGGTTCCAATCCAGAACGCGCTGGCGCGAAATCTTGATATCGCTGCCATCGATGGTGTTGAGAATGTCGCTCACATATCCCGTGTCCTCGAAATGTTTGTGTCCTTGTCCCGCCCCCTGAAAATGATTCAGAAAATGGCCGATCTCATGGGCAAGGGTCTTGAGCATAAGGGAAGTCGGGCCTCCCAGTTTGTCCCATATGTTCGGCTCCTGCTGGTCCTTGAGCAGGATCACCTTGCTTTCGATGTGATAGAAGCCGAAGGGATGCGACTTGTCGCTTGAGCGTAGCGCCGGACCCGCGAGAAACACCCTGATCGGGGCTTTCGATTCCTTGGTCTTGCCCGTCGCGACCTGCGCATCTTTATGCGCGGCAAGCATTTGGGCGTGGTCCGAACTCACGACCGCGCCGAGCCCAGAGATGGCAAGCGGCATGTTCTTGCCCAGTTCGAACCAGATATTGGCCTGGGGCCCGTAGACTTGGTTCAGCTTTTCGACCCAGCCAGTGGCGTCCTTCTGCGAGAACGCCGTTCTGCGGCGTCGAACGGTTTTGGGCGTCGAGGTCGTGAAGGAAAAAGAACGAGATATTGAAGGTCCGGCTGCCATGCACCGAAAACTTGAGCTCGGCCTTGTCGCTGCCCTTGGTGGCGGCGATCTTCCCCGGCCCCCGCTGCAAGCCGGTGATCCGCAGCAATTTGTCGTCCTTGCCGATGAATAGCGCGTTGATGCGGCCAATTTCATCGGCATACTTGTCCTCGCTGATTACGTCGATTTTGACATAGCTCTTTCCTTCAACCGCCTTGACGCCGTACCCCGCCCCGCCGGTCAGGCAGACAATATTGGACTTGCCTTTCGGCACCATGATCCATTCAGCTCCGGGCCTTAGGCTGTCGACGCCGCTATTGCGGTCGATCTCTTCAAATCTGGCCATGTTCGCCACCTGTCCGTCCCGGACGCGAATCGGCGCGGGATGCCGGAATGTCCGAGCGCCCGTACAAGGTCGAGCAATGGTCAAAGGACTTTGCAGGCGTCACCACAGCGATCCTGGAAGCCGGGGACCCAAAGGACGTAGTCCGCATCCGAGGGCGCGCGCCGGGCGAATGAGGGCCCGTCACTTGCGCATATGTTCGGCCAGGAAGCGTCGAACTTCATGCGTGGCCTTTTCGGCTGCCTCGGCATTATATTCCACCCGATATCCGAACAGTAGCCGTCCCGGCCGCAGCGCCGGCACATCGAATGAATGGTGAGCGCCCGGATAGATAGTGAGGGTGATCGGGCTGCCCTTCCCGCTGCTCCGCGCCAGCATGTTGCGGCACGCCGCTGCAGGCGTCCACTCGTCCGATTCGCCGATCAGGATGAGCGTCGGCGCGGTCATGTCGCCGTCGGCAATGCATCGAAGCGCGGCGGCCGAGCGGGCGATCGAGCGGCTGCTGAAGGCGGCCGAGACGGGCACCTTTGCCGATCGCAAGCCTGCTACCGATCAAGTCGAGATCGTGCTGAGATGGCGGCCGGTCGGCTGATCGCTGAAGGGGGAAAAACCGCTGCCGCGCTCATGGTGATCGCGGGCTAGTGCACTTATTTATGATGGCCGGAACGAAGAGGAGAAATTGATGGGTAGGACGGCCCTGCGATCCGGAGCCGCTGCCGTGGCGCTTCTCGGCAGTTCGGCTTTGGGCATTGCCGCCGATGCTGGGGCGGGGCGGCAGAACGGCTGGGCACCCGAACCACCAACGACTGGTCAGGCGTCCCCCAGCGAGACACGGGAGCGCATTCCCGACCTTCTGATCAGAGGGCAGCTTAAGCTGACCCCGGAAGAGCGCCGGCGGATCCGGCAAAGTATCGAGCAGACGAATGTGGAGGAGCAGCCGATTCCACGGGCATTTGCACCCGCCGCCGGCATGACGGCTCCACCGGAGTTGACATTGACCCCGCTGCCCCAGGATCTGCGGCAGATCTCGGGCATCGGAACGCAGCATCGCTTTGCGAGACTGAAGGGCGGCACCATTCTGATCGTCGGAGAAGAAGGGCTGGTAGCCGCGATGATTGGCCCTGATGAGCGGTAGAGTGAGCGGGATTGTCGAGAAGCCTATCCCCCATGACTTGGAGTATTGCGCTGCGGGGGCCGCTGGCAATGCCCGTGCGGGAACCAGACATTTGGTGCAAAGTTGACCCGTCGGAGAATGCGGGACAGTTCCACCATGAACCCTGAAAGCGCTGAGGCTGGCGATAGGCGCCTGTCTGGGAATGTGATCGAGCTTCCCTGCAGCTCCGCCTCTGCTCAAGTCATCGTGAGCAAACGCACGCCAGCGCTTGCGGAGGGCAAACGGCCACCACGATGCCTTCCGCTTCTTCGGCGGACGTTCAACGCCGTTCCGCCAGCGGCCAGACTGGCCGTCGGCTTGCCGTTGACCTACATCGTACTGACGGGAATATTCTTGGCGTGGCTGATTGGCTTGACCGTACTTACCGCAGCCACCATCGTTTCCGATCTCGCCCGTCGCGCGCTTCGATCGAATTTTCTTGCCGCCGGAGGGGGCCGGAATCAGACGTCTGGCTTGATTTAGGGGAGGGGCGGGCAAGCGCTCTCGCCTCTCCCAGGTGTCCCGTTGTGAAAATTGCCGAACGCGTTGGGCCGGCGATTGCCGCGCTTCAAATCGCCGAGCGCGAAGCCACCGGGTCAGACGAATATTGCCGCGCTTGGGATTATATCGACGCCTGCAGGGTCGCGGCCTCCTATCAGGCGCCGCGTTGTAGCAGCGGCGCATTGTTCCACGCGGTTCTTGCGCAAGCGGACCTAGATGAGCTGTTCAACAGCACGTTCCGCAGCCATCTAGACCGCGAGAAACTTGAGCGTCGGGCCGTGCGCACTGCCGCATAAGACCGCCTGCTCTTAGTGCACCGCCCGCCACCTCAGCACGATCGCGATTTGATCGGTCGCGGCCTTCCGGTCCGCAAAGCCAAACCACTAGCCTGCGATAGGACCGGGCTTCGGTGTGACGTTGAACTGTATCGGTCCTGAATTGAGTAGGTCACCGAGCCGCTTTGCGGCCCTGTGCCCCACTCCCGTTCGCTGTCGCAATCCGGACGGTGAATTTAGGCAAGGCAAACTGGCCCACTACCCCCTGGGCAAGGTCGGAACTTCCGCACGCTGCTGGGGTTGTCTCTATCCACAGCTACCGCTGGAGGAGACGATCATGCGAGCCATTGTAGGCGCGGCAGCGCTTGTGGCGCTGGTCACCCCCGCACTTGCCGCCGAGAAATTCTACGTAGAGCAGGACATCGCAACGAAGCAGTGCCGCATTGTCTCGGAACTTCCGTCTGCCACTGCTCCGGCTAACATACAGGTCGTGGGTCCCCAGGATGCCGCGTATATGAGCCGCGCCGACGCAGAGAATGCAATGAAGGCTTTCAAAGTGTGCGAGCGCGACAATAACACCGGCTTGGCGCCCCCGATCACCCTGAAGTAAGCGTGCACCGCCGCCGCTGAGTTGAGGGCGCGGACCACGACCGGCGGCGTTGTCCTCCTGGGCGTGGCGGACCGGGACGGGCTATTCTGACCGGCACCTTTGCCAGATGGGAGGACCGCGGTCGAACGGCCGTCCTGCTGCACGGCGCAATCAGTCCAGACGCCCGCAAGTCTGAACGGTGGGGAAATTTTGGCCTGATGCTTGGAATTTGCGGTGGCGGCGAGCCGACCGTCATTTAATTGGCCATACGAACGCGTCCTCATCCTGCTCAAGAACCTTTGCTGGTTCCCACAGAGGGTCGCGTTTCGAGTTAGGCGCCTCGGCCTCCCGTACCACGGCAAATCTTTTGAGACGTTCGGACTGCTTGGGCGATGGGTCGGGCTGCGGCTGCGCATGGATGAAGGCGGGCCAGCGGTGCCGGGGCCGACCATCCGCGTCGCGCTCAAGTGCGGATACCGCTTCCTGCGGGTCCGCTGCCAGACGGGCCGGCACCTGGCGTAGATCACGCTTAGGAACGGATAGTTCATCGGGTTCTTGCCGCGCTGCCTCAGTTTCGACTTTGCGCACGGCCTCTTCGAGCGCCGACAGCTCGCGCGGCACCTCGGCGGCAGCCGGTGGCGGCTGCATCTTATGCAGCCGATCGATCAGCACGGTGCGCGCGCGCTCGTAAACGAGCGGCGCGCCTCGGCGGTGCTCTTTTCAAGGCCGTCGACCGCGCGTTTCAATAGTGGGTAGTAAGTCCTTCGGCATATCGGTGTCGTGTGGGCATCCAATTGGGGGGGCGTTTTCGTACCTTGATTGACCTACCGCGCGCCAACTATTTTAGGCCTTCGCCTCCCGCCTGCGCGTACCACTTCGCCGATCTGCGGCGGCGTGCTCAGCGCCCGGCTCGGTTGTTGGCTGGCGGTTTCTCCTGGTCGTGTGGCCGTGACCCGGTACCCATGCCACGCCCGTTAACATGCCCGAGAACGGAGAGGACGGCTGTATCGGCGAGACGCGTCGAATCGCTCTCCCCGTCGTTTAGGTCGCGGATAATGTGCAAGGCGAGCTTTCTGCGCACGCTGTCGCTGTTTCTGAACTGAGGGGGAAGAAAATTGCACGCGTGATCAAATGCGTCGCTCATGATCCTCAGGGTGGCGGGATCATAGACCGGCCTGATTCCGCTCGATGGGCTCATTTCGCCACTCCCGTTCTTGGGGAACGCCGCCGAACGCTCGCTCACGTTTCCGCGAACGCTGCGGAGCAGTTCGCGCAGAGGCTCGGCTGGTGCGGCGCTTCGCCCGCCGCGCAATTCGTCTGCAGTCTAGTCTCCCTGCCGCGATCCCGCACTTGCTGGTCTCGGTGCGACCGATTCGATCATCACCGATAAATTCGGTCTTTTGGTGCCAATGAGTTGGAATTTTTTTGACGCTGCTGACCCTGGCGCACTCTCAGATCCGTTTGCGTCCGTCATTTTTGCTGGCCTTCACGCGGATGCTCGCGCATCACGGCTCGGCTGAGTGGAGCGACTGTAGCAGTGTCCGGCAGGGCGTTGCTCACGCGGTCTGCTTGCGCAGGCGCGGGGCGAACATAACAGGATGACGCTATATGATGGTGTAGATGCCGATCAGCCATACCAGCCCCAGGGCTCCGGCGCCCGGCGTCACCAGGATCGCCACGCCGAACAGCACCGAGCGCACGGCCGCCGGCGATCAACAGCAACTTGTTATCGATCTCCTTGCGCAGCCTGATGGCGCGCCCACGAGCATCGCCGCCGGCAAAGACGGGGACGTCCGCGGCGTCTACTATCCCGACCGGATCGGGCGATCAAAAGGCCCGCCGGGCGAGCCGGCGGGCTTGCGGACCCGTGCGAAAGTTTCGCGGAGGTTCGGGCCGCTCGGGAGGTAGACATGAAGACCTGCCCTGATTGCAACGGCGATGGCGTCATTGGAAAAGGCACCGACGACGAGATGCAGTGCCCAACGTGCGGCGGCAGTGGTTTCGTGCCTGATGACGACGATGACAAGGACAACGAAGAAGTAACAAGAACTTAGCCCGGAAAAAATCGCGGCTCGACGCCCGTCGCGAACCTCCGGCGGAAGTCTTCGATGGGCTCCCGCTTGGTCTGCGACGGCCGCGCCCGCATTCGCGCCGGCGCCGACGGCGGGTCGAGCCCAGCCGGCGAGGTTCGCGCCGCTTCGCCCAGCGGCCGTCCGCACGATGGAGCGAATCCCAGTACACCGGGTCAAAACCGTAATGCTTCCGATCGAGCAGCAAATTTCCGCTTAGCCCCAAAACCCAACGTCTGCGCGTTTATGAGTACACGCCTTAGCGCGCGAGCGTCCAACGCGCGGGCATCCCCTCGCCAGGCGCCACAGCAACTAAGGCGAGGGCTTGGCGATCACATCTGGCCAACGTCGTGCGTCAGCGCGCCGATGGCGGTCGGCGCGGTCCCCGGCACGCCGTTGCGGTGCACCCGGTTGTTGCCGAACGAGAGCCACGCCCCGTTCGCGCCTTGCCCGTTGAAGGCGATGTTGCTGTTGGAGACGTCGAGCATTCCGCCGCCGAACGTGAACAGCCCGGTGCCGTTGTTGCTCACCGTCGAGTTGTCGAGCGCGACCTCCGCGCCGCTGCCGCCCGAGACGTTCTCGGAGTCGATGCCGAGCGAAGTGTTGTTGGCGATCAGCGAGCGGCTGACCATGGCTTTCACGCCGTTGGCGAAGGCCATCCCGACATGGTTCCCTTCGGCGACAACGTTGTCGACGGCGACGTCGATCCGCGTCGAGGCGCTGGACGGAAGGCCGAGCAGTCCGCTGCCGCCGTTGTTGCGCAGGATCGAATTGGTGACGGTGAGCCGGCCGCCAGTCGTGCGCCTGTCCGTGATGCCGTGCCGTTGGAAGCCTTCAACCACCACGTTTTCGATGGAAACCACGGCTGCGTTCTCTATCCGAATGCCGTCCACGCCACCGCATCCGGAGCCGGGAGCCATGCCGTTGATATTGAGGTTGCGCAGGCGCACGGTCCTGCGCGGGTCGCCCGGGCTCACCGCTATATTGATCTGTATCGCAGGCACCAGCTGGTCGCTGCAATGGGTGATCGCGGCGAAGACATCGTGGCAGTCGATGGTCACCGACTTGGTGATGGCCAACATTGCGCCGAACATGAACGTGCCGGCATCGACGCAATTGATCTCACCGTTGACGGGGGTTTTGACGAGCGCGCCGGCAAACGACAGGCACGGCTGCGAGCGCGAACAAGTATTGCCATCGGCGCCAGTAGATGAGACCCACGTTCGCGTTGGTTGTGCGTGAGCCGGGGCGGACGACAGAACCGACGCGAGCGCCGTGCCGCATGCGATCAACGCGAGAGCAAGTTTGGTCATGACGATCTCCCTTTGCAAGGCGCGCTGGACGCGCCATGAGCGAAGGGGGCATTTCAGGAGCGTTCGCCGTGCCCTTCAATTGTCAGCGTTGACGCATCGAAGCTTGAGTGCCGACGCGCCACGCATCATGCCGAACGGGTGGCGGACTGGGCCGAATTGAGGTCGGTCAGACCCGTTACTGCTGGCCCTTGTCGTGGGTGTCGCTGCCGGCCGGGGTCGGCACCGTGCCGACGTTCGGATAGATCCGGTTGTTACCGAACGACGTGGTGAAGCCACTGATGCCGGTGCCGTTGAAGCCGATGTTGTTGTTGGACAACCGCACCGTCGATCCGCCGAGGGACGATACGCCAATGCCGTTGCTGGTAATAGTGCTGTTGTCGACACTGATGACCCCGCTCGGGTCGGCCAGGACCCCGGCAGCCGTGTTGCCGGTCATGACCGACCGCGCGACCATCACGGCATTGAAGGCCCCCACGGCGACGCCGAAGGCGTTGCCGTTGAGGTGGCTGTCCTCGATTACGGCGTGGACCCGCGGATTGCCGGTCCCGGCGACGGCGACGCCGGCGCCGCCATTGTCCCTGATGATCGAGTTCCTGATGTAGAGCTTGCCGGTGGCGGTGGTGCGCACGTCGAGGACGCCCTGGGTGATGAAACCCTCTATCCGCATGTCATCGATGAACACGGCCTTCGCACTGAGGATGTTGATGCCTCGCGTGCCGCTGCGGGTATTGGCGGCCCCGAGTTGGCCGGTGCCGTTGCAGTTCAGATTGCGCAGCCGCACCGTCTGGAGCGGGTCTAACGCCAGTGAGGTCTGCAGGTTGATGATGACGCACGTGGGGCCACCATTGGCGAGAATGAGGGCGGGAACCTCATGGCAGGATGGTAATCGACTTGGTGATTGTCATCTCGATGGAGGTAACTGCATCGAGGCAACGGACCTCGCCGTTAATAGCGGTCTGTTGCATGGCTTTCGGGAAGCCCCTGCAGGGTGCCGTCCTGGTGCACAGATTGTCGTCGTTGCCGACCCCCGAGACATAGGTCACCAAGAACTGCGCGTGAGCAGGCACGGCGTTCAGCAACAGAATGAGCATCGTTCCGAGGAAGGTCGCTGGCAGCGTGATCGTCTTCATGACTGGAACTCCCCATTAGGGTTGAACCGAAAGAAGCGCCGCATCATGGCGCGCAAAATCCGCGTGCGCCACCGATCGGTGCGGCGATGCCGCGCACGAGCGCGCTCAAGCGGCGGGCCGGGCGCGGCCGGTGACAACATTCGCCCGGACCTGGGAAATATTTTCCGCCCGCGGTCGACCCGGCGGCATACTCGCGGTTGTTTACCTTCAATTTTAATCTTTCTTTAGATTTGTCGGAGCAGCGTTACTGCACAAGCTCTCCAGCTTGGGCCTTCGAGCCGGTTAAGTAACCCTGCGTTTCGGCTCGGAGGCCACCCAAATCCCGGCGAGCGAAAGCATCGCCGCGGCGTGGCTTGAGGGGGTACAACGGCAAAGAGGTTCCATATGCCGACACATAGAACGAGCAACGATGCGATGACCAATGAGTTTGCCGAGGCCTGGACGGAGCTCGAGCGGGCCACTGTCGCCGAAGCTGAGGCGTGGGCGGAGCTCGAGCGGGAGGTCGAGGCTGCACGGCGCTCCGCTCGCGCGACGACTGGCGCGCTATTAGACCGCAGTATGACACGCGCGCCGCGCCGATTTTCTCTGTATGTTAGAGACGTCGGAAGCCGCCGGTAAATTCGCGCGAGGGGAACGCGAGGCGCAACCGATTGATATCGCAAAGCCTCTCGGACGGGCGCGCAATAAACCAATATACAGTGGTATTGCGGCGAATTATTTAAGCGGGTTTGATCGCGGCATTTAATTCGCGTGCCGCGGCTATAAACAGCGGGTTACTTTTCCCGGAACCTTGCTATGCTCGCGGCATGGCCACGGCCTCAACATATGCCCCGCCTTCCGCGCGCTCGTCGCGGCCGCCCACCGACTTGACGCGGAACTGGACCACCGCACGGTGCTGATCGGCGAAAAATTCTCCGCGAAACGACGGTCGGACGCCATGCGGTCTTCTCATCGAGCGAGCGCTCGACGAAGCGCGCTCGCGCCAGTTCAGACTGGCAGATCGTCGATTGGACTAGAACGCTCGCGCCCACCGCCCCAATTCGGGCGCGCGTCAGCCCCTCGGTGTCCGCACACGGTGCACCGCATCCGTGGGCCGAATGATGGCACCGGAACGTCGTCGGGGTAATGATCGACTTCGAGAACGGCCTGGTAGTGGCAGTTGATGGCGCCGCAGTAGATCGCGAGCGTGCGGACGCCATTGTGCCGCATGTTTCCCAACGTCATCGGCTCGTGGCGTTCAGGGCGCATCGCCGGCCATCATATGCGGAACGGACCCCGCGACCAACGAGCGCCAAAAGCTAGGCCGCCAGACAGCCGCCCAGGCGGCCTAGGATGGCCGTGGATTCGCGTTCCGCTCGCCCGCATCAGTGCGGCGGCAAAGGCCGCCGACTTACTCCGGGCCAAATCTGACTCGGCGATTGGCACTCCGCGGGCGACGGCCCTACTGAGCGGCGCCTAGATGAGGAAGAAGTCCGGATCCGCCGCCACGCCAACAACAGTTAACGAGTAATCGTCGGTGAAGTAGTGGTTTGAGTTTGACGGATGGGCGTCCGCGTCGGGCTGGTAAGTTCCGAGATCGTCCTTGCCGTCACCGTCGAAGCCGGCGTCCAAGCCATGGAGATCGAGTTGGAAATAACCGGTGACGTAGCTACGGCCGTGGCTGGTTTGGTTGCCGTCGAAAGTGAGCGCCTCATCGATGAAGGCATCGGCATCTGCGGTGCTGGCTGCGAGGTCTAGATTGTCTGAGTTGAGGCCATTCCCCCCATCGCCAAAGAGAATGCCGCCATTGCCGCCGTTGCAAGCGTCGCCAGTGCAGGTGCCGCCGTTGTTGGCGCCGGCCGAGTTGGTGTCGCCGCCGATGAGGAGGTCGCGTCCGCCGCCGCCACTGATGCCATCGAACGAGTTCCGCGCGTCGATGACGGCGTCGGCATCTGCGGCGCCGGCGGCGAGGTCGAGATCGTCAGCGCTGTCAGGCCCCGTGTTGGTCAGGGTTACCGTGAAAGTGACGGTGTCGCCGACCGATACAGGGCCGCCGTTGCCCGACGGGCCGCTGTCGGCTGTCATTGCGGCGAAGGAATCACTTGGGTCGAGCGCATCCGAAATGAAACGGACGCTGCCGTCGGCGAGGGCCCAGTTGGCGCCCCCGGTGTGGGCGCTCGCGTCGACCGAGGTGTCGATGGGCGTCGTCATGAGCCCATCGTCGAGAGCCTGTTCGTGGCTGCCCGGTGTGACGGTGTCATAGCGAAACCAACCAGTAGAGCCGGTGGCCGGGTCAAGGCGATCGCCTTGGAGAGTGAGCACCAGCGACGATTGCGGGTCGGCATCGTTGCGAATGTGCTCGAGGCCGAGCAAATGACCGAACTCGTGCCCTGGCGCTTGGGCGTCGAGCGGATCACCGAGCGAGACGATGTCGCCGTCGGCGGTCCCCTGGATGACCTTGCTCCACCCGACGTAGTCGCCGCCGCCAACCGTGCCATTGCCACTCGATGGTGCGGTCATCAGCTCATTGCCGAAGGTCAACTCCCGCCAATGGGCGTCGCGGCTACCCGCGCCGCCGGCATCGGGCCCGTCGCCGCCGACGAGGAGGTCGCGCGCTGCGCCGCCACTGATGTCATCGATGCTCATCGACGTCGGCTGCAGCGCGGTGCTGCCGGTGTCAACGCTCTCGTGGCCGCGCACGACGACGTCGCCATCGAGCCCGTCAACCTTGATGTAGATCGGCATTTCACCCTCTATAGCGTTTGGTCATCAGTGCTGCCGCGGGAGCGCGGCCTCACGCGCATAGGTCGCTCCCGGCTCCCGAGCGGTTCTCGCTGCGAGGGCGAAATGACGGATAAATCAATAAATTAGGACAGGAGCGCACAATCCAGTGCACTCCCGGCATAGTCGCCGCACGGCTCGAAGCGATTTGATCGGCCGCAAGCCGATTACCGGTCGGGCTCGATCCGCCGCATCGTGCCTCAAAAGCGGCGCAGGATTGGGCGCAAGCTGGGGATGCCACTCGCTGGCGCTGCTGCTCGCCGGCATCAGCCCATGAAAAAGCCCGCCGGACGAACCGGCGGGCTTCGACGCCGCAACAAAGGGCGTCCAAGGACGGCATCAGAGCTAGATGTTGCCGGCGGCATTGGCGGCGTGCGGTGGCCGCCAATGCAACCGGCTTCCCGCCGCTCAAGAAGGTGAGGAGGATCGTCGTAATCGTGTTTTGTTGGTCGGAGCGGCGAGATTTGAACTCGCGACCCCTAGTCCCCCAGTTCGTTTGAAGCGCTTTTCAAAGCTGTTCCTGCAGTTTCACGCCGAGAGAAAACGCTTGCGTAACGTGCGCAAATCATAGCACATCATTTCAGGTGGGTCCAAAAGGTTGCGTCCTCAGTGGACCCAAATTGGACCCGCGAGGCGATTCTTATGCCAGCCGAGGCCCTGACTGCTGCAAGGCTGCAGCAACTGAAACCGCCAGTCGCTGGCGTGCTCGAAATGTGGGACGATCGCGCGCGCGGCCTTTGTCTTCGGGTCTTTCCGACCGGCCGCGCGACGTGGACGTTCCGCTATCGGCCCAAGAGCGGCGACGGTCGAAGGCGCCTCGGTCTCGGCGAGTACCCCTCGATCGGGCTTGCAGAGGCACGCCGGCGCGCCGATCGCCACCGGGGCACAGTATCGGACGGCGCCGACCCGCAAGCCGAGCGGCGGGCGCAGCGTGAAGCGGCAATCCTCTCAGTTCTGATCGAGCGCTACCTGTCTGAAGAGATCGAACCGAAGAAGAAGCCGGCCACTCTCGCCCTCTATCGACACTACCTGCGAAGGTTGGTGGCACCGCGTCTCGGATCGAAGAGGGCGCACGCCATCACTCGAGGTGAAGTCGCGAAGCTGCACCGCGAACTCGGCGCCAAAATGCAGGTGAGCGCGAATCGGACGATCATCGTCCTTTCGGGCCTCTACACGTTCGCCACCAAGCACGGCATGGTGCCAGAGGGCTGCAATCCGGCACGTGGCATTGAGAAGTTCCGGGAGCAGGGGCGGGAGCGCTATCTATCAACCGACGAACTGGCGCGCCTGGGGCGAGCGTTGCGCCTTGGCGAAACGAAGGGACTACTCTGGCCGGGAGAACGGGCGACCACGAAAGCACGATCGCAAACCGGACAACCGTCGGACCGTATTGTCGCCGCATGTCGCCGCCGCCTTTCGGCTCCTGTTGTTTACGGGGTGCCGGTTGGTGAAGTTCTAAACCTGCGCTGGTCAGAAGTAGACTTCGAAAGAGGACTGTTGCTGCTGCCCGACAGCAAGACCGGCCGCAAGGCCGTTGTGCTCAACGCCCCTGCCCTGCTGTTGTTGTCGGAGTTGCCCTCTGTCGGCGACTACGTTGTGCTCGGCGACGACCCGGAGAAGCCGCGAGGTGACCTGAACAAGCCATGGAACCTGATCCGGCATCACGCCGGCCTCCAAGACGTCCGGCTCCACGACCTACGTCATACCCATGCGAGCGTCGGCGCCGGGGCCGGCCTGGGATTGCCGATCATCGGCAAGTTGCTCGGCCACCGACATTCCGAGACTACTTCCCGCTATGCGCACCTGGACGCAGATCCGCTTCGCGTCGCTTCCAATCGGATCGGCGGGGCGATTGCCGACGCCATGGGCGACGCGCGGCCGAGCTCTGCGCCACTCGCGCAAATTCGGGGACGCGGCCATGGGTGAGCGCACCGAAGCAGATGCCGAGAAATGGGAAAGGGACGTGCAAAGCCATCGCTCCGATCTATGGTGCGTGCTGACTGCGAGCGGTGCCGCCAACAGTTCGATCGTGGGGATAAGAGAGCGCTGCTAGAGGCCATTTTCCTGTGCGTCAACAACGCTCTCGCCTTGCCCCCTTGGGCAGCGCGATGAATTCGTGACGGCCTATCGCAGCGCAAAATTAGAATATCAACACTCGTCTTGGGACGAGGTATTCGGCAAACCTCACAAGAAGAACGAAAAGCTTTCGGCAGTGCGGGGACGGAACGCACTTCAATGGAAGGTATGGGTGCGAGTAACCGATCAGCGGGCAGCAAAATCCACATACTGACGTCTTCCGATTGTAGCCGACGAATTCAGCATTAGTGTCGCTCTTTGCAAGAAGTATTTCTACGAAGCCAACTGGTTCGCGAAATCGAAGGACCCGTGCTCGGCTTCATATGCGCAGATCATGGCTGAGTTGGCGCGTTACGAACTTTAAACATAAGTGGACGGACAGACTGAAATCCAGCGCATATGAAGGGCGTCACCTGCAACCCACCGCACGGTGACGCAATATGCAAACGACGCAGATCGACCTGCTACTCCAGCCCGAAGTCGAGAAGATCACCCGCTTGTCGGGCACAACCCTCTGGCGCCTGGAGCGCGCAGGGAAGTTCCCGCGCCGCATGAAAATCGGCATCAAGCGCGTGGCGTGGAGCGCGCAGGAAGTGAGCGCTTGGCTCGACACGCGCATGGAGGCGCGCGTCGGCGAGTCTCCGACCATCGCCACATAAAACTAAACGGCCGCGCCTGGAGGACGCGACCGGGGGGAGACTTGCGAGACGGTTTGCTGAAACAACCGTTACTTAAACTTAAACCACCACCACCCCTGCACGTCTAGACCCGGCACGGCCTCCACCACGGAGGCCCGCATGCCAACCACCACCGACGCCACCGCCGCCGGGGCGCAGTTTCAGCAGGCTAAAAATCCGACCAAGAGCGCTCAGTTTTTACAAATTGTGGCAAAGCCCAAGCCGGCCAGCTCGCAAGAAGCCCGAGCCGAAGCTGACCCGCGTCGCCTTCCGGGTCTCGCGGTTGATGGAGTTCTGCACCCGGCGGGAATTGCAGAACCAGACCGGGCACGGCGTCGAGCAGTGGCCGCTCGTGGTGCTCAAGGAGCTGGTCGACAACGCGCTCGATGCCTGTGAGGAGGCCGAGGTCGCCCCGGTGATCTCGATCGCCGTCGAGCCCGGATCGATCGTCGTCGAGGACAACGCGCGGCGGCATCAAGACCAGCACGATCAAGTCCATCCTGGACTACACGATCCGGGTCTCGTCGCCGCGAGGCTTACGTGTCGCCGACCCGCGGCGCGCAGGGGAACGCGCTCAAGACGATCCTGGCGATGGGCTACGTGCTCGATCGCGAGCGCCAGGACGGCAATGCCGAGGCGGTGGGCGTGACAATCATCGAGACCCGCGGCATCGAACACCGAATCGAATTCCGGGTCGACCACGTCAACAACGAACCGAGGATTGCCCACACCACCTCGCCATCGCCGGTCAAGATAGGATCGCGGATCACGATCAGCTGGCCGGTGATACCATCCTATGGCGGCGCGACGCTCCTGGACTACGCGCGAGGCGATTTCATAAGGCTCGCCGAGGGCTATGTCTGGTTCAACCCGCACCTGACTCTGCGCGGTTCCTGGTACGGCAAGGAGTTCATCAACGTTGCGGCGACCAACCCCGACTGGAAAAAATGGGGTCCGCGCAATCCGACCAGCCCGCACTGGTACGACGAGACACGGCTGCAGCGTTATCTTGCCGCGCATGTAGCTCGAGATCGCGACCTGCGGCGCAATCGCACGGTGCGCGAGTTCATCGCCGAGTTCCGCGGGCTTTCCGGGACCGCCGTCCAGCGCAAAGTGCTCGAGGAAG
Organism: uncultured Alphaproteobacteria bacterium; assembly: GCA_963738705.1. Lineage (GTDB taxonomy): Bacteria > Pseudomonadota > Alphaproteobacteria > Rhizobiales > Xanthobacteraceae > CAVTXS01. Next base: position 196,932 of record CAVTXS010000046.1, read on the forward strand.
TGGGCTGCAGCCATCAGTCCCTGGCGGCATTCTTCGGCGCCGAGCAGGTCAACCGCGCCGGCATCGCCAAGCTACTGGCCTCGATGCGCAAGCACACCAAGCCGGTCGCCGCCAAGCATCTCGGCGTCATCGGCGAGGATCATCTCAAGCACCGCTTCCTTGCCGCAGGCGGCAACGCCGACACGTTCAAGTACCAGCAGCGCAAGGGCGCGACCAGCGAAGGCATCCCATACATCGTCGAGTTCGCTTTCGGGCTGCATCAATCCGGCTTGACGCAGGGCGCCAGCATTTCTCGCAAGTTCATCACCGGCGCCAACTGGAGCGTCGGGATCAGCAATCCGTTCCGCGCCTTCGGATCCACCGGCGAAGGGCTGGAGAGCACGTTGGCCAAGGTACGGGCCAATGCCACCTCGCCGGTCATCTGCGCGCTGCATCTGGCGTCGGCGTACATCCAATATGCCGACCGCGGCAAGTCATCGATCATCCTCACCGACAACGCGGAGCAGCCCGATGACTGACCGCCCGCGCAACATCGCCAACGACATACTCGATGCCGTCGAAACCGCGACCAGCAAGTGGACGCGGCAGAAGAAATCCGAGGAGCGGCATCCCGGCAATATCCGATATCGAACCTCGCGCATGACCAGAGAGCCGCGCACGACGCAGAAAGAGGCTGCGTGGGAGGTGATGGAAGCAGGCCTACATGGCCGCCAGCGGCAACGGCACTCTGCCGGCCTCGGCAAGGCAAATCTATTACCAGGCGCGTCCCAAGATCATGGCGATGACCGAGGATAAGGAACTCGCATACGGATATTTCTCGCAAACCCTGCTGCCCGATTACATCGAAGAGCACGGCGTCGATTGGAATGTCGTCTACGACGCGCGCGGTCATTTCGAGGAGCCGCACACCAATCGCCGCATCGGCTGCGGGACCATCGAGGTCGGAAATTATCTGCACGCGCTGAAGGAGCCGGACATCGTCCCCGCGGAGTTTGCCGACGCGAGCGTCGATATCGTCGGTCCATCAGGGAATCTCGCCGCCGTATTGTCTCCTCCGATCGCCATGCGAGCCGTGATCGAGCGCATCATCGTCGATCCGGAGCGCATCGAGCCAGCCCACGCTCAGCAGCTCATCAACGGCTCGACCGCTACGCCGCCATCCGCCTGATGCCGCACCGGACACAATGGGTTGACAATCCACAAGACACCGGAGAGGCCCGTCGTCATTGTGAGATCAAGCGCGCCCAGGTCGCCCGCCCCTATAACTCATTGACATCGTCGGCGGATGCGATTAGCGATGCGCTCGCATCCTGAGAGGACCTGACGGTCCCGCCAACCAGCCTTAGACCGGCAACGGTGGCACGACGATGTGGCCCGCAAGGGCAACAATAGGTCGCCAGCCCTCCAGATGCGTGTTCGAAACGAACCCATGGAGGGATTTTTCATGTCTGCCGATACCAATCGTCTTCGCGTCGACCAGGACGGGCTGTTCACCGACGTCGAACATGCCGTGCTGGCCAAATGGTTCCGCCAACGCAAACCCGCTGCGGCTGCGCGCATCACGCTCGACGACGCGCTCGCGCAGCTCGGCTTCGAGGAGCCCTGCGAGCCTTACAGCCGGGTCGCCGCTGCCGTGGCTCACGTCGTGCTCGAGGCCATCGAGGACCGGCTTCCGGTTTGGGCCTGCATGCGAGGCGACGACCTGATCCAGAGCCGCAGCTATCGCGAGCCGTCGCAGAAGCCGCGACGACGGGCAGCGCTTCTTCCGAGTGAGCTGTTCGCCATCAATTGGGCAACGTCCGGACCGGGCTTTGAGTGGCCGGTTAGCTATCATCTCGTCTGGATACCCATCCATGAGCGCTTCGTCGTGACCGCATCGGCCGATTGCGATGACGCCTTCGGATATGCGGATTTCGCGCTCGGACACTTCGGCCGTGACAAAAATGTCGGGCAGTCCGTGATCAGGATCATCAAGCGCGACTGGATCATGCAGCGGAACGAGTGCAGCCAGGAACGCTGGGAGACGCTGCTCCGCACCGGGCTGGTCAAGCATGCCGCCATCGAGATGCTCGCCGAGGAGGTGTGGGCGCAAGACGATGAGGAGGAAGGCCTCGATGAGGACGATGCAGCTGCGCCGTTGAAGTAGCGCGCGGCGGCAACATCCACTGCGCCTGCATGGCGACGGACGGTATCGGCCGCCGTCGCCACCACACCCTCCAGCAACAGAGATCAGAACATGTCCCTGAAGCCCTACGACGGCGATTTTGATGCCCTGACGGGTGGCATCTTCGCCAGCTGGTTTGTCCTCGGCCCGAAGGGACCGACGGCCTTTGCGGTCGGATTTGCCGAAATGGCGCATAGGCCATGGTCGCTATTCTACCGCCGGATGCGTCCGACTGGCGCAAACACATATCTCGGGGCTGGCATCGATGAGGAAATCGCGGCAGCCGACAACTTCCTCGAAGTGTTCTTCAATCTGATGCTCTGCCTGAACAACTATCTTGCGGCGACCGGCGTTGAGGAGCCGCTGTTCTCGGAAATTCCGGCCATCGTCCGCACGAACGGCAATCCGGCGGTGGACACAGCGTTGAGCTGGGTGATCGCGCACGCGCCCGGTCTCCTCGAGGCCGACTGGGGACGGGAGCTGTATCTGCGTACGACCTGCGGCGCCGGCGGCTCTGCCGACGAACGGTTCAGCGCGGCGTACAAGAAGCGTGCGAGACAACGCCAGCCCGCCGCGCCCGAGGTGCAATACGCGCGCTGGTGGGCGCTGGTCACCGACAGGTCCTATGTCGAGCCGTCGACCTTCCAGTTCGCCAAGACCTGGGTGGAAGCGGCTCATCCGCCAAGAGGCAACCACCAGCGCAGCCGTCGCGTTCGGAAGGACAGGTACACGTCGTACTCCGATCTCGCACGCTTCTTCGGCAACTTTCACATGCCCCTTCTGCCGCCCGAGATCGACGAGCAAGCAGGAGACGTCAGGCCGTGACCCTGCTCTGCGCATACTGCGGAGCTGAGCGGCCACTTGCGGCCCGCCTGACCGGTGGGCCCCCGCCGTACAATCCGCGACCGGGCGATGCCGTGCTGTGCATCAGCTGCGGCGCGTGGAATGTCCTTGACGACGACATGCAGCTGCGCAAGCCGACGGCGCTCGCGGCCGCCAAGATCGAGGCAGACCCGAACTGCCAGCTCGCCCGCAAGGCCTGGGAGCAGGCGATGCGCAAAGGCAGCAGGCATGATCACTGACGACGGCAGGGCGCAATGGAGCTGCGGGCAGGTCGCTGGCTCGATGTGCCTGCAGTGTCACCAGGAGCTGATCCAGCGCGCCAATGCGCTGGCAGCCGAGAACGAACAGCTCTCCGAAGCGCTCGATGACGCGATCTCCGCGATCGGCGCGGTCGCCGCAGCGTGGGGGTCACGATCGCGCTGCAGCTGATGGCCAAGTTCAAGGTGAACCAGAGGAGATCGACGATGACCGATGACGATGAGAAGAGGTTCGAGGACCACCGCGATCAGTTCGAGTGGCGTCGGAAACTCCCGAGCTACATCGCCTGGAAGGTCAAGAACCACTACGGCATGAAGGCTAGAGATGAGGAGCTGCGCGCGGAGCGGAAGGCTCGTCGGGCGCAGGCCGATCGCGCGCGGCGTCAGCGAGCAAAGCTCCCATCGCAGGAGTAGCCAGCAGCGCCGACAGCGGCGAAGCTTCGCCGCGATCGAGCCGCCGCATCATCTCGGCGGGCGAGATTTTATAGTGCGCCGCCACGTCGTTCCTGCGTCGACGCCTGCAGCATCAGAGCAACCGCCGGCAAAGCCACGGAGCCGGTCTTCAACGGCCTGCTCATAACCGTAGGCGGAGGATGACCATGCCAAGTTCAAGGTTGACCCGGAGGAGATCGGCGATGGCCGAAGGCCCTGACGACGAGCACTTCTGGCACCGCCAGCAATTCAACTGGCGTCGCATACGCGATGGCTACTGCGCCTGGAAGCTCGGCATGTGGAGGAAGCAGAAAGCTATAGATGCGGCAGCCTTGGCGCGTCGGGCGCTGGCCGCTGCGGATCACGCGCAGCGGGTAGCTCTGCGAGCAAGGCCGCCATCGTCGGCGTAGCCCAGCACGGCCGAGAGCAGCGACATATCACCGCGATCGAGCCGCCTCTGTTCATCGGTGTAGGGCGGCTCGTGATGGATGCCGTCACGATCGTCGATCTTGCGCGATCAACGGCGCCATTATTGTGTCCATATTGGTCGCACAGTATGCACAGTCAAAACGGGTTCCCCGCTATGCGCGAAGTCGCCGTCGCCTACGCTCTTGCTGCCGTGTTTTTCTTCCTCGCCCCGGCATCGAATGCATCGCTGCCGCCTTACGAGAAGCTGATGAAGGAACTCTATGACGATGAGCAGGCCCGGCTGTACGATAATCCGCTGGATTTCAAGGCGGCGGCAAAGGTTGTGATCGACGAGCCGAAGGGATGGGACGGCGTGCTCCGGTGGAGTATTTTTGGTGATAACCTAGGCCAGAGGATCGGGTCGATGTCACCGGCTATATTCCGCCGCCCAACAACTGGCGGATAACAAACGGTCGAAGCCCACTGCCGTGGGAGAAGAAACGATGACCATGCGCGCTTACGCTCTAGCTGTCGTGTTTTTCTTCCTCGCGCCAGTGTCGCAGGGTGTGCCGCAATCAAACAGCTGGGGCTGGAGCGCTCCGAGAGACAACACTCCGGATCACCGCGATTTTGATCGGCGGTGTTCAGCTCTCGCCGAGGACAAGCTCGCGGAGCTTTGCGAGAAAATGCCAGTGTCCACCTCGACTAAGATAACTTGGGTGATACGTCCGGAACGAATTCACCGGCAGGCGCGAATGTTGGATACGAGCGAGCTTACGGACGGGGATATCGCTGACGACCTTACTCAGCCTGCATCCGGGAAACATTTCGGAAAGCAGATTGTCATAGTTGGGTCCGGTGACAAACAAGCAGACCTGCGGTTGCAGGATTGCCAGCTCTCTGAGTAGCAGTTCACGCTGACACTCTGAAAGACAGGTCTGCACCTCCTTAGGAGCTTCCAGGACAGAACCACCCAGATAGTCGCAGCGGGACAAATTGTTCCAAATGAGCCCCGCATCGGGCCAATCTTGCACTTCTCTGAATGCTTGCCAGAAAGGTGATCTCCGACTTATCGGGTGGGGGTTCGCGAAGTCAAACTGGCGATATCCCCAGCAAAGCGCTTCCACAGCGTCTGGATTGGCAAGAAAATCCTGCATGGTCCGAAGGTCACTGTAAGGGTAATCGACTTCGTATCGCGGAAATTGGTGCGAAGATCGCTAGTGAAGCCCCACCCGTACGTCTCTTGACCACAAAAGAGAATTCGACGTTTAGCGTTCGTGTACGCGGGAGGCACCGACAGGAGCAGAGGCGGGCTCAACTGCGCAGCCGTCTGTTCTTCGAAATGCAGCGATCGTTTCCAATCACCGTAAGCCAGTTGCAGCAGCCGCTGCATTTCCTGCCCATTCGTCGCGTTCGCCGTCGGCGTTCGATGTGGGCTGGACCTCACTCGCAGGCTAGTCGATTGCTCGATCGCCGCTTCCTTGAGCATGTCCTGCATCCGTAGCTCCTTATTGCCGGTCCACGTAGGGGGGACGCATACTGTTTTAGCGGCGGCCCACGTCCCGCTCTTGTTTTCCACGGCCAAAGATTTGAAGAAACGTGCCACCCGACAGATTTCTGATCCCCACCGCCTCGCTTTTTCCATCGCCTAAAGCAGACTGCCTGGTCTTGCGTTAAGCGCGCGGCCGTCGCCGCATCCGGCATCATGGGACGCTCAGAACAAACCACACAGAAGACATTGCGGTGCTCAGTCCGGCATCGACCCGCGCGATGATCCCCGCTTCCAACGCCCGCCGCCGCATGCCGGCTGATCTGCCCGAAACGGGCAGATAGGCGTTAGCGGGCTCGCGGCTGATGTGATCCGTCACGAGGCCCAGAGTTGGCACCCGATCACAAGCCTTTGGCGGGGTCGGACAAGACGGCGCGTGCGACAGCGCGGCATATACGACCCACGGACACAGGAGCCACGACCCATGACCACGATCATCCTGCACGACGAAGTCGCCGCACTGGAGGCCGAACGCGACCTCCTCCGCGCCCAGCTTGCCAAGGCGCGCCACCACAAGAAGCCCTACGAGGAGATGACCACCGAGGAGTACCGCGCCGCCCTCGACAAACTCGGCCTCTCGATCGTCGGCTCGGCCGAACACCTCGGCCTGTCGCGCCGCCAGTCGCAGCGCTACGCCAACGGAACGTCACCCGTCGCCGACCCGGTCGCGAAGCTCCTCCGCCTCGCCATCCGAACCGGCCTCACCGCCAACGATCTCAAGGCCATCTGACGCTGAACCAACCAACCTGACAAATTTGCAACAAACAGCGGCGTGAGTAAATCTGCCAAAGTAGGGCTAGTCGTTCGCCTGAAGCCAGACCGCCTCTACAACCACCGATTTTAGTGACAATCACGCATCGCGCATGTGAATCAACGTAAGCGGCGGCCGTGGCCGGCAGCAGGTAGAACACAGCCGACACCGCGAGGAGCCTTTCAACGCCCGTGCGCACCGATGCGGCACGCGACCCGCCACATCACGGCTCGCTTTTTCAGGGCTCGCGGCCTTGCAGCATTCAATTTTCTCAACGCGACGGGCCACTCGCTTCCGCGCTCAGGGCTTCCATTCGCTGCCTCGCCGCGTCGATGCCCGCGGACGCGGCCCGCGCGTAAAACTCGCGCGCTTTGTCGCCATCCGCTCGGATCCCGTAAGCCCCCCCGGAGGGAAGCATCCGACTGTCATACGTCTCGGCCAACATGAAAGCGGCGCGTGCGCTGCCTTTGGCAAGAGTGTGCCCCAGCAATATCCGCGCCCCCACGATGTCACCCTGACGCACCAGCGCTTCTGCTCTTGCCAGCAGCTTTCGATCATCGAAATTCCGTGTCAGGGCTGGCTGGCTTCCCGTCGCCGTTGCCTGAGTTACAGCCACCATGCGCGTCTCGGCCCGCTCACTTCCCTGTCGGTCAAGGCTGCTGCGCAATCGAACCTCCGGACCCGGTCCGCTAGCGTGCTCGGCGCTGATCGCGTCGGCCATGCCTGCCGACCGGGAGTCCTGGGCGCCCGCCTCGCTGCTTCGAATGCCCGTGGCGCCCCGCTGAGAACGCTCTGCGTGCAGGTGGGCGACCTCGCGCCTGAGGTTCTCGATCTCCGAAGCACCAGCTTGCTTGGACTGCTCGGAGTCCCTGCGCGCCGCGTTCTCGGCAGCGATGCTCGCCTTCAACTCGTCGCGCGCCACCGCAAGCTCGCGCGCCAAAGCCTCAGTCTCCTCGGATCGCTCTTGCAGTTCGGTGGCAGCTGCGCTCAACGTTTCCTTTATCCGCTCAGCCTCAGCCCGCGCGCTGTTGAGTTGGTCGCGCGCGGACGTCAACTCGCGTGACAGCCTCTCGCTCTGGTCTTTTTGTTTCTTTTGATCGGTTGTCTTTTCGGCGAGAGTCCTGCTCGCCTGCTCGGCCTCCATCCGCGCGCCGATCAACTGTTCGCGAGCCGCCGCGAGCTCGCGCCGAAGGGCTTCGGTCTGTTCAGACTGCTTCTTCTGCTCGGCGGCGACCCCGGCAAGGGCGACCTTGGCCTGCTCCGACTGGAGCCGGACGGCATTCTCGGCAGCCAAATTCGCCTTGATTTGTTCACGAGCGTTCGTCAACTCACGCGCCAAAGCTTCGGCTTGCTCGGATTGCTTTTTGCGTTCCGCCGCCGCCTCGGCGAGGGCTCGCTTCGCCTGCTCTGCTAGAGCCCGTTCGCCCTTCAGCTGATCGCGGGCGGACGCCAGCTCGCGGCCAAGAGCTTCGGTCTGTTCGGAGTGCTTCTTCTGTTCCGCGGTGATCCTGGCAAGGGTTATAAGAAGGCTCTTGATGGCCTCTTCGCCAGGAGCGTTGTCCGCGGCCTGGACCGGGGCAACCGAGAGCAGGGTGATTGTGAGCACAAATAGCGTCGCGAGCATTGTGTGACTTCCCCGCGTTATGCTTAGACAATGCTACGCCCCCCGCTAAACACGGACAAGGTCGCAGGAATGCGGGGTCGGTCGTGCGCTCCTCGTCAACGCGCTGTCAAATGCCGCGCGACGATGGTTGCAAACCGCAGACAGTGTCGGCTCAGGGCCTGACCAAGCCCTCCAGTACTCTCACGATGGCACGAGCAGCAGCATCGCGCATCGGGTCAAAAAGGTGTAAGCCCTTCGAAGTATCCTCCTTAGATGGCTGCAAGTGGCGCATCGTTGCGGGAGAGCCGAGACCGCGCCCCGACGGCAAGGGAGCAACCACCGAGCGCCGGAAGCCGGGCCGCAAGCCGGCCCTCACAGGCGTACGAAGCCCGTGGATTGCGTTCCGATCCCCGCACTCAGAGGGAGGGCGCAGAGTCTACAGATTGACCACGGGCCAAATCTGACTCCGGAAACCGCGATTCGCGGGCGGCCGGCGGTTGCCTCCCGCGCGCGTACTAAGCCGGTAGGCGTTCAGAACATACCGACGGGCCGACCCCCCAATTGTTCTTCCCTCCGAAGAGCCCGCCCGGGAGAAAGAGCCTCAGTTCTTCGCATGGTCTGGGGCTCTTTCAATTCTCCAAAAGTCCCGCACGGTTCGCTTCCGATCCGGTCTCCGGGTAGATCACGCCGCAGAGATTGGCGAGCTTGTTGGCGACGACCTTCGGCAGTCGGCGCCGAGGATCAGCCGCAGGCCGACGATGTTCTGATCCGGGCCGCCAGCGTCACCGCTCGTCGCGCTCGTCGTCGACCTGGCTGCGCACGGGCTGCGGGCGGTCGATGGCGTCGAGACGTTCGCCGCGCATGGCCTGGATGACTTCGCTCGGCCGTTTTTTGACCGCCTGAGCAGCGAAACCAGAGACGATGGCCTCCAAGAGTGCACCGAGTCCAGGTGATCGGCACGCGCTGTTACGGATGCCCCCAGAGGGCTCGCTCGGCGCGGGAGTGCAACAGGGGACAGTGTTTTTTGTCGGCGAGCAAAAGGGTAGGAACTACGAAGGCGCGGCGCACAGGTTCGGCCAAGGGTGCCCACCTACGCCGTACCCAGTTGTTGGCGAGCTTTCGGCCGACCATCTAACCATAACGCTGCGCGGCAAGACGCCACGGCTCGATTCAAACTGCAAGACCGTGGGTTCGGTCGATCGGTCGATGAAGCTTCAGTCTCAAGACGCAAAGAAACGATAGTGATTGCCCTCCCACCCTCTTCGCTGGCAGGCACTACGCCTCCTGCTGCACGCTGACGCGCAGCGCTCTTTCTCGGCGATATCGTATTCCTTGAGGGCGCGCCGAACGGCCTCCTTTCCATCGCTGGCGTCTACAGAGCCGATCCGCTCCGCTTTCTTTCGCAACGTCGACGTCGAGGGCCACTTCTACAGTGTTCCCTACCGGTTCGCCCGCAGCGAGGTCGAGGTGTGCTGGACGAAATAGTCGAGCTTCCGCCGCGCGCCCGCCCGGTTCCCGCAAATCGTGTGCTCCCGGGGTTCGAGCGGTGCCGCGGTAAGCGCGCTAAAGCCGCTCGCAATCGAGACGCTCGTCTCGATGTGATAGCGATCGCCCTGGCGCGGGTCGATCGCGAACAGGTCGATTTCCTTCTGGCCCGTGCCTTTGATGTTTGGGATCATGGCCCAACGCTTCACGTAGCGCATATGCCTCGACGATGCGTTCAGTGGTTTCCATCTGGCGCTCATTCCTCCAGCGGCCGGGATCTCGGCTTGTCCTTGTTACCGCTCTGGCCGTGCGCGCGAACATGCGGTGGTCGAGTCGTCCAACTCGTTGCGGGAAGATACGCGGCGCTCGTATCGCAGCCTCAGTCGCAAGCTCTCGCCGCACGCGGCGGCAATCTTGACCAACCGGTGGCGCGTGACAAATGGGGCTTAATTCGGCTTGATATTGGCCTTTTCAACAATAGCTGTCGCAAGCGATCTTGATCTGGCCGCCGACGAGATCTTGCATCTGGAGGTTCGACCCGCGGTAAGCCACGGCAGTCATCTTGATACCGGCAGCCTGCATCAGCATCTCGCCGCATAGGTGCTGGGTTGAACCGATGCGGATGTGGCATACGGCGACTGCTCGCTGAGCAAGCCGCCTCCGAGGCGGCGGAGTGGGCCGATACCCTTGCGAAACTCAAGAAAATAAAACAGGCAAACACGGGGAAACGCACGCCGTGAATGGCGCGGCAGTGTGCATCAATGTCTATCGACCAGCCAATACCGGATCGCACGGCCCCCGAGCCAAACAATGATGCCCCAGCCGACGATTATCAATCCCAAGGGGTCTTTGTTCGGCTGAGCGAAATAGAGCCAGACGACGATCCCAGCAGCGATCACGATCACAGCGATCCATGACGCGATCCAATACAACAGATATCCGAGACGCGGTGCCATTCCGGTGATCGTAGCAGCTCTTCCGGTTGACCGCGCGGCGGTCCCAAGCAAGCAATCTTCCGCTCAGGGAAAATCGGTAGCTGCCACGCCCGCCGCTCGGCTCGGCCACCGATGCCGAGCATGTACTGGACCACATCGTGCAGCTCCGTCATCCGCTCGCCGTCGAGCGGCGTGATCGAGTGCCTGAACGGACGCGACCATTTCGACTTGCGGACCATCGCGGGAGCGTAGCACTGTCCGCCCGCCGCTCGATGCCAGCGCTGGGCCGGTAAATTTCGCCCTACACGCGTTTCCGCTGCTGGACGCCGTGGGGGCTACGCAGCTTTCCCTTCGCCGTCCTTGGCGCCGTCGAGCGCCCGCCATGGAACCGGCAGCGACGCTTGCTAGGCTCCACTCTCAGTGCGCACGCACCGGGCAGCACTTGCGCAGGCGTGACCGAACGCTCACTCCTCACGGCATCCGGAGCTTCTGCCGTAATAACCACGCCCAAGTGAGCTCGTAGCTTAACGCTGCAGCCTTTTCCGACCGCACCCGAAGGCGTTCATAGGTGCGCCAATGCATCCACTTGGGCTTTGGCGGAAACGGCATGAGCATGTTCGCGCTGCCGCCGAGGCGCAGTCTTATCTTTTGAGCCGTGGTCAGGCTGCGGTCGGCCCGCTCCTCCCGCTGGCTTTCATAGGTCAGGCCATGGCATCTCCTGCAGGCGAACAACCCACCTGCCCCGTACAACAGCGCAACGCGGCGCCCACACCTTTGGCCACCAGAGGAAACCGGGCAGCAGAACCAGGGCCGCTCGCCGCCGAAATTGCACTCGGTCCATTCGATCGGAACACGCTGCTCGATCGAGATCCAATCGTCCCCGGCTCGAAAGCGGACCTTCAACGTAACCTTTTAGTCCACAGGGGCTCTGGGTAAGGCTCCTCCGGTAGCTCGTTGAGCTTCACTCTTCCTACTGCGACGCTCGTCGCGCGTAACGCGCTGGGCCCCTCACCACCCAGCCGAGGCGCGCGCAGACTGGGTCATGGCATCGCGGATGGGCGATCAGGCGATCGCCAGAGATCCTCCGGCTCGATGTCCAACACGGCGGCCCATTGGACCTGCTTTACCGGATTTACGCGCTTCGGTTCGCGCTCTAGGCGGTAAACGCTTTCCCGCGTGATCCCGAGCCTTTTCGCCATAGCTGGCGCCGAAACACCTTTGGCCTCGCGATGCTCTTTGAGGAACAGAGGAGGTGGGGGATGCTTCTCGTTGCGTGTGATCATGGCCGCCACTTTATCATCGCCCGGTAAATCTGGAGTAACCTGCGCCTGTGTGACTCCCCACGCCGACGCTGCGGCAACTTCGCCGAGTCACCAGCGGCCAAATCTGACTCGGCAAATGGCAATTGCGGCCAACCGGGGGCTCGAACTGATCGGGCGCGCGCTCGGCGTCTTCGTCGATCGCAAGGAGGTCGGCGGGCCCGGCGAGTTCGACCATCTCAACGATGAAGAACTGGAGCGCGAGATCGCCTGGGAGGCTGAGCTGCTGGGTTTATCGCCCGAGCGCGAGGTCACAGAGCCGGCCATGTCCGAAGGCAAGCCCAAACCGTCGACCCGGCACTGCAGCGAACAGGTAGAGCAACTACGTGCATCAGCGGAGGCGCGCGGCTACTCCCAGTCATGACAAATTGGCAGTGTGTTCGCTTTGGCCTCGCCGTGAGCGCCCGATCGGACTAGGCTTCCCCATCATCGGCAATAACCAGAATGCAGAGCGCCGGTGGCTGAGAGACCCGTCGCGCTCCCGCCTGCAAGGAACCAGGGACGATGGCCCCCAAGACGGCACTCGGTCCAGGTGATCGGCACGCGCTGTTCGATCGACTTCCACTCAGTCGCGCCCGCTGCTCTCGACCGAAACATTAGGACGACCGCATCCGCTTCGGTGCAAACGCGGATGCCTCCAGAGGGCTGGCCAGCGCGGGTCCACGACAATGAAAATCGTTGACCCGCGTGTAACAACCCCCGCCGTTGCCAATCGCGCACGTCGATCGACTTGTAGCTCTCGCAGGTCGACCGACCACTCCCAACCGAACGGGCCATCTGCTCACCTCCCGAAACGAAATCAAATGGGAAATCTGACCTGTCGTAGGCGCCGCGCCGGCAACCAACAGTCAGGTTCCCGAGGATCTAGGGCCGGGTCGCTCATTTTGGACTCGGGCGGAGTTAGGCAACAGTTTTCAATTCAGAAATGGCTCCGGCAACCAACCGGCCAGGTTCCCGAGGATCCAGGGCCGGGTTCGTTGTAGTCGTCCGTGAAGAATGGCTTGGTCGCGCTGAGTTAGACGAAGCGGGGTGCGGGGAACATCCGGCAGAGGACTGCGAGCAGGGCACGCAAAAGCCATTCGAACCAGCGCAGGAGTAGACTGAAGTTGTAGCCGGCGGCAGCGAGCACGGCGTTGCTGCGGTCTCCCTCGCGTCCCTTGAGGTAGTTGCGGCCCATGCAGTGATCGCCCTTGAGATGACCGATCACCGGCTCGACGGCCGCGCGGCGGCGCATCTCGCGGCGGATCGCCTTGGTGACGCGGTGCACCTGTCCGGTGATCCAGACGCGGAAGCGGTGCGGGTGGTTGTGGCCACGATAGCCTTTGTCGACATGGATGCGGCGGACCTCGACACCGGTGAGCTTCTCGAGGTCGGCAATGACGGGGCCGAGCGTGTGGCCGTCGAACGGATTGCCGTGCAGAGCCTTGGCGTGCAGCACGAACTGCCCGCCCTTGGGAGCGGTCACTGGGGTCGTGATCGAGACCTTGCAGCCGAACTCGTAGGGGGCGCGAGCCTTGCCGCGGCCGATGCACTCCACCTCGGGAGCGTGCAGGGAATACACCTTGGGGCCGCGCTGATGCCGATCTTGATGGCGAACCCGATGCGCCGATGGTGCTCATGTTCGGGCTCCCTCCTTGCATTCAATCTGAAATCGCGATGATAACAGGATGATCTCCGAGCGTGAGCTCGAACGAACGGGCGTTGTTCAATGTTTGGACAGGTTCAACGCCAATCGTCGGATCGTAGAGCCTTACTAGAGCATGAGCGTCGCCAAGCTGGACTGTCACGCGGTCTTGCCCGTTCAAGCGTTCTCCCCAAACGACCAATTGAAATGTGCCATCGCTGCGCTGTAGGAGCAGATCGTGAACCGTGGCGGGTTGATTCACAATCACATAGTCAAGCTGGTCGGGTTCGGCGAGGGTGCCTTTTTCTGCCAGAATGGTCGTAAGGTTGTGAAGGTAGATCGCGGCCTTCCGGGGTGCATAGTCGGCTCGGTAGAAGCCGAAAGACTGGTTGCCGTGCTCGTCGGTACGGTCCCGCAATAGATAGACCGATGTATATGTGTAGCCTCGCTTGAACTGCGCGAGGTACAAGTTCATCAGATTCAAGCCGTGTATCTCTTCCGTAACGGGCCCTTCGATCGTGGTACCGGTCTCGGTCGTGACACGCGGAAGCCTGTTGAGCTGTTCCTGGTCGTAACCCCGAAACCCTCTCGCCCACGTGACGCCATAGTTGCCGAATAGCCCGTCCACTTTAGATGCGGCAGTTGGATCGGCGGCGTCCCACGTCTTGTTGTCCGCTGGAAATGGCGAGTTCGGATGATAGATGTAGTTGTGTACGTTGGCGAAATCGGCGTACCGCGTGCCGTCGGGCATTAGGGTTTGGGCGCCGGACGGGATCGTTAGGTACTGAAGACCGACGTTGTCCCGCTGTCCGCCGGGTTCCGAGATCGACCACACGGGATATTTCGTAAGCACCGGGTCGCTCTTCACGGCTTGGTACAGGTCGCGCTGAAGCTTTGCGACGCCATTCCCATCATCCTAGATCTCATCGACCAGGTGCATGGATTGCGGTGGACGCTACGCGAGTGCCTAGCGCAAATCGGTCAGCAGTCCGGAAGCGCGACCGGCTAGGAAGGCAGCGATCCGCCGATCATTCAGGCGCGTCCAGCGCCCGCCCTCTCACATTCATCCGCATCGATGTCATCGGCATGGCGGCGGATCTGCCCAGGATCTTCTGCGTGTCGAGGGCGACGACGGTCGTCGGATCAAGGACCACCAGCTGTCCGGCCGGGACTTTGCCGAAGTCCCGGAAACAGCCGTGGCGGCGTCAGATCGTAAGTTTGCGGCAGTGGCTTTGCCGCCGCGCCGGCGCCCGTCATTCGTTCGAGCGCCTCGAGCAGCGGATCGATCCTTTCGGAATTACGCGCGAGCGCGTCCGTGAACGTCTTGAGGTTGGCGATCGTGCCGCGCAGCGGCTCGGCGTTCTCCACCACCACCTTGTCGATGTGCTGGAGCACCTCGCGCGCCGTCTGCATGGTGTCCCGGCCCGCCGTCGGATCCGCCACCAAAGTCCCCGGGCGACCCGGCGCACTCGGCAATGCCGCTGCACCCGCTTCGCCGCCCAGGCAGTAAATGTCCCCTTGGCCGATGCGAAGCCTGCGAAACGACCCCGGGAAATCGGCAAGTAGCAGCCCGCTTGACCGTCCCGCAACGTCTCGACCGAATGGCAGTCCGAACCTGCGCCGCGGCGGCCGCCCCCGGGGCGAAGTGCTGTGAGCCGCTGTCCGACGCGACGACGGCTCGACAAAGTAGACGTGATCGTCATGGTAGACGTAGCGGTAACGGCCCAGGTCCGGACCCCAATCGCCTGGCACGGCCATCAACTCAACGTCGGCCGGCAAAGTCGACCAGATCCGGGCGAAGCTCGCCCCGAATGAATGGACATGGACGGTCTACCTGCCGGACGGCAAAACGAAGCAAGGCAACGTCAAAGGTGAGCGCGCTCAGGTTGAGTTTGCAGCTACTCGCGCAATCGAAGTCCTGCGAGCGCACGGCAAGAACGTGTGCGACACGCTGATTGCCGAGAGGCTTGCGCGGACATTCGTGTGCGGGCAGACCCGTTGCCCTCCGAGGCAGGGCTGGTGCTGAACTGGTGAACGCCAGCACCATCATCGCAGCTGTCGCCGCGCTCGGGTTCGTCGCAGCCGTGCTGGCGCGCCTGTTCTAAGGGCATTCGTCGGCTGTGGGCCACTTTCAGTTTCGTTGGTGCTTGAAGCTCGTGGCTCTTCTGCCGGGAAAGCGAAATCGAAGGACAACCGCAGGCCACGGCCTAATCGTTTGGCCAACGCTTTTTCTTCGTCCAATCCTTTCTCGCGTGCTGCAGCCCCGAGTTCCTGTTCAAAGTCCTTTCGGAAGTCCTCATCGAAGTGGCGCACCAATTTAGTGAGATCCTGCGCAAGCTCGCTAAAGCTGATCATGTGATCAAAAGCTTCGAATTGAACAAGCCCTATCGGAAGCTCAATTGATCTGCCGGCCGGATTTACCCCCTCGAAATGGTGCGTACGATGCGTCAGCGCGCCGGCCGTGAGTGCGAAGCACGTACAGCTTTTCAGGCGGCGCGAGCCATCAGGCAAAAACTCAAAATCTTGGTCGCGGACCATGCAGTAGGACAGCGCTCCGAAGATCGGCGGCCTTGCCTGCTGCAGAGTGGCCAAGTTGCCTATCTGCTTATGAAGATGATCCATCGCATTGCGGATTAGTGTCGCCTGCCCGCAACGATCAACAAAGTCTTGTATCACCACCTCGCCCAATTCGAGCCGCTCAAGCAGCTTCCTCAGCATGTGACATTGATCGATGATGGACCATGAATACACGAAAAGTCCTTGAATGATGTGCTCGGCGGCTTCGCCCCGCATATCCATGGGCAATAGAGCGGCTGCGCCCCTGAGCTGGCCGAAGGACCAAAAGATAAAGTCTATAGCCCAGCCGGCCCCTTCCAGCGGCAATCGCTGTCGCAAGTCGAGAGTGGATGGAATGTTTTTGAAGAACGAATCCTTGGGAATCACAGCGCTTTGCCTCCGGGTTCAGTAAACAGCCCGCGCCCTGAGCACGATCGCCACTTGATCGGTCGCCGCCTTGCGATCGGCAAACGCGCCCGTCTCTGCGGCTTTCAACAGCCGCTCGATCGCGAGCGCCACGGCCGCGCTGTGAGTGACGGTCTCGAAGTACCGGATCATGAGGGCGCGCGCGTCCGCCAGCGTGACCAGCTTGTCGCCGCTCTTGAGGGTCAACGATCGTGTGAGCTTGGCGGACCAATCCGGCCTGCGTTTCCTCGCTCGCTTCGCCATCAGTGGCGCCGGCCTTCAATCTTCTTGCTGGCCCACGTCGTGCGTCAGCGCGCCGATAGCGGTCGGTGGCGTGCCGGCCGCGGTGTTGCGGTGGAGCCGCGCCGTGGGCCGCGCTATCGAGCTTGTCATGAAGGCCGCCGAAAGCGGCGCGCTTGCCGACCGCAGGGCTGCTACCGATCAAGTCGACATCGTGCTAACCTATCCTATTAGAGCTCCAACACCGTACCAAACACCGAACTCCCATGAGATCCACTAGCTCAGGTCCACGCAAAATGAAGGCGTACGAATCGTTTTCAGACTGGAAGAAAGACCAGTCGCTCAAGAATCAGAAGTTGATCGGCGCACTACAACGGTTGGTGAAAAAAGTGGCACCGCAACTGACGACCGCCGTAAAGTGGGGTCAGGGTTGTTGGATACACGCGGGGGCGCCACGGATCTACATTCATACGGAAACTGATCATGTACAGTTTGGTTTTTATAACGGCGCAACTCTTAAGGACCCCAACAAGTTGCTGGTAGGGAATGGAAAGCACGTCCGTCACATAAAAGTACGAACTATGCACGATGTCGATACAAAAGCATTTTCTCTTTTGATCGCACAGGGTGCAGACTGACAGCGCCCGGCGCCTCTAGCGCGAGGTTCTGGGGCTTGCGGCAATGAAGGTGCCAGCGCTTCAAAAATGTGTCGCGGCCGGAGCGAGGCACATTGCTGAAAGCCCCGGGCTCGCATCGCGAACCCGGGGCTTTGGCTTCGTGCCGTTTTGACGACGTCAACGCGCCGGCTTGAGCGTGTTCTCGATCATGTAGGCTGCGACCTTTGGGCCCACGTCCTCGCTGGCGCGGATCGCGAATGTGTAGTGCACGCCGCCCCAGACGCGGACATTCTTCTGCTCCTGGGCCATATCGGCCAGGCTGGCGAACTGCCGCGTCCGCTTCGGATCCCGCACATCGGTCGCCGTGAACGGAATGGCCTTAACGGGCCCGAACACCAATTCCAGAACCGCCGACGCGATCGTGGCGTTGATGGTCGCCTGCGATGGGTATTCGGGATGCATGGGTGTGGGGTTGAACGAGGTCCAGCTGGCATCGCGCTCAGTGGCATCGTTGCCGTCCTGGTCGCCATTGCGGATGGCGGTGACGGGCCGCCAGAAATTGTAGTGGTATTTGGCGTCCCAATTGACGATGTAAGCGTTGGCCAAGCTCATGTTGAGCAGCGCGAACAGACGGGCACATTCGGCGAGCGACATTTCCTTTTTCATCGCGAGCTCGCGGGCGGCCGCCTGCCAGGCGCCGCCGAAATTGACGTTACCCCAAAACTTCACCGCCTCGGTCTGCTCAGCGGTCCGCGCCGTGCTCTTGGTGCCGCCGAGGCTCTTGACCTCGTTGTAGTCGCGCGCCCACTCTGCGCTCGACAGCGTCGGCGGAGGGCCGGGCCGGAACTGGTCGGCGCTCTTGAGCACCCATGGCTTCGCGCGCGCATACTGCTCCTGCAGCGGCGGCGTGGTCGGCACATAGGCCCCAGGGGCCGCGTGCGGGCGGTAGGTGTCGGGCACGTTGGTGCCGTCGTTGGCGCGGTCGGCTTCGATCGCCTCGGCTACCGCCATACCGAGCTTGATGCCTTCGGCCTTGGCGGGCCCCTCCGCGATCGCCTTGAGGGACGTCGCGTAGGTCTCTTCGATCTTGGCCTTCTGTTCCGGATAGATTCGGGTCAGGATCTGCCGCGCGGCCGTCGCGGCCGCCGCTTCGGCCGACGCGTTTGGTGCGGCCGGAAGCGTCGCGACCACGCGGGTGTAGCGGTTCTGCACCGTATTGATCGCATCCGACATGGCAACATGCACCATGGCCAAGGTGCGCAGTTTGGGATTGTTGCCGACGTCGTTGGCGACCAGCGCATTGGCGATCACGTTCCAATCCATGACCACATCGGCGCGCGCGGGCGCAACCAATAGCGCGACAGCGACTATGCCCGACAGCAAGCTTGCTGCCGACACTTTTGAACCCCATTTCATTGAATACTCCCTCGTTGCTGCCACGCGGGCGCGCGGCCGGCCCATCAATTTTGCTCAGGGTGGGCAAAGCGAGTATATGCTCTTTCATGCCGCGGGGTAAACTATTTGAGAGGTTGCGTTACTCCCGATGATGCAACTCGATAGGCGTTCGCTATGGCTCAACTGAAAAGCCATGGCATATCCGCATCAAGTTTGCTTCACCCCGATAGCCGGACCTCTGCCTGCGCGGTTGGCACGGCACAAAAGTGCCAAACCAGACCTTTTCCTCGCGGTGAGTAAGGTCCAAGATGCCATAGTCGGACTTGCTGACGGAGCGACGGCTGGCGGAACTGGTGGCTTGCGCTTCACAGCGAGGCTCGCGGAACTCGGGAGGACGCACATGGCTAGGCAAAAAACAGGTCCCGAGCCGGACGATCTGGCGGCGGGCAATGGACTTCTAAGCCGCCGTCATCTGCTTGAAGGCGCGCTCGTCGCCGGGGCAGCCGGCGTCGGTATCTCCCGCGCATCGGCAGATCCACTGGTGGTGCAACCTTGGATGAAAGTGCCTGGCGCGGGCTTTAGCGCCTACGGCCAACCTTCGCGCTTCGAGGAAAAGGTCGTGCGGTTCACTCCGCCGCCACCCAACCCGGCGACGCAAGGCGTCGGCGCGACGCGCACGCCGCTGCACCTGCTGGAGGGGATCATCACGCCATCCGGTCTGCACTTCGAGCGCAGCCACTCCGGCATTCCCGACATCGATCCCGACAAGCACCGGCTTGTGATCCATGGTCTCGTGAAGCGCCCACTCGTGTTCACGCTCGAGGCGTTGCATCGCTATCCCATGCATTCGCGCATCGCCTTCATCGAATGTGCCGGCAACAGCCAGGCGCTCAATGCGGCGCAAGCGCAACCGCTCGGTATGGCGGCGATCCACGGCGTCTTCAGCTGCGCGGAGTGGACCGGCGTGAAGCTCTCGACGCTGCTCGACGAGGCGGGTGCGGAGCCGTCCGCGCGCTGGGTCATCGCCGAAGGAGCCGATGCCGCCGCCATGAGCCGCAGCATCCCGCTCGCCAAGGCGATGGATGACACGCTTGTGTGTCTCTACCAGAATGGCGAGCGCGTGCGACCTTCGAACGGCTATCCGGTGCGCCTGCTCGTACCCGGCTTCGAGGGCAACATGAACGTCAAATGGCTGCGCCGGCTCAAGCTGACCGCCGAGCCGGCTATGACCAAGGACGAAACTTCGAAATACACGATCCTGCTCAACGACGAGAAAGCCTGGCAGTTTGTGTTCCCCATGGAGGTGAAGTCCGTCATCACTCGTCCGGCCCCGGGGCTCGTGCTCAAAGGCCCAGGGTTCTACGAAATCTCCGGGCTTGCGTGGTCGGGCAACGGCAGCATCCGGCAGGTCGACGTTTCAGCCGACGGCGGGCAAAGTTGGGCGCCCGCAGCGCTCCAGAGCCCCATCCTGCCAAAGGCTCCGGTGCGTTTCCGCGTTCCGTGGCAATGGAATGGCGGTCCGGCCATGTTGCAGAGCCGCGCGACCGACGACACCGGCATGGTGCAGCCCACACGCGTAGCCTTTATCGCAGAGCGCGGCTTGCGTGGCGTCTATCACTACAACGCGATTGCAAGCTGGCGCATCGACGAGAAGGGAGAGGCGAGCAATGCCTACGCTTAGCCGCGTCGCAGTCTGCGCGGCGATGTTGATTGCCGCTCCCGCTCTGGCTCAGAGTTCCGCAGTTCGGACAGACGATCAAGCCGGCCGAGATCGCGCCCTGGGACATCACCATCGGGCCCGACGGCGCCGGCCTTCCGCCCGGCGGCGGCACGGCCGCACAGGGTGAGGCGGTGTATGCCGCGCAGTGCCAAGCCTGTCACGGAGAGAAGGGTGCGGGCCGCCCGAACGATACCCTGGTCGGCGGCTTCGGCTCGCTTGGCCCCGGCAAGCCGCCGGTCAAAACGGTCGGCAGTTACTGGCCTTACGCGACGACGCTGTTCGACTATATCCGGCGCGCGATGCCGTTTCAGGAGTTGAAGTCATTGACCAGCGACGAGGTCTACGCGGTGTCAGCATACATTCTGCATCTCAACGGAATCGTCGGCGCCAACGATCTGCTCGACTCCCAGTCGCTGCCCAAGGTGAAGATGCCGAATCGAGATGGATTCATCCCCTTCCCACGCAGTCCAAGGTAGCTGTTCGATCTGCCCGAGCGCCCTGCGAAGATGCCCGCTTACAAACGTGATGGACATCAGGATACTCGACTAGCGATTCGCGCGACGGCTCGCTTGCAACAGCTCGTCTCGCGCCGCGACACGACGCTCGAGCGCGTCCGCTGCTCATGCCGGCCGGGCGAAGAGGAAATGGTGGCGCTGGAGCGAATCCCAGTACAGCGTGTTGAGCGGCGGCTTGGTGGTGGGCCGCATCTCGAACGATGCGCATTGGGTGGCAACAGGCGCCCCGTCCTGGCACTGGGCGATCAACGGCGTGCACGCTGGATCTGCGGTCATGCGGATCTCCGGAAACCCGGCCACGCTCAAGGAGGCGCAACAGGCGCTCGCCGAAAACTGGCGGCGCTGGCTTGCCTGGGCGGCGCTCGCGCCGGACGGCACCTGAAACGGGCGACTGGTCGAGCGATACGGGTTGTGTGACCTTTGCGGCGTGATCTACCCGGACTTGATCGGGCAATGACGACGGCGCCCAAATGCAAGCTCTGCCGTGACGAGCGTTGGGTGTGCGAGGCGCACCCCGACAAGCCGATGACTTCCTGCCCTTGCCAGCTTGGGGCCGGGATGCCGTGTCCACTGTGCAACGACGGTGATAGCAAACCCGCGCCGCCGCCCGGCTTCAAGCCAACAGCCGACACGAAGCAAGGCCGGCGGCACTGAAATTCGGATTCTTTGCCAATTGTCCCTATTTTCGGCCCATGAAAAAGCCGCGCGATGTCATCCAGCCCCGCTGGGGCGTCTACGTCCTGAAGCGGAAGGCCGAGCGCCTGCCGTTCACAGTCCCTGGCCGGACCAGCGACGAAGCGATCGAGCGCGCGGTCGAGGAGTACAAGATCGCCGAGCGCGAGCGCTTCCGGATCAGTGTGCGGCGCGAAGCCTGATGCCGTTCCGCCTCGCCGACTACCCGTTCTGGACAATCCGGCTCACCTGCCGGAAGTGTCCTCGCGGCGGCAACTACCGCAAGACGACACTGGTAGAGCTCTATGGTCCCGACGCGAACCTGATCGACTTGAGATTGGTCCTCGCCGCCGACTGCCCGCGGGTCGTCATAGACAAGAACACGGACCATTGCGGGATCTTCTATCCCGACCTGCGGCCCAAATGAGACCTGAGACGAAATTCTTCCTGGCTGGCACTTTGATCGTGGCGACTCTGCTGCTTCTATCCGCTGCCCAGCACCTGAGGATGGTGGTAAGCCCCTGATGCCGTCGCGCCTCGCCGATTACCCATTTGACATGGTGCGGCTTGCCTGCCGCAAGTGCCCGCGCAAGGGGCAGTATCGGAAGTCGACGCTGATCGACGCTACGGCGCCGACGCGAACATGATCAACCTGCGGCTAGTCCTCGCCGCCGACTGTCCAAAGGTCATCGCCAACAAGATCACGGACCTGTGCGGCGTGGTGTACCCGGACCTGCGGCCGAAATAACGGTACGAGCGGATGGGGAAGGCCACAAAAGAGGGTGCAGCATGGATTGGAATTGGGGCCAAGTTCTCTGGATCGTGATCGTGATTGCGATCATCTTTGCCGTCTGGTGGTTCAGAGGACGCGCGAAGCAGCCTTAGTTGAACAACGAGCCGTTGAGACAATTCCACCTACGAGTAAATCACCATGCGGCTGGCCCCTGCATTCCCTAATTCTACCGGAGACGATCCATCGCCCGCCGCCATCTGAGCACGGACTCGACTTGATCAGTCGCGGCCTCCCGATTGGCAAGGCTGCCCGTCTTAGCCGCAGTCAGCAGAAGACGGAGAGCCTGACTCAATGCGCCGTCTTCGACTTCAGTGGAAAGATACTGCCGCAGCACGTCGCGGGCATCCGCCAGCGTGACCAGATTGGTTCCGTCTTTCAGCGTGAGCGAGCGCGTGAGCTTGGTGGACCAGTTCGGCCCGCGTTGGTTCGCCAGCTTCGCCATCAGTGCCGCCAGCCGTCCTTGTCGACGGCGGCCTTCATGCCCGTCCGCGACATGTCCGGCGGGTCCGACGTGTTGCACAGTGCACACGGCGCCCCAGCCCCGCAGTCGCACGCATCGGCCCGGTTGCTGAAGCCGCGCCACGGCCGCTCGGGATGGTTCTCACAAACCCATCCTGTGTCGCCGCATCGGGCGCACGGGTTCATTTGCCGTGGTCCGGGTAGATCACGCCGCACAGGTCCATGAACTGGTTTGCCACGATCTTCGGGCAGCCTTCGGCGAGGGCCAGCCTCAAGTCGACCAAGTGCGCGGCGGCGGCCGCTTCACACCTATTTTAACCGTACCGTTACCCCGCCCACTGCAGCCGACACTTCAACGCCGACCCTTGGGCCGCTGAGCTGCAGGATCACGCCATTGGCATTTTGCAATTGAACGCCTCCAGCCCCAGCCGCAACGGCACCGCCGGCTCCGATCGCGCTGTAAGTGCCTTCAAACGAAGCCGGCCCTCTCAGATTGAGGGCCCGTCCGGCCAGCCTAGTTGTCGAGGCTCCGATCGTGAAGCCGACGCTCATGCCCGATACGGTGAACGGATAGCGCTTGCCTCGGAGGATCAGCACGCCCTCGCCCCCGCCGACCCCGACGATGAACCCGCCTTTCGTGAATACGACGGCGACCCGACCGGTTTCGGCCCGCGATGGCGTGCTGAAACCAGCCACGCCTACGAGCAAGGCAACCAGGGTGACGCTTATGCCAAATTTCCTCATGACTTTTTCCTCTGAGGGCTTGAGCATGTTGCTGGGCCGGGCGGGGATCGAGTGACACGGCCCCGGATCATCGGAGCCCACAAGCTGCCGCTCGTCGTGGCTCTGGTCAAGCGACGGGGCTCCAGCGTGACCGTGATGGCGACCACGGTCGCTGCACCGCTGGTCGCGGTTCACTGACCTTCTTCTTTGACCGCCACACTGTGCGGCACGCGGGCGTAGTGCCGCCCGAGGTCCGGCCGCCAGCCGCACTCGCACGCGGCCCAGCCCTCCTGGTCGGGGACCACCCAGAAGCGGCGGAAGCCGCGCTCGCCGTGCCGCGTGTTCACCGCGCGGAGGACGTGATTGTGCGCCAGCACCCAGCCCTCGGGGCGCCTGCTGGCGTAACTGACGATGCGTGATTTCTTTTTCATCAGCCCTCATCAAAGAGGGCGAGCTTCCGCGGGTCAAGAGGGTCGCCGCAGGCTGACGACGTTCGCGGTCCCGGTTTCCTCGACGACGGCGGTCTTCCTTCACGAGCGCAGTTGCTTCTCTTCATCGCTCCACTTAGATCGAGCGCATGAAAGAGAAGTTCACGATCGTCTGCACGCGACTGGGCGACGAGCAGGTCGTCGTCTACCTGAGCGAGGCCGGGTACCCGCTTCAGAAGCACGAAATTCGAATCAAGGAGGGGAAGCGGCTCCGCAGGCTCACGAGGGACGAGGAGCTCGCCTGCGCCGCCGCTCCCGGCACCGCGGCGGAGCGCGCCGCCGCCCTCGGGCGGGTGGACTTCGAGAAAATTAAGAAATCCGGCTTCGTCCTACGGCCGCGCCCCTTCCTCGCCGGCGAGAGGGAGCAGGTCGTCGCCCAGTGCGAGCGGGACCGGCTACAGTAGCTCACCTCGATGGCGGTCTTCGGCTGGCCGGCGGCGCCCCGATGCGGTGCCAGCAGGGTGCTCCACGACTGCGCGGCGGTATCAAAGTCCCAGCCGCAGGTGCGCCGGCGCTCCTCGGGCAGCTTCACCTCGTCGGCCAAGGTCTTGAACCTGGCCGGGTCTGAGCCGACCATCAGGCAGACGATCTGGTATGCGCGCTGCTCGTCGAGAGCATGTCGATCGTGGTAGGAAGGCTTGGCGCCCTGCCGTTTGTCGCGCCGAGCGGTCCAGAACCAGCCTTTGGTGGACTCCTCGAGCACCCGGTAGGAGAAATCGTTGGCCACGCCGGTGAGCGCCGCGATGATGGCGAACGTGTCCGCGGCGTCCTCTTCCCGCCCCAGCACCGGCAGCTTCAATTCCGAAATGACGGCGTGCCCCATTTCGTGCGCCACCACGAACAGCATGTTGCCGACCAGGAACTCGATTCCGGCGTTCCGGTCGCGGGGGGAAAGCTGCTTGAAAGCGGGCTCGTTCGCGAGTGCGACCGCCTTTTCGTCAACGCCGGCCTGAAATTCAACGAAACGCGCGCGTACCGCCTGGGTGTCCGGCGCTGTCGCCTGAGCGAGCAGCGGGCCGGTGCCGAGGCCAAAGGACAGAAGCACCGCACAGCCGAGCGGGCGCAGCCATCCTCTGGTTCTGGTCCTTGCCTTGAGCACTTCACGCTCCCGTTACCCTCGTGATCCGAGAATTGGAGGTCCGCACAATGCCGCCGCGCGTGTGCCGGCGCTTGGAGAACAGCTTCATTTATTCTTGAGTTCTTTGTCGAAAGTGCTGGGTTATTGTTTCGCGAGTGTTTCAAGGACTCGCCTGGAGGAGAACCAGCCGATATCGACGCTTGATCGTGCCTGGCGCGTTGGACGCGCCACATCGCCCGGAGGTTCTCCGCCTTGACGAAAAATGTGGGCGCGGCCGCAGAGGCGGGTAAAGGCGTGCTGCCGCCTAAGGCGCGCCAGTGCGGCCTGGTGCGGGATTATTGGCCCCGCCAGGACCACGGCCTCTGCGCAGGGCTGACCGCGCTCCTGCGCTGCCGCGCTCTATTGAGACATCGTCCGAGGGAGAATTAACCAGGGTGGCGCGGTATCTCACATTACGGTAGCGTACACCTACAACGTCCGCCAAACAGCCAAAATCAGAAGACGCTGAGGGGGAAAACATGCAGAGAGCCGGTCGATCAGGAGTCCCGATGTTAAAAGGAGCCTATGCATCATCATCCTCCTCTGTCTTGGAAGGCAAGAATAATCCGAACGTAGATGTCGCTGCACTGCAAGCCGCATCAGACAAGGGAGGACTCGTCAGTCTCCGGGGCGAATTTGATTTTGGAGAAGACGGCAGCGTTTTGATAACGAAGAACGTAGCAATTGTCGGAGAGGACTCCCAGGGCGCCGTGCGTACCAAGATCAAAGGTGGGCGCCTCACCTTCAAGAGCATAGCACCCGAGGGCGAGGCTGCTGCCGGGCCTAAGATTACGGTCAGCCGCATCCATTTTGACGGTGCGGCTTGGACCCCATTGTACTTCGGTCACGCAAGCCAAGTTGCCATTGCCGGGAACAAGATCACGAATGTTCGGCCGCAACTGTCCGTGGTTGAAGGCAGACGGCCGTTTCACGCGCAGCAAGGCATGCTGATAGGCACCTGGCTTGCCCCAACCCTCAACAGAACGCAAGGTTACAGAGCTAATTTGGTAACCGGACCCATCGTCATCGAGGACAACGCCATCGATCTAACGAGCCCACGACCCACTGAAACCCTGGGTCAGGGCGTATTTCTGATCCGTACCACTGGTGTGACCGCTTCGATCGCGCGGAACAAAATCTACAATGCCTCTCGAAATTCGGTCGAGGCACTCGATAATTTCCGAGATGCCGAAGGTTACGGATCCATCATTATCCAGGACAATGAGGTTGAAACGCCGGCTCAGGGCATACCATTCCCCACTCCAAATACACCGAATGGAATCCTTGCCGGTTATTTTCTTGATCGTAGTGACGCCGTGACCGATCCCCGTCGAGCAATACCGCATATCGTGGTCAGCAACACCGTACGTGCGAGGGGGACAGCGTCAATCGCGATCATTGCTCTGGCTGATGGGACCTTCCTGCGAGGAAATCACCTAACCGTCGGCGGCGCTGAGGCAACAGCAGTGTTTCACGCCGGGTCGCGCAGCTACATCGGACAAAACCGAATCGAAGGTACAGTCCAGGCGGGCATCCGCCTGTTTCCTCTTGCTCCATTCTCTGCCAGTCACAACCAACTCGCTGACAACGACTTCGAGAAAACCAATGCATCTGCTGGCGATGTGGTGCTCGAGCAAGGCACAACCGGCAACGTGGTGGTCGGTGGCAACGGCAGAGTTTCAGACCAAGGAACCGACAACCGTGTAGGTGGGATTGCTTTGGTTGAACAGTAATCTTGTCACTGGCCCAACCCACGATCCTGCCGCCGGATGTCTAGCTCAGGTCTAAGTCACTGATAGCGGTCCTACCACGCTCGACGCTGGCGACAACCGGTCAAATCGCATCGCCCTCTGCTGGGCTATCGCCGGCGAGATGCAGGGAGTATGGTCGGCATGGCGCCCGTGCCTGGCCGTGGTTCGGTTCCCCACTTGAACCCCCAACAGGACGGCTGAGCTGCGGGTGCCGCTTCCCGGTCGCCCAAAAACGGACTCAACTCCCGAGCCGGCGTTTCAGGCTCTCGTCGGACAGTCGTTGCAGTCGTCGCCGTCGCCGGGCCGACCCTGGGCATCGTTCGGCGGAAGCTTGATCGTCGCGGGAGCAAATAGGGTTCCAGCCCTCCGATAGCAGCCTGGAGGGTATGCAGTGGCGACGAGCCCGAGAACCGCATAGTCAAACAACACTGGGTGCAGGCGATGTTTGGACTAATCGGGCGCGACACACGCCAACTCATGGAAACACGGGTAGTGTCTCAGTTTGATTGTGGCAATGAAACCAGATAGCATTCCTATGGTGGCGCGGATGCGCATATCGCCAGCAAGGGGAAAAGCCATGAGACTATCCATTACGGCCGCCCTTTTGGGCGGGATGTATGCGTCGTGTCCGGCTTTCGCCGCCGATAACGAACTATCTGGCACCTACAAGCTTGTCGTTGAGCAACGGACGATTGTCGATACTGGCGAAGTCATCTCAGTGAAAAACCCGCAAGGGTACATCACCTACAGCAATGATGGGCGCATGATGGCGATCATCGTCCGGCACCCGCGCCCCAGACCCGAGAGCATCGAAAAGACGACCGATCAGGAACGCGCCGACCTGCTGCGCACGATGACGGCCTACGCCGGGACCTACAAATTCGACGGCAAACAAGTCGAGCATCGCATCGACATATCCATGAATGAGACGTGGACCGGAACGACGCAAGTAAGGTCCGTCAAAAGAGACGGCGAGCGCCTGGTCTATACGACGCCGCCGTTTCGTTTTCACACTGACGGCAAGATGAGCATCAACGTGCTCACTTGGGAAAAAGTGAAATAGTTTTCAGTTGGAGGGGCTCCCAAATCTCCAGGGTCACACGCCCCGCTTGCCAAGCTTACCGCTAAGCGGCATGTCTGCCAGCAAGCGGCGGGAGATCGCCAAGAAGGCGGCCAAGGCCAGATGGCAGGAATAATCCTGCTATTTGCGGTCCTTCATTGTCACCCACACCGCAAAGCACCCCGCCGTAGTCTTGCCAAATCTGGTCGTTCACCTACGCGAAGCAGAAGAACGTTCCGAGCGCGAAGCGGCAGGACATGGCTTATGGCGATACGTGGACGTGGACCGCGATTGATGCTCCGTCAGCCTTGAGCTTGGCCTCGATTTCGGCCGAGCGATAGGCGCTGTCGGCGAACACATCTGTCGACGTGTTGCCCTTGGTCAAAAGCGCGTCGAGCGGCTGGCTGTCGTGGACCGCCGCATCGGTCACCTCGTAGCGCCGGATCAGCTTGTGCTTGGCGTCCGCATTCACGTGGTTCTTGTAGCCAAAAAAGCTCTTGCCGTGCTTCTTCGTCCAGCGGGCATCACGGTCCTTCTGGCGAAGTTTGGCAGGCTTCTTCTCCCACTCCGCCGGCGTCTGGCCGGCCTTCACGGTCTCGTTCTCGTCACGGCTGTTGCGTTGCTTCGGCACCGGCACGATCGTGGCATCAACCATCTGCCCGCCACGCGCCAGGTAGCCCTGCGCCGCAAGATGCTGGTCGAAACGCTCGAACAGCTTCTCAATCAGCCCAGCCTTGGCGAGCTTCTCGCGGAACAGCCACAGCGTCGTCGCGTCCGGAATGCTGTCCTCGATGCCCAGCCGTAGAAACCGCGTGAACGACAGCCGGTCGCGCACCTGATATTCCGCCTGCTCGTCTGAAAGATTGTTGAGCGCTTGCAGAACCAGCATCCGGAACATCACGATCGCATCAAGCGGCTTTCGGCCAGCGCTGCTCTTCCTCATCTCGTCCGGCGTCAGCACCACCGCCTCAATGGCGGCACGAAAGCTCTCCCATGGAACCAGTCGATCAATGGCTTCAAGCGGATCGCCCTTCGCAGACAATGTCGACAACCGCTTGTCCGCATCGAAGAACCCGAGCTGACCCATCCGCGCCTCCCGAATCATCACATCAAGCATGAAACTCGCACAGCGAATGGCGGAGAGGCTATTTTTCGAGGTGCCCTTAAGCGTTCCGCGTCCGAGACGTCGGTGAAACCGAATGGAGGTCCATTGAACAGCGCGTCTCAATCGTTTGGACCGAATGCAACTTTGGTGGTCACCGGCCGTGGTTCCACTGCCCGGTTTGCTCCGGTGGGCGGAGGTGCGACCGTCGCGTTGCGATGTTGTACGGGCCCGGTGTTCGCCTGCAGGCAGTGCTACGAGGTGACCTATGCGAGCCAGCGAGAGAACCGGCGCGACCGAAGCCTGACTACAGCGCAAAAGATAAGACTACAACTTGGCGGCAGCCCGAACATGCTCGAGCCGTTTCCAGACAAGCCAAAGGGAATGCACTGGCGAACCTATAGCCGCCTTCGAACTCAGGCCGAAAAGCAGCATCCCTGAGCAACGCTCTGACTTTGAGCTGGTTGTCTCGGCAGAAGATCCAGATCGGATGAGGCAGGCCGTCGTCGCCTGGCCGAGCGCCTCCTTCGACCACCCCGCGCCCCCCTCCCTAGTCGCAACCCTTCAGGTATCGAAATCACCTGGGGAATCTACGCGCAGTCTGGCCGAGCGCCTCCTTCGACCACCCCGCGCCCCCCTCCCTAGTCGCAACCCTTCAGGTATCGAAATCATTTGGAAAATCTACGCGCAGTGGCGATTGATCTGCTTCGTTTCGGGCGTAACACCCGTGCATTGCGCGTGACAGCCGCATTGCCCACGCCGCGCGGCGGCAAGGGGCATGGTAGCGTGGCCGGCATGTCCAGCGCCCTTCGCGACTATCCCTTCGACGTGGTCCACCTTGCGTGCGTCAAGTGTCCGCGCCGCGGCCAGTATCGCAAGGCGACGCTGATTGAGCGCTATGGCCCGGACCAGAACATGGTCGACTTGCGATTGATCCTCGCCGCCGACTGTCCGAAGGCCGTCGCCAATAAGCTCGCCGATTTTTGCGGCGTGATCTACGCGGACATGCTGCCAGAATAACGGGGCGGGGTGTCATTCGCCCGACTGCAGCGCGTGCGCGACCGGGAGGCCGATGAGTGCGACGAACGGTAACAGATCGTGCGTTGACGGACTGCGGCCGGCGATGTTCCGATCCCCACAATTACTCGGAGGATGAACATGCCCGCGAGCCCGGAGAGCGAAGCGGAATTCCGAGCTGCAGTCGAAAAATACCTGGAGACGATGCTAGCCGAAGGCTTCTCGCTCGATGACGCTACCTCCAGTGCCTTTGAAATCCTCAAGCTCACGCACAAAGATAAAGGCGCTTCGTTCAAGGTGGTGAGCAAACCGGAGGACGACAAATAGCGCCGCCTACCATTGGTCGCTTCCTTTCCTACGCCGCGGCAAGGCTAAGGATGCAGCTTTTTCGGCCCGGGTCGGAAGGCGGCTATAGGTTCGCCAGTGCATTCCCTTTGGCTTATCCGGAAACGGCTCGAGCATGTTCGGGCTGCCGCCAAGTCGCAGCCTTATCTTTTGCGCTGTAGCCAAGCTTCGGTCGCGCCGGCCCTCTCGCTGGGACGCATAGGTGAGCCGGTAGCATTGCCTGCAGGCCAATAATTCGCCTGCACCGTACAACACTGAAACACGACGGCCGCATCCTTGACCGCCTGTGGACACAGAGCAGCGAAACCAGGGACGATGGCCTCCAAGAGTGCACGGAGTTCAGGTGATCGGCACGCGCTGTTCGATATACTTCCACTCAGTCGCGCCCGCGGCTCTCGACCGAAACATTAGGACGACCGCATCAGCTTCGGTGCGGACACGGATGCCGCCAGAGGGCTCGCCAGCGCGGGTCCACGACAATGAGAATCGTTGACCCGCGTATAGCAACCCCCGCCGTTGCCAATCGCGCACGTCGATCGACTTGTAGCTCTCGCAAGTACCGGGGTGAGCGGCAGGCCGACCCATATTGTCAGCACTAAATCGGTATCGAAATCATTTGGCAAATCTCCGGTATCGTGCCGTTGATCTGAAGGACTGAAATCAAAGTCGGACACCGGGGTTGCGGCTCGCGAAGGTGCCGGGAGGTGCCCGGTTCAGACGCTCTGACCCCAACGACGCGGAACCTCACCGGCGCCGAGCTGTCGCGAGTTCCGTCGCGCGTCGATGTCCGGGGGCCCCAGCGCTTCAGGAATCTCGTTACGCCGTGAACTGCGTCGGCGCGAAGCCGTCGCTGCGCAGCGCCCCAAGCAGGGCGGAACGGACGTAGTCGGACCGCGAGCGCATGTTGCTCGCAGCCGCGGCTTCGACGGCCGCCTCCAGGCCTGGGCCATCGGCTCCTCCAATGATCGGAGTTGGCCACGATGGGGCTACGTGGTGACCATCGGGTTAAGATTTGGACCCAGGGTGGACCCAGTTAATGGTCTAAGCGTCTGACGAGCATAAACCGGTTGGTGCATCTTATTGGTGAAGCGGGGTTTTTTGGTCGGAGCGGCGAGATTTGAACTCGCGACCCCTAGTCCCCCAGACTAGTGCGCTAACCGGGCTGCGCTACGCTCCGACGTCGCCGAAGGTCTAAGGCGATGGCACAGCCGGCGCAAGGGGGCGGCCGCTCGCGGGTCCGGGCCGGGACCGCGCCGCGCTGCGTTGATGCTGCCACGACGCCGCCATCAGCCCCCATAGCACCCCGACCAGCACGAAGCAGTGGCGCCAGTGGCCCTCGACGAAAAGTGAACCGGCTTCCGCGTGGAATTCGTTCACGGCGGTCTCCAAGAATCTTCCAAACTGCAAATGGAACAAGCGGGGGCGGTGCTCATGCCGCTGGGCCAGGTCGGCTATCGTCCTACATCGACAAGGGCTCAGCGCGTGTCGTCCCGAACAAGCACGCAACAGTAGTCTGTCGCATGAAGAGTGAGCAGCGCGAAATCGAATTCGCGATTGAGGTGTTCGTGCGCGGGCATAGCGCCGGCAAAAGCCGCACGTTTCCCTACGAAGTCAGCAGGATCGGGCCGTTGTGGGTGATGCGCGATGCTCCCCGCAGGAACCCTCGCGATTATCGCAAGGAGGAGTGGATTGCGCATCATGTCGACGCCCGGCGAAGTGGATGCGATTGCACGACGGGAGACGCGAGGACGGTTCTTTGTGTGCGCGATGTATCGGGGAGGGAGAGTCGGACGAGCCGACCCGGTCCGCCTACAGGTCGCTGGGCTATCGGCTGCTCACGACGGAAGGCTTCTTCGTGCAGCGACTGAAGCGGATTCCAAAGTCGCCATCTCCCGTGGCGATCGAGCGGGTGCGTACACCGGAGCTGGCCGCGCGGTTGGGCAAGGCAACTCGAACGCGGCCTATCGCTGACGGCTTGCTCGGCGACGACGCTCCGTTCCGGCAGTATGTGGCGCTCGACGGGGAGAAAATCGTGGGCCGCGTGCGCAGCGTGGACGCGGTGGGGGCGACGTGGTGCGCGGACATGCATGTCAACACGTCGCACCGGCGGCGTGGGATCGGGCAGGCCTTGTTGAGTCGAATGCTGCGGGACGACCGGGCCCGCTGCTCGAAGTGCTCGGTGCTGACGGCGAGTCATACCGGGGCGCTCTTGTACCCGCGCGTGGGGTATGAGCGGATCGGGACGCTATTTGTCTTTGCGCCGAGGAAGACAACGCCCTAGTACCTCGTCACAGAGGTTTTGACTGGTTGATTTTCGGTCATTTTAGGATGGGCAGTTCTTCCGGAGCGACGAGCAGTTTGATGCTTCGGGGGACGCCTGGCTGGCGTCGGATCAGACCGGCTCGCTCGAGGGTGAGAACCATCTGGTGAACGGAGGGCGGACTGACGCGGAAATGGCGCTGCATGTCGGCCTCGGCCGGGGGGCGTCGGAACATGCGTGAATAGGCGTAGATGAAGGCCAGATACTGGCCTTGCTTTTCGGTGAAGTCTTGGGCGCTGGAGTGGCGAGCGGCGCCTGATTTTTGATTCATTTTTCGATTCGTCCGGGCCTCCAACAGGGAGGCCGAGATGAATGTACGTTATCGCGTCGAGCTGAGCCAAGCCGAACGCTGTGAGCTCACCACGCTGTTGAGCGGGGGCAAGCGAGCGGCCCGCAAGCTCAAGCGAGCCCAGATATTGCTGGCGGCCGACGCGGGCAGCAGCGATGAGGAGATTGCTCGTGCGGTGGGGGTGGGCGGCTCCACCGTGTACCGGACCAAGCGGCGCTTCGTGGAAGGCAATCTGGAACGGGCGCTGAGCGAGGAGCAGCGCCCCGGGGCGGAGCGCAAGCTCACCGGCAAGGAAGAAGCTCTGCTGGTGGCGACGGCCTGCGCGAACCCTCCCGAAGGCCGCGCCCGCTGGACGCTGGAGCTTTTGGCCGACCAGATGGTCAAGCTCACGGAGCACGAGAGTTTGTCGGGCGAGACGGTGCGCCGGCGGCTGGCTGAGAACGGTCTCAAGCCGTGGCGCAGGGACATGTGGTGCATTCCCCGGGTCGACGGCGAGTACGTCGCCCGCATGGAAGACGTGCTCGACCTCTATGCCGAGGCGCCCGATCCCACGCGACCGGTGGTTTGCTTCGACGAGAGCCCGGTCCAGCTCATCGGCGAGGTGCGCCAGCCCATCCCGGCCGCGCCGGGCCAGCTCGAACGGTACGACTACGAGTACCGCCGCAACGGCACCGTCAATCTCTTCGTCTGCCTCGACGTCAACCGGCCTTGGCGAAACGTCAAGGTCACCGACCGCCGCGCGGCCGAAGACTACGCCCAATGCATGCGCGACCTCGTCGATGTGCACTATCCCGAGGCCGAATGCATCCGCGTCGTCCAAGACAACCTGTCGACCCACTCGGCCGG
Source organism: uncultured Alphaproteobacteria bacterium (assembly GCA_963738705.1). Taxonomy (GTDB): domain Bacteria; phylum Pseudomonadota; class Alphaproteobacteria; order Rhizobiales; family Xanthobacteraceae; genus CAVTXS01. The sequence continues at coordinate 230,732 of CAVTXS010000046.1, forward strand.
CTCGCTCTACGAGGCCTTTCCGCCCGCCGAAGCAAGGCGCATCTTGCGTCGACTGGAGTTCCACTACACCCCCAAGCACGCCAGCTGGCTCAACATGGTCGAGATCGAGATCGGCGTCCTGCGCGGCCAGTGCCTGGACCGCAGGATCGACGACCCAAAGCGCCTGGTCCGTGAAATCGCCGCCTGGGAGCAACAGCGAAATGCCGCTGGCGCCCGTATCAATTGGATGTTCACAACCGACAAGGCACGCACCAAAATGGGCCGCGCCTATCCCGACACGTCCAAAGAGTCATAATCACTGTGACGAGGTACTAGTCACACAGGTGCGCTCGACGACACGTCCGACAAAGCGGCGGGATTGGAACGAGTGCGTGGCTTACGCGCCGGATCGTCACCGGGTCGGCTGCGAGTCGCCGCGGAAGATGCTTCCCTGGCCCCGCCAGGGTTCGATGCGCGACCGTCCTCCAGCAACCAAGGCCTTGCGATCCGACACAATCCTTCGATGACTTACATTCCTCCAAGCCATGGTTTCCGAACGTTTGTCATCGTCTGGGCGGCCCAATCGCTGTCGGTGATCGGCGGTGGCATGACGGGATTTGCGCTCAACGTCTATCTTGCGCAGGTGCTCTACCCCGCCGGAGCGGAAGGCGGAGCTTGCGGAACCGAAGCCTGAGCCCGCTGGCGCCGATGTTCATTGCCGGTGCGCGAGAGATCGCGCGGGCGCCGCGAAAAGTTTGATGAACGCGAATGTTGCCAGATCCGAAGATTTCCCCGCCGGTTTGAACCGCCCCGGTTGCGGCCGCGACGAATTGGTGAGGCGCCCGGCGACGCCCGGCGCGGCAACGGAGGACCCCAATGCCGGTGTTCATCAAATTGGACGGAGTCGACCCCATCGGGCCGGAAGCAGCCCGCGAGACGAGCGCTCCCTCGCTCAACGAGATCCTGGTGACGAAAACCACCGACTGCGCCAGCGAGCCGCTCGACGCGTCCCACCCCGGCGGGGCCATGTTCGTATTCGCCGACGGCAGCGTGAGGTCGGTCGCCTCCGGTCCCGGCGACGAGCTGACGTTCAAGCTCGACTTGACGGAAGCCGACGACGACTTCGCCTTCGATCGGCTCGCCGCGGGCGACACGGCGCCCGATCCGTCCGATGGCTTGCTGCCGATGGAGAGTTTGCGCCCGGCCGATACGTCTTATGCGTCCAACCATGTGCTTTACCAGGACCTCGTCATCCCGGCCGAGCCCACCGGCGCGGGCGGCGGCAGCGACGTCATGATGGAGAGCATCACCATCGTGCACGAGGGTTTCGATCTCTTGATCTGATCCGGCATCCCGGGGAGAGCGCGCGCTCTCCCGGCAAGCCGCCGGCGGCCTATTTGATCGCGCAGCGATCTCACCCCGATGGCTGAGGCAGACTGCATCGCGCCCGTCCGCTTCACCCTGACGAACGGACTCTCTTGAAGCCGATCGGATCTTCCGGTTGTGCCATGAGCTGACGTACGGCTCAAACGCCCGACCCGCGGAACGCGCACGAGATCAGATGCTCGCCGATGCAAACATGGATTCGGCCGTCGGGAGATATCCTCCACTGATTGTAGTCTGCCGGGATCAGGACGGACGTGCCAAGTGCCATTACGATGTAGCTTCCATCCTCCCGGCGCATCACGTAGTCGGCCGGTGCACAATCGCCCCCTCCGCAGCACTCCTTTGGATACCAATCATGGGCCCTTGCTGGGGCGCCGATGAAAGCGATTGTCCCGGCGAGGAGCAACAGCATGACGACGGTGGTGGCAACTAATCGTACCGATCGACACCACGACCGAGCTTGATGCAGGCAACGCGGCATCACCGGTCAGAACGGGCCATGCAGTCCGAGGCCAGGCGGCAGATCGAGAATGCGAACGACGTAGAGCCCGTTCTTTGTCGGGAATAAAGACATCTGCTTCACGTTCGGATCGAGCGCTGTGCCGCCACGGCCATCGGCCTGCTCGATATACGCCAGCACATACGCCATGGTTCCGGTGAGGACCTCTCGCGTGCCGGCGTGGACCACGGCCTCATAGGGCGACATCGAGTCGATTGTGCCGGGCTCGGGCGAAAGCTTGATGCACTGTTGCACCGGCCGGTCAGTGGCAACGGCCGAGAAAACTCCCAAGCACACGACCCCTGCTGCGGCAACGTTAAGCATTGTCAAGGGTTTCATGAGCTGGGCCTTGCTTTTGCTGACCTCGGCGAACCGCGGTCGTCCACGGGCACACCCCATAGCAGCTGGTGCGAGCGCGCGCTTTCGGATAAGCTTCGATTATTCTTGAGATTTCCCTCACTCCCGTGCCGTAACGAGACTGCAGACAGGCAGATCAATCGGATGCGCTATAGTTTTGAAAACTACTCGCTCGATATCGATCGGCGAGAACTGCGCCGTGCAGACCATCTCATCCCGATCGAGCCTCAAATTTTTGACCTGCTGCAGTATCTGATCCGGAACCGCGAGCGCGTGGTCAGCAGGGATGACCTCATCGCGGCCGTCTGGAATCGGCGCATCGTTTCTGAATCGACGCTTAGCAGCAGGGTCAATGCCGTGCGCTCCGCGATTGGCGACAATGGTAGGGATCAGCGCTTAATCAGGACGTTTTCAAAAAAGGGCGTCCGTTTTATTGGCGCTATAGAACGAGATGAGGAATTCGCCAGCGCTGGCGACGAAACAAGACTCCCGCCAGCGTTACCGGACAAGCCCTCAATCGCAGTGCTTCCCTTCAAGGACCTCGGTGGCGAGGCGAGCCACAACTATTTCAGCGATGGGATCACCGCGGATATCATCACGGAGCTGTCGCGTTTTTCCGACCTTTTCGTTATCGCCCGAAACTCGAGCTTTCACTACAAGGAGAAGTCGGTCGACGCACGCCAGATAGGGCGCGAACTCGGCGTGCGTTACCTGCTGGAAGGCAGTGTGCGGCGCGCGGGTGATCGCGTTCGCATAACGGTGCAGCTGGCGGATGCCGCGACCTGTGTGAATTGCTGGGCTGAGCGCTACGACCGAAAGCTTGACGATGTGTTCGCCGTTCAGGATGAAATCGCACGGAGAATTGTCACTACTCTGGTTTCCCATGTAAGCAAAGCGGAAGCCAACCGCACACTCTTGAAGCCCGCTTCGACCTGGCAGGCTTATGATTATTACCTTCGTGCCGCCGAGGCACTGAACGCATGGTGGCTGTCACCCTCAACGGCGGCGAACCTTTACGAGACTCGGCGCCTACTCGAGCGATCGCTCTCGATCGAGCCAAACTATGCCCGCGCGCATGCGCTGCTCGCCGACACCTATATCTGCGCTTACCAGGCACCCTTGGATGCCGATTACATCAATTCCAGTGCCCTTGAGCGAGCTTACCGATCAGCCTGCGACGCCTTGCGATCTGATTCCCATCTTCCCCTCGCTCACGCGCTAATGGGCTTTGTACTCGGATTCAAGCGACACCACGATGCGTCGATCGTTGCAGCTCGAACGTGCCGTAGCGTTGAACCCGAACTATACGGACTGGCGTTTCGCCATGACATTTGTGATGGCTGGGGATCACCTCAGGGCGGTGGACGCCGCGCAAGCGCATATGCGCGCCGACCCGTTCTATCCGCCCCGGGCAGCACTTTGGCTGGGAGTGGCTTACTACATGCTCAAGGAGTATTCGGAGGCGCTACCCCATTTTCGCGAAGCCGCTTCGCGAGCGCCAAATTCTCGGGGCGCTCGCCACTGGTGTGCTGCCAACTATGCGCAATTAAAGCGATTTGATGAGGCTCAGACCGAACTCGCCGCAGCATTGCGAATCGATCCGAAATTTACACTTGAACTACACAGGCGCTTGGCCGCTGTGTGCAGGTACGAAGAGGACAGTGAACATTCGGTCGATGGCCTGCGGAAGGCGGGTCTTCGGGAGAAATGATTTGTATAACGGTGGGTGAAAGACTCGGCTGACAGGCGATAGTCCGTCTGAAGGCATAACATCCGCTCCGGCCGCGCGCGCGCCAGCGCGGCTCGATCGCCGGCGCGCGGCCCAATGTCGACGATGCGATCGGCCGCGACTGCAATTGCGCCGTCCGGAATGATGCGGTCGGCGGCGTCCAATGTCAGCACCAGCCCCCCGACCAGAAGCAGGTCGCATGCAGCGCGCGGATCCTCGGCGCTCATGCCGCGAACTCCGACATCGGCGGCGACGAGCTCCAGGGCGCGAGCCCGATTCCCGCCCGCCAGGCATGTGCGATCTCGTCGCGGCGCGCGAACCAGACGCCCGGCCGCGCCGCCGCATAGGCAAGGAACTGTTCAAGTCCACCGATCCGCGCCGGGCGGCCGATGATGCGCAGGTGCAATCCGATGGACAGCATCCGCGGCTGCGTCGCACCCTCCTCGTAAAGGCGGTCCAGCGCCTCGCGGCAGTAGCGCGCAAAATCGTCGGCGAAAACGAATCCGCCGTTGTTGTAGAAGCGCATGTCGTTGGTGTCGAAAGCGTAGGGGAGGACGACATGCGGACGGCCGAGAACCGTCTCCACATAAGGCAGATCGTCGTCATAGGCATTCGAGTCGTACAAGAATCCGCCGTGCTCCACGAGCAGCCGGCGGGTGTTCGGAGAGGTCGCCGAGCGCGTATGCCAACCGACGGGCGGCGTCCCCGTCGGCGCCGACAATGCGGCAACCGCCTTGGCGATCACGGAGCGCTCCTGCGCTTCGGTCATGTGCACCTGACGCTCCCAACGCCAGCCGTGCGAGGCGATCTCATGGCCGTCGGCGACGGCCTCGGCCGCGATCCACGGCGAGTAGGCGATCGCTCGGCCGCAGGCATTGAGCGTCGCGCGCACGCCATAGCGTCCCAGGAGGGCCCGGATGCGGGGCCAGCCGGCGCGGGTGCCGTAGGTGAAATGGCTCTCCATGCAGAGGTCGGGCGCGCCCTCGACCTTCTCCACCGCCTCATACACGTGCTCGTTGCGCTCGTCGCCTTGCGACAGCGACAGCTCAGCCCCCTCCTCGATGTTCACGACGACGGACACCGCAAGCCGCGCCCCGCCCGGCCACCGCACGGGAGGCGGCACGCCGCCATAGCCGCGAAAGTTCCGTTCACAAGGCGGCAGGTTGCTGGTCATGCATTCGGTCCTCAGAAATCGGCCAGCCGGCGCAATCCCACCAGACGATCGCCGATGAACAGCGTCAGCAGCGCGAGCAGGATCAAGCCCGTCGAGATGGCGGCGATGGTCGGGTTGGGGCTTTCCTCGACGTATTGCAGCATCTGGATCGGCAGCGTCTTGGTCCAGGCGTCGGTGAAGAAAATGGAGATCGGATAATTGTCCATCGAGGCGAGAAAGGCGAACATGCCGGAGGTGAGGAACGCCGGAGCGAGCGTCGGCACCAAAACCCTGCGCAGCGCCTGCGGATAGGTGCAGCCGAGCGTGCGCGCCGCATCGGCGAGCGAAAAGTCGAACAACGAAAGCGCGCCGAGAACGGTTCTGACCACGTACGGCATCGTGATCACCACGTGGGCGACCAGCAGGCTCGCCCACGCGTCCCTGAGACCGACCTCGCGAAACCCCTGCAGCATGGCGATCCCGATCACCAGACCCGGCAGCATCAGCGGCGAGACCAGGAATGTCGCGATCGACTCGCGCCCCGGAAAACGTCCGCGCACGAGCGCAATCGCGCACAATGTGCCGAGAACAAGCGCAATCAGCGTTGAAAGCGCCGCGATCTCGAGCGAGGTGAGCACCGACGACACGAGCCCACTGGTGCGCGGCAGCCGCTCGTACCACCGGAGCGACCAATCGGGAGGCGGCAGCGTGAACACCGATGACGACCCGAACGATACCGCGACTGTCACCATGAGGGGCGTCATGAGAAAGACGACGGCGAGCCCCGCCGCAGCCCATACGGCGACGATCGCGGCTCTTTCCGACGCCGTCATGTGCTTCTGCCGATCTTGCGCGCCACAAAGGTCGAACCGATCACGATCGAAACGGCTAGCACCAACAGGACGGTCGCCGTCGTCGAACCGAGCTGCTCGTTGCGCATCAGCAGGAAGGATCGACCGATCAGGGTGGCGAGCGTTTGAAAGCGGTCGCCGATAAGCAGGGTGGGAATGACGAACATGGAAACCGAGAGCGAGAAAACGAAGGCGATGCCGGTCACGACGCCCGGGAGGGTCAGGGGCAGGGTAATGCGCGCAAACCGGTAGAGCGGCGCCGCCCCGAGCGTCGCACCGGCTTCGTTCAAGCGCGGGTCGATGAGCTTCACCACCGAATAGATCGGCAGGATCATGAACGGCAGGAACACATTGGCGGCGCCGAGCACCAAGCCGGTTTCGGTGAACAGCAGCCGGGGCGGCGCGTCCCAAATCCCCAGGCGCATGATCAAGTCCGAGAGCACGCCATCGCGCCGCAGCACGATCTGCCAGGCGAACGCCTTCACCACGACACCGATCGAGAGCGGCAGGATAATGGACGCGAGCAGCACGATCTGCGTCCACCCGCTCGCCCAGGCAAGGGCGAACGCCGTCGGGTATCCGATCAGCAGGCATATCAGCGTCACCATCGCGGCGACCTTGAGCGTGTTTGCGATGACGCGCCAATTGAAAGGATCGGCGAAGAACGAAGCGAGCGGTTCCAGCGTCAAGCCGGTCGGCCCGGTGATGGCCCGTCCGAGCAGCCAGATGAGCGGCAGGGCGTAGACGAAGAAGAGATAGGCCACGGCGGGCACGGCGAGCAGCGCGACCCGGTCGAGAGGCGGCTGGCGGGTGCTCGCCGGCGTGCGTGTCATAGCGTTCTGCCCGTCGGAAACGCCATCGTGTCTGCCTTGGCAAAACCGACGTTGAGTTTGGCGCCCGGCTCAAGGCGCGTTGCGGGAAACTGCGAGGTCTCGACCAGGATCTGGTCCGGCTCGGACGCTTCGAAATGCAGCTAAATCTTCGATCCCTGGAACACGATGTCGCGAAGCGAGGCCTCGATCCGGTTATCGGCGGGAAGCTCCGGGTCGATCCGCATCCGCTCGGGACGGACGCAAATGAACGCGTGCTGCCCGCGCGGCACGCTTCCCGTGGCCTCGATCGTTCCATGCGCGGTTTCGACGACGACGCCATCGCCACGGTTTTCGGCGACTTTCCCGGAAATTCGCGTAGACAGGCCGACAAAGCCGAGGACAAAAGCCGTCGCCGGACGATGATAGATCGTGATCGGGTCGGCGAACTGCTCGATCCCGCCTTCGTTCATGACGGCGACGCGATCCGACATGATCAGCGCCTCGTCCTGATCGTGCGTGACGAACACGGCCGTCGTTTGCAGCTCGCGCAACAGCCGCTTGAGCTCGATCTGCATGGTTTCTCGCAGCTTGCGATCAAGCGCGCTGAAGGGCTCGTCGAGCAGGAGTAGTTTCGGCCGCACGGCGAGCGCGCGCGCCACCGCAACGCGCTGCTGCTGGCCGCCGGACAGGAGTTTCACGGACCGGTGCTCCAGCTCGCGCATGTGCACGAGGTCGAGGAAGCGCGCGACCGTGCGCTGCGTCTCGTCTCGGCTGATGCGCCGCGCTTCGAGCCCGAACGCCACGTTTTCCGCCACCGTCAGATGCGGGAACAAGGCATAGTTCTGGAAAACCACCCCGACGTCCCGATGGTGCGGAGGCCTGCGCGTAATGTCTTCGCCGTCGAGTCGTACGCGACCGGCGTCAGGCACGAGCAGGCCCGCAATAATGCGCAGCAAAGTCGTCTTTCCGCAGCCGGAAGGGCCGAGTAGCGAGACGAACTCACCCCGCCCCACGGCGATGTTGACGCCACGGAGCACGCGCGCTGCACCGAACGACTTTTCAGCTCCTTTGATGTCGAGAAAAGCGCCGCTGTTGGTCATCTATTGCCCGAAAACGTCTGCGCCACCGCAGCGGCGCCGCCCCCATCTCGGGCCGGCGATCAAATGGCCATTTCGCGGTCCCAGCGCTTCACCCATTCGGTTCGGTTCTCAGCCACATAAGCCCAGTCGAGGGAATGCAGCGTTACATCAGTCGGCATTCCGGGCGGGTTCGGTACAGATTTGTTGGTCGGCAATGCGAATGTCGGTCCCGAGATCTTGCTCTGGATTTCTGCACCCAGCATTTCGTTGACATAGGCGAAGGCGAGATCGGCTGCCGGGGCACCCTTGACCACGCAGATTCCCGATGGGCTTGCGAAAATGCCTTCCTTCGGCGCCGCAAGGTCGATCGGCGCACCGTCGGACTTGCGCTGCAGCGCGAAGGAGGAGAGCGCGTTGCCGATCATCCAGGCCTCACCTTGCTCGAGCAGATTGAAGGCCTGCGGCATCTGAGTGTAGACGGTGAGCAGGTTCGGCTTGAGCTTGGCCAGGTGCTCGAACCCCGGTTCGGGGTTTTTGAGCGCTTCGGCCATCGGTTTGCCGGTGGCAAGGTGCGACGCGATGAAAAGGTTGGCAAGGCCTTCGGTATTTTGCAGCGAGGGCAGGATGATGCGGCCTTTGTATTTCGGGTCCCACAGCTCCACCCAGGAGGCGACGCCGTTCGGCAATGCCTTTTTGTTGTAGGCGATCCCCTGCCAGGGCGACAGATAGTTGGCCCACATCCCGTCCATGTGCACCGCGCCGGCGCGGATATTTGCGAGGTTCGACACCTTCGCGGTCGTCAATTTCTCTAGCAGGCCTTCCCTGACCGCCAGGATCATCACTGGATCGTCCATCTGCACGACCGAGAGATACGGCTTGTCCTTGTTCTTCTGCATTTTTTCGAGGTTCACCAGCGAGCGCGTGCCCTCGTAGACGATGCGGCAGTTGTACTTCTTTTCGAACAGCGGCTGGACGATGCTCTCGACCCACGGCTTGTGGCTTGCCGCGCCGCCGATCACGATCTCTTTCGTCTGCGCCCGGACGATCGACGGCGCCGCCACGAGTCCCAAGGCTGCAAAGCTCGCGCTCTTGAGCACGGCGCGACGACTGATTTCTCCTGCACGGGTCATGGCTGCTGCACTCCTCTGGGGCTGGCGAAGGCCGGATCGCGGTCGAAATTCGATGGATGAATTCTAGGGCGGCGCACGTGCGATGCAACTGCCATGAACGTGCAGGACGCCCGGAAATGAGGCACTGACGCGCCGAGACACGCAACGATGGAGATGGCCCGCGATGCGCATCCTTCTGCTCAATCCCAATACAAGCGAGCCGATAACGCAGCGGCTCGCCGAAGCAGGGCGGGCCGCCGCCGCGCCAGGAACCGAGCTCATCCCCCTCACCGCGCCGCGCGGCGTGCCGTACATTGCGACCCGCGCCGAGGCGCAGATCGGCGGCGCCGTCGTCCTGGAAATGCTGGCGGCGCACCATCGATCGGCCGATGCCGCGATAATCGCGGCGTTCGGCGATCCGGGGCTGCATGGAGCGCGCGAGCTCTTCGATATTCCGGTCGTCGGCATGGCAGAAGCCGCGATGCTGACCGCCTGCATGCTCGGCCGACGCTTTGCCATCGTGACTTTCGCGCGGGCGCTGGTGCCCTGGTACGAAGAGTGCGTGGAGATGCACGGCTTGAGCGGGCGCTGCGCCGGCATCCGCATGCTCGACAGCGCGATCCATTCGGTTGCGGACGTGCAGGAGGAGAAGCAGGACCTGCTGATCGAGTTAGCCAACCGCGCCGTGGACGAGAACGGCGCCGACGTCGTCATTCTCGGCGGGGCGCCTCTCGCCGGCTTGGCCGGCAAGGTAGCCGACCGGATTCCCGTTCCGCTTGTAGATCAGGCGGCGGCCGCCGTGAAACAGACCGAAGGGCTGGTGTCGCTGCAGCCGCGAAAAGCGACGAAGGGAACGTTCCGTCGGCCCGATCCGAAGCCGACGCACGGCTTGGCGCCCGAGCTCGGCGCACGCATTTCCCACACCGATCAGGGGTGAGCGGCGTCGCCGCGACGGGTTTGGGAAGCAAGCTCGTCAACCAGGCACGATCGACTGACCACCGCGAGGCGCGGCACGAGGTGCGCCGCGCGGCGGCCATCACCGCATATCGTCGAAAAGAGCTTGCGTTGTATGGGCTACTTCATCCACCGCGCAGTCATTCAAGCCAACTGCCGGGTGAGGCGCTTCACCGCCGTCGGGATCGGCTCGACGATCGGCACGTCAAACCGCGGCGCCAGCTCGCGCGCCGCCGCGGCCAGTGGACCGCCGCCGATGATCACGGCCTCTGCCCGGTCCTCGGCGATGGCACGGCCGACGGCGAGCTCCAGACGACGGATAAGCTCGGAAGGCCGGTAGGTCAGTTCTGTGGGATCTCCCTCGGTCAATTGCACGCCGGCAAATTCGCGGCACAACCCGAGCGCCTCGGCCCGCGCCGCAATCGCGCGTACGAGGGCCGGGGTCGTCGTGACGACCGAGAACCGCCGGCCATTGGCAGACGCCTCCAACATCGAGGCTTCGCCGATGCCGACGACGGTTGCGGGAAACCGCGCCCGCGCGATGTCGACCCCTGGATCGCCATAGGCCGCGACGATCAGTCCGTCGGCCGACGGCAACGAGGCAAGATGGTGGGCCACGGCAACCGCAGCCGCCGCGAGCGTTGTTTCATCGACGATCAGGCGAGCGCCAGACGTCACGGTGGCCCCTTCGATCGCAATGCCGGGCGGCGCAGCTGCGCCAGCAATAGCCACCATGTCCGCCGTGACGGCGGGATCCGTATTCGGATTGAGCAGGATGACGCGCTTCATAATGCCGCCAGCGAGCACGCTACACGGTACGAAGCTATTGTGTGTCTGTCACGGCATCCGGCGCGTCAGGCGTGGTGTCCGCTCCCGCTTGCTCATCGGGCATCGGCCCGAGCTGTTTGCAGGTCCGCTTGGTGCCAATACCCCACTCTGAAAATCGGATTGCACCATCGCGCGGACCGCGCCCGTTCGCCCATTGCGTTTGCGTTGCTCGCCCTCAATACGGATTGAGGTTGTTGATCAGCTGCTTGTCGAAGCGCGCACTCTGGCTTGCGGTCGAATGCAATATGCCGGCGCGCTTGTGGTGGTGCGACTGGTTGCGGAAGCCGCGGTGCTGCAGGATGAAATGCGCGATCTCATGCGCGAGCGTCAGCACCAGCGGCTCGGTCCCGATGTCGGGGTTCGAATGCTTCGGCTCGTCGGTGAGGACCGCGACGTCATGGTCGAAGAAGAACGTGCCGTTCGGGTGGTCGCCGTCGTCCTTCCACTTGCCGACCAGGAACACGGTGAGCACCGGCGGCTTGCCCTTCTCGGTCGTGACCTTGGTCTTGTGGTCGACGATGTGGGCCTCAAAGGCCTTGTTGTTGATCGGCTGCCCCAGCGCGGTCGGGACCGTGAAATAGTCGGGCTTCTCGGCCATCTCGAACGTGATGTTGGCCTGCGCGCTGTACATCGCGTTGAGCTTGTCGAGCCAGCCCTGCGCATTCTCGGGCTTCCATTTGCTCGGCCGCGTGCTGGTGTCGTGCTGCATGAACTTGAAGGCGAGCTTGTAGCTGCGCGGCGGGCACATGCCGACCTGCAGCTTCACCGGCCCGCCCTTGCCGACCGTGACATTGTCCTCGGTGCCGCGGCTCTTGCGCACGATCAGCAGGTGGGCGTCCTTCTTCAGTGCGCCGAGCGCGGGCTTCAGGCGAGCCGCGACTTCCTCGTGCAGGCCCTTGCCGACCTTGAGCTTGTTCTCGTTGGTGACTTCCGTGAGGTCGAGCTTGTTGCGGTCGTAGTCGAGCTGGCGCAGGCTTGCGCCCTCAAGGATCACCAGGTTCGCGCCGCCCGTCGGCAGCATCATGAACACCGAGCCCTCCCAGGGCCCGACGCCGCCGAGCGGCCACAGTTCGCTGAATGCCGCCATCGCCTTCCCTCCTGAAAGGGGACCCGTACTTGGACTCCATCCCGCCGGCTGCGGTTCAGCCAGCCGCCGCCCGCGCCATCCCTCAATGCATACCTGGGGCCGGATACGCCGTGTGCACGTACCATCCTTCAGGATCGTCCTTCGTCGGCACATGGTTTTTTCTCGCCCGGATCACAATTGTCATGCCGTCGAGGTCCTCCTTGTAGAACATCAAGGACTCGGCCTTCTTTTTCTCGTAAGTCGTGACCCACCCCTGTCCGGTATTGCGGCCGACCCGATAATTCGCGCGGGTAAACTCCTGGCCGTTCCTTATAGTCGCGCGAATCTGCTCGAGGTGCCTGTTGATAAAGTCGCCGATTGTGCGCTCCATGACCTCGTCGGAGTCCCACCTGGATGCTCCCATCGCGTCATGGCCCTGCCAGACGCGGAGATCCTTTGGCACCTCGCCGCCGATGCGCGGCCTGTTGGCCGGGTTCGGAATGTTCTTCTCCTGCTTCAGCACACGCTCCTTCAGCTTCTTTTCCGTCAGCTGCGGGCCATGGTTCTGCACGATGTGACCGCCTTCCTTCTCCCACTTCAGGAAGTCCGCCGTAGTGACCTTGCGGGCCTGCACCGGAATCCTGCTCGCCACCTGGGCGGCCTGCTGGGCGGCCTGGGTGCCGGCGCCTGCTCCCAATTCGCGCTTTGCGGATTGAGCCAGCGCCTTGGCGGCCCTGCGGCGGATCAGCGTGCGCACCGTCAACGCGCCGGCCGCGGCCGAGACGCCGAGCATAACCAGCTTCGCAACGCTGATCAGGTCGAGCGGACTGAACGCGGAAGGCGTGATCCCATCCTTGTCGCGCGAGTCAACGTAGAGCACCACCCGGCCTTCGATGTCGGTCACCACGGTGACGCTCAGCTGCGGCCGGTTGTATCCATCATAGGATTGGTAACCGCGGCTTCGGTAGCTCGCCTCGTCGTGCCTGCTCGCGAAAATCGGAACTTCCACTTCCAACATGTCCTTGAGGGACAGCTTTGTCTTGACGACACGCACGAAGCGCTGCCCGGGGACGTACACATTGTGCATTTTTCCCCGTGTAGAACTCTGCCCCCGGAGCTCACCTCTTCGACCCTGCCGTCCGTCGGAAGATCCGCGGGTACGAAAATTTGAGACGCGTCGAACGACCCGTAATGGCCGACGACCACCATGTTCTCGTCCACCACTGGGAAAACATTGCCGTGTCCGTCGCCGAACGGGACCGTGCTGTGCCGCAGCTCCCAGGCAGTGGCGAAGCGCCTGAAGTCCCGCGCCGGCCCCTGGGTGTGCATCCGCTCGCTGTACATAATGGGCACGAGCTTTTTGTCGCGAAACGTATAGGCGGTGCGTGCGCCGTGCTTGCGAAACACTTCCTTTCTCGCCTCATAGTAACGCGGGCAGCGCGTCGATGTGATGGCGGTCGACGAACTGCTTGCGCTCGGCCATCGCGCCGTACAGCCCCTTGAAAGCCGGCAACTGGGCCTGCGGGTCGACTTCGCTGATTTCGAGCGCAGGGCTGTTGGCCTTGCGCAGGTTGGCACGCCATTTGGTCCCGAGGCTGGCGAGTTGCTCGTCCGCCCCCAGCGTCAAGTCCACGAGATAGCGCGCCGGGGACTCCGCCGGACGATGCAGCGCGAAATCGGCGGCGGCGGTCGCCTGCGCCCATTCGCGCGCATAGTCGGGATCGGCAGGCGGCATCACGCGGACCAGCAGGCCCCTGATGCGGGCGAACTCGTGTTTCAACGCCGCAAGGGCGGTCGCCAGCAAGTCGGGCTCGGCCGGATGATCGCGGCGGCGCCACAGCGGACCGAACTTGATGTAGGCGAGACCGAGCTTGACGACCGGCAGCGCCGCGACCACGGCCAGCGCGGCCGCCTCCGGCTCGGTCGAGACCACATCGCGCACCAATATGCCGCACAGCCGCGAGCTGCCCCAGCGCGTCAGCATGTAGGATGCGGTCTGTTCGAGGCAGTGGTCGGCGAAATTGGCGATGACGGCGTCCCAGCCGGCGTCGATCGTGTCGACGATCTCGACCGTGTGGCGACCGCCCTCGGCAATCGTCTCAACCGGGTCAACCGGCGCGACTTGCTTGGCGTGAGGCATCAGCCGGGCTCGGTCGACCGGCGCTCGGCAGTTGCTTCCGGCTCCACGGCTGGTGCGGTCTTCATCGCGCCGACGGACGAACGCACGCGCGTGAGCATCGACCAGAGCAGCGGCGACTGCTTGATGGCGCGTTTCGCTCGGCGTCCGACGATTGCACCGGCGGCGACGAGCCGGCCGCGCGCGCTCGCGGCGCCGACATGGTCGAACAGCCTGGTCTCGGTATCGCACCAGTCGCGCTTGTAAGGTTCGTCGCCGATGGTGAAATCGAAATGGGTGCAGTGGCGGGCGATGGCATAGCGCATCAACTCGTGCAGATGCGCGGCTCCCGGGCCGAAGCGCGACAGCGGCCCCTCGTCGTAGCTTGCGAGCACGTGATAGTAGCGGCGGCGGAAGGTGAGGCCGAGGTTGGTGGCGGCCGACGTCGGCCCGACCTCCAGACGGCTGACATGGACGAGCGCCGGTGCGCGCGCGGCGAGCTCCGAAAAGAAATCGCGGTATCCCGGGCGGGCAAAGATGTCGCCGACGCCCATGCGCGCGAACGCCCGGCGCTTCTGAGCGACCAAGACGTCGACCGTGCGGGCGACGTCGTCCGGCGCTTCCGGCGTCACCATGCGGACCTCGCCGCTCTCCGCCAGCCGCTTGCGCTTGGTGCGGTCGCGCCGCCGCGTCGCCGAGGAGCGCTTGGCGGAGTAGAACAGCTCCCAATCCTCGGCGAGCGCAGTGAGGTAGGCACCGCTCGGGTTCGCCACGACGTCGAGCTGCAGGAACGGGTTGGGCTGCCCGCCGATCCGCTCGGGCATCTTGTCGAGCAGGATCACGTCATGGCGGTGCTGGGCATGCCGACCCAGCAGGTCCCGGATGCCTTGCCATGCGGCCGGGAAGTTCGCGGCGGCGGGGAAGCGCGGGAAATCCGGCGCCAAGAGCGGCGCGTTGTAGTCCCCGAGATCGCGGCCGAGGAACGTCAGCTCGCGCGCCAGCCGCGCGCGCCGCGTTGCAAGCGGAAGGATGAACAGAAGCTCGCCGGACGCATTCCGTCCGGTCACGATCGCGGGGACCACGCCCGTGCGGTCTCCGACGCATTGCTGCCAGGTCGACAGCCAATCGAAGCTTTGAAAGGCCGTGCAGTCGGCGTGCTGCTCGAACGCGCGCCATTCCTGCTCGATCGCACGCAGGTTGCCGGTGACCGATAGCTGCAGGTCGCGCTCGGGGGCGATGGAGAGCTCTCCGCCTCGTGCATGCGGGCGCACCCGCGCCTCGCCGTGCTCGACACGGGCGTGAACGATGGACTGATCGGGGTAGGCCATGGGAGCGGGCCGCGTCTCCAAGCGTCCCGTGCCTACGCCGAAGTTCGTAAAGATTCGTCAACGCAACCCTGGAATCCTCCTCATGCGGGCGGCATCGACATGACCGTCATCCTTAAGGCCCTCGGGCGTGAGCCGAGGCCTCGTTGGGATGATCCAGCAGGCCATGGCGTGCGTCCTTCGGGCGAGACACACGAACGCTCAGGTGTGACGATACGATGCGGCAAGCGGTCATCAGAACGGGTCTCGAAGCTCTTTATTTCACAGGAGCTTATCGAGCGTTGCGAAACCTGTTTGGCGGCGTCGGCGCGATCCTGACGCTGCATCACGTGCGCCCAACGGGGCCGGCCGCCTTCCAGCCGAACCGGCTGCTCGAGGTGACGCCGGCGTTCCTGGAGGCCGTAATCGAGAGCCTCCAGCGCGCCGGCATCGAGTTCGTCTCCCTCGACGAGATGCACCGGCGGCTGATCGCGCGCGACTTCACGCACCGCTTCGTCTGCCTCACCTTCGACGACGGCTATCGGGACAACAAGACGTGGGCGTACCCGATCCTCAAGGCGTGCGGCGTGCCGTTCGCGATCTATGTGCCGACGAGTTTTGCGGACGGGCAGGGCGAATTGTGGTGGCTGGTGCTGGAGAAGGTGATCGCCGCCAACGCGCGGGTCGCGCTGCCGATGAATGGGGCGGAGCAGCGATTCGAGTGCGCAACGCCGGCGGCGAAGGCGGAGACGTTCGACGCCATCTACTGGTGGCTGCGCGGCCTCGAGAGCGAGGCGGAGCTGCGCGCGAGCGTCAACGCTCTCGCGCAGTGCTACGCCGTCGACGTGGCGGCGCTCTGCAACGACCTGTGCATGAGCTGGGACGAGCTCAAGGCGCTGGCCGCCGATCCGCTGGTCACCATCGGCGCCCACACGGTCAATCACGTGATGCTCAAGAAGACCTCCGAGTCCGCGGCGCGTCATGAGATGGCGGCGAGCGCCGTCGCGATCGAGCGGAAACTGGGAACTCGGCCGGCGCACTTCTCCTATCCGATCGGCGATCCGACTTCGGCCGGTCCGCGGGAGTTTCGCATCGCGCGCGAGATCGGATTCAAGACTGCCGTCACCACGCGCCCCGGCGTGCTGTTTCCCGAGCACGGCGAACACCTCACGGCGCTGCCGCGGCTTTCGCTCAACGGCGAATACCAGCGCTTGCGCTACGTCGAGGTCTTGATGTCGGGCGCCGCCACCGCACTGTGGAACGGCTTCGCGCGAGTGGACGCGGCGTAGGTTTTGGGGCGCGCGAAGCGCTACTGGTCCGGGCGCTGCATCCAGGCAATCAACGGCATCGCCGGCAGCACCCAGCCCAGTCCCGCGACCGCATAGTAAAGCAAGGCGATCGCGCCGCTGGCGGTGGGCAGGATCAGCTGCGCGAGCGCCATCGCCAGCAGCGCCCACACCGTGACCAATGCGAGCAGCGCGATGGTTCCGATCAGCTTGCGGACGCGGATGGGCATGAGCACATGAGCGGGTATCGCTCTCACGTTGCGGTGCCGGCCGCCCGACTATATGGTCCGCGCCGCCGTTGCAATCCCGAGATCGTCGCGCGTGCCCGCCGCCACAGAATCCCATTCCCGTGCCGTCCGCTGGTGGCTGCTGGCCGTCGCCGCGCTGGTGTTCGCGACCGTGCTGGTCGGCGGCGCGACGCGGCTTACCGAATCCGGCCTGTCGATCGTCGAGTGGAAGCCGGTGACCGGCGTGCTGCCGCCGTTCACGTCGGACGCGTGGCAGGCCGAGTTCGAGAAATACCAGGCCATCCCGCAGTACCAGGCGCAAAACCGCGGGATGACGCTCGACCAATTCAAGACGATCTATTGGTGGGAGTGGTCGCACCGGCTGCTCGGCCGCGCGGTCGGCGCCGCCTTCCTGCTTCCGTTCCTGTGGTTCCTGTGGCGCGGCTGGATCGATCCGCGGCTGCGCGCGCGGCTGTGGGCGATCTTCGGTCTCGGCGCACTGCAGGGCGCGGTCGGCTGGTGGATGGTGGCCTCCGGTCTCGCCGACCGTATCAGCGTGTCGCAATACCGCCTGGCCTTCCACCTGACGCTTGCTTGCGTGATCTACGCGGCGCTGCTGTGGACGGCGCAGCGCCTGGGGCCGCACGCGCCGCTGGCCGCACCCGCGCCCGCCCGCATACGCGCCAGTGCGCTGGCGCTGCTCGCCCTCGTGCTCGTCCAGATCTACCTCGGCGCGCTGGTCGCGGGGCTCGATGCCGGGCTCGCCTACAACACCTGGCCGCGCATCGATGGAGCATTCGTTCCGGCGTCGGATCGGCTGCTGTTCCTGACGCCGGCCTGGCGCAATATCTTCGAGAACGACCTGACCGTGCAGTTCAATCACCGCATGCTCGCCTATGGACTGTGGATTGCGGCGCTCCTCCACGCCGCCGATGCGGCGCGCAGGCTGCGGCATGGACCGGCGGTGACCGGCGCGCTCGTGCTCGCCGGCGCCGTCACGATCCAGGCCGTGCTCGGCATCGCGACGCTGCTGCAGCAAGCGCCGATCGCGCTCGCCCTTCTGCACCAGGGCATGGCCATGGTCGTGCTGACGGTGGCGGTCCTGCATGCCGCGCGACTCGCCGCGATCGCATCCGAGCCGGACCACGCGACCGGCCGGCGATCCGATCTCAACCTCGATCTGCCTGTGCGGTGAGGTCGTCGCATGTCGCAGATCGACAGCAGCCGCGAGGACGACGATCCCTACCAGTGGCTGGAGGATCTCGACAGCGCGGAGGCGCGCGCGTGGGTCGAGGCGCGCAATGCGGAGACGCAAGCTGCGCTCTGCGACCAGCGGTTCGAGCAGGACCGGCGCACGCTGCTCGATCTCTTGAACGCCGACGACCGCATTCCGTGGATCAACCAGTGCGGCGACGCCGTATATAATTTCTGGCAGGACGCCGCACACCCCAAGGGAATCTGGCGGCGCACCACGCTCGCGGATTACCGCAACGCCGAGCCACGATGGGAGACCGTGCTCGACCTCGACGCGCTGGCGCGCGAGGAGGGCGAGGACTGGGTGTGGCACGGTTGCGTCGCGCAGCCGCCCGAATACCGGCGCGGCCTGGTGCAGCTTTCGCGCGGCGGCGCCGACGCGATCGTGGTGCGCGAGTTCGACCTGGCCGAGAAGCGCTTCATTGCCGAGGGCTTTACGCTGCCGGAGGCGAAGGGCAGCGCGGACTGGCTCGATCCGGACCGACTGCTGGTCGCGACCGCGCTCGGTGGCGCCAGTTTCGAGACCACGTCCGGCTATGCCCGCACCGTGCGGCTGTGGCGGCGCGGGACGCCGTTCGGCGAGGCGCCGATCGTGTTCGAGGGCGCGCGCGAGCACATGTTCGTTTCGGGCTGGCGCAACCATCAGGCCGCAAGGCCGCGCACGTTCTACATGCGCGGCCTCGATTTCATCCGTCACGAGCTGCTGGTCGAGGAGGCGCCCGGCGCGCTGCGGAAAGTCGAGGTGCCGCTCGACGCCGTCGTGGCCGTGCGCCGCGACTGGCTGATCGTCAATCTGCGCTCGGACTGGGCGGCCGGCGACACGACCTATCCGGCCGGCGCGCTGCTGGTGATCGACTTCGACGCCTTCATGGCGGGCGGGCGCGATTTCACCGTCCTGTTCGAGCCCAGGGATCGATGCTTCCTGCAGGGCTTCGACTTGGCCGGGGGGGCGATCGCGCTGCAGCTGCTCGACAATGTGCGGTCGCGGCTGGTGCTCGCGCGCCATCGGGACGGGGTGTGGCGGAGCGTGCCGCTCACAGGTTTCCCGGGCGAGGCGACGCTGGACATCCGGGCGCTCGATTCCGACGACAGCAACTGGTTCCTCGCGCCGGACGAGGAGGGGGACGATTTCCTTGTCCTCGCCCACAATACCGTGATGCCGCCCACGCTGTCGCTGGCGCGCTTCGGCGAGGCGCCGGAGCCGCTCAAGCAAGCGCCCCCCGCGCTTCGATGCAACCGGCCTGGCGATCACGCAGCACGAGGCGCGATCGGGCGATGGCACCCGCGTTCCGTATTTCCAGATCGCCCGCGCCGACCTTGCGCACGACGGTTCGAGCGCGGTCCTGCTCACCGGCTACGGCGGCTTCGAGATCGCCCTGCTGCCGTCGCACTCGCCGGGCCTCGGCAAGCTTTGGCTGGAGCGCGGCGGTGTCAATGTCATCGCCAATATCCGCGGCGGCGGCGAGTTCGGGCCGGCTTGGCACAAGGCCGGCATCCGCGCCGGCAAGAAAGCGGCGCACGACGATTTCGCCGCGGTCGCAAGCGACTTGATCGCACGCGGGGTGACGCGACCGGACCGGCTCGCCGCCTGGGGCGGCAGCAATGGCGGGCTTTTGGTCGGCAACATGCTCACCCGCTACGGTGAGCGCTTCGGCGCGATCAATTGCGCGGTGCCGCTGCTCGACATGCGCCGCTACACAAGGCTCAGCGCCGGCCCGAGCTGGATCGCCGAATACGGCGACCCCGACGACCCGGCGGACTGGGCCTTTCTGCGCGAGATCTCGGCCTATCACGCCGTGCACGCCGATGTCCGCTATCCGCCGATCCTGCTGACCACCTCGGGCCGCGACGACCGCGTGCATCCCGGCCACGCCCGCAAGATGGCGGCGAAACTCAAGGCGCTCGGCCACGAGGTCTACTTCTACGAGCCGCCCGCGGGAGGACATCCGGGCGCGACCGACAACGCCCAGCTCGCGTTCAACCAGGCGCTTGCCTACGCGTTCCTGCGCCACACGGTCGGGGAGGGGATGTAGGACCGGTAGCAGACGATGTCGATTGATTTGGTCTCCTCGCAATGACGGAAGGGGTTCGTCATTGCGAGCCGAAGGCGAAGCAATCCGCGACGGCAGGGCCGCATCTGGATTGCTTCGTCGCTCGCGCTCCTCGCAATGACGGGAAGCCGGCGGACTATTCGGGCGGGAAAAGCGCCAGCAGGTCTTCTCGTGCGAGCCGCTTCGCCCAGTCGCGCGCGCTCAAGCCCGCATCGTCTCGTTTCGCGTCGCCATTCGGCTTGAGCAGCAGAGCCACTATCTCGCGATCTCCGGCCGCCACGGCCGCATGCAAGGCGGTCGCGCCCTGGTTATTCTCGGATGAGACTAGATGCGGCGCCGTGCTCGCCGCGAGCCGAACGAATTCGATATTTCCGCTGCGAACCGCTTCATGCAGCGGCAGATCGGCCTCGTCATTCCGGACCTCAAGCTTGGCGCCATTTTGGACCAGCAGAGCGGCTGCTTCAGGCTTTTGATATCTGAGCGTCAGGTGCAGCGCCGTGTCGCCGTTGGCGGCGCGCTGGTCGACATCCGTCCCGAGACGGATCAGTTCGCGCATCGCCGCCAGGGCGCCCTGCTGCGCGGCCGCGTGGAGCGGGGTGTAGCCGGCATTGTCGCGAAGGCCGAGCTTCGCGCCGTTTTCGGCCAATAGCCGGATGCCGCCTCCCCAACCGTTGAGCGCGGCCGCATGCATCGGCGACCAGCCCCAGTCGCTGCCGTCGTTCGGATCGGCGTCGAGCCGCAATAGTGCGGCAAGGATGCGCTCCCTGCCGTAGCGGGCCGCGATATAGAGCGGCGTTGCCGCGATTTGGCCCTGGCGCAGATGCGTCTTCAACGCTTCGGGCCGGGCAGACAGGCTGGCCATCAACCCTTCCATGTCATCGGCAAGGATCAGCGCCCAGATGTCGGCGCGTGCCTTGACCGGGAAGGCGATGACACAAAGGGTGCATAGGCACGCCAGCAGCGCGCTCGTCCAAACGCCTCGTTTCATGGTTGGCCCTTGGCCGCCAGCCTCGCTACCGCACCGCGGATGCAGGCCGCATGGCGATAGGTCCACAAGGCGTCGGGATGACCGGCCGGGAGGGTCTCCGGCGAGCAATCCGCGTATTCGATGCGACGCCGGTCGAGTTGACGAACCATGTCCCGCTTGAACTCGTCCCTGGCATAGATCATTGCTACCAGAAAGAGCGCGCCATTCCGGCGAGACAGATCGTGCATCGCGTGGATCGCCGCGACTTGAGTCTCGAACTCTTTGGCCGTGTCGTCGGGCGCGGCGAGAAATTGCGAGACGTACGCCTTCTGGACCAGATGAGCGAGCGCTGAAAATTGCGATATCCGCCAGCTCTCCACATACCGGCCGGGAAATTCCGCCAGCGCGCCCTGGCCGTCGGCGTCGGCATGCGGCGGTATGAAGGCCACGAGCCGTCCCCGAGGCCTTAGGCCCAACTCCCAGGTTCGCGACGCGCGATCGCGCATTCCGTGGAAAGACCCCAAGGCATAGATCACGACAGAGGTCGGTTTCTCGGCGCGCGCGAAATGGCGCCGCAGCGAGAGCAGCGACTGGTAGCTGCCATAGCCGCCGGTTGCGTAGTTGCGGACGTCGAGCAAGGGAAGGCGCTGCTGCAACAGCCAGCCCAGGGTCTCGTTGTCGGCAAGCCCGGGCCCCTCGGTCAAAGAACATCCCACGAGGGCCACATAGGTCGGTGCGCCGGCCCGCTCGACCGGTCGTGTGATCCGCGTTGAATCGGCCCAGAAGCTCACCGCGCCGGTTGATTCCGCCAACACGGCGTTGGGCCGGTGTATCCATCCGAGCTCACGATCGAATTGGGTCCAGCTCGGAGTAGGCACCGCTTGATCGAGCGACGCCTGCTCGGCGGCCCTGAACGGCGCATGGCCGAGCGCCCGCGCGATCCCTTCGACCGCCGCGAGCGATAGCGCAAAGCTCGCCACCGACAGGGCGAACGCGGGCAGGATGCGCCTGGTCACTCGCGCCGTTCCCGCGATCGAGTCCGCTCGTGAACCACCCATGCGCAAGCGCCGCTTAGGCCGCCTCCAGGCCCTGTTCGAGGTCGGCGATGATGTCGGCCGAGTCCTCCAGCCCGATCGAGAGGCGCACCACGTCCGGGCCGGCGCCGGACGCCACCTTCTGCGCGTCGGTGAGCTGCTTATGCGTGGTCGAGGCCGGGTGGATGATCAGCGAGCGGGTGTCGCCGATATTGGCGAGATGGGAGAACAGCTTGACGTTCGAGACCAGCCGCACGCCGGCGTCGTAGCCGCCCTTGAGGCCGAAGGTGAACACCGAACCGGCGCCGTTCGGGCAGTATTTCTTCGCCAAGTTGTGGTAGCGGTCGCCAGGGAGCCCCGGATAGCTCACCCACGCGACCTTCTTGTGTGCGGCAAGCCACTCGGTGACGGTTTGCGTGTTGTCGCAATGGCGCTGCATGCGCAGCGGCAGGGTCTCGATCCCGGTGAGGATCAGGAAGGCGTTGAACGGCGAGAGGGCCGGCCCGATGTCGCGCAGCCCCAAAACCCGGCAAGCGATCGCGAAGGCGAAGTTGCCGAAGGTCTCGTGCAGCACGATGCCGTTGTATTCAGGGCGCGGCTCCGAAAGCATCGGATAACGCCCCTCCCGCGACCAGTTGAAGGTGCCGCCGTCGACGATCAGGCCGCCGATCGAGTTGCCGTGGCCGCCGAGGAACTTGGTCAACGAATGCACCACGATGTCGGCGCCGTGGTCGATCGGCTTGCACAGGTAGGGCGTGGCCAGCGTGTTGTCGACGATCAGCGGCACGCCCGCCCGTTTGGCGATTGCGGCCACCGCTTCCAGGTCGGTGATGACGCCGCCCGGATTGGCGATCGATTCAGTGAAGATCGCCTTGGTCTTCGGGGTGATGGCGCGCTCGAAGGTCGAGATGTCGTCGGGATCGGCCCACACCACGTTCCAGCCGAAGTTCTTGAAGGCGTGGTTGAACTGATTGATCGAGCCGCCGTAAAGCTTCTTCGAGGCCACGAACTCGTCGCCCGGCCGCATCAGCGAGTGCATGACCACCACCTGGGCGGCATGGCCGGAGGCGACGGCCAACCCGGCGGTGCCGCCCTCGAGCGCGGCCACGCGCTCCTCCAGCACGGCGTTGGTCGGGTTGCCGATGCGCGTGTAGATATTGCCGAACGTCTGCAGCCCGAACAGCGAGGCGGCGTGATCGACGTCGTCGAACACGAACGACGTTGTCTGATAGATCGGCGTCGCCCGCGCGCCGGTGGTCGGGTCGGGCTGGGCGCCGGCGTGAATCGCAAGGGTCGAGAAGCCGGGCACGCGCTCGTTCATGAGGCCGATCCTTGTTGCGGGGCCGGCGCGGTTGTCCGGTCCGGGCTCGAGATGCTCGTCTTAAAGAACGGTGCGCAGGCGTTCAAGTCGAGCCGCCGGAGCTGTCCTTACGGGCGCGCTCGGCGGCATCGGCCGAAGCGCCCGCCATCGTTGTGCGGTTGAGTGACATGCGCTGCACGCCCTTGCCAAGGAGCTGCGCGCGCTTCGACGTCAGGGTGCGGGAGTTGACCCCGATCCAGCCGATCTCCGAGGAAAGCCGCCCGTACTCGATCTTGGGGCAACGGTCCATCACCACCTTGATGCCGCCGGCCTCCGCCTTGGCGGCGGCCGCGTCGTTGCGCACGCCCAGCTGCATCCAGATCACCTGCGGGCGTGGCTTGAGGGTCAGCGCCTCGTCGACGATCGCCTCGGCGTATCGCGATGCGCGGAAGAGGTCGACCATGTCGACCGGCTCCGGGATGTCCGCCAGGCGCGCATAGACGGTGCGGCCGAGGATCTCTCTGCCGGCTTGGCCGGGATTCACCGGGATCATGCGGTAGCCACGCTCGAGCAGATACTTGAAGGCGAAATAGCTCGGGCGGTTGTCCTTCGGCGAAATGCCGACCATGGCGATCGACTTCACCGTGTTGAGGATGCCGCGGATATACGAGTCCGGGTAGCTGTCGTGGCTCATCGCGCGCCGAACATAGGGACCGAGTGATGCCGTTGGAAGACCAAGCTTAAGGCCGGGCCGCGTAGCGCTTCACCCAGTCGTCGACGGCGGGAAGCTGGCGCGCGGTAAAATCCGCATCCGCCAAGATCGACTCGTGCGTGCGCGCAGCCACTATCCGTCCGCCCGACGTCTCCTGCACCGGCCCGAAACCCGCGAGCTCGGCGGCGCGCGCGGGGTCGTTGAAGATGGCCATGAAGTTGGAAGCGAAATAGGTGCGGAAATGGGGCCCCTGCTTGGCGGCGAGCGCGGCGAAGTTCGTCTTGATGAAGGTCCAGACCAGATCGGCGTGCTCGCCATCCCAGGCGACCCAGTAGAAGAGGCTGCTCACCATATTGGTCGGTAGTTCGTCGGTGAGCGCGAGGGCCAGCGTCTGCCTGGCCAGCTCCGGATCGAGGGAACTGGCGAGCGCGGAATAGTAGCGCATGCGCTGATCCGTATCCGTCGCTTTGCGCCCGAGCGCCTTGAGGGCTTCATAAGTCGCGCGGTCGCCGTTACGGCCCGCAAGGCCGTAACGGACCCGCGCAGCTCCAACGGCAGCGAATCCGGGTTTCCGAGGAAAGCGGCAAACCGCCGTTTCGCCTCGCCGATGATGTCCTCATCGCCGAGGTCGCCGAGCGCGCGGATGAGCCGTTGCCGCAGCAGCCCGCGGTCGGCCGGTTCGCCGACCGCCGCGCTCCATCCCAACCGGTCGAAGACCGGGCGAAGTTTCGCCTTGGCGTAGGCCTGGAAGGCGGGCCGGGGCGGGCGGTTCCATTGCAGATGGTCGATGCGGCCCAGGGTGCCGATCACCTGCTCCCAGACGGCGCGAGAGTCATTGCTGTCGAGCCCCTCGACCAGCTCGAAGAAGCGCGTAGGCTGGGCGCGACCCGCCTCGACCAGGGCCCAGCTGTCGGCGAGCAGATTGACGCGGTCTGCCGGCGCGAGCGCCGCCATGTCACCGGCGAGCGACGCGAGCATCGCATCGTCGTATTGCACGCGGTAATAGCCGACGCCGCCGACATTGAGCCTGACCGGCTCGCCACAGCGGCCGGCGGCGATGTCCATGGTTTCGTCGTTCAACAGCACGGGTCCGGCCGACGGCGTGGCGCGGAGCGGGCCGGCAACGATCGGCACCTGCCAGCGTTGCGGCCTGGCGTCCGGATCGCGGATGGTGAAGCGCTCCTGTCGCAGCCTGATGCTCTGCCGATCGCCAGCACACGCAGTTTGCCCGATGATGACAGGGAACCCAGCCTGCTCGGTGTATCCGGCGGCGATCGTCGTCACCGGCTTGCCGGATGCCGATTGGAGCGCGCTCCACAGATCTTCGGTCGTGGCGTTGCTGTAGGCGTGCGCCTGCATGTAACGGCGGATGCCGGCTCGGAAAGCGTCCTCGCCGAGATAGCTTTCCAGCATGCGGATGAAGGCTTGGCCTTTGCTGTAGGTGATGGCGTCGAACACCGCCATCGCCTCGGTTTCGTCGGCGACCGCCTGCTGGATAGGCCGCGTCGTGCGCCGTGCATCCGCGGCCATCGCCCGCTGCTTGGCCGAATTGCCATTGAGCCAGACTTGCCAATCGGGATTGAAGTGCTCGGCCGACTTTGCCTGCATCCAGCTGGCAAAACCCTCGTTGAGCCAGAGGTCATTCCACCACGCCATGGTGACGAGATTGCCGAACCATTGGTGCGCCATCTCATGCGCCAGGATGGCGTAGATTCCGCGGCGTGCCTCCGGTGCGTTCGAGGTCGGGTCGAACAGCAGGCGGCTTTCGAAGAAGGTGATGCCGCCCCAGTTCTCCATCGCGCCGCCGATGCCGCCGGGGACGGCAATCAAGTCGAGCTTGGGCAACGGGTACTTCACTGCAAAATAGTCGTTGAAATAGCGCAGCAGCTCGATCGCGCTGTCGAGTGCATAACGTCCGTGCCGGCTCTTGCCGAGCGTGGTGACGACGTTGATGGTGACGCCGTCGACTGCGCCGGTGAGCCGCTCCAGCTCTCCGGCGGCGAGCACGAACAGATAGCTCGACATTTTTGGGGTCGGCTCGAACGCGACGCGCTTGAGCGCGTCGCCAACCGGTTCCTCGCGCGCGATCGGCATGTTGGAGACGGCGAGGAAGTGTCGCGGCAGCGTGACCGTGAGCGCGAAGGTCGCCTTGAAGGCCGGCTCATCCCAGCAGGGAAAGACGCGGCGCGCGTCGGCAGGCTCGAGATGGCTCGAGATCATACGCTTGCGGCCTTGATCGGTCGGGTAGTCGACGACAAAGAGGCCGCGGCCGAACTGGTTGACGTGGCCGCTGAAACGCAAGCGCAGCTTGTGCGCGCCGGCGGCGATCGCCTGGGCAAACGTCACGGTCACTGTGCCGGCCGCCGTGTCGGCCGCGATGCTGGATGCCTCCGGGCCGCCGTCGAGAGAAGCCGCCGCGACGATGATATTCACCGCGTTGAGCACCAGCCGGTCGGTGGGCTGTAGAACTTCAATGTCGACAATTTCGGAGCCAGCGAGCGTGAGAAGTCTCCAAATCGGGCTGCAGCTCGATCGCATAGTGTGTCGGCACCACCGTCTTCGGCAGCCGGCCGGGCGTGCCGGCAAAGGAATAGCCGGACTGCGCCACGCTCGCGCCGCCCGTCAGCAGTAGAAGACTGAACGCCAGTCCGATGAGACCTGGGGTGCGGACGCCGCCGGTGTTCGTCATGATGTGGCGTCGATCCAGGTGACGGGCTCAGGGACTGCCGCGATCATGCGCGCGCAGGTGAAGTAATGGCGCTACGGCTCGCAGGGTGCAAGTCGCTTAACATAGACTGTTGTCGGCGCGCCCAGGACCGGCGGGCCTTCCTTGCGAGCCTGGAAGCCCAGCCGCTGGTACATTTCGAGCGCCACGGTCATGAAGGGGCTGGTGTGGAGCGCAATGACCGCGGACCGGTCGCGCTCGGCGCGCCGAATGCACTCGAGCGTAAGGGCGCGCCCCAATCCTCGCCCGCGGGCGGCGGGATCGACGACCAGCATTCGGATGATGGCCCAGCTTGGATCGAAGTGCGCCGGTTTTGGAAGGTTGGGGCCGACATAGCCGACCGCCCCTGAGATGCGGCCGTCCGTCAGGGCGACGATGACCTCGCTGGCCTTGGCCAACGTCGACATCGCGCCGACGTTGCGCAAGAACGCGGGCCAATCGTTGTAGCGACCTTGGTATTGCTGGAATGCCGCAAGCGCGATCGCATTGACGACGGCCGCGTCGCCCGCCTGGAAATCTCTGATCGTCACCGATCTTCCCAGCGCGGCTCGCGCTTCTCGATGAAGGCGCCGATGCCTTCCTCGGCGTCGCGCGCCAGCATGTTCTCGACCATGACTCCGGCCGTATAGGCATAGGCGTCGGCGAGGCCCATTTCGAGCTGGCGGTAGAACGCCTCCTTGCCGAGCTTCACGACCGCAGTCGATTTGGCGGCGATCTTGCGGGCGAGCGCGAGCGCCTCGGCGCGTGCGGCGCCGGGCGCGACCACGCGATTGACCAGGCCAATGCGTCGCGCTTCCTCGGCCGAGACCATGTCGCCGGTGAGCAGCATCTCCATCGCGTGCTTGCGCGATACGTTGCGCGAGAGCGCGACCATCGGGGTCGAGCAGAACAGGCCGATATTGACGCCCGGGGTGACGAAGCGCGCCGCCTGCGACGCGACCGCGAGGTCGCAGCTCGCGACCAGCTGGCAGCCGGCCGCGCTCGCGACGCCTTCGACCGCGGCGATCACCGGCTGCGGCAGATGCACGATCATCTGCATCACGGCGCTGCAGGCGCTCATCACCTGCTTGAAGTAGGCGCGGCCGACGATCCGTGTCGGTGCGACGCGCGGTCAGCTCCTTCATGTCATGGCCGGCCGAGAACGCCGGCCCGTTGGCGGCCAGCACGACCGCGCGCACGTCGCGATCGGCGGCGATCGCAGCCAACGCGTCGCCGAGTGCGGCGAGCATCGCTTCCGACAGCGCGTTGCGCGCCTCGGGACGGTTGAGCGTGAGGATCGACGATGCCGTCGGCCTGCTCGCGCAGCAATGAACGGCCGCGCAACGGGGCACGGACCGGGCAGCGGAAACGGGGGCATTCATGGCGCGCACGCTCTTTGCGGTTGCGCCGTTGTGCATTGTATCCGATCTGAAATGTCATCGCGACTGCGCCGCGCGTGCAAGGCAAGCCATGGCAACAGCCCACGTTGAGCCGGGAAGAGCTGACGCGATTGCTCTCCAGCCGAATTCCCGGAGTTTCTAACCCGGCGAGCGGTCTCACGATCGAGGCGGTGAGCCACGGCGGCGCCCGCGTGCGCCAGGCGCTTGCGGCCGCGATGCTGCGGCCGGGCGGCACGATCTCCGGGTCCGACCATGATGGCGCTCACCGACTTCACGATGTACGTCGCGTTGCTCTCCGCGATCGGCTGGGTGCCGCTCGCGGTCACGACCCAGCTCAACATCAACTTCCTGCGCAAGCCGCGCGCAAGCCGACCTGATCGCGGAGGCGCGGCTGTTGAAACTCGGCAAGCGGCTGGCGGTCGGGGAGGTCATCATCTGCGTCGCGACGGCCAGGACGAGGCGGTCGCGCACGCGACCTCGACGTATTCGATTCCGCAGCGGAGGTAATATAAAACCATCAAATTAGTGCCTTGATAATAGCGAGATTTTGTTTGGCGGATATTGACTGTTCCGCCCATTCCGCTACGAAGCGCGCCGGTTCGCGGCCCCATGGTGCCGCGTTTGTTTTTCGCATTCCCAGGGTTCGCGCGCCATGACCACCTATTCGGCGAAACCCGCCGAGGTCGAGAAGAAGTGGGTGCTGATCGACGCCAAGGGCTCGTGGTCGGCCGCCTCGCCACGATCGTCGCCATGCGCCTGCGCGGCAAGCACAAGCCGACCTACACGCCGCACGTCGATGACGGCGACAACGTCATCGTGGTCAACGCCGACAAGGTGGTGCTGACCGGCCGCAAGCTGCAGCAGAAGGTCTACCACCACCACACCGGCTACATCGGCGGCATCAAGGAGCGCACCGCGGGCTTCATCCTCGACGGCAAGTTCCCGGAGCGCGTGGTCGAGAAGGCGGTCGAGCGCATGCTGCCGCGCGGCCCGCTCGGCGCGCCGCCAGCTCGGCAATCTGCGGGTCTACGCCGGGTCCGAGACATCCGCACGAGGCGCAGCAGCCCGAGCCGCTCGACGTCGCCGCCATGAACCGCAAGAACACCAGGAGGGCCTGACGTGGCCGAGACCGTTGCAATCGCTCGAAGGCTTGGCGGCGCTCAAGCCGGACTGCTCCCGAAACGCCGCAAATACGTGCAGAAGCTCGACAAGCAGGGCCGCGCCTACGCGACCGGCAAGCGCAAGAACGCGGTCGCCCGCGTCTGGATCAAGCCGGGCGCCGGCACGCATCGTGGTCAACGAGCAGGCGCTCGAGATCTATTTCGCGCGCCCGGTGCTGCGCATGCTGATCCAGCAGCCGCTGGTCGCCGCCAACCGCAACGGCCAGTACGACGTGATCTGCACGGTGTCGGGCGGCGGACTGTCGGGCCAGGCCGGCGCGGTGCGCCACGGCCTCTCCAAGGCGCTGATCTACTTCGAGCCGGATCTGCGCGGCGTGCTCAAGCAGCGGCGGCTTCGTCACGCGCGACTCGCGCGTGGTCGAGCGCAAGAAGTACGGCAAGCGCCAAGGCCCGCCGCTCGTTCCAGTTCTCCAAGCGCTGAGCACGTTCGATAGATCGAGACACGAAGGGGCGGGCCGCGGCCCGCCCTTGAAGTGTCGTCACCGCTCAACGCCAGCGACAAACTCTACTTACGTCGCGATCTTGCCGCCGCCCCGCTTGGTGATCGCGACGACGGACGGCCGCGGCGGCATGTCGGGCTTGAAGTCGGGCCAGCGCGTCGACGGATTCTCGAACGTCGCCGGCGCGGCCTTGGGGTCCTCTTCGTCGGCTTCGCCCGGATGCTGGACGGCGACGAACAGGGTCTCGTCGTCGGGGGTAAAATACGGCCCGCACATTTCGGCGCCCGCCGGACAGCGGAAGAACAGCTTCGCCGGTCGCGCGCCGCTCGCCGTCGGTTTCGAGCGCCCACAGGCCGTCGGTGCGCCCGGTCTTGGTGCCGAATTGCCGTCGGTCGCGATCCACAGGCGGCCCTGGCCGTCGATCGCGAGGTTGTCGGGCATGCCGAACCAGCCGTCCTTGGTCGTCGCCGGATGAGAAGGTCGCGCCGACCGCCGCGATCGACGGGATCGCCGCACTTCACCAGAACCTCCCAGGTGAAGCGGGTCGCCGCATGGTCGCCGTCCGGCGCCGTCATCTCGATGATGTGGCCGAACCTGTTGTCGGCGCGCGGATTGGCGGCGTCGACCTGATCGGCCTTGCGGCGGTTGTTGTTGGTGAGGATCACATAGACCTTGTCGGTCCTCGGATTGGCCTCGACATCCTCCGGCCGGTCCATCTTGGTGGCGCCGAGCAGATCGGCCGACGCGCCGCGTCTCGATCAGCACGTCGGCCTGGCTGCGCGAATCCGTTGCCTGCGGTCAGCGGGCCCTGGCCATGGACCAGCGGCAGCCAGTCGCGCCGTGCCGTCGGCGTTGTAGCGGGCGACCGAAGAGCGTGCCGTCGTCGAGCAGGTTCATGTTGGCGGCGCGGTTCTGCGGATCGACCCGACCGGCGGTGACGAAGTTGTAGACGTAGTCGAAGCGCTCGTCGTCGCCGGTATAGACGACGTAACGGCCATCCTTGTTGATGATGCCTGTCGGCGCCCTCATGCTTGATGCGGCCGAGCGCGGTGCGCTTCTTCGGCGTCGAGGCCGGATCGAACGGGTCGATCTCGACGACCCAGCCGAAGCGATTCGCCTCGTTCGGCTCCTTGGTCGACGTCGAAACGGTCGTGCCATTTGCCCCACGCGTACCAATTGCCCGGCACGCCGTAGCGCTTGTAGTTGCGCGCTTCGGGATGATCGTCGGCGATCCTGCCCCAGAAATAGCCGTGGAAATTCTCCTCGCAGGTGAGCCATGTGCCCCACGGCGTGACGCCGCCGGCGCAGTTGTTGACCATGCCGAGGACGCGGCGGCCGGTCGGATCGGCGGTCGTTTGCAGGCGCGTCATGACCGGCGGCCGGGCCGGTGATCTCCATCGGCGTGTCGGCAGTCGATGCGCCGGGCGATATTTCGAGCCTGCGACCACCCGCCACTTGCCGTTCTCGCGCCGGACCTCGATCACGGCGCCGCCGTGGGCCGCCATCTCGATCTCGACGAGATCCTTGGTCATCTTGGCGAATGCGACGTCCTTGAGGTCCTGCCGCCCGAGGCCGGGGAACATCAGCTCTTCGTTGGTGTATTCGTGGTTGACGACCAGCAGGCCGTGATGCGACGGGTTGGCTGCGCCCGGCATCGGGATGTAGCCGAGATAGTCGTTGTTGTAGCCGAACTGCAGCTTCTGCGCGGCCGCGCTCTGCTGCGCGCGGATCGAACGCCGGCGCACCCGGCAGCACCGGATCGCCCCAGCGCATCAGGACGTCGGCATCGTAGCCCTCGGCCACGTAGTGCTTCTCGTCGACACCGGCCGCGACTTCCTTGAAGACGAACCGCGATCCGTTCTGCGCGCGCGCCCGCTCGGCCGCCGCATCGCGAGCGGGCTGACAGTCGCCGCGATCGCCGCGACGCCGAGCGCGCCTTGCAGGATGTCGCGGCGGTCGAAGCGGGCCGCGATGACGTCGCCCAGTCGTCGGATTCTGGCTCGGATTGCGCCCGACATTCTCCGATTCGCTCCAAGGCTTGCGCGCGGGTGAGCGGTCTGTCGGTCATGGCGCGTCCGTCAAACTGCGAAATGGGGCTAGCACGGCGTGGCCGATCCGAGATCATGCGACGTGGCGCAAGCGCCGTTTACAAGCGTGACGGACCGGTGACGGCAACCGATCGTTTACCGTGACAGCCTAGCCTGGCGCCATGACGCGCGTCCGCACCCCCACTGTAGAGGCCGACCTCGCGGCCCTCAAGTTCGCCGCCGAGCGGGCCGGCACGGCGCTGGCGTGCCTGTTCTCCTCGTCCGCCGAATTCGAGGCGGACATCATCCGCGAGCCGTCGCGCACAAGGTGCCTATGGTCACTCACTGCGCGCGCGCGGCCTCGTTCGGATCGGCAATCGTGACCACGCTGCTGGCTATCCTTTTCCTGCTGCTCTGAACTGTCGCAATTCGCTCACCGCCGCCCAAAACCTTTTGACAGTGCCGAGACCCCATGCCACGTTTTGAGGCGTTGGGGAACTGGACAGTCGTCGTGCCGACCGTTGAGCGGCACCAAGAAGAAGCACATGCGACCCCAAAAAATGTGCCACTGAAAGCGCCGGTCGAAACGATTGCGGAGCCGCAGGCCTCGCGCTGCGTGCCCGTGCGCATTGACGGCCACTAGGGAGGACTGCGACATGTCCAAAAGCCTGCTGAAGTTGGGAGTCTTGGGTCTATCCGCGTTGACGTTCACCGTACATTGCAACCGAAGCGAACGCACAGGATGCGCGTGCGCTGGAAGATGCAGAGCGCCTTCGGCAGCCAGCTGCCGCATCTCGGCCCGTCCGGCGTGCGCTTCACCAAGGACATCGAGCGCATGTCCGGCGGCAAGTTCGAGGTCAAGTTCTTCGAGCCCGGCGCGCTGATCCCGCCGCTCGAGTGCTTCGACGCCGTCTCCAAGGGATCGATCGAGTCGTGCTGGACGACGCCCGGCTATCACACCGGCAAATATCCGGCGCTCGCCTTCTTCACCACGGTGCCGTTCGGCCCCGGCTTCGGCGAGTTCCTGGCCTGGAAGTGGTTCGGCGGCGGCAACAAGCTGCGCGACGAGATCTACGCCAAGCATGACCTCGTCGCGGTCGATTGCTTCTGCATCGGCCCGGAGACCTCCGGCTGGTTCCGCAAGGAGATCAAGTCGGTCGACGAGCTGAAGGGCCTGAAGATGCGCTTCTTCGGGCTCGGCGCCCAAGTGATGCAGAAGCTCGGCGTCTCGACCCAGCTGCTGGCGGCGTGCCGATATCTATCCGGCGCTCGAGCGCGGCGTCATCGACGCCACCGAGTTCTCGATGCCGAAGATGGACATCAATCTCGGCTTCCACCAGGTCGCCAAGTTCAACTACTTCCCGGGCTGGCACCAGCAGGTCTCGTGCAGCGAGTTCCTGATGAACAAGAAGGCGTTCGACGCGCTGCCCGATCACTACAAGGCGATGATCGAGGTCGCGGGGCAGGCCCAGGTGGCGGTGACCTACGCCGAGACCGAGGCGCAGCAGTTCGACGTCATGGCCGAGATGCGCGACAAGCACAAAGTGCAGGTCAAGCGCTGGGACGACAAGGCGCTCGCCGCCTTCGAGAAGGCCTGGATCGAGGTGCTCGCCGAGGAGTCGGCGAAGGACCCGCTGTTCAAGAAGGTCGCCGATCACTACCTCGACTTCCGCAAGAAGTACGCGATCTGGGGCGAGTCGCAGGTGATGAAGCCGACCTACACCGGTAACTGAGCGCACGGCCGGCACGGCTCGCGTGCCGCGCCGGCCCACGGCGGTCCTCCGCTCCGGCAGAACATCAATCAGCAGCGGCACATTTGTGCCGCTGCTGTCGCGCCCTCGTTCAACCCGGTGCGGTGCCGGCGATGACAGGTCATTGGCCGGATGAAGCCGACGCGGACCGCCGACATGCCTCAGCAACCCGACGCAGCGACAAGGCGGACATGATAGACGCGCTGCTGAAGCTCTCGGAGGGCATCCGCCGGCTGCTCGAATGGATCGCCCTGACGTCGGGCTGGCTGATGGTGATCATGGCGTGCGTGACCACCTTCGACGTGGTCGCGCGCAAATTCGGCGCCCAGCTGCCCTATACCAAGCTGCAGGAGCTGGAGTGGCATTTCCACGCCGCCATCTTCTCGCTGTGGATGGGCTACTGCTACACGATCAACGCGCATCCGCGGGTCGATTCCTTTACCGAGCGGCTGTCCTATCGCGGCCGCGCCTGGATCGAGCTCGGCGGCTGCCTGGTGCTGGCGCTGCCCTACGTCGCGCTGGTCGCCTACTACAGCCTGGATTTCGTCGCCCGCTCCTACCTTCTCGGTGAGCAGTCGGACAGCACGGT
The DNA here is from genome assembly GCA_963738705.1 of uncultured Alphaproteobacteria bacterium. Taxonomy (GTDB): domain Bacteria; phylum Pseudomonadota; class Alphaproteobacteria; order Rhizobiales; family Xanthobacteraceae; genus CAVTXS01. Next base: position 264,877 of record CAVTXS010000046.1, read on the forward strand.
CGGTTTGACTCATCGCTGGATCATCAAGGGCGTCTACGCCGCCGGTCTCTGGCTGGTGTTGCTCGGCATCCTGAGCGTGCTTTTCCGCGTGATCGTCTTCCTGTCCGGTCAAAAATCCGAGCGGGAAGTCAATCTGCAAATCGGCCACGTCATTTCGGACGTCTAGCCGGATCGGGGAGACTGATCGTGCTCGACTGGCTGGCCGACCATCTCGCCCTGATCATGTTCGGGTCGATGTTTTTTTTCATTTTCCTGGGCTACCCGGTCGCTTTCATCATGGGCGGGCTGTCGCTCATCTTTGCGGCCGTGGGCGCGTGGCTGGGCGTGTTCAAGTTGATCGGCCTGTCCGACATCGTGCTGCGCATGTGGGGTGGGGTCGCCAACGACCCGGTGCTGGCGTCGATCCCGATGTTCATCTTCATGGGCGCGATCCTGGAGCGATCCGGGTCGGCCAAGGCCATGCTGAGCGCGACCGAGGTCCTGCTCAAGCGCTGTCCCGGCGCGCTGGCGGTCGCCGTGATGGTGATGGGCACGATCCTGGCCGCGCCGATCGGCGTCGTCGGCGCGGCGGTGATCACGCTGTCGGTGATCGCGCTGCCGCAGATGCTGGCGGCGGGCTACGACAAGAAGCTCGCCATCGGCACCATCGCCTCGGCGGGCACGCTCGGCATCCTCATTCCGCCGGCGATCATGCTGGTGGTGATGGCGGAGATGCTGGCGACCTCGGCCGGCAACCTGTTCCTTGCCGCCATCATGCCGGGCTTCCTGCTGTCCGGCCTCTACCTCGTCTACATCATCGCCGTCGCGATCTTCAGGCCGGGCGCGGCGCCCAAGCTGCCGCCCGAATATGGGCCGCAGACCCGCGGGGAATTCTGGTGGGCGCTCTGGAGCGGCCTGTTTCCGATGACGGCGCTGCTGGTGGTCGTGCTCGGGTCGATCTTCGCCGGCTGGGCGACGCCTACGGAAAGCGGCGCCGTCGGCGTGATCGGCTCGATGTTCATCGCCGCGCTGAACAACCGCCTGACGATCAAGATGTTGAACGAGGCGATCTTCGATTCCTGCCGCGCCAACGGCCTGGTGTTCATGATCTTCCTCGGCGCGACCGGCTTCTCCTACGTGTTCCGCGTGCTCGGCGGCGACGACCTGATGATCTCGACGCTCGCCTATTTCGGCATCGACACGAAGTGGGAGATGCTGGCTTTCATAATGGTGCTGATCTTCCTGCTCGGCTTTCCGTTCGAATGGATCGAGATCTGCCTGATCGTGCTGCCGGTGTTCGGCCCGATCCTGGCGAAGTTCGACTTCTCCGATCATATCGGCAACAAGGCAGCCTTGATGACCTGGTTCGGCACGCTGGTCGCGGTCAATCTGCAGACCGCGTTCATGACGCCGCCGTTCGGGGCGACGCTGTTCTACATGAAGGGCACCGCCCCGCCGGGGGTGACCATGAGCGACGTGTTCCAGGCCATGTATCCGTTCGTCGCCCTGCAGGTGGTCGGCCTGACGCTGTGCATCTACTTCCCGGGCATCAGTCTGTGGCTGCCGCGATTGGCGGGCTTCATCGAGTGAAGCATTTTCCGGCGAAAGCCTGCCCCGGACTTGATCCGGGGTGGACGCCGGTTCGCCGCAGAAAATGCAGCAAGCCCAGAATCAACGCGGCCATCGGCCGACCTGACGCACCCGGGCCGGCGCGCAACCCGGCGGTCGTTGCGCGCCCGGCGCCTCCCACGCTATCGTGACAGCGAGGGCAGGCTCGCTCCTCCAACGAGAACAAGCACATCCAGACGGAGGAATTCATGAAACTCGGCAAACTTGCCGCGGCGGTCGGCGCTGCGGCCATTTCGCTTTCGCTATCGTTCGGCCCCGCCGTCGCCCAGGACAAGCGCGTGCGCATCAACATGCCGGGCGCCTTTCCGGGCACCATGGCTCTGCTCGGGCCGGCGCAGATCGCGTTCGCCGAAAAGGTCAAGAAGCTCTCCAACGGCTCGATCGACATGCGGTTCTTCGAGCCGGGCGCGCTGGTCCCGGCCAGCCAGTATTTCGACGCGGTCGCCAACGGCTCGCTCGAATTCGGCCTGGACCGTGCTCGGCTTCTTCACCGGCAAGGACATCGCCTTCGCCATGTACGCGTCGGTGCCGTTCGGGCCGGAGGCGGGCGAGTACTCGGCTGGATGAACCACGGCGGCGGCGAGCAGCTGTATGAGGAGCTGCACGCCAAGTTCAACGTCGAGGCCATGCCGTGCGGCTCGATCGCGCCCGAGGCGTCCGGCTGGTTCCGCAAGGAGATCAAGATCGCTCGACGACCTCAAGGGCCTGAAGATGCGCTTCTTCGGTCTCGGCGCCAACGTGATGCAGAAGCTCGGCGTCGCAGACGCAGCTGCTGCAGGCGGGTGAAATCTTCCAGGCGCTGCAGCTCGGCACCATCGACGCCACCGAGTTCTCGATGCCGGTCATGGACCTGACGCTCGGCTTCCACCAGGTCGCCAAGCACTACTACTTCCCCGGCTGGCACCAGATGTCGACCATCAACTCGCTCTACTGTCTCGAAGGCGAAGTGGGCCGAGTTCTCCGACACGCAGAAGGAGCAGATCCGCGTCACCTGCAACTCCACCATGCTGCGCCAGTTCGTCGAGGGCGAGTCGGTGCAGGGCAAGGCGCTGGCCGAGATCCAGGCGCAAGGGCGTGACCTTGCACTACTGGCCCAAGGAGATCCTCGAGCTCTATCGCAAGACCTGGGACGAGGTCGCCGAGGAGCAGGCGGAGAAGAGCCCCGAGTTCAAGAAGGCCTGGGATAGCTATTCGAAGTTCCGCGAGGAGTACAAGATCTGGAAGCAGTACGGCTATCTCAAGGACTAGACCTTCATGCGGCGCGGCTGGAGCGCCGGCCGACCTCGTGTGACTCGCGTGAGGCCCGCGCGCTCCGGCGGTCGATTGCAGCGGCTGCCACGGGGTCACATGCCAGCTTGACGAACGATCGATACTTCGCTCGGGCAGGGCCGCTCATGCTGATCTTCTTCGCGTGTTCTTCTGCTGGCGGCTGATCGGCTTCATCCGCTTCCCGACGCCATCAAGTGGCGTGCTCGAGAAGGTCGCCTTCGCGTCGGGCTGGCTGCTGATCGTGCTGATGTTCATCACCTGCATCGACATCACCGTCCGCAAGCTGCAGCTGCCGATTCGCGCTGACCCAGTTCCAGGAGCTGGAATGGCACATGCACACGGCGCGTGTTCTCGATGTGGATGGGCTACAACTACACCATCAACGCCCATCCCCGCGTCGACAGCTACACCGAGACGCTGCAGTTCCGCACCAAGGCCTGGATCGAGTTCTGGGGCTGCCTGCTCCTGGCGCTCCCGTTCCTGCTACCTGATGGTGCATCACGGGCTGGGCGTTCGTGCTCGACCTCCTACGTGCAGAACGAGGGCTCCGAGAACGTGATCGGCCTCGACCTACCGCTGGGTCATCAAGGGCGTCTTCTACGTCGGCATCTGGCTGCGTGCTGCTCGGCGTCGCTCAGCGTGCTGCTGCGCGCTGATCGTGTTCCTGTTCGGCGCGGCAGCCGCAGGACGAGGTCGAGCCTGCAGATCGGCCATGCCGAGCTCGAGGTCTGAGCGCGCGGCGATGCTCGACTGGCATCGCCGACAATCTCGCGCTGATCATGTTCGTGCTGATGTTCTTCGTCATCTTCTGCGGCTATCCGGTCGCGTTCGTGATGGGCGGCATGGGCGTTCATGTTCGCCGTCATCGGCTGGCTGCTCGGCGTTTTCGCGCTGCCGCAGCCTGTCCAACATTCTGCTGCGCATGTGGGGCGGCGTCGCGGTCGACCCGGTGCTGGTGTCGATCCCGATGTTCATCTTCATGGGCTCGATCCTGGAGCGCTCGGGCTCGGCCAAGGACATGCTGTCGGCGACCGAGATCCTGCTGAAGCGCGTGCCGGGCGGTCTCGCCGTCGCCGTCATGGTGATGGGCACGATCCTGGCGGCGCCGATCGGCGTCGTCGGCGCGGCCGTCGTGCTGCTGTCGCTGATCGCGCTGCCGCAGATGCTGGCGGCCGGCTACGACAAGCGGCTCGCGATCGGCACCGTCGCGTCGGCCGGCACGCTCGGCATCCTGATCCCGCCGGCGATCATGCTGGTGGTGATGGCCGAGATGCTCAACACCTCGGCCGGCGCGCTGTTCGCGGCCGCGACGATGCCGGGCTTCCTGCTGTCGGGCCTCTATCTGCTCTACATCCTGGGCATCGCGATCGTGCAGACCCGAGCGGGCGCCCAAGCTGCCGCCGGATTTCGGCCCGCAGAGCCAGCGCCGAGTTCTGGCGCACGATGTGGAAGGGCCTGTTCCCGATGACCTTCCTGATGGTCGTCGTGCTGGGCTCGATCTTCGCCGGCTGGGCGACGGCGACCGAGAGCGCCGGCGTCGGCGTGCTCGGCTCCTTCGTCATCGCCGCGCTCAACGGCCGGCTTCAACCTCGCCATGGTCAACGACTCCATCCGCTCGGCCTGCCGCGCCAACGCCATGGTGTTCCTGATCTTCTTCGGCGCGACCGTGCTTCTCCTACGTGTTCCGCGCGCTCGGCGGCGACGACGTGATGATCGCGACGCTCGCCCACTTCGGCATCGACACCAAGTGGGAGGTGCTGATCTTCCTGATGGTGCTGGTGTTCCTGCTCGGCTTCCCGTTCGAGTGGATCGAGATCTGCCTGATCGTGCTGCCGATCTTCGCGCCCGATCCTGATGAAGTTCGACTTCTCCGATCACCTCGGCAACAAGGCCTACCTGATGCCCTGGTTCGGCACGCTGGTGGCCGTCAACCTGCAGACCTCGTTCATGACGCCGCCGTTCGGGGCGACGCTGTTCTACCTGAAGGGAACGGCGCCGCCCGGCATCACCATGAGCGACATCTACCGCGGCATGTATCCGTTCGTGGCCCTGCAGGTCATCGGCCTGGTCCTGTGCATCTGGTTCCCGGCGATCGTCCTGTGGCTGCCGCGGGTGACCGGGCTGCTGGATTGACCCAGCCCGGCGGCTAAAGCCCTGTGCCCGCCTTGCGTTTGACTCGAGCCGGAACTCCGTCATGAATTGCCCGCAAGGGCGCGCATGAGTTCGTCGGTCAAAATTGCGTTGCTGCTGTTGCTCGTCGTTGCGGCCGTCGCGGTCGCGGCGCGACGGCTGAAGATTCCGCCGGCAATCTCTGCTGGTATTGGCCGGCGTTCGTGCTTGCCCTGCTGCCGGGACTGCCGCGCGTCGAGCTGGTTCCCGAATTGGTGCTGCTCGTGGTCCTGCCGCCGCTGATCTATTGGGCAGGCGTCGCAATGAGCTGGCGCGAGTTCAGGTTCAATCTGCGTCCGATCGCACTCTTGGCGATCGGCTGCGTCGCGTTCACCACCGTCGCGGTGGCGGCAGTCGCGCATTGGCTGCTCGGCCTCGCCTGGCCGGTCGCATTCGTGCTGGGCGCGATTGTCTCGCCGCCGGACGTGGTGGCGCCGCTCGCGATTGCGCGCAGGCTCAAGCTGCCGCGGCGGCTGTTGGTCATTCTCGAGGGTGAGGGGCTGGCGAACGACGCGACCGCGCTCATCCTCTACCGGTTTGCCGTCGTGGCGGTGAGCACCGGCGCGTTTTCCTTGCCGCGCGCCGCCGGCACGTTCGCCCTGATCGTCGTCGGCGAGATCGCCTATGGCATCGCTGTCGGCTGGGCGATGCTGCATGTGCGCCGCTCGGTCAGGGATCCGCAAGTCGAGATCGTGCTCGTCGCTGCTGACGCCCTATCTCGCCTACTTGGTGCCCGAGGAGCTGGGCGGCTCCGGCGTGCTGGCGACCGTCGCGGCCGGGCTCACGGTGAGCTGGAAAGGGCCGCTGCTGATCCCGTCGGCCACGCGGCTGCAGGGCATCTTCGTCTGGGACCTGTTCATCTATGTCATCGAAGGCCTGGTGTTCCTGCTGACCGGCTTGCAGGCGCGCACCTTGCTCGAGCGCATCGGCGAGCTTTCCTGGAGAGGTTACTGTTCGCGGCCCTGGTCACCAGCGCAGTGGTGATCGTCGCGCGTTTCGTCTGGGTATTTCCCGCGACCTATCTGCCACGGTGGCTCGTCCCAGGGCTGGCACGCCGGGACCCATCACCACCTTGGCAGTTGCCGTTCGCCCTGGCCTTTACCGGGGTGCGCGGGATCGTGTCGCTCGCGGCCGCCCTCGCCATTCCGCTGACGACCGCCTACGGCGAGCCGTTCCCCGACCGCGACCTCATTCTGTTCCTGACGTTCTCGGTCATCCTGCTGACGCTGGTCGGCCAAGGGCTGCTGTTTCCGTGGGTCATGTGCCGGCTCGGCCTGGACAAGGCCGGGCGCGCCGAGCACGCGACCGAAGAAGCGGCGGAAATGACCGCACGCCGCGAAGCGATCGGGGCGGTGCTGCGCGAAGCTCGACGAGATCGCGGCCGAGAAGGGACTCTCCGCATGAGGTGATCGAGCCGGTGCGCACCCGGCATCAGGGACGCTTGCGCCAGATCGACCACCGCATGGACGACATCGACGAGCACACGGAGTTGGCCGAGCGCTGGGACGAGCTCGAGTCGATGCTGATCGAGGCCGAACGCCAGTACGTCTACGATCTATTGCGCCAAGGCCGGCTGCAGGACGAAGCGCGCAGGCGCATCGAGCGTGAGCTCGACCTACGCGAGGCGCGTCTGCGCGCCGCCAACTGAGGGCCCGCTCATGGGGGCGTGACGTCGAGCGAACGGCGGCGCATTAGGCGGCATCGGCGCAAGGCGAGATCTGTGCCGCCATTCCGCTGGACGGCTACGTCACTTCAAGATCGGCCGCAGGTCGTCGAGCTTGTCGAACAGGTGCCAGACGTAGTCCGCGGTGCCGCGCTGGCGGTGGCGATGCAGGTCGGGCAGGGCGGGATCGTCGCAGTAGCTGTCGAACGCCGCCTTGGAGGCCCACTCGACCACGATCAGGACCTGCCGCGGTTCAATCTCTCCGGCGGCCGCCTCGACGGAATTTGCCGAGCGCGACGACCTTGCCGCCGTGCGCCTCGACTTCGCGGGCCGAGCGGCGCGAGTAGGCGAGGTACTCGTCCCGGTTCGCGACGTTGAACAGGTTGAGGGCGTATACCGGGCCGTCCATCGGGGACCTTTCGTTGCTGCTGGGTCAGTTTGCGATCGCCTTTCGAGACGGTCGGCCACCGAGCTGCCGAGGCGGCCATCCTTCGAGACGCGTCGCTCACGCGACGCTCCTCAGGATGAGGGTCAGAGGGCGCCGCCTGCTCAACCCCTCATCCTGAGGAGCCCGCCGAAGGCGGGCGTCTCGAAGGATGGCCGCGGAAGAGAACAGACCCACTGCTCTCTCTCTCTCTCTCTCTCTCTCTCTCTCTCTCTCTCTCTCTCTCTCTCGGAAATTGACTGTTGCGTCCTACGCCTGGGTCGGGACCACGTCCGCCTGGGATACGCACGGGATGTTCAGCGCGGTCAAACTTCGGTGCGTGTCAGCGACCGAGCCGGAAAGATCGATGCCGCGGCAGGCGTCCTCGATCACGACCACGCCGAAGCCTTCGCGGCGCGCATCCTCGGCGGAATAGCGCACGCAGAAATCGAACGCGAGGCCCACAACGAAGATGCGTCCGAGGCCGCGCTCGCGCAGGTATCCGGCGAGCCCCGTCGGCGTCGTGCGGTCGTTCTCGTAGAAGGCCGAGTAGGAGTCGATTGCGCGGTGATAGCCCTTGCGGCAGCACCAGCTCGGCGTGCGGGATGCGCAGATCCGGGTGGAATTCGGCGCCGAACGTGCCTTGCACGCAATGGTCGGGCCACAGCACCTGCGGGCCGTAGGCGACCGCGATGGTGTCGAACGGCTGTCCGGCCCGGGTGGGTGCTGGCGAACGACTGGTGGCCGGCGCGGGTGCCAATCCTGCGTCAGCATCACGTGCGCGAACCGGGCGGCCAAACGATTGATCAGCGGCACGACCTCATGGCCGTTCGGCACCGGCAGGCTGCCGCCCGGACAGAAATCGTTCTGCACGTCGACGACCAGCAGGACGTCGCGCTCCTCGAGGATGATGTTCGCCGCCATGGCCGTACTTGTGCGTTGGACGACCTGAAATCTAGCGCGGATCGCGGCGCCAGTGAAATCCGACACCAAAACCGGCTACTCGGAGACCGCCGCAGACAAAGAGCTCCCTCGCGGGGGCGCTCAAAGATGAGCCGTCCATCGGCGTTTCGGCGGATCAGTGAAGCGTTGCGCCGGCGGCCGAAGGGGCTAGGATCGTGCATCCCTCCCACAGGGATCGCTCGGCAGAAGCGGCGAGGCGAGCACCGCTCGTCTCGTCGTTTGCTCCGGCGCGGTTCGTTCACATAAACCACGTCAGATCGGTCCAAGGAGATTTCCCATGCGCAAGACGATCCTTGCATCTGCTCTCTGCAGTTCGATGCTTGTACCGCTGCTGCACGCTGTGCCGGCACAGGCGCAAGCGACGCGCACCTGGGTCTCGGGGGTGGGCGACGACTTCAATCCCTGCAGTCGCACCGCGCCGTGCAAGACTTTTGCCGGCGCCATCTCCAAGACCTTCATCAACGGCATCATCAACTGCCTGGATGCCGGCGCCTTCGGCGCCGTCGACCATAACCAAGTCGATCACCATCGATTGCCACGAGCACCTGGCCGGCGTGCTCGCCAGCGGCACCACCGGCGTGATCATCAACATCGCGGCCGGCAACGCCAACGACCCGCTGCGCACCGTGCGCCTGCGCAACCTCAACATCGACGGCACCGGTTCGGTGGGCACCGTCGGCACCCGGACCGGCATCAACGGCATCCGCATTGATGCGGCCCTGATCGTCTACCTCGACGACATGCAGGTCAGCGACTTCACCCAGAATGGCCTTCGCGACCAGCGCACCACCGGCGGCCGGCTGCATGTCAAGAACTCAACCTTCCGTAACAACGCCAATGCCGGCATCCTGGTATTGCCGTCCAGCGGATCGACGCGCATCGACGTCGACCTCGAAGGGGTGATGGCGATCGGCAACAACGTCGGCATCTCGGCTGCCAACGGCGTGCGCATGCAGGTCAAACGCTCGATGGCATCCAACAACTCAAGTCTCGGCCTCGATGCGGAGGGCGCCGGCACCGAGTTGAACGCCGACGACACCGGCGTTAGCAGCAACAGCACCGGCCTGCTCACGGTCGGCGGCGGCGTGCTGCGGATGTCCAATAGCGACATCTCGCACAACACCACCCGCGCCACCGGGGCATGGGTCTCATTCGGCAACAACCGCGGGCTCGGCAATACCAACCTCGGTACCGCGCCGACTGCGGCCGGCGGTGCGACTAGCGACCTCGGTCAGTTCTGACGACCGCAAACAGCGATCGAGAGCGGCCAAGCACGCCCACCGCCGCAGAGCGCCCCTCGCGGGGCGCTCCAGAGTTGAGCCGCAGCGGCGGCGGCTTCGGCGCCGGACGTGCCTTGCACGCAATGGTCGGGCCACAGCACCTGCGGCCCGTAGGCGACCGCGATGGTGTCGAACGGCTTCCTGCCGGGATGGGTGCTGGCGAACCACTGGTGCCCGCGCGGGTGCCAATCCTGCGTCAGCATCACCTGCGAAAACCGCGGCGCCAACCGGTTGATCAGAGGCACCACCTCATGCCCATCCGGCACCGGCAGGCCGCCGCCCGGACAAAATCGTTCCGCACGTCGACGACCAGCAAGACGTCCTTTTCGGCAATGGCAATCCGTGCCGCCATGGTCGCATGCTCACGTTGCCGACGCGATGGAGCCGACATCGCGCGGTGATGAAATCCGGTCAGCGCGGCGTGCGCGATGAGCCCGCTCAACTGCGGCTGCGCTCGCGGTGCCTCTTGGCTTTCGAGCGGTTGCCGCAGACGGCCATGTCGCACCAGCGTCGGGAATTGCTCTTGCTGTTGTCGAAAAAGAGCCACCCGCAGTCCAGGCCGGGGCACTGCTTGATGCGTTCGAAGGCCGCTCGCGGGCCTGATCTTCCTTGTCATCTTCGGGAGCGTCGCCGCTTACACGATCTACCTGCGGCTGGTGCGCGACTGGGGGGCACCGCGCGCCGGCCTCTACGCCTTTGTGTCGCCGATCATGGCGCTCGTTCTCGGTTGGGCCCTGTTTGCGGAGCCGCTCGGCTGGCGCGAAGCCACGGGTGCCGTGATCATGCTGCTCGCCGCGGCGTTTGCGATGGCGCGACCAGCAGACGTTTTCAACATCGCCTTTCGCCGCCCGGCGCCGCTCGGGATCACGCAGGCCACAGGCGAAGCGCCATGTCGGCGACCTTGTGCAGATCGCGGCGGCTCGCGCCCCCTGCCGCCGCCTGCACCGACATGCCCTCCATGACGGTCATGACATAGCGGGTGAACGCGGCGGGCTCGAGCTCCGGCGGCAGTTCGCCGTCGCTCCTGGCGCGCTGCAACCGCTTGCGGACCGCGATCTCGGTTTCGGCATGGCGCGCAGCAAGCTCCCGGCGGATAGCATTCTCGGCGTCGCTGCACGACAGCGCGCTGCGCACGAACAGGCAGCCGGGCGGGTTGCAGCCCTCGGTCAGGAAATCGGCGCATGCGCGCAACAGGTGTTCCACCATCCCGCGCGCCGTCGGCGCCGCAAGGGCTTCGTCCCAATACCGCGTGTGCTGCCGGGCGTAGCGGTCGAGCGCCTTGCGGAACAGTTTCTCCTTGTTTCCGAAGGCGGCGTAAAGGCTTGGAGGATTGATGCCCATCGCGGTGGTGAGGTCGGAGATGGAGGCGCCGTCGTAGCCGTTGCGCCAGAACACCTCCAGCGCCTGGTCGAGGGCCCTGTCCACGTCGAATTCGCGGGGGCGTCCCATCACCATGGCTCATGAGTCCTTCAAATCTTTTTGATTGAGATTCTTAGCGATCACTATATAAGTCGCTTGCAGCATCCGTCCAGCCCACACATATGTAGCGCACGATACAAAACTAAGCGCGATCATACGAAAGTGTGGGACGCGCATCCGCATGTGCGATTGCCGCCTTCTCCACGCCAGTCATCGTTAGATCGATCCGGCGGATGAAGGCACCCAGCGGTAGTCCACTGGTAGGCAAGGGCGACGGAGCTAGTATCATGAGACTTTCAGCCTTTCGCGGCCGCCTGCTGGGCGCAGGCATCGCGCTGACCGTGGCGGCCGCCATCGGGGCCGCGCTGATTGGTGTGCCGAGCAGCGCCTCCCGTTCGAGCGCGACTCCCAGCCAGGCTCCCTCGGCCATCCCGGCTTCGGTGGCGGTCGTTGAAGAGCGAGACGTCGCCATGTGGGACGAGTTCTCTGGCCGTCTCGAAGCGGTCGAGCGGGTGGAGGTGCGGTCGCGCGTCGCCGGAGCCGTGCAGGCCGCGCATTTCCGCGAGGGCGCGCTGGTGGCGCAGGGCGACTTGCTGATCACCATCGATCCGGATCCCTATGCCGCCGAGGTCGAGCGCTCGCAGGCACAGGTGCTGGCCGCCGAGGCCCGGCTAGGCCTTGCCAGAAAGGAACAGGACCGCGGTCAGCAGCTGCAGCACTCGAATTCGGGCGCGATTTCGCAAGCAAGCGTCGACCAGCGCGTTGGTGCGCATCGCGAGGCTGAGGGCAACCTGCGAGCCGCCCAGGCAGCGTTGCGATCGGCGCAGCTCAACCTGAGCTACACCGAAGTGCGCGCCCCGGTTTCGGGCCGGGTGGGCAAACTGGAAATCACGGTCGGCAATCTGATCGCCGCCGGGCCCGGCGCTCCGGTCCTCACTACCCTCGTGTCGGTGGATCCCATCTACGCAAGCTTCAATGCCGACGAGGAAGTGGTGATGCGGGCGCTGAAGGCGATATCTGCATCTGCGGGCGCGAACCCTCACACGCTGGTCGACCGAATTCCGGTGCAGATGAGCACTGTCACAAGCAATGGCACGACGTTTCAAGGTCATCTTCAACTGATCGACAACCAGGTCGACGCGCGCAGCGGCACGGTGCGGGTGCGCGCCATCTTCGGCAATGCCGACGGTGCCCTGATGCCGGGACAGTTTGCCCGTCTTCGCATGGGTCAAGCCAAGACCGAGCCTGCGCTGGTGGTCAACGAACGTGCCGTCGGCACCGACCAGAACAAGAAATTCGTGATGGTCGTCGATCGCGACAACAAGGCGGTCTACCGCGAGGTGACGCTCGGCGCATCGGTGAGCGGGCTGCGCATCGTGACGAGCGGCCTCAAGCCGGGCGAGCGCATCGTCGTCAATGGATTGCAGCGCATTCGTCCGGGCGCGCTGGTCGCGCCCCAGTCGGTGCGCATGGACGGCAAGCCCGACGCGCAGGCGCAGACCGCGCCTGAGCCCGCGGCGAGCCCGCGCTCGTGAGGGCGCTGCGCGGGCCGCGGAGGGGGGATAGGTCGATCGGATTTCGAGGAGTGCGGTGATGAACATTTCCAAGTTTTTCATCGACCGTCCGACTTTTGCGGGCGTGCTTTCGGTGCTCATCTTCATCGCCGGCCTGCTCGCGCTGCGCGTGATGCCGATCTCGGAATATCCGGAAGTGGTGCCGCCGTCTGTGATCGTCCGGGCGCAGTATCCGGGTGCCAATCCGCGGGTCATCGCCGAGACGGTGGCGACGCCGATCGAGGAGGCCGTCAACGGCGTCGAGGGCATGCTCTACATGGGCAGCCAGGCCACGACCGACGGCCTGATGACGCTCACCGTCACCTTCAAGCTCGGCACCGATCCCGACAAGGCGCAGCAGCTGGTTCAGAACCGCGTCTCGCAGGCGGAACCGCGGCTACCCGAGGAGGTGCGGCGGCTCGGGGTCACGACCGCCAAGAGCTCGCCCGACCTGACGATGGTAGTGCATCTCCTGTCGCCCAACGACCGCTACGACATGACCTACCTGCGCAACTATGGGGTTCTGAACGTCAAGGATCGCCTGGCGCGCATCGAGGGCGTGGGCCAGGTCCAGCTGTTTGGCGCCGGCGACTATTCGATGCGTGTGTGGCTCGACCCGCAGAAGGTCGCCGAACGCGGCCTTTCGGCCGGCGACGTCGTGCGGGAGATACGAGCTCAGAACGTGCAGGCGGCAGCCGGCATCGTCGGCGCTTCCCCGTCAGTGCCGGGCCTCGACCTGCAGCTCTCCGTCAACGCCCAGGGACGCCTGCAAAGCGAGGAGGAGTTCGGCGAGATCATCGTCAAGACCGGTGCCGGCGGCGAGGTCACCCGCCTGCGTGACATCGCCCGCATCGAGCTTGGCGCCTCCGAATACGCCCTGCGCTCGCTGCTCGACAACAAGTCCGCCGTGGCGATCGGCATCTTCCAGGCGCCGGGCTCGAACGCGCTCGCGATCTCCGACAACGTCCGCCAGGTCATGGCTGAGTTGAAAGCCAACATGCCGGAAGGCGTCGACTACCGGATCGTCTACGACCCGACGCAGTTCATCCGCGCCTCGATCGAGGCGGTCGTGCATACCCTGCTGGAGGCGGTGGCGCTGGTCGTGCTCGTGGTCATCCTGTTCCTGCAGACGTGGCGCGCATCGATCATCCCGCTCCTGGCGGTGCCGGTCTCGATCGTCGGCACGTTCGCGGTGATGTACGCCTTCGGCTTCTCGATCAATGCGCTGACCTTGTTCGGGCTCGTGCTCGCGATCGGCATTGTGGTCGACGACGCCATCGTCGTGGTCGAGAACGTCGAGCGCAATATCGAGGCCGGCCTCTCCGCGCGCGAGGCGACCTATCGCGCCATGCAGGAAGTTTCGGGTCCGATCATCGCAATCGCGCTGGTGCTCGTTGCGGTGTTCGTCCCGCTCGCCTTCATCAGCGGACTGACGGGCCAGTTCTACCGTCAGTTCGCCCTGACGATCGCGATATCGACCGTCATCTCCGCGGTCAATTCTCTGACCTTGTCGCCGGCGCTGGCGGCGCGCCTGCTCAAATCCCACGACGCCCCGAAGGACGGCCTGACCCGCATGATGGACCGGACGCTGGGCTGGCTGTTTCGCGGATTCAACGCCGTTTTCGGCCGCGGCACGCGGGCCTACGGCAGCAGCGTCAGGGCCGTCATCTCCCGCAAGACCATCATGATCGGAATCTACCTGGTCCTGGTCGGCTTGACGTTCGGCCTGTTCAAGGCCGTGCCGGGCGGCTTCGTGCCGGGCCAGGACAAGCAGTACCTCGTCGGTTTCGCCCAGTTGCCGGACGGCGCCACCCTCGATCGGACCGAGGACGTCATCCGTCGCATGAGCGACATCGCCCTCAAGCACCCCGGCGTCGAAAGCGCGGTCGCGTTCCCGGGCCTCTCGATCAGCGGGTTCACCAACAGTTCGAATGCCGGAATTGTCTTCGTGACGTTGAAGCCGTTCGCAGAGCGCAGGAGCGCCGAGCAAAGCGGCGCCGCCCTGGCGATGCAGTTGAACGGCAAGTTTGCCGCCGTCGAGGATGCCTTCATCGCGATGTTTCCGCCTCCGCCGGTGCAGGGCCTGGGCACGATCGGCGGGTTCAAGCTGCAGATCGAGGATCGCACCGGTCTTGGTTACGGTGCGCTCAACGATGCGCTTAACGCGTTCCTGGCGAAAGCCGCGCAGGCGCCGGAGCTGGCCGGATTGTTCTCGAGCTACAAGGTCAATGTGCCGCAGCTCTACGCCGACCTCGACCGCACCAAGGCGCGTCAGCTCAGCGTGCCGGTGACGGACGTGTTCGACGCCCTGCAGATCTACCTCGGTTCGATCTACGTCAACGACTTCAACAAGTTCGGGCGCACCTATTCGGTGCGGGTGCAGGCGGACGCCCCGTTCCGCGCGCGCGGCGACAATGTCGGGCAGCTCAAGGTCCGCTCCGCCACCGGCGAGATGGTGCCGCTCTCCGCCTTGCTGCAGGTGCGGCAGAGTTTCGGGCCGGAGCGCGCCATGCGCTACAACGGCTTCCTGTCGGCGGACGTCAGCGGGGGTGCCGCGCCCGGTTTCTCATCCGGCCAGGCCCAGGCCGCGGTGGAGCGCATTGCCGCCGAGACGCTGCCGCGCGGCTTCAGCTTCGAATGGACGGAGCTGACCTACCAGGAGATCCTCGCCGGCAATTCCGCGCTCGTCGTGTTCCCGCTCGCGATCCTGCTGGTGTTTCTGGTGCTGGCGGCGCTCTACGAAAGCCTGACGCTCCCGCTGTCGATCATCATGATCGTGCCCATGGGCCTGCTCGCCGCGATGAGCGGCGTCTGGGTCACAGGCGGCGACAACAACATCTTCACCCAGATCGGGCTCGTCGTGCTGGTGGGACTGTCGGCGAAGAACGCGATCCTGATCGTGGAATTCGCGCGCGAGCTGGAATTCGCCGGACGCACGCCGGCAGAGGCCGCCGTCGAGGCGAGCCGCCTGCGCCTGCGCCCGATTCTGATGACGTCGTTCGCCTTCATCATGGGTGTCGTGCCGCTGGTCTATTCGACCGGCGCGGGCGCCGAGATGCGCCACGCCATGGGCGTGGCGGTGTTTGCCGGCATGATCGGCGTGACCGGCTTCGGCATCTTCCTCACGCCCGTATTCTACGTCCTGCTTCGCCAACTCACCGGCAACCGTCCGCTGAAGCAGCATGGCCAGCCGCTCCATCAAGCCGATTTGGTACCTTCGCAGGATGGTCTGGGCGCAGCCCGCGGATTGCTGTCGCCCACCGTGATTGGGCCGACCCACCAGCAAGGGGCGCAGGAACTCCTCGCGGACCGCAAGGCCTGACGTGGAGGCCCCTTCGGTATGTCCGCGCAACGCTTGATCCGGCCGGCACATTCGGGCGCCATCCGCTTCAGCCTCATCAACTCGTCGATCGCGCGATCATGCGGTGGCCGCGCGCGGAACGAAGCGGGCAGCGGTGCGGCACGGCGGCGCAGATCCAGGCCACAAGGAACGCGGCCGCAAGCTCGCCAATGCTCTGACCTTGCGTCCGCTTTCGGAGCAGTCCCGACATAGAGCGACTTTCGGCGCGCACCGAATCTGTAACGAATGACCCATATGCGACATCGGCTCCGCCAACAACGAATGTCCGCTCAGAACCAAGACAGACTTCGCGGCGGTACCAAGAGCGATTGCCAGCTCACGGGTCCTGCGGAAATCCCACGCGGCGCACGAGTTCGGCGAAGCGTAAATCGGCGCGCAACCTGTTCCAGCGTGGATCAAGGTTCAGCCAGACGAGCCAATGCGATCTCTCGTCGAAGGCCTTATCGAGCCAGGTGAACGCGGCATCGCTCTCGCCGAGAGCCGTCTGAACGAGCGCGACGCCATAAGATGTTACGAATTTACGGTGCACTAACTTCTCCAATTCGACGAGGGTAACCCGGGCTTCGTCGACGCGGCCAGCAATAGCCTCAACGAACCCGCGCGCGGCCATGGGAACTGCCCATTCATGCTGCCGCGCCTCCACTTGCCGAAATTCCGCGATTGCGGCGTCGTATTGCCCGAGTTCTTGATAGGTTCGCCCGAGCCAGAGGTGCGCGGGGGAAAAATCTCCGTTCATTTCAAGAATGAATCTTAACTGCTTCTCGGCTTCGTCGTACTGGCCGGTGTAGTAGTAACAAAAACCAAGGTCGGAATTGATTGACAGCGAGAGTGGGTCGCGCTGGCGCGCCAGGTGGATTTCACGAAGCGCGTCCTGAGGCCGGCCGGCAGCGAGCAGATAGATGCTGTACCACTGGTGTGTCGCGGGGTAGCTCGCATCGAGCGCGATGGCCTGCTGGAACTCTGCGTCCGCGCCGGACCAGTCCCAATCGAAATACAATTTGACGAAGCCAAGCGAGGCATGTGGTTCGGCGAGTGATGGGTCAAGTTCAAGCGCCCGGGTCGCGTGTTGCCTCGCCACTGGAAACGCATCCCTCGGAGCAAGATGGCTCAGATAACCCAATGTCGCATAAAAATCAGCGAGCCCGGAATGGGCGGCGGCAAAGCGTGGATCAAACTCGACAGCGCCTCGGAATCGATCGATAGCCCGCTTCAATCCATCTTCCGATTTCTGATTCCAATAGTGGCGCCCTTGAAGATACGCGCGGTAAGCGTCGGCATTGTCGGTTTTGGGGCGGGCAAGCTGATGTGTGACCGACGCGGTGCGTGCGATCACCGGGGCGACGAAACGATAACCATGCGCCCGGCACAGTCTGGATCAGTAAATTTCCCGGGCGCCCGCGCTCCAGGGCCTTCCTCAGAACCGAGATATTCACGGTCAGGTTCACCTCCTGAACGAAGGTGTCGGGCCACACTGCCCTCAGCAGGTCGTCTTTATTCACCAGATGCCCGCTTTGGCGGACAAGAACGACGAGCAGGTCGAAAGCCTTGGCGGTGAGGGGCACCGGCTCGGCATCACACAGCAACAACCGTTCCTTGGGAGACAGAATGAAGTCCCCAAACTCGAAGAGTTCGTCTTCCGGGATGCGCATGGCGCCAGCTTAGGAAATTTGCAGGAAAAATTTAAGGCGTTCCCAAAAACTCAAAGGTCTTGGGGCGCAATCCTTCCGACGAACGAGGAGCGTCCCATGACGAATCAAGCGGGCTGCCCAACCAATTCGGCCTGGCCGATGCAAGCTTATGGCGGCTGCCACCGTGTTCATGTGGCTTTGTCAGGCGGTCCCGGCTGCCGCCGGGCCTGAGGATGAGGTTCGGGCGGCATTCGAACAATTTGTTACTGCGCAAAATGCACATGACATCAAGGCGGTGGAATCCACGCTGCTGGCTGAACCGAACTTTCTCTGGATCACGCGCGGTACGGCCATCTGGGGTCAGGAGGCCGCGCTCAAACGATTCGCCACGCTATATGCAGGAACGTGGCGTCTTGATCCCGACACGTCGAGTTGAAGATCATGATGCTCGGGGACGGCGTTGCACAAATCTTTGTCCCGATCACGTTTGCAATTGGCGCGTCCGGCCAGTCTGCGCAGCAAACTAAGTTTTCTGATGAATCAGGTCTTGGTCAGGACCCCAGTAGGCTGGAAGGTATCGAGCATCCTGCCAATTCCGGTGCCCGCGCAGTAAAAGTGTGTTCCTAGGCCTAATGCCTGGCGACGTACTACGAAGACCGGACGTCAGCTCATGGCCCCTCGCGTCATTTCGCGGCGGCGCGGTAATTCAGTCGTCTTCGGGGCGAAGCGGACATTCAGCTGGCCGGGTTCGCGGAACCGAGTTTATGAGTACGCGCCCTAAATGGTTGATCGCGAATGAGCCTGAAGCGCTCAGAGAATTGATGGACTATGTGGCATCGCCAATAGCAAGTTCGGCTCCGCGGCCGGACCAGGACGCGCAGAAGAACGAGGCGCCGGAAGGCGCCCCGTCGCAGAAGTCCGCTCGCTCGGCTCAGGCCGAGTAGTACATCTCGAACTCGACCGGGTGCGGGGTGTGCTCGAAGCGGATGGTTTCCTGCATCTTGAGCTCGATGTAGCTGTCGATGAAGTCGTCGTCGAACACGTCGCCGGCCTTGAGGAAGGCGCGGTCCTTGTCGAGATTCTGCAGCGCCTCGCGCAACGAGCCGCACACGGTCGGGATCTTCTTGAGCTCCCGCGGCGGCAGGTCGTAGAGGTCCTTGTCGGTCGGCGGACCCGGGTCGATCTTGTTCTTGATGCCGTCGAGGCCGGCCATCAGCATCGCGGCGAAACCGAGATACGGATTGCACAGCGGGTCCGGATAGCGCACCTCGACGCGCTTGGCCTTGGGCGAGGACCCCAGCGGGATGCGGCAGCCGGCCGAGCGGTTGCGCACCGAATAGGCGAGCAGCACCGGCGCCTCGAAGCCCGGGACCAGCCGCTTGTACGAATTGGTGGTCGGGTTGGTGAAGGCGTTGATGGTGCGCGCGTGCTTGAGGATGCCGCCGATGTACCAGAGGCAGCTGTCGGACAGGTCGGAATACTTGTTGCCCGCGAAGGTCGGCTTGCCGCCCTTCCAGATCGACTGGTGGCAGTGCATGCCCGAGCCGTTGTCGCCATAGATCGGCTTCGGCATGAAGGTCGCCGTCTTGCCGTAGATCTGCGCGACCTGGTGGATGCAGTACTTATAGATCTGCAGCCGGTCCGCCATGACGGTCATCGGCGCGAACTTCATCCCGAGCTCGTGCTGGGCGGACCCGACCTCGTGGTGGTGCTTCTCGACCGCGACGCCCATGCGCGCCATGGCGCCGAGCATCTCGGAGCGCATGTCCTGCGCGGTGTCCAGCGGCGGCACCGGGAAATAGCCCTTCTTGAAGCCGATATGGTGGCCGAGATTGCCGCCCTCGTAGTCGCGATCCGAGTTGGTCGGGAACTCGACCGAGTCGAGCTTGAACCCGGTGTTGTACGGCAGCGCGCTGTACTTGACGTCGTCGAAGATGAAGAACTCGGCTTCCGGGCCGAAGAAGACGGTGTCGCCGATGCCCCAGGACTTCACCAACCCTTCGGCGCGCTTGGCGATGCCGCGCGGATCGCGGTTGTAGGATTCGCCGGTCAGCGGCTCGAGCACGTCGCAGACCAACACCATCGTGGTCTCGGCAAAGAACGGGTCGATGCACGCGGAGGCGGGATCGGGCATCAGATTCATGTCCAACTCGTGGATCGCCTTCCAGCCCGCGATCGACGACCCGTCGAACATGATGCCTTCGGCGAAGGTGTCCTCATCGATGGTCGAGACATCGGCCGTGACATGCTGCCACTTGCCGCGCGGGTCGGTGAAGCGGAAGTCGACGTACTTGACGTCGTTGTCCTTGATCATCTTGAGGGCATCTTTAGCCGTGGTCATCGCAGTGCTTCCCTGGTTTGGATTGGACGTGAGACGGAAGGCGTTGAGAGAAACGTGGCCTAGATTGCATCCAGGCCGGATTCGCCGGTGCGGATGCGGATCGCTTCCTCGACGTTGGAGACGAAAATCTTGCCGTCGCCAATCCGGCCGGTCTGGGCCGAGCGGCGGATCGCCTCGACGGCTTTGTCCAGCATGTCGTCCCCGATCACAATCTCGATTTTGACCTTGGGCAGGAAATCCACGACATACTCGGCACCGCGGTAGAGCTCGGTGTGGCCCTTCTGGCGCCCGAATCCCTTCGCCTCCGTCACCGTGATCCCCTGCAGGCCGATTTCTTGCAGCGCCTCCTTCACCTCGTCGAGTTTGAACGGCTTGATGATGGCCTCGATCTTCTTCATCGTGTTCCCAATTCTCGCGGCACCCTGTTGCACAAGGCCTTGCGGGTGTTTGCAGGTCCCGTGCCAAAGAGGTCCCAGCCGAGCAGCCGGTTTGCCGCTCCTTTTTGCGTCGGCACGGCGGGACGCCCACCCGCAGCCTATCTGGTCGCACAAGAAATAGGCAATGCGCCTATCCTTAGTGCAATATCGCCGGGAGCTGCGCGGCTCGACCTCGTCAGTGTTGGAGCGACCTCGGTCTCGTGGGATGACGGTCGAAAGCCTCCCGGCGGCGTTCGATGATCGAGCTCTTGACCCCTGAAGAGATGGCGCGGGCCGACCGGTTCGCGATCGCGGGCGGCATCGCCGGCATGGCGCTGATGGAGCGAGCGGGCCTTGCGGTCGCGGATGCGGTGACGTCCGCGCGGCCGGCCGGCAGCCGCGTGGTGGTGGTCGCAGGGCCCGGCAACAACGGCGGCGACGGGTTCGTTGCCGCCCGGATTCTCAGCGAGCGCGGATACGCGGTCCGCGTCCTCCTGCTAGGGGCGTCCGAATGCCTGCAAGGCGACGCCGCGGAAGCGGCGCGCCGCTGGCAGGGCCGGATCGAGCCGGCCGATCCGGCCGCAATCAGCGGAGCCGACATCTTCGTCGACGCGCTGTTCGGCGCCGGGCTTGCACGCCCGGTCGAGGGACTGGCCGCCGACCTGATCGCGGAGATCAATGCGTCCGGCGTACCGGTCGTGGCCGTCGACCTGCCGAGTGGAATTTCCGGGACCACGGGGGCCGTCATGGGCATCGCCGTCAAGGCGACGGAAACCGTGACCTTTTTCCGTCGCAAACCCGGCCACCTGCTGTTGCCGGGCCGATTGCACTGCGGGCCGATCCAGGTGGCGGATATCGGCATCCCGGCGGCGGCACTCGAAATCGATCCGGCCCAAGACCTTCGCCAACACGCCGGACCTGTGGGGAGGGGTGTTTCCCGTCCCCCGTTCGGACGCCCACAAATATGCGCGCGGCCATGCGGTGGCGGTGTCCGGCGCTCTTGCGGCGACCGGGGCCGCCCGGCTGGCCGCCCGCGCGGCCTTGCGGGCGGGCGCAGGGCTCGTGACCATCGCCTCGCCGCGCGAGGCATTGGCGGTGAACGCCGCCGCCACGCTCGCCGTCATGGTGCGGCCAGCCGATGGGGCGGAGGAGCTGGCCGACCTGCTGACCGATCGCCGGCTCAACGCTGTCGTGCTTGGGCCCGGCGGTGGGATCGGCGCCGCCATGCGGGACCAGGCAAGGGCGGTCTTGGCCGGCGAGCGTGCGGCCGTGCTGGATGCCGATGCGCTGACCAGTTTCGAGGACGACCCGGCCGCCTTGTTCGCCGCCGTCAAAGGACGCGGAGACGCGCCGACGGTGATGACGCCGCATGACGGCGAGTTCTTACGGCTGTTTAAGACCCACAAGGATGTGATTGACGTGCCGTCGAAATTAGAAAAAGTTATGGCGGCCGCAGTCTGTGCCGGCGCCGTCGTCCTGTTGAAGGGTCCAGACACCGTCGTCGCCTCACCGGACGGCCGCGCCGCGATCGCGGACAACGCCCCGGCATGGCTGGCGACTGCCGGATCGGGCGATGTCCTCGCCGGTCTGATCGCGGGGTTGCTGGCGCAGCGCATGCCCGGCTTCGAGGCCGCGTGCGCCGGCGTCTGGCTGCACGGCGAGGCCGGCAAGGAGGCCGGGCCGGGGCTGATCTCCGAGGACCTGCCCGAGGTTTTGCCGGCAGTCTACCGCCGGCTGTTTGCGGCCCTCAGGGCGGATGCATGATTTGGTCGGCGAGGGTGACGCGACGCGTTCACGTCACCTCGAACCACGCCGCCATGCCGGTCTCGCCGTGCTCCAGCATGTGGCAGTGGAGCATCCATTTGCCGGGGTTGTCGGCCACGAAAGCGATGCGCCAGGTCCGGTCCGCCGGCACCACCACGGTATCGAGCCAGAACGGTTTCCAGCCGTCATCGAGGGCGTCGAGCAGGCGGAAATGATGGCCGTGCAGGTGCATGGCGTGCGGGAATGCGGTGCGGTTGGGAAACGCCAGCATCACGGTCCGCCCGCGCTTGACGGAGAACAGCGGCGGCCCGTGGTGGCCGGAGGACGCCTGGCCCGCCATGGTCCAGATGCGGGCCCCCGGGTCGATGCCGTGGCCGGAAACTTCGCCGCCTCGCTGCGGGCGCTCTTGCATCCGCATCGCCCCGCCCTGTAGCGGGACATCGACCCGCAGGGCGCGGGCGAAATCCATCCGTTCGGGTAGCGGATTGGGCGGCAGCGGTTTTGGTTCGGGCCGCGGCTCGCCGCGGGCCGGGGGTCCGGAGGCGTAGACCAGGCGCGCGATCGGCACCGCCGCGGTGTCGGCCTCCAGCAGCAGCCGCGCCGTGGCGCCCGGCTCCAGCAGCGCGTCGACGAACAGGTCGATGCGGTTGCCGGGCCCGAGCGCAATCCGGGCGTCGCGCGCCGCAAACGGCTCCGCCGGCTGGCCGTCGATCGCCATCACCACCGCGCGATGCCCCTCCAGCCGCAGCGACATCAGCCGCGCATTGGCGCCGTTGATCAGCCGCAAGCGGAGGCGCTCGTTGGTGCGCACGGGGATGTCAACGGATGGGCGGCCGTTGACCGTCAGGTGCTCTCCGACGCGTCCGAGATGGGCAGCGTCGTGCATCGAGCGGAAGCTTTCCTCGTGCAGCGCGCCGTCGGGTCGCAGCCGCCAGTCGTCGAGCACCAGCACCACGTCGCCGTCGACGTCGACCGGTTGCGGCTCGTCGACGATCAGCACGCCGGCAAGCCCGCGCTCGATCTGCTCCGAAGCGTAAAGGTGCGAGTGGTACCAGAACGTCCCGGCGTCCGGGACCTTGAAGCGGTAGTCGAAGCTCTTGCCGGGCGCGACCGGCTCCTGGGTAAGGTGCGGGACGCCGTCCATGGCGTTGGGGATACGCAGCCCATGCCAGTGCACCAGCGTCGGCTCCGGCAATTCGTTGACCAGCCGGATCTTGAATTCCTCGCCGCGCTTTGCGCGCAGGGTGGGACCCGGCACGGCGCCGTCATAACCCCAGATCGCGGTCGGCGCCTCGGCCTCGCCGCGCAACAAGGCGGTGCCCGGGCGCGCACGGACGACGCGAAAGCCGTCGGGGGCGATTTCGCCTGCGGTCGCTTGCGCGCGTGCGCAGCGCGGCCAAGCCATGGCGGCGAGGATGGCGCCGGCGCCGCCAACAAGAGTACGGCGCGACACAGCCGAAGCACGCGCTGCCGGTCGCGGGTCGGTCATAGAACTCACCATGGGCTCGCCGGGTGGCGACCGCAAGGAGGCGCTGCCAGGCGCCAGCTCCAGATTAGACGCGTCGTCCACGCGGCACCGCCCATGGTCCATCAGCGCAAACGCTCCTCCAACCAAGCTTCGCGCGCCGATTTTTTTCGTGCACCCCAGTGGCAGCATGGTATAAGCCCGGCCGCCCGGCCGCAGCTTGAACGCGTCGAGCGATGCCCACTGGCGGGCGTGGCGGAACTGGTAGACGCGCTGGATTTAGGTTCCAGTGACGAAAGTCGTGGGGGTTCAAATCCCTCCGCCCGCACCACGACCATTCCAGGACATCACGGCTTCTCGTGGACTCAAGCTTTAAACCCTTGCAACGGACGAGAGACGGCAGTTTTCGATCATGCAGGTGCAAGAAACCCTCACCGAGGGACTGAAGCGGGAGTTCCGCGTCGTGGTGGCGGCCTCCGAGCTCGACGCCAAGGTCGACCAGCGGCTCATCGAGATCAAGGGCCGGGTGCAGATCCGCGGCTTTCGCCCCGGCAAAGTCCCGGTCGCGCATCTGAAGCGGGTCTACGGCAAGTCGGTGATGGCCGAAACCATCGACGCGACGGTGCTAGAGGCCAACGCCAACATCGTCGAGGAGCACGTATCCAAGAAGGGCGAGCGCGTGGCCACGGAGCCGAAGGTGACGCTCCCGACCGAGAAGGACGAGGTCCAGGCGCTGATCGAGGGCCGGGCCGACCTCACCTATACGGTGGCCTTCGAGCTTCTGCCCAAGATCGAGCTCGCCGACGTCCGCGGGATCAAGCTTGAGAAACCCACCGCATCCGTGGCGGACGCCGAGGTCGACGAGGCGCTCGACCGGCTCGCCAAGCAAAACCGGCCGTTCGCTCCCAAGGGGGAGGGCGCCAAGGCCGAGGACGGCGACCGCGTCGTGGTATCCTTTGTCGGCTCCATCGACGGCGAGCCGTTCGAAGGCGGGACGGCCGACGACATCACCGTGGAGATCGGCTCGAAATCCTTCATTCCGGGTTTCGAGGAGCAGTTGACCGGGATGGCGGAAGGCGAAACCCGCACCGTCAACGTCACGTTCCCGAGCAACTACGCGAACGACGCGCTCGCCGGGAAGGCGGCTGTGTTCGAGGTCACTGCCAAGGCGGTGCACGCCCCGGGCACGGTCGCACTCGATGACGAATTCGCGAAAACCATCGGGATGGAATCGCTGACGCGGCTCAAGGACGCCGTCAAGGACCGGCTGCAGCGCGAGCACGCCGCCGTAACGCGGCGCAAGGTCAAGCGCGCGCTGCTCGACGCGCTCGATAGGACGCACAAATTCGAGGCACCGCCCACGCTGGTTGAACAGGAGTTCAATGCGGTCTGGGGCACGGTGATGACCGATCTCCAATCCCAGAATCGCACGCTCGCGGATGAGGGCACCAGCGAGGAGGAGGCCAAGGCCGAATACCGCACGGTTGCCGAACGCCGTGTGCGCCTCGGGCTTGTCCTGGCCGAAATCGGCGACAAGAACGGCATCAAGGTGACCGACGAGGAGACGAATCGCGCGGCGGCCGAGCATGCACGCCGGTTTGCCGGGCAGGAGCAGCAGGTCTGGGATTACTATCGCAAGAACCCGCAGGCGCTCGGGGCACTCCGCGCCCCGATCTTCGAGGAGAAGGTCGTGGACTATCTACTGGAACTGGCGGACGTGACCGAGCGGCAGGTATCGCGCGAGGAGCTCTACAAGGAAGATGAGGACGAGGAGGTGAAGCCCGCTTCGTAGTCGCGCCGGATCGCCAGCCGAACCCGGGTAGTCCCGCCTTCGGCCAATGCTGGCGGTCGAAGTCGACATATTCGACTTCCGCTGTCGCCGACTTGGGCTTCGTTCAAACGCCGATCGCGGGCGCCGCCGGAGCGGTGGCGCGCCCGGAATGGGACCATGCGAGGCGCCATGTGGTCGATGCTGAAAGGACCGAGGCGGACGATGACGCGGCCCGAACGGTTGCGGTGTTCGTTCTGCCGCCGCAACGCCACCGAGGTGGACCGTCTTGTGGCGGGAGCGGCAGCCCATATCTGTGATATCTGCATTGCAGCTTGCGTTGCGATTCTTCAGGACAATGGTGGGTTCGAGCCGCGCGCCCGTCGCGAGCCTCGGCCCACTCCAGGCTAGGTGGCTGATGCGCGATCCCGTTGAAACCTACATGAATCTGGTCCCCATGGTGGTCGAGCAGACCAACCGCGGCGAGCGGGCCTACGACATCTTCTCCCGGCTGCTGAAGGAGCGGATCGTTTTCATCACCGGCCCGATCGAGGATGGGATGGCAACGCTGGTGGTCGCCCAGCTACTGTTCCTGGAAGCGGAGAACCCGAAGAAAGAGATCAGCATGTACATCAACTCGCCGGGCGGCGTGGTGACGTCCGGCATGGCGATCTACGACACCATGCAGTTCGTCCGGCCCCCGGTCTCCACGCTGTGCGTCGGCCAGGCCGCGTCGGCCGGCTCGCTATTGCTGGCGGCCGGCGCCAAGGACCTGCGGTTCGCGCTGCCAAATGCCCGCATCATGGTTCATCAGCCGTCCGGCGGCTTCCAGGGTCAGGCGACCGACATCATGCTGCACGCGCAGGAAATCCTGGCCCTGAAGCGGCGGCTGAATGAAATTTACGTGAAGCACACCGGCCAACCCCTTAAGAAGATTGAAGATGCGCTGGAGCGCGACTACTTCATGACGGCCGAGGCTGCGCGCGATTTCGGGCTTGTCGACAAAGTGATCGACAAGCGCTTCGAAGAGCCTGTGCTGGTCAAGTCCTGAGCCGGCACACCTCATTTGGCGCGGCTCTTGCGAGGGCCCGCGGCCGGACAGGTGCGGATGGCCAAGAAAAGCAGGCGCGGGCGGGAGAATTTATCGTTAATGTTTTCTTGATTGTCGGGCCACTACCATGGTTCGCTATGGTGGCAGGTGTATGAATCGGTTGCGGCGGAGTGTGCCGGTCGCGCTACGGAGTTCTTAGCACGACCGCGGTTATGACGGAGCTGTGACGCGCGGGGCGTGGCCTTCCCGGCGTGGGGACTGACGGAGAGTGGAATGAGCAAGGTCGGTGGCGGCGAGTCCAAGAACACGCTCTATTGCTCGTTCTGCGGCAAGAGCCAGCACGAAGTCCGTAAGCTCATCGCCGGCCCGACCGTCTTCATCTGCGACGAGTGCGTCGAGCTGTGCATGGACATCATCCGCGAGGAGAACAAATCCTCGCTGGTGAAGTCGCGCGACGGGATTCCGACGCCGCGCGAAATCCGCAAGGTTCTGGACGACTATGTGATCGGGCAGGATCACGCCAAGAAGGTGCTGTCGGTCGCCGTCCACAATCACTACAAGCGGCTCAACCACCAGACCAAGCACAACGACGTCGAGCTCGCGAAGTCGAACATCCTGCTGGTCGGCCCCACCGGATCGGGCAAGACCCTGCTGGCGCAGACGCTGGCGCGTATCCTCGACGTGCCGTTTACGATGGCGGACGCCACCACGCTGACCGAGGCGGGCTACGTCGGCGAGGACGTCGAGAACATCATTCTCAAGCTGCTGCAATCCGCCGACTACAATGTCGAGCGCGCCCAGCGCGGCATCGTCTATATCGATGAGATCGACAAGATCTCGCGCAAGTCCGACAATCCGTCGATCACGCGCGACGTGTCCGGCGAGGGCGTGCAGCAGGCGCTCTTGAAGATCATGGAAGGCACCATCGCGTCGGTGCCCCCGCAAGGCGGCCGCAAGCATCCGCAGCAGGAATTCCTGCAGGTCGATACCACCAATATCCTGTTCGTATGCGGCGGCGCTTTCTCCGGGCTCGACAAGATCATTTCGGCGCGCGGACGCTCGACCTCGATCGGCTTCGGGGCCAAAGTCATCGCCCCCGAGGACCGCAAGACGGGCGAGATCTTCCGCGAGGTCGAACCCGAGGATTTGCTGAAGTACGGCCTGATCCCGGAATTCGTCGGGCGGCTGCCGGTGGTGGCGACGCTCGAGGATCTCGACGAGGTGGCGCTCAAGAAGATCCTCACCGAGCCGAAGAACGCGCTGGTGAAGCAATACCAGCGGCTGTTCGAAATGGAGACCGTGGACCTGAGCCTGACCGAGGACGCCCTTGGCGCCATCTCCAAGAAGGCGATCGAGCGCAAGACCGGCGCGCGCGGCCTGCGTTCGATCATGGAGGGCATTCTGCTCGACACCATGTTCGAGCTGCCGAGCCTCGAAGGCGTCGAAGAGATCGTGATCTCCAAGGAGGTCGTCGAAGGCTCGGCGCGCCCGCTCTACATCTATGCGGACCGCGCCGCGGAGACCGGCGCCAGCGCCTGATGTCGCCCCGTCGGCGGCGCCGCTGGCGAACGGGAAAAACCGTGCGTGTGCGTTGGCTTGACACCCCCCCTGGCCGTCGCCACGTATAGCAGCGAGTACGAGTGATTCCGGGCAGGGTTTCGTACCCTCCGCTCGAGTGCGGGCCCGCCGATGGGGGCCCCGTGCCTCCCTCCCGGCCCACCCACGCGCTTCGCCGTGACTGCCTTCGGGGGTCATGGCAGAGAGGCACGGCAACAAGGAATTGGGCCCCATGACAAGTCCCAAGCCACGTCCACTCCCCGATCCCGGCGAGATCCGGGCCTATCCGGTGCTGCCGTTGCGCGACATCGTGGTTTTCCCGCACATGATCGTGCCGCTGTTCGTCGGCCGCGAGAAGTCCGTCAAGGCGCTGGAAGAGGTGATCAAGAGCGACACCTTCATCCTGCTCGGCGACCCAGAAGAACGCGGCCGATGACGATCCGGCACCGGACTCGATCTACGAGGTCGGCACGCTCGCGAGCGTGCTGCAGCTGCTGAAGCTGCCCGACGGCACCGTCAAGGTGCTGGTCGAGGGCGCCGAGCGCGCCAAGATCGCGCGCTACACCGACCGCACCGAGTACTACGAGGCCGAGGCGACGCTGCTCGCCGACGCGCTCGGCGAGCAGGTCGAGGCGGAAGCGCTGGCGCGTTCGGTCGTCAACGAGTTCGAGAGCTATGTGAAGCTCAACAAGAAGGTGTCGCCGGAGGTCATCGGCGTCGTCCAGCAGATCGACGACTACGCCAAGCTCGCCGATACGGTCGCGTCGCATCTGGCGGTGAAGATCTCCGACAAGCAGGCGATCCTCGAGACCGCCGACGGTCGCGCGAGCGGCTCGAGAAGGTGCTCGGGCTGATGGAGAGCGAAATCTCGGTCCTGCAGGTCGAGAAGCGCATCCGCACGCGCGTCAAGCGCCAGATGGAGAAGACCCAGCGCGAGTACTACCTCAACGAGCAGATGAAGGCGATCCAGAAGGAGCTGGGCGACGAGGAAGGCAAGGACGAACTCGCCGAACTCGAAGAGAAGATCAAGAAGACCAAGCTCTCGAAGGAAGCCCGCGAGAAGGCGACGCACGAGCTCAAGAAGCTGCGGCAGATGTCGCCGATGTCGGCCGAAGCCACGGTCGTGCGCAACTACCTCGACTGGCTGCTCTCGATCCCATGGGGCAAGAAGTCGAAGGTCAAGCACGACCTCGTCAACGCGCAGGAGATCCTCGACAACGACCACTACGGGCTGGAGAAGGTCAAGGAGCGCATCGTCGAGTACCTCGCGGTGCAGAGCCGCGCCAACAAGCTGACCGGCCCGATCCTGTGCCTGGTCGGCCCTCCCGGCGTCGGCAAGACCTCGCTCGGCAAGTCGATCGCCAAGGCGACCGGCCGCGAGTTCGTGCGCGTCTCGCTCGGCGGCGTGCGCGACGAGGCGGAGATCCGCGGCCACCGGCGCACCTATATCGGCTCGATGCCCGGCAAGATCATCCAGTCGATGCGCAAGGCGAAGCAGTCGAACCCGCTGTTCCTGCTCGACGAGGTCGACAAGATGGGCGCGGACTTCCGCGGCGATCCGTCGTCGGCGCTGCTCGAGGTGCTCGACCCGGAGCAGAACCATACGTTCAACGACCACTACCTGGAGGTCGACTACGACCTCTCGAGCGTGATGTTCGTGACGACGGCGAATACGCTCAACATCCCGCCGCCGCTGATGGACCGCATGGAGATCATCCGCATCGCCGGCTACACCGAGGACGAGAAGGTCGAGATCGCGCGCAAGCACCTGATCCCGAATTCGATCGCCAAGCACGGCCTCGATCCCAAGGAATGGTCGATCGACGACGAGGGGCTCATGTTCCTGATCCGGCGCTATACGCGCGAAGCGGGCGTGCGCAATCTCGAGCGCGAGCTGTCGACCCTGATCCGCAAGGCGGTGAAGGAGCTGATGCTCGACAAGAAGAAGAAGGCGGTGAAGATGACGGCGCCGACAATGTGGGCGACTATCTCGGCGTGCCGAAGATTCCGGTACGGCGAGGTCGAGCACGAGGATCAGATCGGCGTGGTCACCGGGCTGGCCTGGACCGACGTCGGCGGCGAGCTGCTCACCATCGAAGCCGCCATGATGCCCGGCAAGGGCAAGATGACGGTCACGGGCAATCTCCGCGACGTGATGAAGGAGTCGATCTCGGCGGCGGCGTCCTACGTGCGCTCGCGCGCCGTCGCCTTCGGCATCGAGCCGCCGCTGTTCGAGAAGAAGGACATCCACGTGCACGTGCCGGAAGGCGCGACGCCCAAGGACGGTCCGTCGGCCGGCGTCGCCATGGTGACCGCGATCGTCTCGACCATGACCGGGATTCCGGTGCGCCGCGATGTCGCCATGACCGGGCGAGATCACGCTGCGCGGCCGCGTGCTGCCGATCGGCGGCCTCAAGGAGAAGCTGCTCGCGGCCCTGCGCGGCGGCATCAAGAAGGTGCTGATCCCCGAGGAGAACGCCAAGGACCTCGCGGAGATCGGCGACAACGTGAAGAGCGCGCTGGAGATCATTCCGGTCTCGCGCATGGACGAGGTGCTCGCGCACGCGCTGGTGCGCAAGCCGGAGCCGATCGCGTGGGACGAGGAGAACGCCAAGCGGGTCGACGTGCCGCCGACCGACGGCGAGGCCGAGATTTCGCCGCTCACCGCTCATTGAGCAAGACCTGATGCGCGCCGGCATCCGCGACCCGCGGATGCCGGCTTTTGTTTGTTTGCAAAATCTTCACCATGTCGGTGTGGCTTTTGCGCACTAGCGCCTAGCCTGCCCAAATCCTAGCCTGCCGGTGGTGCATCGAGCATCGGGAGGCTGGTATGCGCCGCGTCGTTGTGGTGGGTGGTATCGCGGCCCTGGCGCTCAGTATGTCTGGCGCGACGGCGCGCGCAGCGGACATCGCGGCGGAGCGCGCGGTGGATCGTTGGCTGTGGACCGGCTTCTACGCCGGCCTCAATGGCGGCTACGGTTTCGGCGATGCGGCCACCAGGCTGGATGCGACGACAACCACGGTCGTGCGCACGCGCATCTTCCGCACCGCCGGTCCGACCCTGATCAGCGATGTGACGTCGCCTCCCGCGGTCGCCAATTTCTCGGCCAAGAACAGCGCCGCGGTAGACGGCCCGCTGGGTGGATTGCAGTTTGGGTACAACTGGCAGCAGGGATCGTGGCTCGCCGGGCTTGAAGCCGACATCCAGGGTGCCGGCCAAAGCGGCAAGACGTCATTCTGCTTCCCGGCGGGGATTCCCTGCCCGGCAGGGGCGGGGTTCCTGGACGTGAGCTATCACCTCAACTGGTTCGGTACGGTACGCGGCCAACTCGGTGTTCTGCCCGACCCGCGGGTGGTGCTCTATGCGACCGGCGGCCTCGCCTATGGCGGGGTCGATGCGGATCTCACCGGCGGACTGGTCGGCCTCGCCTCCACCACCGTGAGCACCAGTCGGACGCAGGTCGGCTGGACGCTCGGCGGCGGCGTCGAGGGCGCGGTCGGCAACGGCTGGAGCGTGAAGCTCGAATATCTCTACCTCGACCTCGGCCGCGTCAGCGCCGGCGGCGTTGCCGGTACGTCCTTGTCGAGCGTCAACCTGCCGGACACCCCGGGGCAAGGCTTCAACACCCAGGTCGACACCACCACCACGGCGTCGGCGTCGGCGCGCACGAAGCTGACCGATCACGTCATCCGGGTTGGCTTCAACTATCGATTTGCCAGCCCATAATTCCGCGCCGAACGAAGCCCGCCGAATTCGCCACGGCACGCGCGCTTTGCGCGCAGCAAACGCGCCCGGCGTCGCGCTTGCCTCTGGGCGCGCCGAGGCGATAAGGGTGGGGCAGGGCGGTTAGCTCAGCTGGTAGAGCGCCTGCTTTACACGCAGGATGTCGGCGGTTCGAGTCCGTCACCGCCCACCGACCTTCGCGCCTGCGGCGCTTCGGTCGGCAAGCCAACCTAATTCGCGAAGGTCGCGCGCCGAAGCCCGAAGGGCGAAGGCGGGCCAGTCCCATGAAGTATGTCTACCTTCTGGAAAGCCTGAGCCATCCAAACCAGACGTATGTGGGTCTCGCCGACGACCTGCGCGCAAGATTTGCCGCGCACAACACAGGCAGCTCACCACATACCGCCAAGTTCAGGCCATGGCGACTGGTGACGTACGTGGCATTCTCGGATGCGAGAAAGGCGGCCGCCTTTGAACGCTACCTCAAAACCGGGTCCGGCAGAGCGTTCGCCAAAAAACGTCTTCGGTAGCAGTCGCACGCGCAAGCACGCGACGCCGCGCGACCAGAGCACGGACGACGGACAACCGACGACGGAAGGCTGGCCCCTCCGTCGTCCGTCGTCTGTCCTCGTCGTCTGAATCAGACCGCTTCTTTGAGCTCCTTGGCGGCGCGGAAGGCGACCTTCTTGCTCGCCTTGATCTTGATCTGCTCGCCGGTGGCGGGATTGCGGCCCATGCGCGCGGCGCGCTTGCGCACTTGCAGAATGCCGAGCCCACCGATGCGAATGCGCTCGCCTTTCTTCAGGCTCTTTACGACATGGCCGACCATGTCGTTGAGGATGGTTTCTGCCTGCTTCTTCGACATCTCGTGGCCTTCGGCCAGTTTGGCGGCGATGTGCTTGAGGGTGACCGTGGGTGCGGGGGCCGGCTTGGCGGACGGTGCAGTTGCCATGACTATACGGAGCCTCCTGGTTGGGTGGAGCGGGGTGAAGAATTGCGGATACGCCTGATTTTACGTGATTCGCACGAACTGACCACGCAGAAATCCGCTGTTTACGGGCACTTTTCAAGTCTGCAAAAGCGGCAATATGGTGGTTATGCCCCGCTTTGAGGGCTTTCCGCGCCTGCGGCCGGGCTGGCGGCCGCCCAACCTTGACTTCAAAGGGGGGGTTCCGTATCTCCCCGGCACCGATGGCGCGCGCCGGAACGCGCGCGTGCCCGCGGGGGCGTAGCTCAGTTGGTTAGAGCGTCGGCCTGTCACGCCGAAGGTCGCGGGTTCGAGCCCCGTCGCTCCCGCCAGGTTCGGTGCCTCCCAAATCGAACCGGTTGGTTTTGCGCGATTGATCGCGAATGGCGGCGCGACGTCGCGGCGCGTCTGCGATAGCATGCGCTCGCCGACATCTTCCTCCGCCCGAGATCCTCTTGCGCATCACGGTCGTCAATCCGAACACCAGCGCCACGATGACGCGCACGATCGCGGACGCGGCGGCGAAAGCGGCGCGCCCGGGCACGACCATTCGCGCGGTCGCGTCCGAATTCGGACCGGAGTCGATCGAAGGCCCCTACGATGACGCGTTCGCGGTGCCTGGGCTGCTGATGCGGATTGCCGAAGCCGAGGCGGAAGGCGCCGACGCCCACGTGATCGCCTGCTTCGACGACACCGGCCTCGATGCCGCACGGGCGCTTGCCGAGGCGCCGGTCGTCGGCATCGGCGAAGCGGCGTTCCATGTGGCAAGCCTGATCGCGCACCGTTTCACCGTAGTCACCACGCTTGCGCGCTCGGTCCCGGTGATCGAGAACAATCTCATGCGCTACGGCCTGGACCGCCGGTGCGCACGCGTGCGCGCGGCCGACGTCCCGGTGCTGGCGCTGACGGATCCGGGATCGAACGCCCGCGCCCGCATCGGCGACGAGATCAGGCGGGCGCGTGACGACGACGGCGCGGATGCGATCGTGCTCGGTTGCGCCGGCATGGCCGATCTCGCCGCCGCGCTTGCGGACGAGTTCGGCCTACCCGTGGTTGATGGCGTCGCCGCCGCCGTGACCTTGGCGGAAGGCCTCGGCGCCTTGGGGCTCAAGACGTCGAAGCGCAGCGGATACGCGCGCCCGTTGCCGAAAGCCTACACCGGCTTGTTCGCGCAGTTCTCCCCAAAGCGGTAGCCTGCGACGCCGTGTGCCGCCGGGAGCCATTTGATCTTGCCCACATTATGGGCAAGCTATGCTTACGCGCTCGCCGGCCTCGCCGGCTGGGCGATCGGCTCCCGCGTCAGCGGGCGCCTGAGAGCTGGCACGCTCCTTGAAGCAAGGATGTGTCCCAACACCGGAGGCATGAATGAGATCGCATGTTTGGTTCCAAATCGCCGGTGCCGCGCTCGCGACCGGACTGCTGGCCGCGCCGGCATCCCCGGCGTTAGCGCAGTCGGTCGTGCGCATCGGCATGACCGCGGCCGACATCCCGCGCACGCTCGGGCAACCCGACCAGGGTTTCGAGGGCAATCGGTTCACCGGCAACACGATGTACGAGGGGCTCACCAACTGGGATCTCTCGTCGGCCGAGAAGGCGAGCGTCATCATTCCGGGTCTCGCAACCGAATGGAACGTCGATGCCGCCGACAAGACCAAGTGGATCTTCAAGCTGCGTCCGGGCGTAAAATTTCATGACGGATCCGGCTTCAACGCCGATGCGGTGGTGTGGAACGTCGAGAAGGTCCTGAAGCAGGACGCCGCGCATTTCGATCCGAGCCAGGTCGGCGTCACGGCCTCGCGCATGCCGGCGTTGCGGAGCGCGCGCAAGATCGACGACATGACCGTCGAGTTGACAACCGCCATCCCCGACAGCCTGTTGCCGATCAACCTCACCAACCTGTTCATGGCGAGCCCGGGGCACTGGACGAAGCTCGCCGACGCGCTGCCCGCGAGCGTCACCGACCCGAAGGAGCGCGGCAAGCAGGCGTGGGACGCCTTCGCCCGCAACGCCTCGGGCACCGGACCATGGAAGATGGACCGCTTCGTCCCGCGCGAGCGGCTCGAGCTCGTCAAGAACGCCGGCTATTGGGATCCCAAGCGCGTTCCGAAGGTCGACCGGCTGCTGCTGCTGCCGATGCCGGAAGCGAACGCCCGCACCGCGGCGCTGCTCTCCGGCCAAGTCGACTGGATCGAGAATCCGTCGCCGGACGCGCTGCCGCAGGTGAAGGCGCGCGGATTCTCTATCTACCAGAACGAACAGCCGCATGTGTGGCCGTGGCAATTCAGCCGCATCGAGGGCTCGCCGTGGAACGACATCCGGGTGCGCAAGGCGGCCAATCTGTGCATCGACCGCAATGCCATGCGGGACGGGCTGCTCGGCGGCATGATGGTGCCGGCGACCGGCACGTTCGAGCCCGGCCACCCGTGGCGCGGAAACCCGAAATTCCAGATCAAGTTCGATCCAAACGAGGCCCGCAAGCTGATGGCCGAAGCCGGCTTCTCGAAAGACAAGAAGCTCAAGGTGAAGACGCAGACTTCGGCCTCGGGCTCCGGACAGATGCTGCCGCTTCCGATGAACGAGTTCGTGCAGCAAAGCCTCGCCGAATGCTTCTTCGAGGTCGAGCTCGACGTGATCGAGTGGAACACGCTGTTCACCAACTGGCGCAAGGGCGTCAAGGACGAGGCCGCCCGCGGCGCGCACGCCACCAACGTGACCTACGCGGCCATGGACCCGTTCTTCGCCATGGTCCGCTTCCTCGACTTCGAAGATGGCGCCCCCGACTTCGAACAACTGGGGCTTCATCAACGATCCGGAGTTCGACCGGCTGGTGTCGGCGGCGCGCACCGCGTTCGATCCCGCCGAGCGCGACAAGGCGTTGGCCGCGCTGCATGAGCGGTCGGTCGACGAGGCGGCGTTCCTGTGGGTCGCCCACGACGTCGGCCCGCGCGCCATGAGCCCGAAGATCAAGGGCTTCGTGCAGCCGAAGAGCTGGTTCGTTGACTTCTCGACCATGACGCTGAACTGAGGCTGTCTGTCATTCCGGATCGCCGACCGAACTGGGGTGTTTCCGAGTTCGGTCAGTTAAAGTTGGTCGAAGTCGGACATATCCGACTTCGACGTGCGGCGAGTTCGGAGGCCAGATTCGGAAACGTTTGAGGGTATGGACTTCCGGGCGCGCGAGCTTTGCTCGCGCCCCGGAATGACATCAATGGATTTGTAGCGCTGATGCTCGCCTACATCGCCAAGCGGCTGGTGCTGGTCGTGCCGGTCGTATTCGCCGTGGCGCTGGTGTGCTTCCTGCTCGTGCACATCGCGCCCGGCGACCCGCTGATTTCCGTGCTGCCGCCCGACGCGTCGGCGGCGCTCGCCGAACAGATGAAACGGGCCTATGGATTCGACCGGCCGCTGCCGGTGCAATTCGCCATCTGGGGCGGCAAGGCGCTGCAAGGGGACCTCGGCACCTCGATCGCGACCGGCCGGTCGGTGACCGAGGAGGTCAGCCGCGCGGTCGGCAATACCGTGATGCTCGCGCTCGTGGCCGCGCTGATCGGTTTCGTGTTCGGCCTGTTGTTCGGCTTCCTCGCCGGATACTTCCGCGATGGCTGGATCGATCGGCTGGTCACCACCATTGCGATCACCGGCGTCTCCATGCCGCACTACTGGCTCGGCATGGTGCTCGTCATCGTATTCTCGGTGCAGCTCGGCTGGCTGCCTGCGGTGGGAATTTGGGGCGGGGCCTGGGCCTGGGACTGGGATCATCTCCAGTACCTGATCCTGCCCGCGGTCACCATGTCGGTGATCCCCATGGGCATCGTCACGCGCACCGTGCGCGCGCTGGTGGCGGATCTGCTGTCGCATGAGTTCGTCGTCGCGCTGCGCGCCAAAGGCCTGACCAGGCGCAAGGTGCTTGCGCACGTGGCGAAGAACGCGGCGCCGACCACGATCGCGGTGACGGGCCTGCAGTTCGGCTATCTGCTCGGCGGCTCGATCCTGATCGAGACGGTGTTCGCGTGGCCCGGCACCGGCCTCCTGCTCAACTCCGCGATCTTCCAGCGCGACCTGCCGCTGTTGCAGGGCACGATCCTGGTGCTCGCGTTGTTCTTCGTCTTCCTCAACCTCGTCGTCGACGTGATACAGGCGGCGATCGATCCGCGCATCAAGCGGGGCTGACAATGAACCCGCGCTTCCACCGCGGCGATCCTTCGAGACGCCGCCTTCGGCGGCTCCTCAGGATGAGGGCAGCACGGACCTGCCTCATGGTGAGGAGCCCGCGAAGCGGGCGTCTCGAACCCCTCATGGTGAGGAGCCCGCGAAGCGGGCGTCTCGAACCATGAGCTCGGTCGCCGACGATTTCGTGCGCATTGCGGCCGTCGACAAGGCGCGCGGCTACTGGGGGACGGTCGGCCGGCGGTTGACGCGCGATCCGGTCAGCGTTGGCTGCGCCGCCGTCCTGATCCTGATCGCGCTCGCGGCGTTGCTTGCGCCCTATCTCGGCCTGGCCGATCCTTACCAGGGCAGCATGATCCGTCGGCTGCGCCCACTCGGCACCGCCGGCTACCCGCTCGGCACGGACGAACTCGGCCGCGACATGCTTGCGCGCCTGATCTACGGCGGGCGGCTTTCGCTCCTCCTCGGGCTGCTTCCGGTCGTTCTCGCCTTCGTCATCGGCACCACGTTCGGCGTCATCGCCGGCTATGTCGGCGGCTTCGTCAACCAGGCGATCATGCGCACGGTCGACGTCTTCTACGCCTTCCCGTCGGTGCTGCTGGCGATCGCGATCTCGGGCGCGCTCGGCGCCGGTATCACCAACAGCCTGGTATCGCTCACCATCGTGTTCATTCCGCCGATCACGCGCGTCGCCGAGAGCGTGACGACGAGCGTGCGCAATCTCGATTTCGTCGATGCCGCGCGCGCCTCCGGCGCCGGGCCGCTGACCATCATGCGGGTGCACGTGCTCGGCAACGTGCTCGGCCCGATCTTCGTCTACTCGACCAGTCTGATCAGCGTGTGCATGATCCTGGCGGCGGGGTTGTCCTTCCTCGGCCTCGGCACCAAGCCGCCGGAGCCCGAATGGGGCCTGATGCTCAACACGCTGCGCACCGCGATCTACATCAATCCGTGGGTCGCGGCGTTGCCGGGCGCGATGATCTTCGCGGTCTCGATCTGCTTCAACATGTTGAGCGACGGAATGCGGAGCGCGATGGATGTCCGAAGTTGAGGCGCTGGCCCCGGTCGCCGATCACGGCGGCTCGCGCCAGCCCTTGCTGGCGGTGCGCGGCTTGAGCAAGCATTTCGCCGTGCGCGCCGGCCTGATCGGCCGAGCCGGGGTCGTGCGCGCCGTCGACGACGTGAGCTTCACGGTCGACAAGGGTGAGGTGCTCGGCATTGTCGGCGAGTTCGGCTGCGGCAAGTCGACGACGGCGCGTCTGGTGATCGGGCTGATCGCGGCCGATGCCGGCGAGATCGTGCTCGACGGCGAATTGATCGGCAGCGCGCTCTCGTTCCGCGAATTGCGCCGCCGGGTCCAGATGGTGTTCCAGGACAGCTACGCCTCGCTCAATCCTCGGCTGACGATCGAGGACACCATCGCCTTTGGGCCGAAGGTGCATGGTCTGGCGCCGGTCGAGGCGCGCGCGCGCACCCACGATCTGCTGCGCAAGGTCGGCCTCGATCCGGCGCTGTTTGCCGACCGCTATCCGCACGAGCTGTCGGGCGGGCAGCGCCAGCGCGTCAACATCGCCCGCGCGCTGGCGCTCAGCCCCCGGCTCGTGCTGCTGGACGAGGCGGTCTCGGCGCTCGACAAGTCGGTCGAGGCGCAAGTGCTCAACCTGCTGCTCGACCTCAAGGACGAGCTGGCGCTGACCTACGTCTTCATCTCGCACGATCTCAACGTGGTGCGCTTCATCAGCGACCGCGTGATCGTGATGTATCTCGGCGAGGTCGTAGAGTCCGGGCCGGTCGAGACGCTGTGGGCGGATGCGCGCCACCCGTATACCCGGGCGTTGCTCGCCGCCATGCCGTCGCTCGATCCTACGCGGCGGACCCAGGAGGCGCCGATCTCCGGCGACCCGCCGAACCCGATCGATCCGCCGTCCGGTTGCCGCTTCCACACCCGTTGCCCCTTCGCGGAAGGGGTCTGCAGCGCGCGCAGCCCGGCGCTCATTCCGACCGGCAATGACCGCCACACGGCCGCCTGCCACATGGTCGATCCGGCCTCCGGCCACAGCCGCGCCCTCGGCGCCACAACGATTGAGACGATGCATGCCTGACGAAGTCGCCGCCGAGCGCATTGCAACCATGGCCGCCGCAGCCCGCGTGCCGCTCGAAGCGGCGTCGGCGGCGCGGATCGCCCGCGCCGTCACCCCGACCGTTGCGCGTCTGGCGAACGAGCCGATCGATTTTCCGTTCGAGACCGAGCCCGCAAGCTTTGTGGCCGTCCAACGGCAGGAGCGGGACCGATGACGCCCGTCGCCGCACGCGCGATCGCGGTCACGGACCCGGCGCAGCTGACGCTGGCCGGGCTTGCGGCGGCGATCCGGGAACGCAAGCTCTCGTCGCTGGAGGCCACGCAGTCGCTGCTTGCCCGCATCGAGCGCTGGCAGCCGGCGCTGAACGCCTTCGTGCGGATCGAGGCGGACGAGGCGCTGGCCGCCGCCAGGGCGGCCGACGACGCGCTGGTGCGCGGGCAGGCAAGGGGGCCGCTGCATGGCGTGCCGCTCGCGCACAAAGACATGTACTACTCCGCCGGCAAGCCGGCGGGCTGCGGCTCCAAGGTGCGGGAAGGCTGGATTGCGCCCGCGACCGCGACCGCGGTTGCGCGGCTCGAAGCCGCCGGCTCCTTCCGGCTGGGTGCCCTGCACATGGCGGAATTCGCCTATGGGCCGACCGGGCACAACAGCTATCTCGGCAACGCCTGCAATCCCTGGGACCGGCGATGCGTCACCGGCGGGTCGTCATCCGGCTCGGGCGCGGCGGTTGCGGCGCGGCTCGTGCCGGCGGCGCTCGGTTCCGACACCGGCGGCTCGATCCGATTGCCGGCGCATTTCTGCGGCGTGACCGGCTTCAAGCCGACCAACAACCGCGTCAGCCGCGCCAACGCGATGCCGCTGTCGTTTTCGCTCGATACGGTCGGGCCGTTGGCGCAGACCGCCGAAGATTGCGCATTGGTGCTCGCGACCATCGCGGGTCCGGATCCGCTCGATCCCACGACGACGGGCGCGCCGGCCTGGGATGCGACGCGGGCCGCACGCTCCCCGCGGGGTTTGAAGATCGGCGTGCCCACCAGGTTCTACGTCGACGATCTCGAGACCGACGTGGCCGCAGCCCTCGACGCCACCATCAAGACGCTCGAAGCTCTCGGCGCCCGCGTCGTCAAGGTCGATCTCCCCGACCAGACGCTGGTCAGCGCGGCGGCGCTCGTCGTGCTCGCCGTCGAGGCGACGAGCTACCATGCGCCATGGCTCCGGACGCGCGCGGCGGATTACGGTCCGCAGGTGCGCGCGCGGCTGGAAAACGGACTCGCCTACAGCGCGGTCGAGTACCTCGAAGCCCTGCGTCGGCGCGGCCCGGCGCTGGCGGCTCATCTCGCCGCCCTCGGCGACATCGACCTGGTGCTTGCGCCCGCCTCGCGCGCGGCCGCGCCCACGATCGCGGAGACCGACGTCAGGCGCGGGTCCGGGCGCCGAGGCGGTCATTGTGGCTCTCACCCGCTTCATGCGGCCGGTGAATTACCTCGGTCTGCCGGTGCTGAGCGTGCCGGCCGGCTGGTCGAGACAAAACCTTCCGATCGGCATGCAGCTGATCGGTCGCCCGTTCGGCGACGAGACGCTCGCCGCGCTCGGCACCGCGTTCCAAGCGGCGACCGACCACCACGCGAGGGCGCCGACGTTGCCATGACGCCGATCGTCCAGGTCCGCGACCTGCACGTGCGCTTCAAAGGCGAGCGCACGGTCCATGCCGTCAACGGCGTCGATATTACGCTCCATCAGGGCGAGGTCCTCGGGCTGCTCGGCGAGTCCGGCTCCGGCAAGAGCGTGACCCTGCGCTCGTTGCTGCGCATGCTGCCGTCGCGCCGCACCGAGATCAGGGGCTCGATCCACATCGACGGGCAGGACGTGCTGGCCCTGGACGAGGCTGCGCTCGAACACATGCGCGGCGGCGTCGTCTCGATGATCTTCCAGGAACCGATGCTGGCGCTCGATCCCGTGTACACGATCGGCGAGCAGATCGCCGAGACGGTCGTTCGCCATCGCGGCGTGACGCGGGCCGCGGGGCGCAAACGCGCGCTCGAGATGTTGGAGAACGTCCGCATCCCGTCGGCGCGCCGGCGGCTCGACGCCTATCCGCACGAGATGTCGGGCGGCATGCGGCAGCGCGCCATGATCGCGCTCGCGCTGTCGTGCAATCCAAAAGTCCTGCTCGCCGACGAGCCGACGACCGCGCTCGACGCCACCGTGCAGATCCAGATCCTGCTGCTGCTGCGCGAGCTGCAGCGCGAGCTCGGCATGGCGGTGATCTTCGTCACCCATGACATCGGCGTGGCGGTGGAGATTTCCGATCGCATCGCGGTCATGTACGGCGGACGGATCGTGGAGACCGGAACGCTGCGCGAGGTCGTCGGCACGCCGGCGCATCCGTACACGCGCGGGCTGCTGGCATCGACGGTGCACGGCGCCCGCCGGGGCACGCGGCTGGAGACGATCTCCGGCGCGCCGCCGCGGCTCGACCGTCTGCCTCAAGGATGTGCATTTGCGCCGCGCTGCAGCCTTGCCGAGCGCATCTGCGAGGAGGGCGAAATCGCCGTGGTGACCCTTGCTCCCGGACGTGACGCGCGCTGCGTGAGGCTTGCCGAGACCGCGCCGGCGCCTGCATGAGCGGCGTGCCGGACTTCTCGACGCGCCGCAAGCCAGCGTTCGCGTTGCCGGCGGGTGCGTGCGACGCGCACTGCCACGTGTTCGGCCCGGCGGCGCGCTTTCCCTATGCGCCGAACCGCCGCTACACCCCGGAGGACGCACCGAAAGAGACATTGGCGGCGCTGCATGCGCACCTCGGCGTCGCGCGCGTCGTGATCGTGCAGGCGAGCGCCCATGGCAGCGACAACCGCGCCATGCTCGACGCCATCGCGTGCGATTCCGCGAGCATTCGGGGAGTGGCCATCGTCGACGGCAGCGAGAGCGATGCGGATCTCGCCGCGCTGCACCGCGGCGGCGTGCGCGGCGTGCGGTTCAACTTCGTCCGCCATCTCGGCGGGGCGCCGGATCCCGACGTGTCTCGCCGCGTGCTCGGCCGTATCAAGCCTTTGGGCTGGCACGTCGTGCTGCATCTCGATGCGGCGGACATCGTGCCGCTGGACGAGATGATCCGTGGGCTGCCGCTGCCGTTCGTCATCGACCACATGGGGCGGGTCGATTCGTCCCTCGGGCTCGATCAGCCAGCGTTTCGCGCCTTGCTTGGTCTCGCGAAGCTGGAGCGGTGCTGGATCAAGGTTTCGGGCTCCGAACGCATCGCGCGCAAGCCTTACGACGCCGCGATCCCGTTCGCCCGCGCGCTGGTGCGCGCCGCGCCGCAGCGGGTGTTGTGGGGCACCGACTTCCCGCATCCGAACTTGGCCGAGCCGGCGGACGAGGCGGATCTGGTCGATCTCATCCCCAAGTTCGCGGAGAGTGAAGGAGAGCGGCACCTTCTACTGGTCGAAAATCCGGCCAGGCTCTATGGCTTCGCCGCGCCGGAATGAGTGAGTGACGAATGACCGCGGCCCGCCAACTCTCCTCGCGCCGTGCCTTGGGGCTCTTGCTCGCCATCCTGGCAGCAATCCTTTCCCTGTCACCACCTGCGCACGCGCAACAAAACTATCCCAACCGGCCGGTGCGCCTCATCATCCCATTCGGGCCCGGCGGCATCGCCGACATCACGTCGCGGCTGGTCGCCGAGAAGCTCGGCGAGCGGCTGGGCCACCGCATGGTGATCGAGAACCAGCCCGGCGCCGGGGGCGTCAGCGCGGCGCGCTCGGCGCTCGCGGCGCCGGCCGACGGCTATACGCTGGCGCTGCTCACCAACGGAACGGCGATCAGCGTTCCGTTGTTCAAGAGCCTGCCGTTCGATCCGCTGACCGACTTCACCCCGGTGTCGAGCTTCGCGTATTTCGACTTCATCTTCGCGACCAACGCGGAATTGCGGTACCGGTCGCTGGCGGAAGTGATCGCGGCGGCCCGCGAGCGGCCGGGCGCGCTCAATATCGGCACCATCAACGTCGGCAGCAGCCAAAACCTTTCCGCCGAACTGTTCAGGTCGACGGCCGGCGTGAACATGACCATCGTTCCGTACCGCACCACGCCGGAAGTCCTGGTCGCGCTCTTGCGCAACGACGTCGACCTGATGATCGAGAACTTTGCCGCGCTGAAATCGCCGCTGGCGGAAAAGACAATCCGCGCGGTCGCAACGTCTGGGCCGGTGCGCTCGCCGGTGCTGCCCGACGTGCCGACCGTGAAGGAAGCCGGGGTCGCTGAATTCGAGGTCGGTTCGTGGAATGGGCTGTTCGCGCCGGCCAA
This sequence comes from uncultured Alphaproteobacteria bacterium, assembly GCA_963738705.1. Taxonomy (GTDB): domain Bacteria; phylum Pseudomonadota; class Alphaproteobacteria; order Rhizobiales; family Xanthobacteraceae; genus CAVTXS01. Next base: position 307,811 of record CAVTXS010000046.1, read on the forward strand.
AACGCCGCCGGAGATCGTCGGCTCGCTCAATGCCGCGTTGCGCGAGGTGCTCGGCGCCGGCGACCTCAAGCAGCGCTTCCTGGAGCTGGGCGTGGAAGCCAAGGCGAGCTCTCCGGAAGAGATGCGCGCGCGGCTGCGCGCCGACATCGAAAAATGGTCGCAGGTGATCGCGCGGGCGGGCATTCAGCGGCAGTAGGCGGGGCGGCGCGAGTCTGCCAGCCACCACCCCGTCATCCTGAGGTGCTCGGCGCGGAACGCGCCGAGCCTCGAAGGATGCTGCTCTGCCGTGCGTCCTTCGAGGCTCGCCCGACCTCGTCTGGCTCGCGCCTCAGGATGACGAAGTAGGGGCTCGCTTGCACGAGAAGATCACCCGCCCATCGCGCGGCAAAAATCCTCGAACAGCTCGTCGACCGTGAACCGCCGCGAGATGAGGCCCTGCTGCGCCGTGTAGTCGATGATGAGCTCGAGGGCAGGGCGGTTCGCCTCGACGCCGAATGGCGTGAGGTCGACGCCGGTTGCGGGCGGGGCCGTCTGCTTGCCGCGCAGCAACAAGCCGTAGACCTCGCGCACGACGTCGGGGCGGCAGGTCGCGAGCGCCTTGGTGACCACCACCAGGTGGTTGACCGGCACGCAGCGGTGGCGCCGGTACCACGCCTGCGCGGCCGCCTCCGGGTCGGGGATCACGCTCGTGATCCGTGGATCGTCCGGCAGCTCGGCGCCATAAATCGCCGCATCGAGCTCGCCTGAGAGCAGCATCGTGGTCAAATCCTTGTCGGCCGCGCCGCGTTCCACCCCCGGCGGGTCGCGGTACTCGGCCACGTGCGCATCCTCGAGCGTCACCCACTGGACGCGATCGAGGTCGAGCCCGTAGTCCTGTTGCAGGATGCCGCGCAGCCACACCCCGGTGGTCTGGGAATAGGCGCGCACCCCCACCCGCCGCCCGGCGAGTTGCTCCGGCCGCAGCAGCTCGCGATCGGCATTGTGCACCAGGCAATGGTGCTGGAACCGCCCGAGCATCACCGCCGGCAGCAGGGAGAGCGGCTTGCCGTGGGCCCTCGCCTGCAGATAGGTGACGATCGCCATCTCGCAGACGTCGAAGGCAAGCTCGCGCACCATCGGCTTGAATGCCTTGTGGGTCGGCTTGATGTCGGCGAATTCGAGCGTGATGGCGGGGGACGCGATCTCCCCTCGCTTCAGCGGAGCCGTGTGCGGATAGGTGCCGAGGACGGTCCGCAAGGTCGCGACTTGCTGGTCCACGGTCATGCGTTGCTCTCGAGGTTTGGCTCATGGGGGTGGAGCGGTGGGATCGAGCCCACCGGACTGCACGCTCAATCGTGACATGCGGGCCATGTTTGCAGCAAGACGGGTTCCGGCGGCCAGGAAGATTTGCTAACGTGCCGGCGACGCGCACAAGAATACGCAGCTCGGGAGGAAACGATGGCGTTTTTCAAGGTTGCCGCAACGGCCGTTGTGGCCGCAACGCTCGGCGCATCCGCGGTAGGGGCGCAGGACACGGTCAAGGTCGGGCTCATCCTGCCGATGACCGGGCCGTTCACCTCGACCGGCAAGCAGATCGAGGCCGCGGCACGGCTCTATATCCAGCAGAACGGGACGACCGTCGCCGGCAAGAAGATCGAGGTGATCTTGAAGGACGACGGCGGCAATGCCGACGCCACGCGGCGGCTCGCGCAGGAGCTCCTCGTCAACGACAAGGTGAACTTCCTCGCCGGCTTCGGGCTGACCCCGCTTGCGCTCGCGGTCGCGCCGCTGGCGACGCAGGCCAAGGTGCCTGAGATCGTGATGGCGGCCGGCACCTCGATCATCACCGAGCGCTCGCCCTATATCGTGCGCACCAGCTTCACGGTCCCGCAGTCGTGCGTGATCGTCGCCGACTGGGCGGCCAAGAACGGCATCAAGAAGGTCGTGACCATCGTAACCGACTATGCGCCCGGCCACGATGCCGAAAAATCCTTCAAGGACCGCTTCGCCGAGGCCGGCGGCCAGGTCGTAGCCGAGCTGCGCGTGCCGCTGCAGAACCCGGATTTCGCGCCGTTCCTGCAGCGCGCTGCCGACGCCAAGCCCGATGCGCTGTTCGTGTTCGTGCCCTCGGGCGTCGGCGCCATCGTGATGAAGCAGTTCATCGAGCGCGGCCTCGACAAGGCCGGCATGAAGCTGATCGGCCCGGGCGACATCACCGACGACGACATCCTCAACGGCTTCGGCGACGCCGCGCTCGGCGTCATCACGGCGCACTTCTATGCGACCGCACATCCGTCGGAGAAGAACAGGGCGTACGTCGACGCCTTCAAGAAGGCCAATCCCGGCATGCGGCCGAACTTCATGTCGGTCGGCGGCTACGACGGCATGCACCTGATCTACGAGGCGCTGAAGAAGACCAACGGCTCGACCGACGGCGACGCCCTGATCGGCGCCATGAAGGGCATGAAATGGGAAAGCCCGCGCGGCCCGATCTCGATCGATCCGGAGACCCGGGACATCATCCAGAACATCTACGTGCGCAAGGTCGAGAGAGTCGGGGGCGAACTGCACAATGTCGGGTTCGCGACCTTCGAGGCGGTGAAGGATCCGGTGAAGGCGGCGAAGAAGTAATCCATTGATTGACGTGGGCGGGGCCGAAGGTGCCATCCCTCCCCTGAAAGGGGAGGGCGGGTCCGCGCATCCGGATCGCCGCTTCGCGCCATCCGGGCAAAGGCTCCGCGCGGAGCCGGGTGGGGTCAAGATCGGCATGATGCCCCCACCCGACCTCGCCTCGCTCGGTCACCCTCCCCCGCTTCGCGGGGGAGGGATAACCAACGCCTCCAAATGCTGACAATCCTGTTCGACGGCATCGCCTACGGCATGCTGCTGTTCGTGCTGGCGTGCGGGCTCTCGGTCACGCTCGGGCTGATGAACTTCGTCAACCTCGCGCACGGCGCCTTCGCGATGGCCGGCGGCTACGTCACCGTCGTGCTGGTGAACCGGCTCGGCGTGCCGTTCTTCGCCGCGCTGCCGCTCGCATTTCTGGCCAGCGCGCTGATCGGCGTGCTGCTCGAGCGCACGCTCTATGTGCATGTCTACGCCCGCGGCCACCTCGACCAGGTGCTGTTCACCATCGGCCTGGTCTTCATGGCGGTGGCGGCGGTCGACTACGTCATGGGATCGCAGCAGCAGTTCGTGGCGATCCCGAGCTACCTGCAGGGCCAGATCAACGTCCTGGGCGTCGGCGTCGGCCGCTACCGCCTGCTCATCATCGCGATCTGCGGTGCGCTCACTCTCATCCTGCAGCTGATCCTGTCGCGCACCCGATTCGGCAGCCGGTTGCGCGCCGCGGTCGACGATCCGCGGGTTGCGCGCGGACTCGGCATCAATGTCACCGGGGTATTCTCGATTACTTTTGCCGTCGGGTCGGGCCTTGCCGGCCTGGGCGGCGCGCTCGGGGCGGAGATCCTCGGGCTCGATCCGATCTTTCCGCTGAAGTACATGATCTATTTCCTGATCGTGGTGACGGTGGGCGGCACCTCCAGCCTGACCGGCCCATTCTTCGCTTCGCTACTCCTCGGCATCGGCGACGTCGCCGGCAAGTACTACATGCCGAGGCTCGGCGCCTTCGTGATCTACACGATCATGATCGTGGTCTTGATCTGGCGGCCGCACGGCCTGTTCAGCCGCGGGGCCGTCCGATGAGCGATCCAGCCATGACGTCGTTGCACGAGGTTGCGGGGCAAATGGCGGCGCGCGCGCGTTGGCGGCTGCTCGAACTCGCGTTCTGGGCAGCGGCCCTCGCCAGCGTATTCCTGCTGCCGGGCCGCCATCTCATCCTGACCGAGATCGTGATCCTCGGACTGCTCGCGCTCTCGCTCGACTTGATCCTGGGCTACGCCGGCATCATCTCGCTCGGCCATGCCGCCTATTTCGGCTTTGGGGCCTACTGCGCGGGCCTGCTGGCAAAGCACGAGCTCATCACCGAGCCCGTCACGGCCCTCGTCGTTTCCGCAGTCGCGTCGGCCGCCGTCGGATTTGCCACCAGCTTCCTGGTGCTGCGCGGCTCCGACTTGAGCCGGCTGATGGTCACGCTCGGTCTCGCCATGGTGTTGCGCGAAATCGCCAACAAGGCGGACTGGCTGACCGGCGGCGCCGACGGCCTGCAGGGCGTAGTCATGGGGCCCATCCTCGGGCTGTTCGCGTTCGACATCACGGGCCACGTCGCCTACGTCTATTGCCTGTCGGTCGTGTTCATCCTGTTCCTCGCCGCACGCCGTCTCGTGCATTCCCGGTTCGGCCTGTCCTTGCGGGCGATCAAAGGCAATGCCCTGCGAGCCTCGACCATCGGTGTTCCGGTCAATGCACGTCTCGTCGTCATCTACACGATCGCGGCCGGCTATGCGGGAATTGCCGGCGCGCTGCTGACGCAGACGACGTCGTTCGCTTCGCTCGATGTGCTTTCGTTCGAGCGCTCGGCGGACCTGCTGCTGGTGCTGATCATCGGCGGTGCGGGCTACCTGTACGGCGGGCTGATCGGCGCAGTCATCTTCAAGCTGATGCAGGACTGGCTCGCCAACCTGACGCCGCAATACTGGCAGTTCTGGATCGGCCTCGTCCTCGTCTTCATCGTGCTGGTCGGCCGCGACCGCATGGCCGGCTGGACCGCCCCGATCCGCTCCTTTCTCGCCCGGGTCGAGCGGCGCGTGAGCTTCGCGCGAGGCCCAAGCGCCGTTACACGCCAGGAAGGGCAGTGAGCCATGCCGGCGGCGCTGGAAACGGTCGGCCTCGACAAGCGGTTCGGCGGCATCGTCGCCGCCAACACGCTTTCGCTGAACATCGAACAGGGTTCGCGGCATGCCCTGATCGGGCCGAACGGCGCCGGCAAGACCACGGTCATCAATCTATTGACCGGGCTGCTCCGGCCGGATGCCGGCCGTATCCTGCTGGCGGGCGAGGACATCACCACCTTGGCGCCGCATCAGCGGGTAAAACGCGGCCTTGCGCGGACCTTCCAGATCAACCAGCTGTTCGGCGATTTGACGCCGTCGGAAACCATCGGCGCCGCGGTCGCCGAGCGGTCGGGGAGAGGCGCGGATTGGTGGCGGACACCCGGTCGCGATACCGAGCTCGCGCGGGAGATCGTGACGATCCTCGAGCGCTTTCGCCTCGACGACGTGATGCACGCGCGCACCGGGATGCTGCCGTACGGCAAGCAGCGCCTGCTCGAGATCGCGCTGGCAATCGCGTGCGGGCCGCGCGTGTTGCTGCTCGATGAGCCGGCGGCAGGCGTGCCGGAGGCCGAACGCCAGGAGCTGCTGGAGATCATCGCGGAGCTGCCCGCCGATGTCACCGTGCTGTTGGTCGAGCACGACATGAACCTCGTGTTCTCATTCGCCGAGCGCATCTCGGTCCTCGTCAACGGCGCGCTGTTCGTCGAAGGAACTCCGGAACAGGTCGCAGCCGACCCGCGCGTCAGGGCGGTCTATCTTGGCGAGGACGTTCATGCCTGAGCTGTTGGCGATCGAGCGGCTGACCGCGGGTTACGGCGAGGCGGTCGCCATCGCCGACGTCTCGGTCGCGGTGGCGGAGGGCGAGGCGCTGGCGCTGCTCGGCCGCAACGGGATGGGAAAGACCACGCTGGTGAACACGATCGTCGGCGTGACGCGGCGGTTCGGCGGCGCCATCCGCCTCGATGGCCGCGACATCACCGGCCTGCGACCAGACCAGCGCGCCCGCTTGGGCATCGGCTGGGTGCCGCAGGAGCGCAACATTTTCCGCTCGCTCACGGTCGAAGAAAATCTCAGCGCCGTGGCGCGACCGGGGTCATGGACAACCGCCAAGGTCTACGCACTGTTTCCGCGCCTGCAGGAGCGGCGCGGCAACCTCGGGCATCAGCTTTCCGGCGGCGAGCAGCAGATGCTGGCAGTGGCGCGCGCGCTGGTGCTCAATCCCCGCATCATGCTGTTCGACGAGCCGCTCGAGGGGCTCGCGCCGATCCTGGTCGAGGAGCTGCTGGCGGCCCTGCGCAAGGTGATCCGGGGCGAGGGCACGTCCGCGATCCTGGTCGAGCAGAACGCGCAAAAAATCCTCGGCGTCACCGACCGTGTCGTCATCCTAGAGAAGGGCAGCGTCGTGCATCAAGGCGCCAGCGCCGCGCTGAGAGGCGACCGCGCGGTACTCGAAAAATATCTTGGCGTCGTGGATGCCGCTCCGCGTCGCCGGCGCGCGCAGCCGCGCGCGGACCAATGAATCGCCAGGTAGAGCGGATCGACAAGCGCGCGGTGCGCCGGCGCGCTACCGCATCGCGCGACCCTGAGCGCACGCGCGCGGTCATCCTCGCGGCCGCAACCGGCGAATTCACCGCGAAAGGGTTGAACGGGGCGCGCGTCGACGACATCGCGCGCCGCGCCGGCGTCAACAAGCGAATGATCTATCACTACTTCGGCGACAAGGCGGGGCTCTACCTCGCGGTGCTGGAATCGACCTACGCGGCAATCCGCGCCGCCGAGATCGGCCTGAACCTCGCAGACCGGACGCCGATCGAAGGCATGCGGGAGCTGGTCGCGTTCACCTGGAACTATTTCATCGAGCATCCGGAGTTCCTCAGCCTGCTGGCGACCGAGAATCTCCATCGCGCCCGCTACCTGAAGCAGTCGGAACGCATCCGCGAGCTGCATTCGCCGTTGGTCGGCATGATCTCCCAGCTGCTCGCGCGCGGTGCCAAGACGAGGGTGTTCCGCGCCGGCGTCGACCCGGTCCAGCTCTACATCACGATCGCGTCGCTCGGCTTCTTCTACATGTCGAACCGTCACACGCTGTCGACCATCTTCGGCCGCGATCTGGGCGCGGCCGACCAATTGAAGACGCGCGGCGAGCACATCGCCGACGTGGTACTGTCCTATCTGCGCCGCTAGAGAATGTTGTCATTGCCGGGCTTGACCCGGCAATCCATCCTCTAATAACGACTCTTGCGAAGAGCGATGGATGCCCGGGTCAAGCCCGGGCATGACGACTTTTTTGGGACGAACCAGCGATGCCACGGATTTTCCTCACCCACATTCCGGAGATGCTGGCCAACTACTACGGCGACCGGGCCGTCAATGCGCTGCGCGAGCTCGGCGAGGTGCGTTTCAATCCGGGCGCGGATGTGCTCGACGCCGACGGTCTCGCCGATGCGGCGCGCGGCTGCGAGATCGTCGTCTCCGACCGGCAGACCGCGGGTCCGGCGAGGTTCTTCGAGCGCGCGCCGGACGTGGTCGCGTTTCTGCGTTGCGCGATCGACATCCGCAATATCGACGTTGCGGCCGCAAGTGCGCAGGGCGTCCTCGTCACCCAGGCGACGGCGGGATTCCTGGCATCGGTCTCCGAAGTTGCGATCGGCTTCATGGTCGATCTGGGGCGAGGCATCATGAACTCGACCATGGCGTATCGCGCCGATCGCGAGCCGGAGATCCGGATGGGGCGGCAGCTGAGCGGCGCTACCGTCGGCATCATCGGATACGGGCAGATCGGCGCCTATCTTGCGCCGATCTGCGCCGCGCTTGGCATGAAGGTGCTGATCAATGACCCGTTCAAGCGGGTGAATGATCCGACCTTCGAGCAGGTCGAGCTCGCGGCGCTGCTGGAACGGTCCGATTTCGTGGTCTGCCTCGCCATCGCGAACGAGCAGACCGAGAATCTGATGAACGCCGAGGCCTTCGCGCGCATGAGGAGGTCCGCGTTCTTCATCAACATGTCGCGTGGCAATTTGGTCGACGAGGTGGCGCTCGAACGCGCGCTCGACGAACGCCGCATCGCCGGCGCGGCCATGGACGTCGGCCGCGCGCCCGACCAGCGGCCGTCGACGCATCTCGCGCGGCGCCTCGACGTCATCGCGACGCCGCACATTGCCGGCCTCACGCCCGAGGCCGCGGAGCATCAGGCTTTCGACACGGTGAAGCAGGTGCGCGCGCTGGTTGCCGGCCGCGTCCCGCCTGGAGCCGTCAACGCGGCGGACGCGCACCGCCTCAAACGGCTCGGCATCCCGTCATCCTGAGGTGCTCGGCGCGGCGGCGGCACCCCATCGCGCGTAGCGCGATGGGGACCCTGATCGCGCCGAGCCTCGTAAGGATGCGGCTCCGTCGTGCGTCCTTCGAGGCTCGGCCGCTTGTGCGGCCTCGCACCTCAGGATGACGAGGAATGGTAGAGCCATTGGAACTTGACCCATGCGGTTGCCCTGTGCCACTTGTAACTAAACAGTTACTTGCGGTCTGGCAGGAGAGACGGGTGGCCACGCAGCGGCTCGGCATCGTCATGCACGGCGTGACCGGCCGCATGGGCCTCAACCAGCATCTTGCCCGTTCGATCGTCGCCATCCGCGCCGAGGGCGGAGTCGCGCTGCCGAACGGCGACCGCGTGATGCCGGATCCGATCCTGGTCGGCCGCAACGCCGAGAAAGTTGCGGCGCTGGGGCGGCAATACGGCATCGAGCGCACGAGCGCCGATCTCGATGCGGCGCTTGCCAACGCCACGGACACCGTGTTCTTCGACGCCGCGACGACGCAGATGCGGGCGGATCTCGTCACCCGTGCGATCGACGCCGGCAAGCACGTCTATTGCGAAAAACCGGTCGCGGATCACGCTCGACAAGGCGGTCGCGCTGGCGACGCGCGCCAAGCAGCGCGGCGTCAAGCATGGCGTCGTGCAGGACAAGCTGTTTCTGCCGGGCCTGCGCAAGGTCGCGATGCTGCGCGACGCGGGCTTCTTCGGCCGGCTGCTCTCGGTTCGCGGCGAATTCGGCTACTGGGTGTTCGAAGGCGACTGGGGGCAGCCGGCGCAGCGCCCGAGCTGGAACTACAAGAAGGGCGAGGGCGGCGGCATCATCCTCGACATGCTGTGCCACTGGCGCTACGTGCTCGACAACCTGTTCGGCGCGGTGAAGGCGGTGAGCTGCCGCGGTGCCATCCATATCCCGGAGCGCGTCGACGAGCAGGGCAAGACCTACGCGGCCGACACCGACGACGCGGCCTACGCCACCTTCGAGCTGGAAGGCGGCATCGTCGCCCAGATCAACTCGTCGTGGTGCGTGCGGCTGCGCCGCGACGACCTCGTCACCTTCCAGGTCGACGGCACGCATGGCTCGGCGGTGGCCGGCTTGACGCGTTGCTGGACGCAGGCGCGGGTCAACACGCCGCGCCCGGTGTGGAACCCGGACGTGCCGCAAACGATGGATTTTCGCGCGCAGTGGGACGAGGTGCCGGACAACGTCCCGTACGACAACGCATTCAAGGTGCAATGGGAGGGCTTCATCCGCCACGTGGTCGCCGGCACGCCGTGGAAGTATGATCTCACCGAAGGCGCCAAGGGCGTGCAGCTTGCCGAGCTCGGCCTCAGGAGCTGGGCCGAGCGGCGCTGGCTCGACGTGCCGCCGTTGAAGATCTGAGAACCACAGGAAAATGTCATTTGGGCTTGCAGATCGTTTGTGCGATCGTACGAGATGCGGACCGCGGTCAGCTCCCGGACGAGCCAGTTGGGCGCGATCGGGAGGCAACATACACCCTGTGCTGAGGAGGCCGCGAAGCGGCCGGCTCGATGGGCACGGCTCGCGTGGCTAACGCGGCTCCGGACCGGAAGGGGACCTTAAGGGCAGGCGCATGGCGACGATTTCGCTTCCGACCGAGAGCCGAACATTCGTTCCGTACACCACCGGCGAGCCGATCGCCTTGCCGAATGGCGCGGCGCCGGTGTTCAACCGCGTCGCCTACGCGGCCGCGCATGTGGTCGGCGACCCGCTTGCCGACGTCGACCCCTGGCTCGACGCGGCGGTGGACTGGGACAAGACCATTGCGTTCCGCCAATACCTCTGGGACCTGGGCCTCGGCGTGGCCGAAGCCATGGATACGGCCCAGCGCGGGATGGGGCTCGACTGGAACGGCGCCAAGGAGCTGATCCGGCGCGCCCTCGAGGCCGCGAAGGCGCGCCCGGGCGTCAAGATCGCCTGCGGCGTCGGCACCGATCACCTTGCGCCGGGCCCCGCCGTCGGCGTCGAGCAAGTGATCCGCGCCTACGAGGAGCAGATCGAGGCGATCGAGGCGATGGGCGGCCGCATCGTGCTGATGGCGAGCCGGGCGCTGGCCAAGGCGGCGCGCTCGCCCGAGGACTACGTGCGCGTCTACGGCCGAATCCTCCGGCAGGTGCGCGAGCCGGTGATCATCCACTGGCTGGGGGAAATGTTCGATCCGGCGCTCGAAGGCTACTGGGGCGGGGCGGATCACATGGCGGCAATGGACACCTGCCTCGGCATCATCGCCGAGCACGCCGCCAAGGTCGACGGCGTCAAGATCTCGTTGCTCTCGAAGGAGAAGGAGATCGCCATGCGGCGCCGGCTGCCCGCCGGCGTGCGGATGTATACCGGCGACGACTTCAATTATGCGGAGCTGATCGCGGGGGATGACGACGGCTACTCGGACGCGCTGCTCGGCATCTTCGACGGCATCGCACCGGCGGCCTCGGCCGGTCTCGCGCGACTGGCCTCCGGCGATCTGCAGGGGTTCCACGGCATCCTGGAGCCGACCGTGCCGCTGAGCCGCCATATCTTCAAGGCGCCCACGCGGTTCTACAAGACCGGACTGGTGTTCCTGGCCTGGCTCAACGGGTTGCAGGACCATTTCGTCATGGTCGGCGGGCAGGAGAGCGCGCGGTCGCTGCTCCACCTGGCCGAACTATTTCGCCTGGCGGACAAGGCGCGCGTGCTGCACGATCCCGACCTCGCGGCCACGCGGATGAAGGGACTGCTGGCGGTCCACGGCTTCGCGTGAAGTGGCATTGTTTGATCGATCAATTGAACAGGCAGGCAGAAGTCGGAATAAGCTCACACGATCACGATCAACCGGGAGGACAATCATGATGCGTATCCTCGCTCCTGTAGCCGTGGCTGCGGTCGCCTTCGTCGCGACCGATGCTTCGGCGCAGCAATATCCCTGGAAGCCCGAGAAGCCGATCACCGTCATCGTGCCGTGGGCGGCCGGGGGCTCGACCGACCAGGTCACCCGCATCACCGCGGCGGAGCTCGAAAAGGCGCTCGGCCAGAAGATCGTCGTCGTCAACCAGCCGGGCGCATCGGGATCGATCGGGACCCGCAATGCCATGCAGGCACCGGCCGACGGTTACACCTGGACCGCCGGCGCCGCCAAGGACCTCGGCACCTACGTGATCAGCGGCTTGCTCGACACCAGGGTGGAGAATTGGCGGCTCTACCTCAACGTCGCCAACGTCTCCGTGCTCGGCGCCAATCCGAGCACGCCGTACAAGTCCGCGCAGGACGTCGTGAATGCGATGAAGGCAAAGCCCGGGCAGGTCTCGGTCGCAACCGCCGGCGTCAATTCGTCCGGCCATTACGGCATCGAAGCGCTCACCCGCGCACTCGGCCTGACCTACAAGCACGTGGCCTATGACGGCGGAAACCCGGCGGTCATCGCGACGGTCGCGGGCGAGACCGAGATCACCACCCAGCTCGCCGTCGAGCAGGCGCAGATGATCCGCGGCAAGCGGCTCAATCCGCTAGCCGTGCTCTCCGACAAGCCGCTCGAGCTCGAGGGCTACGGCACCATTCCGCCGGTCACCGCCTCGATCGCCGGCTTCAAGCCCGACACCAACTATTTCGGCATCTTCGTGCCCAAGGGCGTTCCCGAACCGGTGCTCAAGACGCTCGATATGGCCTGGGAGAGCGTCGTGATGAAATCCGAGGCGCTGAAAAAATACGCGACCTCGAACGGCGCCCTGTTCGCGCCGTCCTACGGCGACGACGCGCTGAAAGCGGCGATGCCGGCGATCCAGAACACGGCCTGGCTGCTGCAGGAAGCCGGGAAGGCCAAGGTCTCTCCCGACTCCATCGGCATCCCGAAGCCTTGACGAGGTGCGCTAACGGCTCGCGGCGCCATGGGCACGATCCGGCTCCTGTCCGCCGACCGCATCGGCGGCTTGATCTGGTTCGTGTTCGGCGCCGCGATCATCTACGGCTCCTGGACGATGGACGGTCTGGAGTCGCAGAACATTCCTCCGGTGACGGCGCCCGGCCTGGTCCCGGGCCTGCTCGGGGCTGGCATCATTGCTTTCGCTCTCGTGCTGCTGCTGCGGTCGGGCGCCGCGTCGGCCACTGCTGCGCCCTCGTTCGCCCACCCGGCGATCGACGATACAGCGCCTGTGCAGGAGCAGACGTTTCATTGGCAGCGAGGTCTGCTCACCCTGGTCCTCTGCTTGACGTATGGGGCCGTGCTCCTCGGCAGGGGCGTGCACTACGGGATTCTCACCGCCGCGTTCTTGTTTCTGCACATTCTGCTGGTGGACGAGACCGAGCGCGTGCCGGCGCGGTTGACCCTGCGCCGGCTGGTCATCGCCGCCATCATGGCGCCGACGGTCGCCACCATCGTCACGCTGGTCTTCCAGCATGTCTTCCTGGTCCGCCTTCCGTAAGAGCGCCGTAGCATGTTCGACGGCCTCACCATGTTCGGCACCGCCGTCGTCGGGTATCTCACTCCGACGTCGCTGGCGCTTGCCTTCGGCGCCACTTTGCTCGGCCTGCTGGCCGGCTGCATGCCGGGCCTGAGCGCAACGCTGGTGATCACGCTGCTCACCACGCTCACCCTCAAGATGCAGCCCAACCAGGCGATCCTGGTGCTGGTCTGCGCCTACAACGGCGCCATCTACGGCGGCAGCCGCACCGCCATCCTGCTCAACATTCCGGGCACTGCGGCGAACGCCGCGGCCTGCCTCGACGGCTACGCGCTGGCGCGCCAGGGACAGGCGGGGCGGGCCATGGGGATCGCGACTACCGGCTCGGTGGTCGGCACGCTGTTCGGGCTCGTCTGCCTCGCGCTGTTCACGCCGCTGTTGGGCGAAGTCGCGCTGAGCTTTGGCGCCTTCGAGTTCTTCTGGCTCGCGCTGCTCGGTGTCGTCACCTCCGGCAACATCGTGGCGTCCGATCCGATCAAGGGTTGGCTCGCAGGCTTCCTCGGCTTGTTCGTCGCCGGCATCGGGCAGGAAGGTATGTACGCCTACGAGCGCTTCAGCTTCGGCAATCCCGACCTTGCCGGCGGCTTTCAGCTCATTCCGGTTCTTGTCGGCGCGTTCGGATTTTCCGAAGTGCTGACGGTGATGAGCGAGCGGTTCGCACGACCGAAGTTGATCGAATTCGGCTCCGCCATCCCGCGTATCATGGATGTGCTGAAATACTGGCGCACGATCCTCCGCTCCGGCGTGATCGGGGTGTGGGTCGGGATTTGCCGGGGGTCGGTGAGGACATGGCGGCATGGTCCTCGTACGCCACCGCCAAACGGCTCAGCAAGGAGCCGGAGAAATACGGCAAGGGATCGATCGAGGGCCTGATGGCGGCCGAGACCGGCGACAATGCGTCGGTGCCGGGCGGCATCATTCCGGCGCTGGCGCTGGCGATCCCAGGCTCGGCGCCTTGCGCGGTGCTGCTCGCGGCCATGATCATCCACGGCGTGCAAGCCGGGCCGATGCTGATGGTCGAGCAGCCGCAATTCGTCTACGACGTCGTCGCGATGGTGCTGTTTTCCACGCTCGGCATCCTGTTCTTCGGCCTGTTCTTCATCCGGCCGTTGCTCAAGATCACCCAAGTGCCGCGCACGCTGATGATGCCGATCATCTTCGTGCTGTGCGTGATCGGCTCCTACTCGCTGTCCTCGCGCCTGTTCGACGTCTGGACCATGCTCGGCTTCGGCTCGCTGATCTTCGTCATGCGCCGCTACGGCTACCCGGCGGCGCCGTTCGTGCTGGGACTGGTGCTCGGCGACATCCTCGACAAGAACCTGCGGCGCGGGCTCGTCCTCAGCGACGGCGACCTGCTGCCGTTCGTCACGCGTCCGCTGAGCGCAATCTTGGCCATTCTCGTGCTCTGGACGTTCGTCACCAACGTGCCGACGATCAATGCGGCCTTCGTGCGGCTGCGGACCCGGTTGACCGGCCGGCTGCTCGCCGCCGTTCGTCGGGGCTGAACGGGCGGGCGCATCGTGCGGATCGGGCTTTGCAACGAGGTGATCGCGACACTGCCGTTCGAGCAGCAATGCGCATTCGCGCGGGCTGTCGGCTACGACGGTCTCGAAATCGCCCCGATGACGCTTGGCGACGAACCCCACCGCCTGCCGGCTGCTCGCCGCGCCGAGCTGCGGCGCATGGCGGCCGATGCCGGCATCGCGATCACCGGCCTGCACTATGTGCTGCGCGCGCCCGCCGGGCTTTCGATCACATCCGCCGATGCCGCCGTGCGGGCGCGCACCGTCGACGTGATGCGGGCGTTGTGCGAGCTCGCGGTCGACTTCGGCGCCGGATACCTGGTCCACGGCTCGCCGCAGCAGCGCGAGCTTGCGCCCGGCGACGAGACCGAGGGCCGCAAGCGCGGCGCGGCGTGCTTTGATGCGGTGGCGGAAGCCGCCGAGGCGGCGCGCGTCACGTACTGCATCGAGCCGCTGTCGCCCGACCAGACCGCGTTCGTGAACACGGTGGCGGAAGCGGCGACAATCGTGCTCGAAATCAACAGCCCTGCCGTCAAGACGATGATCGATTGCTCGGCCGCGGCGCGCGGCGGCGAGGTCGAGCCGGTTCCCGACCTGCTGCGCAAGTGGCTGCCGACCGGACTGATTGCCCACGTGCACTTCAACGACCCGAACCGGCGCGGACCGGGCGAGGGGGCTTTGCGGTTCGATCCGATCCTGCGCGCCTTGCACGACGGCGGCTATCCGGGCATGGCCGCGATCGAGCCGTTCGACTACCGGCCGGACGGCCCGACCTGCGCGGCGCGATCCATCGGGTACATTCGCGGTCTGATCGAGGCGCTCGAGCGATGAACGATCGCGCCGCAACTGCAGCTCATGGAAGCGCGGTTCTACGAGCGGCCGGTGGTCTTTCGCCTGCCGTTCCGCTTCGGCGCCGTTACGGTCACGCAGGCGCCGCAGGCCTTCGTGCGCGTGCGCATCCGGCTCGAGCGACGGGCAGGAGGAAGAGGGCGTCGCCGCCGACCTGCTGGCGCCGAAATGGTTCGACAAGTCGCCGGCGCTGACGCACGAGGAGAATTTTGCGCAGCTGCGCCGGTCGCTCAGCATCGCCCGGCGGCATCTGCTTGCCGCCGGAATGAATTCCGCGTTCGGGCTTTCCGCTGCGGTCGACGACGCCCATCACGCCGACTGCGCCGCCAGCGGCCTCAATGGACTGATCGCATCCTTCGGGCTCGCGCTGCATGAGCGCGCGATCATCGATGCGCTTGGCCGGTTGCGGAGCACGGACGTTTTCACGCTCGTGCGCAGCAACCGGCTCGGCCTGACCGCCGCCGGGGTGTCGGAGCTCGACGGCTTCGATCTGGATGCCTTTCTGCCACGCCTGCAGCCGGCGTCGGCAATCTCCGCGCGTCATACCGTCGGCTTGGTGGATGCGCTGACCTCAGCCGATCTCGTCCCGGGGCAGCGTCTCGATGACGGTCTGCCTGAAACGTTGGAAGAGGTGATCGCGACCTACGGCCATCGCTACTTCAAGCTCAAGGTCTCGGGAGCGATCGAGGCCGACGTGGAGCGGCTCGCCCGCATCGCCGACGTGCTGGATCGCACGGTCGCGGACTACCAGGCCACGCTCGACGGCAACGAGCAGTACGAGCACGTGGAGGCCGTCGTCGAGCTGTGGCGGCGCATCAACGAAGATCCGCGCCTCGCCCGGCTCAAAGCGCGCATCCTGTTCATCGAGCAGCCGATTGCGCGTGCGCACGCGCTGGCGGAACCGGTGCACGCCTTGGCGGTCGAGGTGCCGATGGAAATCGACGAGTCGGACGCGGACATGGACGCGTTCCCGCGCGCCCGCGCGCTCGGGTACCGCGGCATCTCGTCGAAATCCTGCAAGGGTTTCTATCGCGCCCTGCTCAACCGCGCCCGCGTCGCCAAGTGGAATGCGGAGGAGGGCGGCGGCCGCTACTTCATGTCGGCGGAGGACCTGACGACGCAGGCCGGCGTCGCCGTGCAGCAGGACCTTGCGTTGGCGACGCTGATCGGTGCGACGCATGTCGAGCGCAACGGCCATCATTACGTCGACGGGATGGTGGAAGCCTCCGCGGCCGAGCAGGATGCCTGTCTCGCCGCACATCCGCAGCTGTACCGGAAATCGAATGGCCGTCTGCGAATCGCGATCGATAGGGGTGAAATGGACATCGCATCGCTCGCCCGTGTGCCCGGACTGGCCGTCGGTCCGATGCCGGATTTCGGCGCCATGCAACCGATGGCATCGGAGTAGCCGTGCGCACTGAAGGCCTCGCGATCAATCTGGCGACCGTGCGCCAGCAGTGGAGCCTGCGCCAGGCGGTCGAGGCCTGCGCCCGGCTCGGCATCGCCGCGGTCGACCCCTGGCGCGACCAGGTCGCCGCGACCGGCCTGCAGGAGTCCGCGCGCATCCTCAAGGACAATGGCATGCAGGTCACCGGACTTTGCCGCGGCGGCATGTTGCCGGCCGCGGACGCGGCCGGGCGTGCGGCCGCGATCGACGAGAACAGGCGCGCCGTCGACGAGGCGGCGACCATCGGCGCGGCGTGCCTGGTGCTCGTGGTCGGCGGGCTGCCGGCCGGCTCGCGCGATATCGCGGCCGCGCGGCAGATGGTGGTGGACGGCCTCGCCGCGCTGCTGCCGCATGCGCGGGCCTGCGCCATGCCGCTCGCGATCGAGCCGCTGCACCCGATGTATGCCGCCGACCGCGCCTGCGTGAACACGCTGCGCCAGGCGCTCGACCTCGCCGACGCGCTCGGCGAGGGCGTCGGCGTCGCCTACGACGTCTATCATCTGTGGTGGGATCCGGAGCTCGAGGCGCAGACCGCGCGCGCCGGAAAGCGCATCCTCGCCTATCACATCTGCGATTGGCTGGTGCCGACGCGCGACCTCCTCACCGACCGCGGCATGATGGGCGACGGCGTCATCGACCTCAAGCGCATCCACGGTTGGGTCCGCGCCGCCGGCTACACCGGTCCGCAGGAAGTCGAGATCTTCTCGGCGGAGAACTGGTGGAAAAAACCCGGCGACGAGGTTTTGCGCACCTGCATCGAGCGCTTCAACACGGTGTGTTGACGCTTACCTGTCCCAGCCCTCCAACGCCGTCATCCTGAGGTGCTCGGCGCGGAACGCGCCGAGCCTCGAAGGATGCTGCACGACCGTGCGTCCTTCGAGGCTCGCCCGACTTCGTCGGGCGAGCACCTCAGGATGACGAGTTAGAGGAGAACCTCGCGCCTCGGGATACACGCGGGGAGAGGTAAACCAGCGCCGCCGCCGTGCACCAACGTCGGCGGAATCCCGCCCGGACTCCGATCCTCACCGCAGCCCGAACCACAGAGTGGCGATGGCGAGAAAGACGAAGAATCCGACCACATCGGTGATCGTTGTCACGAACACGCCAGAGGACACGGCGGGATCGGCGCGGAAGCGCTGCAGGATGAGCGGAATAAGGATGCCGCCGAGGCCCGCCGCCATCAGATTGCAGATCATCGCGAGGCCGATAACGACGCCGAGATCGGGAATCCGGAACCACAGCGCGGCCACGACCCCGGTAATGATCGCAAACGCCACCCCGTTGACCAGCGCGACCAGGACCTCGCGCACAATCACGCGGCGGGCGTTGGCGGCGGACAGCTCGCGGGTCGCGAGCGCGCGCACCGCGACCGTCATGGTCTGAGTGGCGGCGTTGCCGCCCTGGCTCGCCACGATCGGCGCCAGCACGGCGAGCGCCACCATCTTCTGCAATTGGCCCTCGAACAGGCCGAGGACGGACGAGGCGAGAAACGCGGTCCCGAGATTGACCAGCAGCCAATTGAAGCGGCCGCGAGCGATGGTGAACACCGAGTTCGACAGCCCTTCCTCGGCCTTGACGCCGCCGAGGGCGCGCATGTCCTCCTCGGCCTCCTCCGAAATGACGTCGACGATGTCGTCGACTGTGATCACGCCCACCAGCCGGCCGGCATCATCGATCACCGGGGCGGCGATCAGGTTGTAGCGCTCGAACTGCCGCGCCACTTCCTCCTGGTCGTCGGTCGCGCGCACCGAGCGGTGGTCCTCGTCGACCAGCTCGGAGATCGGCACTGGCCGCTTGGTGCGCAGCAGCCGGTCGAGCGCCACCGTGCCCAACAGGCGGTGCGCGGGGTCCACGACATAGATCTCGAAGAACCGGTCCGGCAGATCCGGCGTCTCGCGCATGTGATCGATGGTCTGCCCGACGGTCCAGAGCGGCGGCACCGCGATGAACTCGGTCTGCATCCGCCGCCCGGCGGAATTCCTCCGGGTAGTAGAGACTGCGCTCGAGCGCCACGCGTTCGGGCGACGGCAGCTCGTTGAGGATCTTCTCCTGGTCCTCCTGCGGCAGGTCCTCCAGCAGGGAGACCGCGTCGTCCGAGTCGAGCTCGCGGACGCCGGCGGCCACCGTGCCGGCCGGCAGAAGTTCGAGGATTTCATCACGCACCGCGTCGTCGACTTCGGTCAGGACCGCGAAGTCGAAATCCGCGCCCATCAGGGCGACGAGGCGCGGGCGCAGCTCGGGATCGAGCGCCTCGATCAGGTCGCCGGCATCGGCCTCGTGCAGCTCGCCGACCAGCGCCCGCAACGCCGCAGCATCCAGCGCCTCGATCGCGGCGGCGACCCGCTCGACATAGTCGCCGCGGATGGCGCCGTCCTCGTCGCGCAGCTCGGCCGGCGGCACGGCTGTGGTCAAGTCGGGGTCGTTCGCCATGGCGGGCCTCACCGAGCGATCGAGAATGAGGGAAGACGAAATCCGTTCTACGCGAGCGCCGCGGACGCTGACAATCGGACGCCGGCCGCTCGCCAATTATTTCTTTCGAATATTCCGGCCGTTAAGGACAGGCTTTGACGTCGTCACTCCGCCGCGCGACCGCCCAGAAAGGGCCTGAATGGCGCGGATCATCAGGTCATGCGCGACTGGCATCCGCCGGTCGCCCAAAAGCTTGGGAGAGCGTCCATGCCGCAGGTATCGCGTATGGCAAAACGACAGCGCCTTGGCCTCATCGGGGTTGCGCTCACGGCCGCCTCGCTCAATCTCGCCGGAGCCGCGCAGGCGAGCGACCTGTACCAGCCCTACGGCACCTACGAGCCGCGCGGTCCTTACGGACCGCCGCCGGTCGTCTACGGCGAGCCGCGCTACCCGCCACCGATGGTCGACCGTCGCGTCGAGATCGAGGGCGGGGGCTGCCGCGTCGTCCACCGCCGGCACATCGACCCGTACGGCCGCGAGATCGTGCGCCGCGTGCGCGTGTGCGACGAGGGCATGGTCGAGGCGTATCCACGCTGGGCCGGGCGCGCGCCGCGCTACGGCTACGAGCCTTACGTCTACGACGCCCCGCGGCCGCCGCGCGCGGTGCGGCCGGATCCGTACGACGATCTCGACTGACGTTTGAGTTTGTACCCTCTCACCCGACCGTCATGGCGGGGAGCGTAGGCGACGACGCAATCCAGTCGCGGCGCCGGCATTCTGGATTGCGTCGCCTTCGGCTCGCAATGATGGCGAGGAAGCCGGATGAGGGGCGCACGCAAATTCACACTGACCCACCACCAAATGGGGCCATAGCTGGCCGTTGCAGGGAGAATCACCATATATGACAGGGAGGTTCGCGAGGGTCAGGCATGATGGCCGCCGCCCGATCAAGGCGCGTCTGTCGCCAAGGTCCGTGACCCGCTCGCAACCGACGACGACGGAGAGAACCATGGACCCCAGGTCCGCAACCGTAGGCGACAAGGAAATAGGACGGCGCATCCGGGAGGCGAGACATGCCGGTGCGCTCAGCCAGACGGATTTGGCCGAAAGGGTCGGCGTGACCTTCCAGCAAGTCCAGAAATACGAGAAGGGCGCCAATCGCGTTTCCGTCGGCCGGCTGCATCGCATCGCCGAGGCGCTCGGCGTGTCCGCGCTATCGTTGCTCGACGGCAGCGATGGCAAAACGCGGCGGAAAACCAGCACCGACACCCATCAGTTTCTGACCGTCGCCGGCGCACTGCGGCTGGTGCGCGCCTACGAGAAGCTATCGCGGGAAACGCGCGAAGCCCTGGTCAGTCTCGCGGAAGGCATCGCGAGCCAGGACACACGGGCGACCAAAGCGAGCGCCAAGCGCCGCAAAGCCGCTGCGTGATGGCTGGGTTCTAGTCTCGGACACGGATTGGGGCCGCCGCTGAACAAGCTGCGGCCGAGCGCCTTCGCGCGCGGCCACGGCTGATCCGTGCGTCGGGTGCTGCTGCCAGGATTCGAAAATTGGTGCGGTCGAGAGGACTCGAACCTCCACGGGTCGCCCCACTAGCACCTCAAGCTAGCGCGTCTACCAATTCCGCCACGACCGCATGTGGGGTTAAGCTCGGAGCCATCGGCCCGGCCTCGAAGCGACGGCGGGGATGTAACAAATCGATTGCAGGGGTACAAGGGCCGCCGGACCTCCGAGGGAAATCACGTCCAGCGCGACCCTCATCATGGCCAAGACCGGACGCAACAACGCCAAACGACCCTCCAAGACCGCGCTGTTCGAAGCCGCGCGGCGCTGGGACGCCGACGGCGTCAAGGCGATGCTCAAGGCAGCGCCGGCGCTCGTGGCCGCCACCGACCCCAAAGGGCGCATGACGCTGCATCTTGCCTGCGCGGTGACGCCCGGCAGCAAGGGTCTCGGAGAACCCGACGGGATCAAAACCGCCACCGCGCTGCTCGCGGCCGGCGCGGATCTCGAGGCCGCGGTGCCGATGGACGAGGACGAGGGCGACTTCCGGGCGACGCCGCTCTGGTACGCGCTCTCGCGCGGCCGCAACTTGCCGCTGGCGCGGTTCCTGCTCAAGCGCGGAGCTGATGCGAGCTCCTCGCTGTGGACGGTGGTGTTCCAGGACGACGCCGTCGCCTGCCGCGAGCTGTTGAAGGCGAAGCCGCGGCTCAACCTGCGCGCCCACGGCGAGACGCCGATCTTCTGCGCGGCGCGGCTGCAGCGGCAGAAGACGCTCGAACTCCTGATCGCGGCCGGCGCCGACCCGGCGATTCCGGATCCGCAGGGCCGCGACGCTGTCGATATCGCGCGAGCGCGTCGCCTGCCGAAGGATGTCATCGGTCGTCTGGAGGAGTTAAGGCGAAGCAGGAAGGCCGTCGCGAGTTGACCGGAGGTCAGCGCAGGTCCGACAGGCGCGGCGGCGGAGCACCTGATGCACCAGCATCGAGGTGATTCCGAGCGTGACCGCAATTTCGAGCGAGGCCTTTTCCAACGTTGCGACCTTGGCGGCCCCCGGCGATGATGCATGCCGCGACCAAGGCGACGTCACCAGGGATGTGGTTACGAGGTGGTTAAGACCCGCGCCGATCTCATCCTCGACCTGAAGCCGGCCGCCGGCGCGGCGGCCGAGTGGCGCCGGAGCGCCGGTCTCGTGCCGTACGAGGCGGCGGTCGCCGCCATGGACGCGCGCGCGGCAGCCGTTGCGGAGGGAGCAGGCTCGGAGCTGATCTGGCTGCTGCAGCACCCGCCGCTCTACACCGCCGGCACCAGCGCTGACGCCGACGACCTGATCGCGGCGCAATTTCCGCTGCATGCGGCCGGGCGGGGAGGGCAGTTGACCTACCACGGCCCGGGCCAGCGCGTCGTGTACCTGATGCTCGACCTCAGGCGCCGCGGTCCGGACGTCCGCCGCTACGTCGCGACCCTTGAGGAATGGATCATGCGCACCCTTTCGGCCTTCGGCGTACGCTGCGAGCGCCGCGAGGACCGGATCGGCGTGTGGGTGCCGCGCCCGGACAAAGGGGTGGGCTACGAGGACAAGATCGCCGCGCTCGGCATCCGGGTGCGGCGCTGGGTGACGCTCCACGGCATCAGCCTCAACGTCGATCCCGATCTCGGCCACTTTGCCGGCATCGTGCCGTGCGGGGTCGTCGATCCGCGCTATGGGGTCACCAGCCTCGCGGACCTCGGCGCGGGGGTGACGATGGCGGAGGTGGACGCGGTCCTTCGGCGCGAGTTCGAGGGCCTGTTCGGGGCGACCGTGGACACGACAGCGCGCGCCGGACCAGCGACGGCGAAGCCGGAGCGCCGATCCGGGACCCAGGGATAAATTGCGGACGCTTCAGCGGCCGCGCGATATGGGTGATTGCCTCGCCTTCGGCTCGCAATGACGGTGCCTTCGAGGCTCATGCGGTCGGCAGCACCGAGAATTGTTCGCTACGCCGGCGCTGCGCCAGCAGCTCTGGCCCGCCGCCGGCATCCTCAACGGCGGAAACCCGGGAGCCGGGCGGGCCGTCGCGGCACGCCTCCAGGACATCGGCGACCATGTTGGCCGAACCGGAAAACATCGCCTCGACAGAGCCATCGCGCCGGTTCCTGACAAACCCCTGGAGCCCGCGCAACAGGGCTTGCTGCTCGGTCCAATAGCGGAAGCCGACGCCCTGCACCCGCCCCTTGATGATGACATGGCGGACGATCTGCGCGCTGCCGGCGTTCTCGGCCTTGGATTTGTCGCCGTCGGAGGTCATTCGAGCGCGGCCGCGGTTGACGCATCGGATTTGCGCTCAGCCGAGGGCAGCCAGCCCGCGAGCTCGGCGAGGTATTCGGGCGGAAAACCCCAGGCGTGCGCCGCGGCCACGATGTCCTCCTGGTAGCCCGGAAGGGGGCGCCCCGCGGTCGCGCTGCGACCGACATAGACGCACGCGCGGCGCAGCTGTGCGCCCTGCCGGATGGCCAGCGTCCGCCCGCGGTAAAGGCCGGTGCCGAGACGCTCATAGGCGTGGAGCGCCGCAAGATCGCGCGGCGTAAGCCGCCACAATACGCCATGGACCGTCGAGCCCGGCATCGGCACGACCGAGGCATAGCGATCCTGGGTGATGAAAAATCGCCAATCGTCGAGACGGCAAGGGCCCAGCGGCTGGGCACCCGGGCAGCGCCGGCGCATGGGCTCCGGGTTCATGTTGCTCCCATAGGCGAAGTGCAGCGTCATCGGCGCGGGCTTAAGCAATGCCGATACGGGATGCAATCGGGCGCGAAGATCAACGCCCGGCACCGCGCTTGCCCGGTGCCAGGCGTTCGCGAGCGTAGCGGTCAGGCCTCGTCGACCGCCGCCTCGCGACTTTCCGCGGGGTCGAGCGCGCGTGCCGACCCATCGGGATTCTCCTGCACCGCGTGCGCCGTGTCGCGCTCCTGCCGCACGTCCTGCTCGAAGGTCTCGAGCGGAACGTCCGTGCGCCGATCATCCTGTGACCGCTGCGGGGTGGTCTCGTCGGATTTCGGTCGCCGTGGCGCGCCGCTCATGCCGCATCTCCCGTCCGGGATACGGCGCCAACGCGGTGGGGCGGGCTCCGGTTCCTAGTCCTTCACCCGCACGTAGCTCCCGGGCGCGTCCTCGATCGGCTTGAGCTTGCCGCTGCCGGGCGGCCGCGCCTCGACTTCCGCCGAGTCCATTTTCTTCAGCCACTCGAGCCAGTCCGGCCACCAGGAACCCGGGTGCTCTTTGGCCTTGGCGAACCATTGGTCGAAGTCGCCCCCGTTCGGCTTGCCTCCGGTCCAGTACTGGTACTTGCCGAGGGCCGGCGGATTGACCACGCCGGCGATGTGTCCGGAGCCGGACAGCACGAAGCGCACCGGACCGCCGAACGAGGCCGACCCGAGGAACACCGACTTGGCCGGCGCGATATGGTCCTCGCGGGTCGCGAGGTTGTAGATCGGGATCGTCACCCGGCCGAGATCGAGCACTTCGCCGCCGATCACCATCTCGCCCTTGGCGAGCTTGTTCTCGAGGTAGCAATTGCGCAGATAGAACGAGTGGTTGGCGGCCGGCATTCGCGTGGCGTCCGAATTCCAGTACAGGAGGTCGAACGGCATCGGCTGCTTGCCGCGCAGGTAATTGTTGACGATGTAGGGCCAGATCAGGTCGTGCGAGCGCAGCATGTTGAAGGCGTTCGCCATCCGCTTGCCCTCGAGATAGCCCACTTCGGCCATCCGGCGCTCGACCATCTGCACCTGGTCCTCGTCGACGAATATCTTGAGGTCGCCCGCATGGGTGAAGTCGACCTGGGTCGCGAAGAAGGTCGCCGAGGCGACGCGCCGATCGTCCTTCGCCGCCATATAGGCGAGCGTCACGGCGAGCATCGTGCCGCCGACGCAATAGCCGACGGCGTTGACCTTGCTCTCGCCGGTCGCCTTCTTGATCGCATCGAGCGCCGCGAGGGGACCCTCGCGCATGTAGTCGTCGAACCCTTTCTTGGCGAGCCGCGCGTCCGGGTTGACCCACGAGATGACGAACACCGTCAGCCCCTGGTCGACGCACCACTTGATGAAGGATTTCTGCGGGTTGAGGTCGAGAATGTAGAACTTGTTGATCCAGGGCGGGACGATCAGCAGCGGACGCTTGAGCACTTTGCCGGTGGTGGGCTCGTATTGGATCAGCTGGATCAAGTCGTTCTGATAGATCACCTTGCCGGGCGTGACGGCGAGATTGCGGCCGATCTCGAATTTCGAGGAGTTGGACTGCCGGATCTTGAGCTCCCCGCCGCCCGCCTCGATGTCTTCGGCCAGCATGTGCATGCCGCGCACGAGATTCTCGGCGTTCGACGACAGCGTTTCCCGTAGCAATTCCGGGTTGGTGAGCACGAAGTTCGACGGCGACGAGCGCGTTGGCGATCTGCTTGACGTAGAAATCGGCCTTCAGCCGGGTCCGCTCGTCGAGATCCTTGGCGTCCTCGACGAGGTGATCGGCCCAGCGCGACGTGAGCAGGTACGCCTGCTTCATGAAATCGAAGAACGGGTTGGTCGACCATTCCGGGTCGACGAAGCGCCGGTCGCGCGGATCGGGCTTCACCAGCGGATCGGTCGTCTCCCCGGTCATCCGCCTCGCACTGGCGGCCCAGAGGTCAAGATAGGCCTTGCCGAGCGTCGCCTGCAGTTGCACGGCGCGGCTGGGGTCGGCGAGCCAATATTCCGCAACCCGCCCGAGCGTCTTGAATACGTCGGTCACTTCCGTCGCGGAATCGCTCTTGACGGTGCCTTCCTCGCGAGGCTTCAGGTAGGCGGCGAGCGCCTTGCCGCCTTCCTCCATCATGCGCGCGAGATTCTTGGCAAGTGCCTCGTAGTCCGCGGCACCGGTAGTGACGGGCTGTCCCTGCGTCTTGTCGTTCATGGTCGCCTGTCCGCCGCTGTTCCAGCCCGCCTCTTGGCGGTCCTTGGTTACGACATATTAGCCGGTTAGCACGCCCTCAATCCATGGGACGCCATTGTGCGGCGCCACACAGTCTCGAGTTTGCGTTAGGGGCATGTCCGCTATTCGACGAGGCTCGCTACGGCGGGGCGTTCGCGCGGCCTGCGCGCTCGCCGCGCTATCCTTCGTCCTGTCGGGGTGCGGCCCGATGATAGCGAGCGTGCCGCTGATCGGCGAGCCGGCCGAAGCGCAAAAGCGCCCGGAAATCCAACCCGACTACCCCGCCACCTTCCGCCCGCCGCCGGATCCGGAGGCCGGCAAAGCCATGTCCGCCGCCGAACGGGCCCAGGCGCAAACCGATCTGCAAACCGCGCGCGACCGGGCGGCGACGGAGCGGCGGCAGCAGATCAACAAGCGAGCGTCCCGGCCTTCCGACTGAGGCAGCCGGGCCCCGCGAACTGCGCTCGCGCCGAGGCTTGCGCAAGCGCCGTTGGCGCGCCATGACATGGCGCGGCGGCCCCGCGGCCGCCCGTGATAAGGACATTGCGACGTCGAGGCTGCCCCGATTCGTTCGGCCAGCGGCCGGGAGCCACCTGATGGAAGAGTTTCATCGCATCCGCCGGCTGCCGCCGTATGTGTTCGAGCAGGTCAACCGCGCCAAGGCGGCGGCCCGCAATGCCGGCGCGGACATCATCGATCTCGGGATGGGAAACCCGGATCTCCCAACTCCCGCGCACGTCATCGAGAAACTCAAGGACACGGTCGGCAAGCCGCGCACGGACCGATATTCGGCGAGCCGAGGCATTCCCGGATTGCGGCGCGCGCAAGCCGCCTACTACGAGCGCCGTTTCGGCGTGCGGCTCAACCCGGAAACCCAGGTGGTCGCTACCCTGGGCTCGAAGGAGGGGTTCGCCAACGTCGCCCAGGCGATCACGGCGCCAGGCGACGTCATCCTGGTGCCCAACCCGAGCTATCCGATCCACGCATTCGGCTTCTTGATGGCCGGTGGCGTGATCCGCTCGGTTTCGGCGGAGCCGGTCCCGCAGTTCTTCGAGGCGCTCGAGCGCGCCGTGATCCACTCGATCCCGAAGCCGCTCGGCGTCGTCGTCTGCTATCCGGCCAACCCGACCGCCTACGTCGCCGACCTCGATTTCTACCGGGATCTGGTCGCGTTCGCGAAGCGGCACGGCATCCTGGTGCTTTCGGATCTCGCCTACGCGGAGGTCTATTTCGACGGCAAGCCGCCGCCGTCGGTCCTGCAGGTGCCCGGCGCGCTCGACGTGACGGTCGAGTTCACGTCGATGTCGAAGACGTTCTCGATGCCGGGCTGGCGCATCGGCTTCGCGGTCGGCAACGAGCGCATCGTCGCCGCGCTCGCGCGCGTGAAATCGTATCTCGACTACGGCGCCTTCACCCCGGTGCAGGTTGCGGCGACGGCCGCCCTCAACGGTCCCGAAGACTGCATCCGCGAGATGCGCGATACCTACCGCCGCCGCCGCGACTGCCTGGTCGAGGGATTTACGCGCGCCGGCTGGCCGATCCCGGCGCCGACGGCCTCCATGTTCGCCTGGGCGCCGATCCCCGAACCATTCCGCTCGCTCGGAAGCCTCGAATTCTCCAAGCTGCTGGTCGAAAACGCCGGGGTGGCGGTCTCGCCGGGCGTTGCCTTCGGCGAACATGGCGAAGGCTACGTCCGCATCGCGCTGGTCGAGAACGAGCAGCGCATCCGCCAGGCGGCGCGCAACATCCGCCGCTTTCTTGAAACGGCGCCCGCAAAATTGCACAACGTGGTGTCGCTGGCCACGCGGCGCTGACGTCGGCGCCGCCTTCCGCCTCGTGTGGTGGATTTGAAGCTCCTCCAGTCTTCGCCGGGATCTCGCCACCGAGAGTGCCGCAAGTGATGGGCCAAACTTCGGAATTGGGACACTAGCGCGTGATGATTTCAGGTCGAAGCACCTCGTCGTCATTGCCGGGCTTGACCCGGCAATCCATCCTCTTCGCAACAGTCTTGCAAAGCAGATGGATGCGCGGGTCAAGCCCGCGCATGACGACTCAACATGAAACCATCGCGCACTAGGCCCGCATGATGCCTCCGCCGATGAAAGTGGGTCTCGCCGGGCTCGGCACGGTCGGTATCGCGGTGCTGCGCCTGATCACTCGCCAGCGCGAAGCCTTGATCGCGCGCTGCGGCCGCCCGATCGAAGTGGTGGCGGTGAGTGCGCGCTCGCGCGAGAAGGACCGCGGCATCGACCTGACGCCCTTCCGCTGGGTCGACGATCCGGTGGTGCTCGCCGCCGACCCGGCGATCGACGTGCTGGTCGAGCTGATCGGCGGCGAGGGCGATCCGGCAAAAGCCACGGTCGAGGCGGCGCTGGCGGCCGGCAAGTCGGTGATCACCGCCAACAAGGCGCTGCTCGCCCGCCACGGGGTCGAACTCGCCGAACGCGCCGAGCGCGCGGGCGTCGCGCTCAATTTCGAGGCCGCGGTCGCGGGCGGAATTCCGATCGTGAAGACGCTGCGTGAGGGCCTGGTCGGCAATGCCTTTGGGCGCATCTACGGCATCCTGAACGGCACCTGCAACTACATCCTGACGCGGATGGAGCAGGAGGGGCTGTCGTTTGCGGACTGCCTGCGCGACGCGCAACGGCTCGGCTATGCGGAGGCCGATCCGTCGTTCGACATCGACGGCCACGACACGGCGCAGAAGCTGGCGATCCTGGCGAGCCTCGCCTTCGGGGTCGCCGCCGATCAGGACGCGATCTACGTCGAAGGAATTTCCTCGATCACGCCCGAGGACCTCAAGGCAGCGGACGACCTCGGGTATCGCGTCAAGCTGCTCGGCGTGGCGGTCAGAACCGACGACGGCATCGAGCAGCGGGTGCACCCGACCATGGTGCCGAAAACCTCGGCGATCGCCCAGGTGATGGGCGTCACCAACGCGGTCTCGATCGATGCCGATGCGGTGCACGAGCTCACGTTGCTCGGCCCGGGCGCCGGCGGCATGGCGACCGCCTCGGCGGTGATGTCGGACATCGGCGACGTGGCGCGCGGCATGCGTACCCCGCCATTCGGTTGTCCCGCCGCTCAGCTCGTCGCGCAGCGAAAAGCTGCCGATGCAGCGCCACGAGGGCGGCTACTACATCCGTTTGATGGCGGTCGACAGGCCCGGATCGGCCGCGAAGATCGCCCAGCACCTCGCCGACGAGAACATCTCGATCGAATTGATCGTGCAGCGGCGGCCGAACTCGGGCCCGCACGGAGGCGACGATCCGGCGAGCGCGGCGACGCCGGTTCCGGTTATCCTCATCACCTACGCGACGACCGAAGATGCGGTGCGGCGCGCCCTCGCCGCGGTCGAGGCGGACGGCGTCGTCGCCGGCAAGCCGCAACTGATCCGGATCGAGAAGACCTGACATGGCGGTACAAGAACGACAGCCGAGGGGGAGCGCAGGAATGGCCAAGGCGGCAACGATCACGGTTCAGCCCAGCCAGATGATCGAGCGCATCCTGTCGCTGGAGATCGTGCGCGTCACCGAACGCGCCGCCGTCTCGGCGGCTCGCCTGCGGGGGCGCGGCAACGAGAAAGCGGCGGATCAGGCGGCGGTCGACGCCATGCGGCGCGAGCTCAACAAGCTGCCGATCTACGGCACCGTGGTGATCGGGGAGGGCGAACGCGACGAGGCGCCGATGCTGTTCATCGGCGAGAAGGTCGGCAACAAGAAGGGCGCGATCGTCGACATTGCGGTCGACCCGTTGGAAGGCACGACGCTGTGCGCCAAGAACATGCCGGGCGCGATCGCCACCATGGCGATGGCGGAAGGCGGCACGCTGCTCAATGCGCCCGACGTCTACATGGACAAGATCGCGATCGGCCCGGGCTATCCGGCCGGCGTGGTCGACCTCGATGCACCGGCCGGCGACAATATCCTTGCGCTTGCCAAGGCGAAGGGCGTGCGGCCGGAGAACATCACCGCGCTGGTGCTCGACCGGCCGCGTCACTCGGACTTGATCGCCGCCGTGCGCAAGGCCGGGGCGGCGGTCCGGCTGATCACCGATGGCGACGTGGCCGGAGTGATCCATACTGCCGATCCGCAGAACACCGGCGTTGACATCTACATCGGCATCGGCGGTGCGCCGGAAGGCGTGCTCGCCGCGGCGGCGCTGCGGTGCATCGGCGGGCAGATGCAGGGGCGGTTGATCCTCGATACCGAAGGCAAGCGCGAGCGCGCCGCCGAGATGGGCGTGAAGGACCCGCGCAAGAAATATCGATTGGAGGACATGGTGCGCGGCGACTGTCTGTTCTCCGCCACCGGCGTCACCGACGGCTCGATGCTGCGCGGCGTGAAATTCAACAATGCGACGATCGAGACCGAGACCGTGGTGATGCGCTCGGTCACCGGCACGGTGCGCTGGATCCGCGCCGAGCACCGCCAGCTCGACAAGTTCTACCTCGATTGATGGCGATGGGCACGCCCCGACCACCCGTCGTCGTGCGGCCCGTCGGCCGCGGTGAGCGCGCCGATTGGGAGCCGCTGTGGAAAGGCTATCAGGACTTCTACAAGGTCGCGCTTGCGGCCGAGACGACCGACGTGACCTGGGCGCGGCTGCACGATCCGGCCGAACCGATGCATCTGCTCGGCGGCTATGCCGACGGCAAGCTCGTCGGCATCGTGCACTACCTTTTCCACCGCTCGACCTGGAGCGCCGGCGGCTATTGCTACCTGCAGGATCTGTTCACGGCCGAGAGCGCACGCGGCCTCGGAATCGGGCGCGCGCTGATCGAAGCGGTCAATGCCGAGGCCAGGAAGGCGGGCGCGACCCGCGTCTACTGGCTCACGCACGAGACCAACTATCCGGGCCGGACGCTGTACGACAAAGTGGCCGAGAACGCCGGGTTCATTCAGTATCGCAAGGCACTTTGACGGCGGCGATTGGCTTGCCCTATCGCGCGTTTCAGTTCGTTTTGCGAAATGTTGCAGATTTGTCGCGTCCCACGAGTCTCCCTTCGTTTTGCCACGGCAAGCGCCGATGCTCCGACCACCCCATCCCGACCGAGTGGTCGCGCAATCGCTCGGGGCACCGTCGGGCCGTCCCGACGTATCGCGCCCCTTGCGCTCTTTGTTCACGATTTGTACCATGCTCTAGCTCCTGACGCAATCCACCGGGTGCAGAAAGCTGGGGACATCGGGTGGCGCAATATCGCAAGGCGCTCTCAACGCGGCGCGCCGACGCGATGCCCGGGCCGGCACATCTCCATGGACGTCCATACGATCCCCTTCGAGCAGACGTCGACCGTGCAGCGCGAGGAGGCCGCGCGGGTCCTGCTCACGGCGCTCGCCCACATGCCCTCGGCGTGGCACGACATCGAGGCTGCGTGGCTGGAGGTTTCGAGCTTTCTGACCGATCCCAGCCGCATGGCGATTGCGGCGATCGAGGACGATCGGCTGCGCGGGTGGATCGGAGCCATTCACGACTATGCCAAAGCGTGGGAGTTGCATCCGCTCGTCGTCGATCCCGCCCACCAGGGCCGAGGCTTCGGCACTGCGCTGGTCACTGCGCTGGAGCAAAGCGCGCAGGCCTCCACGATTTACACAATCTGGCTTGGAACCGACGACGATTTCGGCGGCACCAGCCTGCACGGCGCCGATCTGTATCCGGATGTGCTCGGGCACTTGCGTCGAATCACCCCGAGGAGCAAGCACCCGTACACGTTCTACCAGCGGCTCGGTTTCGCGGTCGTCGGCGTGCTGCCGGACGTCAACGGCCGCGGACAACACGACATCCTGATGGCCAAGCGCATCGAACCGATGATCGGTGACCGAGAATGATCGCCCTCGCCGCGGTCGCCTGGTCCGAGCCGCGCGCCTTTCTGGGCGTGGAGCGCTCGGTCTGCGGCCGCGCCTGGCGCGACCGGTTGGACGAGCGCGGCAGCGCGCGCTCGCTCGCCATGGTGCAGCGCCATGGCATTCCCGAGATGCTGGCGCGCGTCCTCGCCGGCCGCAACGTCGAGGTCGGCGAGGTCGAAGCCTATCTCGACCCGAGCATCCGCCGGCTGATGCCGGACCCCTATACGCTCACCGACATGGCGGCCGCCACGACGCGCATCGCCGATGCGGTCGGGCGGCGCGAGGCGGTCGCGATCTTCGGCGACTACGACGTCGACGGCGCAACCTCGAGCGCGGTGCTGGGCCGTTTCCTGCGGCACGCCGGGGTAGAGCCGCTGATCCACATCCCGGACCGGCTGTTCGAGGGCTATGGCCCCAATGTCGAGGCGGTGCGTGCGCTCGCCGGGCGCGGCGCGACCCTGCTCGTCACCGTCGATTGCGGCACCACGAGCGTCGAGGCGCTGGAAGAGGCGCGCCGACTCGGGCTCGACACCATCGTCATCGATCACCACCAGGCCGACGAGCGGCTGCCGCCGGCGCTCGCGGTGGTCAATCCGAACCGGCTCGACGATCTGTCGGGCCTGGGCCAGCTGGCCGCGGTGGGTCTCGTGTTCGTCGTTGCGGTGGCGGTGAACCGCGAGCTGCGCCGCCGCGGCTTCTGGACCGCCGAGCGACCCGAACCGGATCTGCTGGCCCTGCTCGATCTGGTCGCGCTCGGCACGGTGGCCGACGTGGCGCCGCTCACCGGGCTCAATCGCGCCTTCGTGGCCAAGGGTTTGATCGCGATGCGCCGGAGGGAAGGCGTCGGCATGACGGCGCTGATGGATGTGGCGCGGCTTTCCGGCCCGCCGGAGCCGTGGCACCTCGGCTTTCTGCTCGGCCCCCGCGTCAATGCCGGCGGCCGCATCGGCCGCGCCGATCTCGGCGCCGAGTTGTTGTTGGACGATGATCCGACGCGCGCCGCCGCCATCGCGGCTGAGCTCGATCGCCTCAATGACGAACGCCGTACGATCGAGCAGGCCGCGTTCGCGGAGGCCGATGCGGAAGCAACCGCCGCGCTCGGAACCGAAGACAACGTCGCGGTCATCGTGACCGCCGGCGACAACTGGCATCCCGGCGTCGTCGGACTGGTGGCGGCGCGGCTCAAGGAGCACTTCGGCCGGCCGGCCTTTGCGATCGCCTTTGGGGCCAACGGAACGGGCAGCGGCTCCGGCCGCTCGATCCAAGGCGTCGATCTCGGGCGCGCGGTGCGGCGCGCAGTTGCGGAGGGCCTGCTGGTGAAGGGCGGTGGGCATGCCATGGCGGCCGGCGTGACGCTGACGCGCGACACGCTTGCACGCTTCCGCGCCTATCTTGCGCTGGCGCTCGGGCCCGCCGTGGCGCTGGCGCGGCGCGACAGCACGCTGCCGATCGACGGCGCACTCACCGCCGCGGCGGCGAACCCCGACCTGATGGCGACCGTCGAGCGCGCCGGCCCTTACGGTGCCGGCAATCCGGAACCCATGTTCGCTCTGCCGCACCATACCATCGCATACGCGGAGGCCGTCGGCAGCGGTCACGTCCGCGTTCGGCTGCGGGCAGGGGACGGAGCCTTCCTGTCGGCGATCGCTTTCCGCGCCGCCGACCAGCCGCTCGGCCGCACCTTGGTGGAGAACCGCGGCCAGCCGGTGCATGTCGCCGGCACGCTCTGCGTCGACCGCTGGCAGGGGTCCGAACGCGTGCAGCTGCGCATTGCGGATCTGGCGCCGGCCGATTCCCACGCGCGATTGTGACCGCCGCCGCCGTTCGGACCGTTGGCGGCACTGTCCATCACGGCGCCGGGCGTGATACTGATGCGCCGCGACCCCATTCCCTTGGGGCGCGCGAAGGAAGCGGACTCGATGGTCACCCGCCGCGAGGTCATTGCGCTCGGCGCCGGCAGCGCGGCGGCCGCCTGTTTTGGTGCCGGGACCTCGCCGGCCGCGCCGCATGACGCCGCTGCCATGGTGGCGGCCTTCACCGGCGGCAAGGTGCCCGAGAGCAGCAGGCTCACGATCGACCTGCCGGACGCGGTCGAGGACGGCAGCAGCGTGCCGATCTCCGTGACGGTCGACCATCCGATGGAGCCCGGCAACTTCGTGAGCGACATCCTGGTCGTCTCCGACGGCAACCCGCGGCCCGGGGTGGCGACCTTCCGCTTCACGCCGCTGTCGGGACGGGCGGAAGCGACGACCCGCATCCGCCTGGCCGGCACGCAGACCATCATCGTCATCGCCAAGACCGGCGACGGCCGTTTCTTCGGCGCACACAAGCAGGTGCAGGTCACCATCGGGGCATGCACGGGATCTTGATGAGGCGAGCAGCACCGTGATGGAGAAGCCGCGCATCAGGCTGCCGAAACAGGCGAGGAAGGGCGAGGTCATCCAGGTCCGCACGCTCGCCTCCCACGTCATGGAATTGGGCCAGCGCAGGGATCGCAACGGCAACCTGATCCCGCGCAAGATCATCAACCGGTTCACCTGCGCGTTCAACGGCAGGCCGGTGTTCGCGTGCGACCTCGAGCCCGCGATCGCCGCCAATCCCTACCTGCAGTTCTCGGTCAGAGTGGAGGAGAGCGGCACCTTCAGGTTCGTCTGGACCGACGACGACGGCGCCGTCACGACGGCCGAGGAGAAGATTTCCGTCGTCTGACCAAGCCCGTCATGCCCGGCACCCGGGTCCGGCCTTTTGGCCGGCCCGGGCGTGAAACCTTGTGCCGGGCATCCACGTCTTGCTTTACGACCCGAGGCAAAAGACGTGGATGGCCGGGACAAGCCCGGCCATGACGGAGAAAGGGATCGACGTCAGCGGGATGTGGTCTAGATTGCAGAGTCCTGCGCCCGCCGATGCGCCAACCTCTTCGGCCGTTCGACTACGGGCCCTTACGTTGGAACCGATGGCTGACCTTTCCCGCGTTGTTGCGTTGGCTGTCGTAATGGCCGCGGCTTTGACCGTGGCAGGTGACCTTTCCGCCCGTACCCCGGACATCGAGCTCGGCCGCTATCTCGCGACCGAATGCATGACGTGCCATCGCGGCGCCACGGCGACCAGCGCCATTCCCAACATTTTCGGCATCGCCGAGGAGACATTCACCCGGGTGATGAATGCCTATCGCGCCAAGCAGCTGCCCAATCCGGTGATGCAAAACATCGCCGGCCGCCTCAAGGACGACGAGATCGAGGCGCTCGCCGTTTTCTTTGCCCGTACCAAACGACCATGACAAACCACGAGGGGGACTTCTGATGACTGACCTGACCCGCCGGCGCTTCACCGAACTCGTCGGCACCTCGCTGCTTTCGATCGCGGCGACGCCGCTGTTCGCGCCGCACGTCCTCGCGCAGGCCAAGCCGAAGCTGGTCTGCATCGGCGGCGGCCCGGGCGGCGGCACGGTCGCGCGCTACGTCAATAAGGATTCCGCCGGCGCCATCGAGGTGACGCTGGTCGAGCCGCAGAAAAAATTCACCACCTGCTTCTTCTCCAACATCTATGTGGGCGGCTACCGTCCGTTCCAATCGATCACCCACAGCTACGACAAGGTGCGCAAGGAAGGCGTCAAGCTGGTGCACCAGGCCGCCGCGTCGATCGACCGCGACAAGAAGCAGGTGGTGCTCGCGGGCGGCCAACGCATTCCCTACGACCGCCTCGTGGTCGCGCCCGGCATCGACCTCAAATGGGATTCGGTGCCCGGCTACTCGGAGGAGGCGTCACGGACGCTGCCGCATGCCTGGAAGCCGGGTCCGCAGACGCGGTTGTTGGTGCGCCAGCTCAAGGCCGTCAAGGACGGCGACGTGGTCGTGATGATCGCGCCGCCGAATCCCTACCGCTGCCCTCCCGGTCCGTACGAACGCGCCTCGATGTTCGCGCACGTGCTCAAGAGCAAGGGGCACAAGAAGTCGAAGATCGTCATCCTCGACCCGAAACCCAACTTCTCCAAGCAGGCGTTGTTCACGGAGGGCTGGGAGAAGCATTACCCGGGCATGGTCGAGTGGCAGGACCCGAAGGTGCACGGCGGCATCAAGAGCGTCGATGCCAAGACCAAGGAGGTGAAGACCGATCTCGCAAGCTACAAGGCCGCCATGGTCAACGTCATCCCGGCGCAGATGGCCGGCAAGATCGCGCGCGATGCCGGCCTTGCGGATGCGTCCGGCTTCTGTCCGATCGATCCGGAATCGATGAAGTCAAAGACCGACGGCACCATCTTCGTCGTCGGCGATGCCTGCATCCCCGGCGACATGCCGAAGTCGGCGTTCTCCGCCAACAGCCAGGCCAAGGTCGCCGCCATGATCATTCGCGGCGAGCTTGCGGGCGCGCGCACGTTCCCGGCGCGCTATTCCAACACCTGCTGGAGCCTGATCGAGACCGACGACGACGTGAAGATCGGCGGCACCTACGAGCCGGGCGACGGAAAGCTCAAGGCGGTGACCACGTTCGTCAGCCAGCGCGGCGAGCCGGCCGACCTGCGCAAGCAGAACTACAGGGAGTCGATCGACTGGTACAACGGCATCGTGGCCGACATTTTCGGGTGATCAGCTCGTAGGGTGGGCAAAGCGCCGCGAAGTGGCGCGTGCCCACCTTTCACGTTCAGAAAATCAAGCGTGGGCACGGCGCGTTGCGCGCGCCTTTGCCCAGTGTGCCGAGCATGATCGACAGCTTGGAGGTGAGAGTCCTCTATCCAGCCTGATGGTGGCGAAGGATTAGCGAAGCGCAAGGGCGCCGTCGCGAGGCGGGGTCTGAAGGAAGCGTGGAGCAAAGCCGCGGCCCGATGGACAAGAACCGGATAACGAGGCCTACCCGGTCGGACGAGCGAGCTGGGAATCGCGAAGTCCACGGCCATCAAGGACCGGGGTGGTAGATCCGGCGGGCGTGCGGTGAAGGCGGTCGATCTTACCTCGGGAGGTCTGCGCTGTGTCCCGGATTCGAGACTGAGGTCGTCGCAAGGCGACCTGACCGCAGCGCAGAAGTCAGCAGAGGGCATAGTAGGCGGAGCGTCCGCCGAAGGCCCGAACGGTGGAATGGCCGGTAGAGCGGCAATCTCGTGCGCGCCATGCGGCAGAACAATCAGGTCAAGCTGAACTTGGGCACCGGAGCAAGCGGTGAAGCCGCAAGCTGCGCCGCCCGAGAGACCGAAGCGCGCGCGGCGAAAGCCGATATCGAAGGCCAGGCGGTCGCGTTGGGACCGTCGATGGAAGCAGTTGTGGAGCGTGCGAACCTGAAGAAGGCGCTGGCGCAGGTGAAGCGCAACAAGGGCGCCGGCGGCATCGACGGGATGACCGTCGATGACCTGCCGGCCTACCTGAAGGAGCATTGGCTCACGCTCCGGGCGCAGCTGCTTGAAGGCACCTACAGACCGCAGCCGGTGCGGCGGGTGGAGATACCGAAGGCGTCGGGCGGCATACGCGCGCTCGGCATCCCGACGGTGCTCGACCGCTTCATCCAGCAGGCGATGATGCAGGTGCTGCAGGCGGACTGGGACCGGACGTTCTCCGAGGCAAGCTTCGGCTTTCGGCCGGGGCGCTCGGCGCATCAAGCGGTGGAGCGGGCGCAACAGTACATCGCGTCCGGTCACGACGTGGTGGTTGATGTCGACCTGGAGAAGTTCTTCGACCGGGTCAACCACGACATCCTGATGGGGCTCATTGCCAAGCGGGTGACCGACAAGCGCATCCTCAAGCTCGTTCGCGGGTTTCTGACCGCGGGCGTGCTCGACGGCGGTCTTGTCGGCCCGACCGAGGAGGGCACGCCGCAGGGCGGACCGCTCTCGCCGCTATTGTCGAACCTGATGCTGGACGTGTTGGACAAGGAACTGGAGGAGCGCGGCCACCGCTTCGTGCGCTACGCCGACGACTGCAACATCTATGTACGCAGTCAACGGGCGGGCGAACGGGTGATGGCGAGCATCGAGACGTTCCTTGCCAAGCGTCTCAAGCTCAAGATCAACAAGGCGAAGAGCGCGGTCGCCAAGCCGAGCGTCCGCAAGTTCCTGGGCTTCAGCTTCACAAGCAGGAGAGAGCTGCGCCGGCGCATCGCGCCGCAGGCGATCGCCCGCTTCAAGAGCCGGGTTCAAGAACTGACGCGGCGCACGCGCGGGGCGAGCCTGCCGCAGATCGCCAAGGAACTGTCCGTCTATCTCGTTGGATGGCGCGGCTACTTCGGCTTCTGCGAGACGCCATCGGTGTTGCGCCACCTCGACCAGTGGACCAGGCGGCGGCTGCGCGCCGTCGCCTGGCAGCAATGGCGACGCGGACGCACCCGTTACGCACAGCTGCGACGCCGCGGCGTCGGCCGGGACCTGGCGGCGCAAACCGCCGGCAGCCCGCATGGCCCCTGGCGGCTCAGTAACAGCCCCGCGCTCACCATCGCCCTATCCAATGCCTCCTTCTCCGTCTCGCTCAAGCTGTCTTCCCTCGCATCCAAACGCATCGCTTAATCCGCCGAACCGCCGTATACGGACCCGTCTGTACGGTGGTGTGGGAGGGGAGGGGTCGCGAAACTCCCCCTATCCCGATCCCTACGCTTGCTACACGGGCTCGCTATTCTCGATCCGGTCGGCGATCACGCGCAGGGCAAGGGCCTGCACTTTGGAGCGGGCTTCGGCGTCGGTTGTGCCGTAGGCGAGGACGCCCGGCAGCGCCGTCACCTCGGCGAGCCAGCGGCCGTCCTCTTCACGCTCGGTCTCGATCTTGAGCATTGGCGGCCCATCATAGTCCCTGCCGCAGCCGCGCCAACAGCTTGACCCCGGCATAGCCGTCGGCCGGCGCCATGCCGGCGCGCTGCTGGAAGGCGCGCACCGCGCGCATGGTCTCGCGCCCGACGCGGCCGTCGGTGCCGTCGGTGTCGAAGCCGAGCCCGGTGAGCCGGCGCTGGATTTCTTGCACCTCGGCGAGCGTCGGCGGCCGCTCGCCACCCGGGAACGCTTGCACGAACGGCCCGTCGCCGCGGATGCGGTCGCCGAGATGGGCGATCGCGAGCGCGTAGTTGAACGACGGGTTGTACGAGCGGAAGGCCAGCAGGTTCTGCCCGATCAGAAACGCCGGTCCGCCCGCGACCGGCAGCCACAGCCGCGCGCCGCCGCCGAGCGGCGGGAACGGCTGCCCGCGCGCGGTCTTGATGCCGCGCTCCTGCCAGGTTTTGATCGGCCGGACGGTCGTGCGGTCGGCGAGCCGCGTGTTGAAGCCGGGCGGCAGCGCCACCTCGACGCCCCAAGCCTCGCCGCTCCGGTATTTGCCGCGGTTGATGAGGTAACGCGCCGTGCCGGCGAGCGCGTCGTCCGGCTTGCCGAACGGCATCACGCGCCCATCGCCGTCGTAGTCGATGCCGACGTTGAGCCACACTTCCGGCATCCAGGCCGTATGCCCCATGGCGCCGGCCCACGAGCCGATCATCTCGTTCGGCTGCGCCCAGCCGCGCTCGACGATGACGAGCGCGTTGACCAGCTCCTTCTCCCAATAGCTGCGCCGGCGCGGCTCGCCCCAGGCGAGCGCCGCAAGCGCCGGGATCACCGGCCGCTGATGCTTCATGTTCTCGACGACGTCGCCGAACGCCGACTCCATGCCCCACAGGCCGATGCAGGTGATAGCGGTCGACGCCGTAGTCGCGCTCGATGCGCGCCAGCAGCGCGGCGTGCTGGCGCGCGCGCTCCTTGCCGGTCTGGATGCGCCAGTCGGAGACGCGCCGGTTGAGGTACTGCCAGAGCTCCTCGTTGAACTCCGGCTGCGCCCGGTCGAGGGCATAGACCGAGGTGTCGGGCTTCAATCCCGACATCACCCGCCGGTAGGTCGCCTCCGAAACGCCGCGGGCGAGCGCGCGCGGCCGGAACGACTCCACCCATTGCGCAAATGGCTGGCGCGCGACCTGGGCCTGCGCGCGGCCGCAAACCAAGGCCGCCGTGGCTCCGGCGCCGAGCAGCAGCAAGTCGCGTCGGGTGCGCGTGCGCACGGTTCAGGCGCTCCCGATGCCGCAGCCCGACGGCACGATCACCGCCTCCTTATGGCGCGGCGCGCCTTTCGGCTCTTGGCCACCCTCTTGACGGTCCTGGCCTTCGCCACGTGGGTCGGGCCGCCGAACACGGCACGGCACGCCGGGCTGAGAAGTGCGCGCGAGCGGACCAGGCAAGCGACAATTGGCTCCCGGTTCGGAATGAACTGCGAGCAAAGGCGGAACACGTCGGGCGTGCAGGCGGACTGTGCATCCTGGGTGCCCTGATATCCTTGCGCTTTCGCCGGTGTCGGGGGCGCAAGCAGGACGCCGAGGCCAAGCATCGCGGCCGAAAGCGCGATCCGAACGCGGCGCGGCGGCGCCGGAAAACCATGCGCGCCAGAATTCGTCACCATAGTGTCCCCCTGTTGTGAAGCCTGCCGACAGGCCGCTCGCGGAATCAGCACGACGACAGTGTAAAGCATCTGGGCGCGGCTTGCGGCGGTACGATCGTAAAGCGCCGGCTTGCGCGGCAACCCTCCGACGCGCGTCTCTATATCGGGCCTTATGCGGGCGATCCAATCCTTTGGGAATCGCCGCGCGACTTGATGGGCGCGTCGGCGTGCTTTGAACCCGATTCCCGCGGAGGGCGACAAAGTGCACGTGGGAAGGACCACGGGCCGAACAGGCGCAACAGGTCCCACACGCACTGCGCCGCCAGAGCAAATGTCGGTAGCGATGGCCTTCCCAGAGGAGGGCAGTCATGATCAAGGAGTCCACGCCGAACTCACTGCTGGCGTACGAGTTTCCGCCAGGACGGCCGCCCCTGTCGCGTGAGGACGGGGACAGCTGGGCATCGCTCGCGAACGCGGTGGGGCTTGATCCCTGGCAGCTCATCGAATTCAACTTTCCCTTCATCGCTTCGGTGACTCCGTTCGATGAGAAGTGCTGCCAAGTGAACTGGCTGATGCGCACCCATCTCGGCTGCGCCGTGAGCAACGACGGGACGAACTATTCCTTCGACTCGTCGGACTTGCCGGGCTGCATCTACCTGCCGAACGACGGCACGCTCGGCTATTTTGATACGGGCCCCGGCCTGGAGGCGCGGCGCCGGCTGGTGTTCGCAAAGGCGATGGAGTTCTTCAAGGAAGGTGCACACTTCGTCCTCGGCTCGCGGGCGCAAATCCTCGAGAGGCACCACTTTCGGGGCTCGCGTGCGGCGGTGTGGCTGGAAGAGCCCATCACGAACTTGCCGGCACCCAGCGTTCTCACCGCCGGTTCGCAGGACGAAGACGGGGATCGCCAGGTCTGCGTCGGGCGGTTTCGTCACCCTGACGTGAGGGCGGCGGGCGGCCGAGAAATCAAGGCCTCAGACCCGGACCTACGGACATATCTCGCCGAGCTGAGACTGCATCAGACGCTGAAGACGCCGCACGCAGCCTGGCCCCCGTTCAAGAGAGGCGCGGTCAACCTCACTCCCCGCACGTTCTTCGAGGCCGGGCGCAACGTGATCGTTCTGGAGAGAACTGTCTCGGCAAGCGCCACGTCGACTGTGTCAGCCTTGTCAACGCCTGCTGCTCGGCGGCCGCACGGCGGCGGCAGGACGCCGTTCACATATGCCATTTGGCAATACAGGAAAGGCAAGGCGGGTCCTGTGGTGATGAACAGGGACGATGGGCCCAGTGTGGGCTGGAAAGCTAAGACCGGCGACGTCGTGATTAAGAATGACCATCACATCGGGATCTGCGGGGTGGATCGAAAAAACCGGCGAGATCACCGTCATAGAGGCGACCGGAGCGGACAGAGCCGTCGTCAAGACCAAGTTCCGCAATACGCGGGAGCTCGACAGCGACAAATGGAGGTTCCGCGTGCGGCCGATGGTGTGACGCTTGCGTCTCACTACCGGCGCCGCTTAGGAACCTTGTCATCGCGCCTGTGGTCGAGCAAACGCGCCTTGCGCTCGTTGCGCCCGGCGTGATCGTCAGCGTTCGTTGCGCGCCGTCGCGGGGAGCGGTCGACGGCCACACGAAGCGGCCGCGCTCCAGCCGCTTCGCAAACAGGCACCTCCCCTGGCCGTCATGCCACAGCACCTTGATCAACCCGCCACGCCGGCCGCGAAAGACGAACAGATGGCCATTGTGCGGATTGCGCTTGAGCGTCTCCTGCACCAGAAGCGCCAAGCCGTCGGAGCCCTTGCGCATGTCGGGGCGCCTGGAGCCCCGTGCTGAACAATCGTGGACGCGCGCCAACGGCGCTCATGCGGCCGGTCGGCTGATTTTACGCACCGGCACGTAGTGCGCTGCCAGGAGGTGCTTGTCGCGAGCAAGGGCTCGGCACGCGATGGCGACGACGGCTGGCAGTTCGTCTTTCTTCAGATAGCTCATGATCGTGCGCCGCCCGACCCCAAGCAGCTTGGCCGCCTCGGTCAGCGATAGTCCCAATAGCCTTCGCCACTCCGCGAAATCTGCTCCCGTCATCGGCTCCTGCTCCTCAGCGATCCGCCGGAGCGTCGAGGCCGAAACGTCTAGTCGACCCCATTTAGTTTGGATTGGCCAAGCCAGCCCAAGACCGTCTTCGACAATGACGACCTTGGCGACGGACTCAGCATCGTCCATCAGCGCCGCGAAATGCGCGCTGCGAGCAATCAACCCGGTCAAGTCAAGTTTATGGTCCCGTCGATCGCCGGCAAAACGAACACGCAGAACGCGTCCGCTGGCTGCACGCACCTTTGTCACTCTGGTTACATCGTCGCTCATGGCGGTCACCTCTGGAATTCGTCCCGCATCGCCGACAGCTCCGCCCGATGTTCGTCGACCCAGCGGCGCGCCTCTCTTAGAGCGGATTCCGCCGACGTCGACTTCACACCGTCATGCCCGGCACCCGGGTCCAGCCTTTTGGCCGGCCCGGGCGTGAAACCTTGTGCCGGGCATCCACGTCTTACTTCTCTTGGCGATGCGGAAAGCAAGACGTGGATGGCCGGGACAAACCCGGCCATGACGGAGTGGGTCAACCTCGCTGGGATATGTTCGTTGATTGTCGGTTCTTTGTCATTCCCCGAATCAGCATGCAGGCGTAGGAGGCAGATGGTGCCTGCGTCGCTGTTGCGCGATCTGCGGCAGCGGCCCGTGGTTGGAGCTTCGAGGTCATCATGGTCGCCGCCGTCGCGCTGAGGAGAGAGAACACCTTCGAACAACAAGCGCCGTCACCGAGCCGTGACGTGGTGCTCGCGCGCTACCGCCATCTGCGCGAAATCAGCAAGCGGCATCATTCCAACGTGATGGGTTTCCTGTCCAAGGATGCGATCTTGCACCACGCGCGGCGCTTGGGCTTGGCTGACGGCAAGGTCCTCGTCCTCGACAGCATGGACGAGCTGACACTGGCCTTCGACCTTGCAATCCACACCGCTCCCTTCGGCCGCTCCCGGGCAATCGACCGCTACGCCCGATCGGCACAGTTTGCACAGGGCTCCGACGAGGCGCTCGTGCTGGAGGCCATGTGCAATGCGCGCTTCGCGGTCGTACTGGTGCAACGCCGACACCAATCCGCCGGGCTGATCGTCACCGACGTGTTCCGAAAAATCGATCTCTGGTTGGTCGACGAGGGCCTCGAAATATCGCTGCCCGAGGGGACGGCGTTTGCGACACGGTATTACGCGCTCGATCGTTTTGTCATGACGGCTGGCGTCGGCATGCCGGTTGATCTCGCTCTGCTCACGAGCGTGATCGCGTCGGCGCCGCAACTGCTGCGCAGGTCGCGTGCCGAGGCGATCGAGGATCGGCGCTTCGCGGAAGCCGTCTATCGAGCCGCGATTGCGGACGGGATCATGGAAAGGGTCATCTACCAAGATCCGGCCGGCACCGGTGATGCAGGCTGACAGCCTGCGTCGCGAAATCGGCGCCATTTGGCGCCGATAGCGCATATCGAAGTGGCGCGCCCCGGAAAGCTGCCGATGGCCATTCCTTCCCGCACTCTGGTCATCCTAGCTGCGTTTCTCGCCGCATCCTTGACGGCAACAGTGATGATGAAATCATTGGCGCGCCCTACGAACATCGAAACCCGCACCGCTCGGCTGCGGCTTCCCATCCGCGCCGAGCCCTATTGGCGCGGTCTCGAAAAGGGCTTCGCGCTCGGCTACCGCCGGCGGGCCAAGGGCGGCACGTGGCTGGCGCGCCGGCGGCGGGCCGGCGGCGGCTATGCCGAGCACAAAATCGGCACCAGCGACGATTTGCAGGACGCCGACGGGGTTGCCATTCTCGACTACGGGCAGGCGCAAAAGGCGGCGCGGGAATGGTGGCG
The DNA here is from genome assembly GCA_963738705.1 of uncultured Alphaproteobacteria bacterium. Lineage (GTDB taxonomy): Bacteria > Pseudomonadota > Alphaproteobacteria > Rhizobiales > Xanthobacteraceae > CAVTXS01. The sequence goes on from CAVTXS010000046.1 coordinate 351,066, forward strand.
CGCCGAGCTGCGGCGCGAGGAAGGCCACGACACCCGGTCCGGTCCCTTCACGGTCGCGGACGCCATCGCCGACTATTTGAAGGAATTCGAGGGGCGCGGCGGCAAGTCCGTCTATCACACCCGCCGAGCCGCCGAGACGCATATCCTGCCGGCGCTCGGCACCGCCCTGGTCGGCAAGCTGACGGCAAAGAAAATCGAGGACTGGCACCGCGGCCTTGCCGAGAAGCCGGCGCTCGCCCGCTCGAAGCCCGGCCGCAAGCCGAACCACCGCAAGGCCGACAAGAGCGCCGATGGCGTTCGCAAGCGCCGCGCCACCGCCAATCGCATCCTGACGGTCCTGAAAGCGGCGCTCAATCACGCCTGGAAATCGGGCCACGTCACGAGCGACGACGCTTGGCGCCGCGTGAAGCCGTTCCGGGCCGTCGAAACGGCGCGCGTGCGCTATCTCTCCGAGGCCGAATGCGTGCGGCTGGTCAACGCTTGCGAGCCTGCATTCCGCAATCTTGTCCGCGGCGCATTGCTGACGGGGTGCCGCTATTCCGAATTGACCACGATGCACGCCGCGGATTTCAACGCCGATGCCGGCGTGGTCACGGTGCGCGAGAGCAAGGCGGGCAAGCCGCGCCATGTCGTCCTGACCGACGAAGGGCAACGGCTGTTCGCCACGCTGACGGCGGGCAAGCTCGGCACCGATCCGATCTTCGCGCGCGCCGACGGTGGCGTGTGGGGCAAGTCGCACCAATTGCGGCCGATGCTGGAGGCCTGCGCGCGGGCAAAGATCAAGCCGGCGATTTCATTCCATGTGCTGCGGCACACGCACGGCTCGACGCTCGCCATGCGCGGCGTGCCGATGGGCGTCATTGCCGAGCAATTGGGCCACGCCGATACGCGGATGACTGAAAAGCACTACGCGCACCTTGCGCCGAGCTACGTCGCCGACACGATCCGCGCGCATTTCCCGACGCTCGGCATTGCGGGCGACGTCACCGCGACGCCCTTACGGCACAAGGGCTGATGCGATTTCTCCAGCTCGATAGACCTTGAAAGCGGTAGCAAACAGTGATGACCTTCCGAGCTGAGACGCTTGGGGGCGCGTGCCGGAGATGGCTTGCCCCCGAGCTGCACCCAGGGCGGTATTTAGTGGTGGTACTGTGGCGTCGAGATTTGAAACACCCGCGCGGTGCCTGTTAGCTCAGGCATCCCACTACGTCATCGGGGGTGAGACACCAATTCCCGATGAAATTTACCTTGCTGCACCTGGCCGGATGCCCAACTCTCGACCGAGCTGGTAAGAGCCCTTCGCGCCGGGTCGCTTACGGCAAAGGTGCTTTGCATGAAGGTTTCGGACGCATGCAGCATTCCTTCCGCAAGAGCCTCAGGTATTCCATCGACCTGAGCTTGAATGGGTGGGGGAGTCTCTTCGTCCTGGCCACTGATTGAGTCCGCTGGTATCGATGCGAGCTTGTGGTCGCATGAGGAAGTTCATATTGGACGTTCAACACTAATTTGCTGGAATGATCCCATCCATCAAATTTACCGTGTCGATCCGGTCGACCCCGAAACTATCCTATTCACACCTAATGAAATCGAGCTGCCCGTAGGTGCCGTAGAGACTGCTTTCGCGTTCACAAACATCACCGTTCCAGTTGGTGAACTTTTCCGCTTATTTCCGCACAATCTTGCCTCTGAGCAGGCACCTGCAAGCTCCCAGGGTGGTCGACCGCGCAAATACACATGGGACGAGTTTTACACAGAGATTATCGTACGCGCAGACCTCGATAACCTACCTGCGACCCAAGCGGAGCTTGTGTCCGACATGGCTCAATGGTGCGAAGACAATTGGGGCATGCAGCCAGCGCAATCGCTGCTGAAAGAACGAACGGCGGCAATATATCGGCACCCCCGCAAGGCAACGTCTTCTTAGGCCCTCCACCTCTCTAGCCGGAAACCGGTTTTCGGCTAAACGGCGGCATTACCGGCCGACAACGGGGTATCAATACAGTACGGCTGCCGGTGTGACCGCGACGATGCGGGCACGGTCGCCGGATTATCCCGGCACTCCCTGGTGGGGTCATCATGACATGAACCAACCACTTGCCCACAGCATCGCTGAAGCGTGTGCGATGACGCGAACCGGACGGACTGGGCTTTATAAAGCAATCCGATCAGGTCAATTGCGCGCGGTAAAGTGGGGTCGGCGCACGTTGATACTTCCTGAGGACCTGCAGCAATACGTCAAATCGCTGCCAGCACGTTCGCCGTCCTGCTGACAATAAACCGCCCCGGGGCGGTCTGGACACCGCCCCGGGGCTTTTCGTCACAACCCATGATTTGCACAGGAAATGAGACATGGCTAACATAACCCATCGGCGGCCGAGCTGCCAACCAATTTCGGCACTACCCTTGTTCGAGTGGGCTGCCCAACTTTCCCGTCCTCCACTTACCGTCGGCGGCCGTCACGTTCATCGGCGCACCGGACTTCCGCCGTCGCTGGCGAATTTCTTCGCCCAACTTAACGGTATCGGACGGAGCTCACCCGATGAACGCGCCAGTGGGTCCCAACGATTCGCATGTTCAACAACTATAGCGCGGCTCGATTCGAGAGCGTTTGCACGTCCAAGTATTCTTGAGACTGCTTGGGAATTCTTGACCAAGTTCCGCCCAGGCGGCCCTTGCGTTCTGACGGCAATCGAACCGGACGGGAACGGACCAACTTTGACGGTCACGGCCCTCGGTCCTGCGGAAGTGCGTGACTTCTTGCGAGAGCACGATGGCGTCCGGAATCTGTACTTCTCGGTCAACCCCACCAAGCGGGACATGCGTAGAAAAGCCAGCAAAGCGGATATTGCGGCGGTGGAGTTCATCCATGTCGACCTGGACCCGCGCCCCGATGAAACGCCGCGCGATGCCAAGGACCGCTATCTCGAACGGTTGAACCAGTTTGAGCTGGAGCCGACATTCTTGATCGACAGCGGCAACGGATCCAACGGTCTGTTTCGGCTGGAACAACCCGTTCGTGACGAGGAGCAGTTTGCCGAGTGCGAGACGCTTAGCCTCGCGCTCAACTTGGCACTTGGCGGCGCTCGCGGGACGCAGAACATTGATCGCATCCTGCGGCTACCCGGCACAGACAACCTCCCAACCGCTGCAAAGCGCAAGGCCGGTCGCGATAGATGTTTCGCAAGCCTGATTCGAGTCCAACGATCTCGAATACTTACCGTTGGCGGATTTTCCCTACACCGAAGCGAAAGTTCCACACGACAAGGACGATGACGACTACATCCCTCCAGATTTGATGAAATTCGTCCGCGAAGGCGTCGGCGTAGGTGAACGCTCCGATAGGTTCTTCGACGCTGTGGCACGATTCGAGAAGCTCGGCTGGTCTGTAGAACGTACAGCCGCTCTCTTTGAGCTGCATCCCGGCGGCATTGCTGGCAAGTACAGCGAGACCAATCGGCTGCGGCACGAAATCGAACGGGCATACGGCAAAATTGGTGCCGACCGTGATGCCGGTGGGCTACAAGTTGTCTGTGTCGCGAATGTCGAAATGAAGCCGGTCGATTGGATGTGGCCGCTCAGGCTTGCCCGGCGGAAAGGTGATCATCTACGCAGGCGATCCAGGGCTCGCCAAGTCGACGATCTCAACTGATGTCGCGGCGCGGATCACGCGCGGCAGCGAGTGGCCTGATGGCGGCAGCGCGCCTCGGGGAAGCGTCGTCATTCTGGCGGCTGAGGACGAAGTCGAGGATACCATTCGCCCACGCCTCGAAGCAGCCGGTGCCGACGTGAGCCGAGTACACGTCGTCAGATTGGTGCAGGAGAGGACCGGGCGGAAACGTGCGTTCAACCTACGTACGGACCTCGCTCATCTGACCGATGCCGTGAATCGCTCGGCGATGTTGCGTTGATAATTATCGACCCGATCAGCGCGTATCTTGGTAGCGATATTGACTCACATAAAATGACGGCAGTTGGACCCGTACTCACTGAGGTGTCCGATTTTGCCGATCAAACCGGCGTAGCGGTATTGGTGATCCATCACCCGCCGAAAGACGCGCCTAAAAAAGCAATTCACGCGTTCTCGGGCTCGCTTGCATTCGTGGCAGCTCCGCGACTGGTATTTGTCGTTGCGGAAGAGCAGGGAACGGATCGGAAGCTATTGCTCGCTGCCAAAAACAATCTTGGTCCTTTAGCGCCCGGGCTTGGATACCGTGTTGCTGATGCCTACGTCGATCATGGGATCAAAACTTCCGTCATCGAGTGGGACGACGAGCCCGTCACAGTGAGCGCAAACGAGGCGCTGCGGGCCGCGAATGGCGGTGGCCCGAGCAAGATCGAGCAGGCAAAAGAGCTGCTGCGCGATCAGCTGCAAAACGGTCCAATGGCTGCTGACCAACTCATTGAAATGGCGAAGTCCGAAGGCATCGGCGAGCGGACGTTGCAAGAGGCGAAGAAACAGCTCGGCGTGAAGGCTGTCAAGGACAAGGCCTTTCAGGGACGATGGAAGTGGAAGCTGCCAGGACGGAAGCACCCAGCGTGAACGCGCAAAGGCTGCAAACCGCGGCTGCAATCTTTCACAGGCGATTGCAGCCTTGCAGCCTTTGCACTTCTCTTACCATCATTTATTACATTCTTTGACAAAAAGTACCGATTTTACAGACCTTTGGGACTAACTAGATCGTCAGGACTCAAAGGTTGCAAGGCTGCAACCGCTCCTGTTCCACACCCCGCCCTGTGCACAATACCGCAACGCGCGCGCAGCCTTCTGGCAAGCGACCGGGAGGATTTCAGGATGAGACGCACCCCGCCATCGCATTCACTCCTGTCATTCACCGGACTCGTATCTGGTTTGAAACTGGCAGCAAGATAAGTTAAACTAATTCACATCGACAGGATGAGTGAATGCCGAAAAAACGAACCCGCGTCTGCTTGGAAAACGGTTTGAAGCTGGATCTGAATCGGCTTCTCCGGCAGGGTTCCGTTCGGCCGGGAGCGCGAACTGGACCGCAGTACATTCAATGGAAGCGCGACGGCGAGGTCATCGCGTCATGGCTCGATCACCGCGAACCTGGAGGGAGATTTCGAGGGATCGTTCGCCCTACAGCTTGGTGACCTACAGCAAACAATCTATTTACGAGCTATGCCTCGGCATTTCGGCGGCCGACAGTGGTACTTCGTCTGCCCAAGAACCTGTCGGTCCGTATCGGTGCTTTGGAAGCCACCGGGTGCAACGCAGTTCGCCAGCCGGCAATTCTGGGGCAGGCAGGTCGCCTACGCGTCGCAGTTTGAAACGCCATCGGATCGTGCTTTGCGTGGAAAGGCCAAGATCAAGGCGCGTCTGATTGCCGACCTTGATCCAGACGAGTGGGATTTCCCCCGAAGCCGAAGTGGATGCGCTGGAGCACCTACGAGCGATACGTCGAGAAGCACGATCACTACGAGGCCATCATCGATCAGCAGTTTTGGAGCGCTGCCGCCCGTCTTGTCGGCACTGGATTTCGTGTTTGACTCCGATTGGCTGCCATTGAGTTCGCCAACCGATTTCGAATTCAGGAACGGCGAAAGTGGTGGAGCGCTGATCTGGAATTGCGCTTTGGGTCGGTGTCCCACTGTGGCGCTTATCGCTGCCGGCGAACGTTGGCGGACGCCAGTCGAGGCCACGGCTCTCTCACCACGGCGGAGTTGGATCAGGAGGCCGTTTCCGTGGCCAAAAATGGCGCTGGGGAGGCCCTTGGCTTTGCCGGCTGTCCCATGCGGCCACCCGCGCGAACGATTACGGACGGCTTTATGGCGCGCGAGCCTGAACGCCACGCCCGGGGTTCATCCCTGCGGTTGCACCGCTCAGGGGTATTCAATTGCCCCTGGCCGTTAAATTCTTTTTAGTTAACCTTCTCCTTCTCCAACGACGTGGCCGCGACAGGCGTCTCAGCCGGACTGAGGGCTTGGCCTTAGACGCCCAGCGATGCCAGACATATCCGCCTTTATTGCAGGTTCATCGTAAGGCCCCGGTGAGTTCTCGTCTTGCGGCGTTGAGCGAACGGGGTGAGGTCATGGGACAATCCTATGGGATAAGTCCTATGACGAGATGCAGGTGAGGTCACGTCGGTGCAACGATGCGGCGCTGGTCGTAGGCCGAGAAGGAGCTGATTGCCGCGGCTTCGATGGAAGCCGGCGGTGTTTTCGTCGGAAGTAACGCGCGGGCTTTACCGCGGTGTAGAACGGCTACCAGATGCTCGTTGGCGGGGATGGTTGGCGCCTCGCTCGGTTGTCTCCTCCCCTTTCCTTTTCGCCATGTCAGCTGAAGGCTTCGAGAGAAGGCGGTGCTGTTCCGTCTTTACGCCGGCAACAGCTCAGCATTGTGTACCACACATTCCTTTAGTCCCGTGGTAGGGGCAGGTGCAGATTTGAAGACTTGGTCAACCACATATAGGTTTTCGCCTGGCTTTACGCGGCCTGGGGACTACTTTGCCTCTGACATACTCAGAGTACCTGGGGTCTTGCGACCGAAAAATGCAAAGCACCTCAATTGATCGAACGTCGTACTGCGTTCCGTTGTAGATTTGCATTGGACCGACAAAAGCTTTCGAATCCCGCTCTGCCCAAGTAGTTGGCTGTTGCGATATCCTCACATAGCGTCGAACATGTTGTGCACGTGAGACATAGTCCCGCAAGTCATCCGGAAAGTCATTTTGGTTAGACGGCAGCGCGTGCTGAGGTTTGGAAGCGTTGGCTGACGTCGGCGCGGGAGCGGCGAAGACTGCTTCCTGAGATTGGGATTTGCTGGCTCCCCGCTGTACCGAACTGGTCGTTTTCTTGGCAAAATACTTTTCACGTTTGCTGTTTCGCGACTGACTTACAATGACGAGACCCAGAGTGACGCCAACAATGATAACCCCTAAGCCAAACCAAATGGCCAAGGTGTTTAGATGTGGAGCAAATCGTCGCGCAGTTTCGGCTAGGTCCGTTCGGGGAGCTAGCACCCGTTCTGCCGGCGGTTTCGTTTGCGCCGTAGAAGCGACGACCGAACTGTCACTCTCGCTGCCGGCCGCAGACGCGGCAAACACTGGCATAGGTGACGTAGGTCGCCCGCCGACATCGGGCGATGGCTTAGGGGGCGGGGCCCGCACTGGCGACACCGGAGCAGCCGAAGGCGGCCGCTGCTCGCGCAGCAATTGGTTTTGTTCTCTCAGCTCACGCTGCAATTCGCTTTGTTCTAGCTGCTCACGCAGCAATTGATTTTGTTCCAGCTGCTCACGCAGCAATCGGCTTTGTTGTCGCAGCTCCCGCAAGGTTTGCGCTTCGTACTTTGTACGTCGAGTGGTGGAGCGGGCGGCGGCGGCAGTCGCCCAGGCTAACAACCAGGCGATGAAGCCCGGAATGACGAAAAAAGATGCGTTGACGCCCGTGATGAGGAAAAAAAGTGGGTTGACGCCCGTAATCACGAAAAAAGGGCCGATGACGCCCGGAATGCCGGAAAAACTGACGCCTGCTAAAGCCAAGGTGCAGAGGCAGAAGGTCAGGAATTTCCAAATGCCGCCGCCTGGGTTGATCCCCACCACAAGCAGCGGCAAATAAACGAGCGCCAGAAGGACCAGAACCAAAGCAGTCTGTTTGTCCATTGCTTCCTCCGCCCTCGGGAGCTTCCCGATGGGCTGGGCTTTACTCTACGTCCCAGAGGCGTTGTACAAATTTAAATTCCTGTCAATCATGCTGAAAGCAAGGCTTCGCGCGTCTGGATCGGCCCCAGAAGAATTGCGCGGGAATTTCTTGGTGAATTGTTTGGTTCCAGGCCCAGGGGGCTTGCAATTCTCACTTGGAAGACGTCAGCGCTCCGGTGATTATGCGGCGCGGCCGGAGAGCCGCCTTGGCTCATTTCAAGAACGAACAGGCGTCGGGCTGCACGGAGCCCATCGGCACGTCTTTGACGACGCCGTGTACTTTGACCGAGTCGCCTTTGTTCCAGTCAACGATGCGGTTCATCACAGCCTTGTCTGACACCGTGCCATCCACGTCGCTTGTGAACCCGCCTGTGCCGAACCCGATCAGGTATCGGTCTGCAAGGAAAAGGTTCTCTTTTGCTGAGCGGAACGGCAGGGTGTCTTCAAACTGTTTGCCTTCGTAGTCGCGCTTGAATTGGCTTCGTTCTGCCGGTACGTGTCCACCATTTTTGTTAGGCTGTCGCCACTCAGCATCTGCGCGAACGCGGGACTACCCCACAACGCGACAAAGCAGGCAGCAGCGAAAACTCTCGTCCGAAGAAATCTCATGACATTACTCCCACGCTTGAGCTCTGGAAATGCAGGCGGGAGCGCCATTGGTCTCTGGGCCGTCGGCGCCTGTGTTCTGGTTGTTATTGGCCGACGATGTTTGAGCATGCGCCTTGGTCAGGCGAATAGCGAGTTCAATCGGGACGTCAGTTTGCCTTTGTATCCGGCCCGTTTCGCGCCATTGTTTGATGGCCGCCGCCTCCCTTCCTCGCCTGTAAAGAGCGGTCTTCTGCCTTGCGGGGCGCACGCTGGCCTACCGTGTGCTCCCGAATGCCGCCCCAAATCGAATTTGGGCGGCACCGGGCGCGTTGGATAGCTCAGGTGGCCCGCGAGAGCGGCCAGGGCACAAAACGCGCGTACGGCCAACGTCGGCGCTCTAAAAGGGCTAATGTCCATATGTGTCCACCACGATCTTTGGTTTTTAGGGAGGGCGCAGAGTTGCTGATGCTCCCTCCGGATCGGAGCCACTCGGTATAATCATAGCCGTGTTGGCGCCGACCAACATCCGCCCACGTTGCGAGTAAGATGGTGCTGTCGCGCGACCAATGTTCACGGTTGAAAACGGAGTGGGTCATGGCGGATTTATTGGAACGCAATCAGAAGCCGGAACAGACGCCGAGCAACGATCAGACGCCCGCCGCGTCTATCAAGACGCGATTGAAGCTGCCGCCGGGGGGCAGTCGATGTGACGTCGGAAGAGCGTGGCAAAGGGTTCGTGATCGGTACAGCACCGCCTCCGGCGTCACGCTCGACGCGATCAAAAGACTAGAAAGAGTTAAACCCCCACACCACCCAGCCGGTGAGCGGCAAGGTCGTGGCGGCTTTGGCTCACCGTCATTGGCTATGGGTGCCGGGCCGACCGCCACCCGGCTCAACGAGTGCCGCCTGGGCTAAACCGGTCGGCCCGCTGGTGCGGTTTTGGCGATCACAGGTCCCGGGGAGCCACCCGCGCGGGAAGCGCACCAACGGTCGAACCGGTTTAGGAGGCGCTACGCCGAAACGTGCCGGGGCGAGCCCGTTGTCCGCAGACCGCCTGGGGGGCGAGGCGATGAGCCCGCCATTCCATATCGCGCTCGCGGCAAGGACTGGTCACGGGTCGGCGTCGTTAAAGCGCCAGAGCTAGCAAAGTGATTGGTTGCTCTACCTTCGAAGGGTCATCCTTCACCTGGCCGCAGATCAAGGTTGCGGACAGCGTCAGCTATTTCGCGCTGGAAAAGTCGCGCGGCCCCTGTGCTCCAACTGCGTTTGGCCTCCCCGATCCGGAGTGCCTTAGTACACCTTTCGGTGCGCCAGCACGAATTGCGACTTGAGAGGTCGGCGGCTTTACGACAAGGGTGCCGGTCTCGGCCGCCGTCAAGCGCCGCTCGATGGCGAGCCCCACTGCCGCGCCCTGCGTGACGCTCTGCGGCGCCGATCACGTTGGCGGGGTGTCGTTGGCCTTGGGGTCCTTTGGGCATCGGGCTAGTATCCCACACGCTGAGGGAGGGAAGTCATGGCACCAGCGATGAAGCGAACAATCCTAGAAAGGTTCGATGTGCCCGACAGCAACTATGAAACCGTCATGGTGCTTGTCGAACTACCGCCTGGAGCAAACACCGGCCTCCATACGCATCCCGGCTTTGATGTGGCGTATCTGATAGAGGGCGACCTCACGGTTATCACTCTAGGACAACCGGACAAGACGTTCCGC
>CAVTXS010000047.1:0-97877 GCA_963738705.1 uncultured Alphaproteobacteria bacterium
GTCCTATCGGCTGCGATCGTCGCTTTGCGCGTCTCGATCTCATCCTCGGTCCACTCGACGCCGTAAGGGATCTGATGGAGCGCGGTGACGATGCCGCTTGCCCCGGTCTGCCGGATCATCGGGAGCGTGATGACGTCGTCCGGCCCGAACCAGCGCCACGTCTGTTCCATCAGGCATCTCCTTCGCGTAGGCTACGATGCAAGCAGCAGGGAGGATGAACATGTTCAAGCGCCTAATCACGATTGCCGCATGCGTGCTGCTGTCGGCTCAGTTGGCCACGGCTGACGAGAAAACGAAAGGCAAGCTGTCGATCTGGCTCGGCTACCCTGAAACGGTCGATGCCTTCAAGCTCGGACAAGTCGAGTTCAAGAAGAAATATCCGAACGTCGAAGTCGAAATCCTCACGTTCGAACTGCGCGAATTTGAAGCCAAGCTCGCCGTGTCGGTGCCGGCCGGCAGCGGGCCGGACATCCTCGCGCTGCACGATTTCATTTTTCCGCGCTACTACGAGGGCGACGCGCTTGTGCCGGTTCCGGCAGATCTTGCGCAGGTCGTGAACAATCCGGCCATCATCGACACGCCGTTCAAGAATATCGTCACGCGCGACGGCAAGCCTTGGGGCGTGCCATGGTGGTCCGGTCGCAACGGGCTCTTCTACAACATCGATCATCTGCGCGAGGCTGGTTTTAACGAGCCGCCGAAGACCTACGATGAGGTCTGGAAGGACGCCGAGAAGTTGACGCAGAAGAACGCGAACGGCGAGGTCACGCGTGCCGGCATCTCCCTGCGCCTGACTGGCCCCTCCGGTGGAACGCAGAAGTTCGGCTACTTTTACTATCAGCTTGCCGGCATGCAGATGTTCGAGGCCGGCTCGAAGCCAGCACCGTGCGAAGCACGATCGCAAGTAACATCGATGAGGCGGCCCGCGTACTGCTCGATCATGTCGAGCACTTGCACGGCGCGAAGAAATCGGACGATTGGGCGCTCAAGCACGACGCGCAGGGGTTGGCAGCGGGAGCCGCGTCCATGTTCATGCGCGAGAGCTGGGTGATCCCATTCGTGAAGAAGAATGGGCCTGACATCAAGTTCGGCGTCGTTCCAGTCCCACGTGACAAGGGTTGGGGTGCGTTCGATGCGGTCGAGGTCCTCTCGGTCAACAAGGAATCGAAGCTCAAGGACGCCGCCTGGGACTTCATCCGGATCCTCCAGGACCGGGCGATCGTCAACAATGTGTTGGAAAGCTCGGGCTGGGTACCGCTGCGCAAGGATCGCGACTACTCCGCGGTGCTGGCAAAGGAGCCTCGGTTCGCCGAGATGACAACGCCGCCGCAAGGCCTGACGCTTTATATCGAGGTTCCGAACACGGCCTACGAGGAGATGACCACCCGCGTCGGCGAAGTCATCCAGGCGGCATTCCGCGATGCTTCGCTCGTCGGCAACGTGGAGGGCGCCAAGCGGGTAATGATGCGGGCGCACGAAACGGCGGTGAAAATCCTCAAGGACAACGGCATCTACTCCGAGTAAGTGCCTCGCATGGGCATCAGACGCGGCGTCCACGGATTTTTGACCCGACGCAAGGCCTATCGATGACCGCCATCCCAGGCGACGCAACGCCATCGCGCGCTGCGTCCCTTGCAGAGACTCGCCGACCTCCGCGACTCGATGCGGCGGGATCATCTTCTTTGGATCGTTCTGGCGCTCGGGCCAGTCTTTGCGCTGTTCACCATCATCCGGGTCTACCCGATCCTGGAGACGATTCGTCTCTCGTTCTACCGCTACCATCCGACGCAACGGAATCGGCCCTTCATCGGTCTGGATAACTACTGGCGGCTGCTGGAAGACGAAGCATTTCGCACCGCCCTCGTGAACACGCTGCAGTTCTGCCTGTTGGCGGTGGTCATTACTCTGACGCTTGCCTTTGCGGTCGCGGTTCTGCTGCGCAGCATCGAGAAAGTAGCCCCGATTTACGAACTGCTCCTCTACATTCCGGTGGTGACGCCCTGGGTGCCCGCGTCTGTGATCTGGAAGTGGATTTTCGATCCGATCCACGGAGTTTTGAATTATGGGCTGTCGTCGATCGGCCTGCCGAAGCTCGCATGGCTTCAGGACGAACACGTGATCCTCTATGCGATTCGTGCTTGTCTCCGTGTGGAAGACTGCTCGGTTACTTCGTAGTGGTCTACGGCGTCGGACTGCGCAACATTCCCGACGACATGCTGGAGGCCGCGGAGCTCGACGGGGCGACGCCTTGGCAACGGCTGATTTACGTCGTCATCCCCTTGATGAAGCCGATCATTCTGTTCACGGTCATCATCGCGACGATCATCTTCTTCAACGTGTTCGCGCCGGTCTACGTGCTCACCGCCTCGGCGCAAGGTGCGCCAGCGTATGACTTCAAGGTCGTGATCGGAGAAATCTACCAGAACGCCTTCGTGTTCTACCGCATGGGCTATGCAGGCGCGCAGTCGGTCGTGCTGCTCCTCTTTGTCCTTTCGCTTGTCGTCATTCAGTTTTTATTGATCCGCGAGAAACGGTGAGGGCGCATGTTTAAGGAGCGCCCCATCGTCATCGCGGCCTACGTGGTCTGCACCTTGCTCGCATTTACCGCGGTGACGCCATTCTTCTGGGTGCTCATGACGGCGCTCAAGACAAACCCCGAGATCAACGCGTGGCCGCCGCACGTCTTTCCACGCCAGCCGACGCTTGAGCATTTTGTCCGCATCCTGCGGGAGGAGAATTTCCTCCGATACATCTTCAATTCGCTGGTGATCGCGCTGTCATCCATGACGGCGATCCTGTTCACGTCGTCGCTCGCGGGCTTCATCTTTGCGAAATACAAATTCCCGCTGCGGGGCCTGTTGTTCTCGATCATTCTCGCCACCGCGATCATTCCGCTCGAGGTCTATATCATTCCGCTTTACTTGATGGTCTTCGGCGTGAAACTGATGAACACTTATTTCGCGCTAGTGTTCCCATTTGTGATCATGACGTTCGGCGTGTTCTTTATGCGCCAGGTGATCATGTCGATTCCAGACGAACTGCTGGAGGCTGCCCGGATCGACGGGGCCAACGAGTTCTGGATCTACGTTCGCGTCGTTCTTGCTCTGAGCAAGTCAGGTCTGATGGCGCTCGGTGTTTTCGCCTTTTCCGAGGCTTGGGCCAATTTTATCTGGCCGCTCGTCGTCGTCACCACAAAGGAAATGTACACGACCGAACTCGGCCTCGCCACCTACCAGCGGCAGTTCTTCATCGAGTACGGGCCGATCTCGGCTGGCGCCGTGATCAGCATTCTGCCGATGCTGGTTGTCTTCAGTCTTCTGCGCAGTCACATCATGAAGGGTATCGCGACTAGCGGTCTCCGGGGGTGAAGGCGCCGGCCTCAGTCGACTGCGAACCTGCGTCTCCCGGGCCGAACCATGAAGCGGCGGGGAAACTGGTTTGAACGCGAGATGCCAAGCGTGAACGCGAGTTGGGCGACCGTGCTACGTCGCATTTGCGCCAACTCGTTGACGAAGGTGAACTGCCCCTGCAGCGCGTGCCATGCGCATGCCCTCCGGGCACCGACGGCACGGGCAGCTGTAACTACGGCCGATTGTGCGGCGTACTCACGGTCGGAGGTCGCGATGTCGGACCTATGCTCCTCGCGGAAGGACTTGCGCGGCCCGTAGGTGCGCTGGCCGGACGGCATGCCCCCGCGGCAGGGCTGGTGCTGAGCGCCGGCTCGGGCCGAAGCGTGCGGGCATCCCCCTCGGCGTCACTTCGGCAGCCTGTCCGGATAAATGACGCCGCAGAGATCGGCGAGCTGGTTGGCGATGACTTTCGGGCAGTCCGCCGCCACCTACGGTGGGTACTACCCATACCCGGCATACGCGTATCCGGCGCCGGGCTATGCAGCCTACCCGGTGTACGTGGCGGCTATTACGTCGTCCGGTCGTCCCCACTGGCGAGCCGGATATTATGGGCTCGGCCACGGGGGTCCGAGAGCAACACTAATCGCACTTGGCAGTCATCGCCAACAGAGGTTCGCGCACCAAGTACCCGGAAATTGACTTAATGATACTCGACAACGCTCGTAAGCAAGCGCGCGGCAACCTCGTCCTCGAACGAGATCCTCAACGAGCTGCAGCAGACCCGTAAAGGCCGACCGCCGGTGACAACGGTCTTGCCCCCTTGTAACCGGGGCATCCTCTCGGAAAGGAGGAAGTCATGACGCAAGGCGCAGGTTATGAGCGGGCCGAGGCCGTCGTTCAACAGGCTTTGCTCGAGGCTGGGGACAACTACAGCAAAGCAGTCGAAATTGCACGGGGCAGTGCGGCGGATGGTCGGAAGCCGAATTTCAGCGGCTGATCAGCGAGCCAATCTTGTACGCTACTGTCGGCGCTTTCATGCGGGAGGAGCTTGCAAAATATGAATGAGAGGACCGCAAGTAATCAGAGGCGCCCTAATAAGGCAGGCGTTGGCAGGTCTTTCTCGTCGCCGACGCGCGCGCCATTGCGTTACGACCCGGAGAGGCCGAGGTAGCCGAAACGGCGGGCGCACTAAACCCCGCTATTCCGGCTCCCCGGTTGGTTCAAGAACGAGTTGGGTCGGCCTTCACGGATGATCGGCGCGACGTTCGGTCGCCCGTCGAGCCCCGAGCATGGAGTTGACAGACGCTGCAGCGAACGGCCGGTCGTTCTCATTGAGGGAGCCTCGCGCCGCGAGCTCGGTCGAGATCGTTTGCAGCGAGCAGCACAAGTGTTAACCATTTGATTTGTCTGATTATTTTTCAATACTGCCCCGCAGGACGTATTCGATGCCCTGCGACGTTAGCGGCCCCGTTGATTGCCGAATATCAAGGGGAACGCTCTGCCAAGTTTGGGCGACTTCGTGCTGCTCTGGTCTCCACGGCTCCTTGGTTATCAAAATACGCACGGCGATAAACCCGTGGCGATCCCAGCACTCCCAATCGTCTTGGCAGCCCACCCGCATAAGCGCCGCCGCTTGGTCTTGGATGACGGGCTTGACGGGGCGCGCGTCCAGGGCGCGGTCAATCCCCGCCTGAGGCGGCAGCCGGGCTAGGGCCGCCGAGGCGGCAAGGACAAGCACCGAAGCCAGAGCGTAGGCGGCGCGCGTGTGCATGGGACCCCTCCCGTGCGTGCATGTTGATTGACAACCGTGGCGGCGCCAACCGTGCGGGTCTTTGCTTTGCGACGGCAGTGCCGTCGACGCCGCAATGCCGTGATTTGCCCGATTCGGGCAAGGGGCGATGTTAGCGAGCCCCTGAGCGCGACCAAAGCGAACGCGCGATTGATGGGCTAGCACGATCCAGGATAAGGTGCTGACGCCTATATCTGAATCGATGCGAGCGTTTGGGGAAATCAGTCCGTCATACGGGCAATGCGGGCTGGGCGCCCTTGCAAAGGTAGTGGTGAGCGGTTGCCAAGTCCAAGACTTGGCCTGATGGTCCTCGCGCGCTGGCGGGCCGGGTGCGTCGGGCGGCGACCTTTCTGCGCAAGATCGGCATCGAAATCGGCTTCGGACGGGAGGGACGGGCACGGACCCGCACCATCAGCATTACGACAACGCAGCCTTCCGCCACGTCAAACCGCGTCGCTTGCCCCTTCGGCGGGACGCGGTCGTATTTCATCTGCTCCAGCGTGGCGAACGGGATCGCCTGCGGGCGGCGAGTCGCCAAGCTGCACGGGCCGGGACGTTATTTCCTGTGCCGGCATTGCTACCCTCGCGCACGCCAGCCAGAGCGAGGGCGCATGGGATCGCACGCTGCGGCAGGTCAACAAGATCAGGCAGAGCCTCGGCGGTGATCCCGGCATGGCCGCGCCTTTTCCGCCAAAGCCGAAGGGCATGTGGCGGCGAACCTACGAGCGCCTGCGCGAGCACGCCTTCGACGCCGAGATACGCGCGGACGAAGCCTTCGCGCTCCGAGCCGAACGGCTGATGGCGCGGATCAACAACCCGAAACGCAAGAGGAGATTCTGGCGATGAACGAGGTCAAGCACGCCCTGCCGGTCGAGACCGGCGGCACCGAGATCACGCGCTTCAACGCGTCTGCGACGTGCAACCGTCGAGGGCTAATCCGTCTGGCAAAAGCCAAGCCGCGTGCGCGGGTCCTTCCTTGGCCAGGAATCGTGTGCGAACGGGCGAGACCCGACGGTCCGCTACTGTTGAAATGTTTTTCCGGGCGCGACAGACCCGTGCCGCAGGAGCCGAACGACGAACCCTCAAGCTAGCCACTGACCGACTACACAGCCGAATTTTATTGATGGATATGGTCTTTATGGAAACCGCCCATTGGAGAAAAGTTGGAGAAGCTGCCAACTGTCGGGGCAAGATTTCCGTTAAGTCTCTGATTTTATTGGCGCTCCCTAGGGAACTCGAACCCCTGTTTTCGCCGTGAGAGGGCGAAGCTCACGCGCCATTTGGCATGGCGTGGCGGGCTTAACCCGAGCACGGGGCTAGTGCTCGCTGCTGCGATAGCTTGCTGCGTCCGGGCCATTTGGCGCGCAGAATAACAAGCGCCCTGCCTGCTGTCCCTGTAAAGCCAGGAAAAGCTTGGCCACGCCTTCGACCTGCATGTCGTCCTGCGCTGCCAAGCGAGGCCTATTTTCTTCGGGACGATACCCTTAGCGATTTCGAAGCCCATGAACATCGTAAAGCGCACCGATCGCCGCCCGGATATTCCGGTCCGGCAAGCTACTGCTGGTCGGCGTTGCGACGCTGATCACCACGGCGGAGATGGTGCCGTCGATTGACATGGCGACGTTCCGCCCTGGCAAGTCACTCGGCTCGCACTCTTGGCCAGCTCGTTGCTCGGCCCGCGCACGTGCTTGCCGGCTGTGGTGGACTCCTGGTGAACTCAGGGCGCAAAAAGCCTCTGTGCGGCAGGCACTTCGTGGCCGTTTGCTGGTTGAGGGATTGTTAACCTCCCGTTGCGGCGTATTCGGGGCGAAGGTTCACGGATGCGTGTGTGCCTCGCTTGCAAGGACTTCTCAGGTCTGTCGGCTGCAGCCCGCTTTCAAAGCAAAGAGCCCCAGGGCTGGGGGCTGGGACTCTACGGCCGGACCTCAACTGTCCGGCGAAATCGATCCTGGTTAGGAGAATCTGGTCTGACGGGGTCGAAATCAACCTCCCCGGCACGTCGCGCGATATCGACGGCAATTGCCCTCGCCAGCCTCGCCCAGCCTGTCCTTGTTGAGGCACGCGCTCCGCAATTCGCGACACAGCTCGGCGCGCGACTGCCTTGGCTGGCACGCCTCCCGGTATCGGCGGCAATTCCCCTCTCCACGCTCTCCGAGCCGATCCCTCTGCTCACAGGCGCGGCGCAACTCGTCACAGTTCGCACGGCCACGCCCGTCGTCGACACGAACCCCTCCAGGTCCGACCTGGATGGATTGGGCGGACGCTGGAACGGGGCTGACGAAAAGGACCATCGCCGCGGCGGCGGCAAGTGCAAGCATGCGCATTGGAATCCTCCCTGTTGCTGGTGAGGCATAGCTAACCGGCAAGAGCCCGAAATAGTTCCGTGGCTGGCGCGGACCCGCAAGCTCAAAATTGCCCCTGCGGCGGCCTACCGGACCACGCGTGCGCTGCACCGCCCAAGGGACACGGGAAAAGTCACTCGCGGTGATACGGGTGCCCGGCGAGGAGCGTGGCCGACCGGTAGAGCTGCTCCAGCAGCATGATGCGCACCAGCTGATGCGGCCAGGTAAGCGCCCCGAAAGCGAGGTGAATGTCGGCCTTCTCGTGCAGGCCGGGCGCGATACCGTCGGGGCCGCCGATGAAGAAGACGCATGCGGCGTTTCCGTTGTCGCGCCAACGGCGCAGAAGGTCCGCGAGGGCCGCGCTGCCGAGACTTTCGCCCTTTTCGTCCAGCACGACCAGCGCCGCCCGTTCCGGCACGAGGTTCGCCAGCGCGATCGATTCCTCGTTCTTGCGGCGGTTCGCATCGCGCGCACGGCTTTCCGCGATTTCCACGATCTCGACGTCGCGCAGACCTATGCTGCGGCCGACCTTGCGGGCGCGCTCGCGGTAGCGCTCGGCCAGCTGCCGTTCCGGCCCGCGTTTGAGCCGCCCCACCGCGGCGACCACTAGCCGCATGCCACCCCCCGAGCGTGGTCAGCAAAACCGGACTCTAGCTTGCGCGCCGCTCCCGCGACAGGGTCGCGGACCACATCTTCTCGAGATTGTAGAAGGCGCGAACCTCGGGCCGGAAAACGTGGACGATCACGTCGCCGGCGTCGATCAGCACCCAGTCGCAGTGCGGCATGCCCTCGACCCGCACGCCGGCGACACCCGCTTGCGCGAGCGCCTTGAGCAGGCGGTCGGCGATCGCGCCCACCTGGCGGTTGGACCTGCCGGAGGTCACCACCATGAAGTCGCCGATCGTGGTCTTGCCGGTAAGATCGATTGTGATTGTGTCCTCGGCCTTGGCGTCGTCGAGCTGCGCGAGGACCAGATTGAGGGTCTCCGTGGCGTCAGGGCGCACCGTGGAGACGCGTTCAGGCCGGGACCGAGACTTGGTGGCCTGAGCAGGCACCATTGTGGGCAGGGGGTCGTTTCCTTTCGTTCAGCGCTTCGCTTCGGCGATTCTCGCACGAAGCACGCTTAAGATAGGCACGCGATCCGGGCGCTTTCAACCTCCCTTATGTCTGATCTTTTGCCGCAGTGTCGTCGAGGACACAGACGACTTTACCCCGTGCAGGAGCACCCAGGCGGGCGGCTTGCGCGCCGCCAACTGTCGCGCATCGGCCGCCGGCAGCCGCCATCGCCCAAAGGCCTGGGCGGCGGGCCGTCCGAGGGCACCGAGGCCGATGCCGCCACGGTCGACGACACCGATCGGAAGGAGCGCGAAGACGTCGCGCCAGGCGCGCCAGCGGTGGAAATCGATAAAATTGTCGACCCCCATGATCCAGACGAAATGCACGGCCGGACAGCGTCGGCGCAGGACGCGAATCGTGTCGACCGTGTAGCGGGTGCCGATTTGCGCCTCGATATCGGTGACGTCGATGCGCGGATGCCGAGCACGCGCCCGCGCCGCCGCCATGCGGGCCCGGAGCGCGGGCAATTCCCGGGCATCCTTCAGCGGGTTGCCGGGCGACACCAGCCACCAGACGCGGTCGAGGCCGAGCCGCTTCATTGCGAACAGGCTGACGGCGCGGTGCGCCGCATGCGGCGGATTGAACGATCCGCCGAACAGCCCGATGCGCAAACCGGCAGCGTGCGGCGGCAAGACGAGCCGCGGGACGGGCGGCTGCTTGCCCTTCCCCCGCGTCGATCTAGGGCCTTGTCTGTCCAGTTCCGCGAACCCGGTATTTGAACGTGGTGAGCTGCTCGACCCCGACCGGGCCGCGGGCATGCATGCGCCCGGTGGAGATGCCGATCTCGGCCCCGAAGCCGAACTCGCCGCCGTCGGCGAACTGCGTCGAGGCATTGTGCAGCACGATCGCCGAGTCCACCTCGGCCATGAACCTGTCGGCCGCGCTCGGGTCCGCGGTGACGATGGCGTCGGTGTGGTGCGAGCCGTAGCGCTCGATGTGGTCGATCGCGCCGTCGAGGCCATCGACCACCTTGGCCGAAATGACGGCGTCCAGATACTCGGTCGACCAATCCTCCTCGGTCGCGGCTCCGGCGCGCGCATCGGCGCCGCGCGTCGCGGCATCGCCGCGCACCTCGCAGCCGGCGTCGATCAGCATCGACACCAACGGCCGCAAGTGCGTGGCGGCGGCGGCGCGATCGACCAGCAGCGTCTCGGCCGCGCCGCAGACGCCGGTGCGGCGCATTTTCGCGTTGAGCACGATGTCCTTGGCCATCGCCAGGTCGGCGGCCTTGTCGACATAGACGTGGCAGATGCCTTCGAGATGCGCGAACACCGGCACGCGCGCCTCCGCCTGCACGCGCGCCACCAAGCCTTTGCCGCCGCGCGGCACGATCACGTCGATCGCCCCGTCGAGACCCGCCAGCATCATCCCGACCGCGGCGCGGTCGCGCGTCGGCACCAGCTGGACGGCGTCCTCCGGCAGGCCGGCGCGGCGCAAGTCCACCGGCCAGCGCCGCATGGATCGCGCGCGCCGAACGGAAGCTTTCCGAGCCGCCGCGCAGGATCACGGCATTGCCGGCCTTGAGGCAGAGCGCGCCGGCGTCGGCCGTCACGTTCGGCCGGCTTTCGTAAATGACGCCGACGACGCCGAGCGGCACCCGCACCCGCTCGATCGTCATGCCGTTCGGCCGCGTCCACGCCTCCATCACGGCGCCAATCGGATCGGGCAGCGCGCGCACCACGTCGAGTCCTTCCGCCATCGCGTCGACGCGTTTCTCGTCGAGCGCCAGCCGGTCGACGAAGGCCGCCGTCGCGCCGCCGGCCTTCGCCTCTGCGACGTCATCGGCATTGGCGGCAAGGATGTCGGCCTTGGCGGCACGGATCGCCTGCGCCATTGCGGCCAGCGCGGCCTGCTTTTGCGCCTCCGAGGCGAGCGCCAGCGTCCGCGCGGCGTCGCGCGCACGCGTCCCCATGCCGCCCATGGTGGCGGCAATGTCTGTCGAGCCCTCGACCGATTTCAGCGGCGCAGTCATGGCGGCACCCCATATAACATGCGGAACGCCGGGTCGCGAGACGGTGACAGCGCCCTGCCGCCACGCTACAGAGCCCGCATGGGAGACAAAACGCCTCTCAGTCCCGGCCTCAAGCTCGCGCTCGACCTCGGGCCGCTGATCCTGTTCTTCATCGCCAATGCGCGCTGGGGCATTTTTGCCGGCACGGCGCTGTTCATGGTCGCCGTGCTGGTTTCCCTTGCCGTCTCTTATGCGTTGACCCGGCACCTGCCGTTGATGGCGATCGTTTCCGGCGTGGTGGTCTCGGTGTTCGGCGGCTTTACGCTGCTGTTGCAGGACGAGACCTTCATCAAGCTCAAGCCGACCATCATCTACGTGCTGTTCGGCGCGATCCTCCTGGGCGGGCTGGCGCTGCGCAAATCGCTGCTCGCGCTCGTGTTCGACACCGTGTTCGACCTCGACGACGAGGGCTGGCGCAAGCTGACGCTGCGCTGGGGGCTGTTCTTCTTCGCGCTTGCGGCGCTGAACGAGATCGTGTGGCGCACGCAATCGACGGATTTCTGGGTCAGCTTCAAGGTGTTCGCGATCGTCCCGCTCACGCTTGCATTTGCGGCCATGCAGTACCCGCTGCTGGCGCGGCACGCCAGGAAGGCGGATTCGCAAGGCTAGCTGCCGGCGAGCCGCCGAAGGCTGCGCGGGGACCGGGAGGACGAGGCACATGCCTGGTTTGGACGACGTTGTCGACGTGGCGATCCATCCGGCCATCGGAATCGCGCGGGTGGGAAACAGTGGCACCGAATTCTTCGTCGGGCCGGAAATCCCAGGCCGACATCCGTTGGAGCCAAAGAAGGCGAGAGATGGAAACGGCGCGCTCAAGCGTCAGGCGGCGCGGTTCCGCGTATTCGGCCTGGACGCGCAGGGGCGCGTGATCCGCGAGATCACCGCAAGCGACGGCCGGATCACGTGGACCGTTCACCTCGCGAACAAGAAGGCTGACTGGTACGACTTTGAGCAGGCCTTCGATATTCCGGCCTCGAAAGGCGAGATTCCGGGCATTCCCCCGATCGCGAGCAGCTTGCGCAACGCGGACGTCATCGGCGCCGACCGCGCACGGCTGGTGATCGACCCGGGCGCACGGACGATACGGAGCACGGACCCGAGTTCAAGGACCGTCCGGTTCGATGGCGGGAAGTTCCTGGGCAAACCGGTCGATCTTGGCGAGGCACGCGTCGATGATGAGGGTGCGCTTACGGTGCTCGGCGGGCTTGGCGAGTCGAGCTCGCCGACCGGCAAGCCGATCGTCGACTTCGCCAACAATCCGGGCTGGCACGACGACGTATCGGACGGATCGGTCGACGCCACGGTGGAGATCGGCGAACGCCGGCTCGACGCGATCGGGGCCTGGGTGATCGTCGGACCCCCGAACTTCGCGCCCGGAATCACGCCGTTCGTGACCGGCTGGGACGTCGTGTTCGAGGTCATGGTGCGCAAAGGGCTCGCAGCGCCCGTGATGCGGCCGTCATTCGGCCGCCATATCCAACCCGTCCTGCAGCGGCTCTCGGCCGCCCAGTGGGTGAACAGCGCGTTTGCGTTGGAGTTCGGCTCGGGCAGCCCGTCCGATTTTTCCGATCCGACGATGCTTGGCAGGCTCAATGATCCAGGCGACGCAAACCGTCCGCTACGGCAAGCGGTGTTTGCCCGCTTCCGCGATCCGCTGTCCACGACGACGCAGGCCAACCGCATCCCCTCCGTCTACGGCGACGCCATTGTGATCGACGACGACACACGGGATCCTCGCGAGTGGATGGCTATTACGGAATGCCAGTACGAATGGCTGCGCATGTGGGCGCGAGGGGATTTCGAGCCTGGGCTGGCTCCGCCGCCGCCCACATCGCTGCCGCTCTCGCCAGCCGAACGGGCCGCCGCACTGGACGAGGCTGCGCTCGAAGACTGCGCCGGAGGACCATTCCACCCCGGAATCGAGTTCACCTGGCCCTTGCGCCAGCCCATGCTCTATGACGATGCGCGGCCGTTCCGGATCAAGCGGCGCACGCTGCCGGAGCCTATGCTGCCCGCCAAGCTGACATCCACGGCGGCGCTCGCTGCCGGCGGCCCGCTCGAAGGCAGCCTGCCGGGCGACCTGACCCGCTGGATGGCGTTGCCCTGGCAGGGCGACACCGCGAGCTGCCTTTCCGCCTACGAAGACTTTCTCGGAAAATACGTGCCGACTTTCTGGCCTGCCCGGGTTCCGAACGATGTGATCACCCCGAAGGCCTACGACACTATGATGGACGCGCAGACAGATCGCGCGCGCCGCGAAGCAGCGTTCGCGACGCCGGCACGGCGGAAATGGCTGCGCGGGATCAGCTACGCGAACACCGACAATCCGAGACCCCGCATGCTGGGGGGAGCCGCAGGGCCAATAAGCTTCGTAACCTCCTGGCGCGACATCGCGGTCGTGGCCCGGCAACCCGGTCCGAGCGATCTTTCCACCTTGCCGAGTGAAATGTGGGTGGAGACCGAGGGCCCCAGAGCGTCGCCGATACTGTCTGCAGCAGCCTCCTCGGCAGACGCGTCCGACACGCCGCCGACGAGCGCGCTCAGCCACCGATACGGGTCACGGGTCGGGCGGTGACGCCGGCTCATCCGACCTACGACGCGCTGGTCTTCGGTGGCGGTCCGGCAGGGCTTGCGGCCGCGATCGCGCTCGCGCGAAGCGGGCTGCAGGTTGCGGTCACGGACCGCGGCCGCGCAACACCGTTGAAAGGAGAAACGCTGGCATCCGCGGGAGCGGCGCTCGTCCGCGAGCTCGGAATCTGGGACGCTTTCGTCGGCGGAACTCATAGACCCTGTTACGCCTATCGATCGATCTGGGGCTCGCCCGAGACGACCTACCTGGATGGATTGCGCGATCCGCGCGGGCACGCATGGATGATCGATCGCCCTGCCTTCACCGAGGCCTTGCGCAACCTCGCCGTTGAGGCGGGCGCGACCGCGCTCGAACGGGCGAGACCGTTCGAGCTCGAGCGCTGCCGTTCGGGATGGACCGCTCGTCTGGGCGGGCGACTGCTTTCCACGCGATTCCTGGTCGACGCCACGGGGCGCCCCAGCACCTTGGCGCGACGCCTGGGCGCCCGTCGGTTCGCCGCGGACCACCAGATTGCCGTGCTGGCGCTCTGCCCGGGCGACGCCCCGAAGGGCCCCGAGCCGATATTGGTCGAGGCCACGCAGGACGGTTGGTGGTATTCGGCAGAATCGCCGCGGGCCGGCCTCGTCCTCGCGTTCTTTACCGATCGCGACCTGATCGATCTCCGCATGGCGCGCGATCGGCAGGGCTTCCAGGGCTTGCTGGCGCGGTCGCACGCCACTTATGACAGGGCAAGAACATCCGGCCGGTTGCTCGGCGGCCGGCCTTCAATCATTGCCGCGGAGTCCAGCGGGCTCGACCGCGTCTACGGCGGCGGCTGGATCGCGGCAGGCGATGCGGCCCTCGCCTATGATCCGTTGTCCGGCCACGGATTGACATTGGCTCTTGCTTCGGGCCGCGACGCCGCGCAGGCCGTCCAGGCGTCGCTTTCGGGGGACCCGACCGCGCTCCCTTGGTATGGAGATCGCCTGGAACGGGCGCGGCAGGCCTATGAGCTACGCCGGGCTACCCAATATGCCGCCGAAGGCCGCTGGATCGATCATCCGTTCTGGCAACGGCGACAAGCGTCGTCCCTTCCGGCCGCTGTTGCGGCGGGTTGACCTGCCCGCGGCCGATGCAGCACGCCGAGCCGTTCATCAAGCTCAAGCCGATCACTATCTATGTGCTAACCGGAGGATTGTTTTCGGTGCACGCCGGAGCAGATGTATGAATACCCGATCCCGGCCGGTGACCCGAGGGAAACCGTGAGCGATCCCTTCTCCCGTCTCGCCACCCGCGCCGCCTACGGCGCCAGTCAGCTGCCACGCGTTGCCTGGTATGTGCTGCACGGCGTTGCCATGCGCCGCCTGCGCGAAAGCGCGACCAAACGGGACGGCGGCAGCGCCCGCCCTCGCGCCCATACCGACGCGCCGAGACCGGAGCGTCGCCGCCTGTATGCCGATATGGCCGCCCTGCTGGCGCGCGACCTGGCCAATGTCGAGGCCGGCATCTATCCGCTGCCGGCCGACCATGATGGCTCGCTCCTGCGGCTCATCGACCGCTCGCGGCGGTTCTTCGCCGATCTTCCCGATGTGCACCGCCGCCGCGAGAGCGGCGGAACGAGCGAAGTCCTGAATGAGGAGACCCGCGGCAAGCGGCCGCGATACTATCTGCAGAACTTCCATTTCCAATCGGGCGGCTGGATGACCGACGACTCGGCCAAGCGCTACGACACGCAGGTCGAGGTGCTTTTCAACGGGACCGCCAATGCGACCCGGCGGCAGGCGCTGCCGCCGCTCCACCAAGTGTTCGCCGGGCGCGATCAGCGCCGCCTAAGACTTCTGGACGTCGGCTGCGGCACCGGGCGCTTCCTGGATTTCGTCAAGCAGGCCTGGCCCAGGCTGCCGGCGCTCGGTCTCGATCTGTCGGAGGCCTATGTCGGCGAAGCCAAGCGTCATCTCAAGCGATGGTCGCGGATCGACCTCATCGTCGCCAACGGCGAAGCGGTCCCAGTGGCGGACAACAGCCAGGACGCGGTGACGAGCATCTTCCTGCTGCACGAGTTGCCGCCCAAGGTGCGGCGCGCCCTCTTTGGTGAATTCGCCCGCGTGCTCAAGCCGGGCGGGCGGCTGGTGCTGGTGGACTCGCTGCAGCGCGGCGACGAGCCGGACTACGACGGCATGCTCGAGCTTTTCCCGCAGAGCTTTCACGAGCCTTACTATGCGAGTTATCTCGACGAGGACTTCGCCGCCATGGCGCGGTCTTGCGGGCTGGCGCACGCGCGCGACGTCAATGCCTTCGTCTCGAAGGTCATGGTTTTCGACAAGCCCGCGTAGCCCGGATGAGCGGAGCGACATCCGGGGACAGCCTCGGCGGGGATTCCCGCATTTCGCGGAGCCTGTCCTCGGACGGCGCGAAGCGCCGGTCCGAGCGTTCATGCGAGCTACAGACAATGCGCCAACCGCCCGCATGACCGAGAGCGACCCGCGAGATGAGATCGCCCGCCTTGAAGCCCACATCGAGGCGCTGGCCGAATCCGCGGAGCGGTGCCGGAAGATCATCCTGTTCTCGAAGGGCGCGATCGCGGCCGGCGGATTGCTGATTGTGGCTGTCGTCGTGGTCGGCCCCTTCAGGTTCGATCCCGCCATCCTGATCGGTGCGATCGCGGCGGTGATCGGCGGCATCGTCGGCCTCGGTTCGAACATGCGCACGTTGCAGCAGATCGCGGCCGCCATGCGATCCGCCGAAGCGCTGCGCGCCGACTTGATCGATGAGATCGCGCTGCGGACGGTGGAGGCCGCGCCGACGGCGTGAGGCGCGCGGGAGGCTGGCCGCGGCCGGTACGGCTTCAAAGCACCACGATGCCTTGGTGCTCCAGAACGCGCCAACCGCCGGTCGCGCAAGGACGCGTTCGGTCAGCCGCGTCCACGCGGGATGGGGATCGCATCAGCGGTCATATACGACGATGGCCATGTGCTATGCTGGTTGCCTTGGTCCTCGGGACAAGGCGGAGGCACGCCATGTGCATGAGGGTGGCGCGTGGTCTATTGGGTTGGCTCGCGCTTCTTGCCGTCGTTGCGCCTGCATCGGCCCAGCCTACAGCAGGGACTCCCAACGTCGGCATTCTAAATTATGCGGCCGCGCAAGATGTTCGCGTAACCCAGTTTCGTGACGCGCTCCGCGAACTTGGATACGTCGAGGGGCAAAACCTCACCATCACCTACCGTTGGGCCGACGGCATGCTGGATCGCCTTCCCGACCTTGCCGCCGAACTGGTCGCGAGCAAAGTCGGCGTGATCATCGCTCTAGGGCCTTCGGTGTGGGCGGCGAAGCGGACGACGACCAGCGTCCCAATCGTCATCGCGTTCAGCGGCGATCCCGTGGGAGATGGCGTGGTGTCGAGCCTTGCTCGGCCAGGCGGAAACATCACGGGCTTCTCGTATATGTCGACGCATCTGGCCGCAAAACGGCTCGAGCTGCTGAGCAAGACGTTCTCGAAAAACAATCGTATCGCCGTCCTCTATAACCCACGTGAGCCGGCGACGCGGCTGGAGATGCAAGAAACCGAGAACGCTGCCCGCACCCTCGGCGTGACGCTGCAACCGCTGGCGACCCGCCAAGCCGACGAATTGGAGCAAGCCTTCACCGCGGCGGTGCGAGAGCGCGCCGACGCGTTACTTGTTTTTACCCATGGCTTCGCAGTGTTGAACCGGGCACGCATAGTGGAACTGGCCGCACGGCATGGCCTGCCCACGCTGTATGGTTGGCAGGACTTCGTCGATGAAGGGGGGCTGATGTCATATGGCCCCGACATAGAGATCTTGGTTAGGCGCGCGGCGAGCTACGTCGATCGCATCATAAGGGGCGAAAAGCCCGGCGATCTTCCTATCGAGCAGCCCGCCCGACTGCAGCTGAGCATAAATCTGAAGACCGCCAAAGCGCTGGGTCTTACGGTGCCGGAGGCGCTGCTTGTCCGGGCCGATCGGCTGATCAACGAGTAGTGTGGCGGGATCCCAGAGCGCGCCCGATCGGGATCGTGTCCGGAAGGTCTACGGCCATTTCATCGCCCCGATTTACACGTCATCCGAGTGCGTCGCGGTCGATGGCGCGGACACCGTGCAACCGTCACCGCACGTTCGGCATGCGGTGACGGCCGTCAGAGCTGCATCACTGCTCGACGCGCACCCCCGTGGCCTTCGCGATGCGGGCAAATTTGTCCGATTCCGACCCTATGAACGCCGCAAACTCCGCGGGGGTATTGCCAACAGCTTGCGCACCCTGTTCGGCGATGCGTTGGCGAACCGTGGGGTCGGCCAGAGCCTTTAGCGCAGCCCGATGCAGTTTGCTGCGGATCTCCTCCGACACGCCCGCGGGAGTGAAGAGACCAAACCAGTTGCTGATGTCGAGAGCCGCGAAGTCCCGCCCGAGCTCCGCAAAGGCTGGAGTGTCGGGGAAGAGTTGAGAGCGCTTGGCACTGGTGACGGCAATTGCCCGGAGCCTGTCGGACTTGATGAACTCGACCACGGGCGGCATGCCTGAGATCGTGAGCGGCACATGGCCGGCCACCGCATCCTGCACCGCCGGGGCGCCGCCGCGGTAAACGATATGCTTCATGTCGACGCCCGCAGCCTGCTTGAGAAACTCGCCGGCCAGATGCTGCGGGCTCCCAAGGCCAGGTGACGAGTAGTTGAGCTGTCCAGGCTTTGCCTTCAGAAGCGCAATAAGCTCGGCCGGTGACGTGACTTTCAAATCCGGATGAGCGGTGAGGATCAACGGTGTCCAAGCGATAAGCGTAACGGGTGCCAAGTCCTTCAGCGGGTCGTAGCTCATCTTCTTGTACACATGCTGGTTGATTGCGATCTCGGCCGGCGAACTCACGAGAAGCGTGTAGCCATCGGGGGCGGCCTTCGCGGCGGCTTCCGCACCGATCATGCCTCCTGCTCCGGGCCGGTTCTCCACGATGAACCTCTGCCTTAGCGCATCGCCAAGCCGATCCGCCACGACCCGTGCCAAAACATCAGTGCCGCCGCCGGCAGCATACGGAACGATGATTTTCACCGGCTTGTCCGGCCACGATTGCGCCTGCGCAGGCAGGCTCGACAACGCGATGAGGGCGATAGCGGCGAATGATCTGCACATGGGCATCTCCCGGTTTCGATCTGGTTCGGTCGACCAAGAATGCCGTCGCGGCTTGCAGGGATGAATCAGCGAGGTATCATGTGACTATCATCCTGGATCAGCGAGCTTTGGAGGAAATAACCTTTGCTCGCCAATGGCTTGCTTCTGACGACGCGCTCGCCAAGATGATGCCCTGGTCCTAGGACTGATGTATCGTCTCAACGCCGCCGACAGACGGGATCATCGGCATGAAGATTCTGATAGTCGATGACCACGTCTTGATCCGCGAGGCGCTGTGCGGTGTTCTCAAAGAACTGAGACCCGATGCCACTGTCATCGAGGCATCGGACTGTCACCAAGCGATGCGACGCATCGAGGAACACGCCGATCTTGAGCTCATCCTGCTCGACTTGGGTTTGCCCGATGGCGACGGTTTCGTGGTGCTCGCCGAACTGCGCGGACGGCGCCCTGACGTCACGATTGTCGTGCTGTCGGCCTCAAAAGATCGGCAGAGCGTTACTAGGGCGCTTGAGCTCGGAGCTCTCGGCTTCATCCCCAAGTCCGCGCAGCGGGCCGTGATACTCAGTGCCCTGCAACTTATCTTTGCAGGTGGAATCTATGTCCCGCCGGAAATACTCGAACGAGCAGACGCTCCACAGCTCGGCCTGGGGGTGGATCGGGTAGCTCCCGCTCAAAGGGCTTCGTCGCCTTCGGATGTCGGACTGACGGAACGCCAGGTTGAAGTCATTGCCCTGATGATGAAGGGAAAGAGCAACAAGGCGATTTGCAGAGAGCTGGATGTTGCAGAGGCGACGGTAAGAAATCATGTCACGGCAATTCTTAAGGCTCTGAAGGTGACCAACCGCACCGAGGCCGTCATCGCGGTTGGCGCACTGGGGTGGAAGCTGCCGACCGTCGGATCCAAGAAGCAACAAGCGGATCGGTTTTAGGCAACGCCTGCGATCTGACTGGACTTCAAGTAGTGGGCCAGCATCGAGCGCAGCTTCATCGGGCTGACCGGCTTGTGTAGCAGTCGATAGCCGCCGGCGCTCGGCTTATGCAGGCCATCCAGAGCCGCATCGCCGCTGATGAGAAAGGCGGGGATCGCCATTCCAAAAGCGCTCTGCAGGGATTCAATCACCTCGATCCCGGTCTTGCCGTCGGACAAGCGGTAGTCCGAAATGATCAAATCGGGGGGCTGGCCGTAGGGGGCAAGGTTTGTCAGGGCCGCACTGGCTGATCCAGCGGTTACCACGCGACAACCCCAGTTTCGCAGCAGCCCGCCCATTCCATCCGATACAAGCGGGTCGTCCTCCACCACGGCAACCAGCTGGCCGTCAAATACATCAATCATGGGTTGCGCGGCCTCAGACAGTTCCGCACTCAACGGTCGAGCCGCTACCAGCGGCACCGTCACCGCAAATCGCGAGCCTTTGCCCACGATCGAGCTCACTTCAATTGGATGGCCGAGAAGTCCACAAAGACGGTCGACGATTGCAAGTCCAAGCCCAAGCCCGCGCTGCCCGTCGCGTTTCGAATCGGTCAGCCGGACGAACTCATTGAAGATGTTCTGACGCTGATCGGCAGAAATGCCAGGGCCGCTGTCCCAAATCTCGATCCGCAGCGCGGCGCCGCGACGGCGGCAACCCACGGCGAGACCGCCTCTTTCGGTATAGCGCACCGCATTCGATACGAGATTGAGCAGAACACGCTCGAGCAGGATGAAGTCGCTACACACCCATGCGCTGCTCGGCACAATGCGCAGTGATAACTTTTTCTCGTGCGCGGCAGTTGCGAACGTGGTCTCCAGTCTCGCAAGGATTTTGGTGACGGGAAATTCCGAGAGGCTTGCAGACAGGGCCCCGGCGTCGAGCTTGGAAATATCGAGGAGGGCGTCGAACAGCTCGTTCATAGAAGCCAATGCGGCATCGACGCGGTCGATGACACGATCGCGGTCGGCTAAATCCAGACGGGCACGCAACTGCGCGACGAACAGCCCCAAAGCGTGCAGCGGCTGACGCAGGTCGTGGCTTGCCACTGCCAAAAAACGCGTTTTGGCTAGGTTGGCCAGCTCAAGCTGGCGCGTGCGCTCTTCGACCCTGCGTTCGAGCGTCGCATACGATTCCTGGAGGCGCGCCGCCATACTGTTGAACTGATCTCCCAGCGCCTCAAGTTCGTCGCCGGTCTTGATCGAGATCCGTTGGCCGAGGTCGCCCTTGCCGATTTTCTCCGCACCAGCTTGGAGCGCTCGGATCGGTACGACCATCCGGCGCGCAAACATGGCGCCGGCAAGAGAAGCAAGGACCAGCGCCACCAAGAGCAGCGCTCCTGAGCGCAGGATTGAGGCGTAGATCGGCGCGTAGGCCTCCGCTATCGGCAGCTCCACGAATACGAACCAGCCGGGGGGTGCGACGGCTGTGTGCGCGCTGAGAACCCGCTCGCCTTGGATGCCTTCTACGGGTTGCTGCCGCTGCTCCGATCCGAACGCGCCGGCGCGCGCCGCTCGCACCTGAGCGAGGTGTGAAAAGTCGCTACTCCTGAGAACCAGGCTAATGTCCGGATGCGCAATGAGGCGCCCTTGCGCATCGATGACGTAAGCGTATCCGCGCTCGCCGACCTTGATCTGCGAAATGACATCCCAAATGAATCTGAGGTTGACTTCCGCGATGCTCGCACCGGCGTCGCGGCGCACGCCCGTAGTCGCGAGCGTCATATACGGTTCGGACTCTTGCGGAAGTAGACGGGACCGTAGTAGACCTTGTGCGCCATGGCTTCGACAAAAGCCGGCTCCTTGGAACGGTCGACCTGGCTGCCGACCACATCGATGGCGAGGCGCGACGCCTTGAGTTGCTCTCGGCCTGACGCGTCGAGCAGCGTCAGCTCAGTGATCGCGGGGACGTTGCGCAGCAGCCGCAGCGCCTCGAAGTGCCGCTGTTCAAGCCCGTCCGCAGTCCACCGCAGCTGGGTCGTCCACCCCATCTGGCTTTCGATTTCTTTGACGAAGTGGCTGATCTTGGCCGCTGCCGCATCCGCTTGCTCCCCCTGAATGCGGATGAGCAGCGACTTTTGCTCGCGATAGGAAAACCAGATGTCGAGCAGGCCGTTCGCGATCAAGGCCGCGCAAACCACGCCCATAAACGGCAAAGCATACTTGCGAAACAGGCGGCCCCGCAGGTTCGCCGGCGTAACCGCCTTCGTCTGAATGGCTGGCTCGCCTGCTGGACTACGCACTCGATTACATTCCTATCGGAGTCGGGAAGCTAGGGCAGGATTGTAAGCCTGAGCGTTGTTGCCGTCATACAGTCTATACTTCTGCCACCCGTTATCCGAGAGATCGCGGCCGCCATGCGATCCGCCGAAGCGCTGCGCGCCGAGCTGATCGACGGACTTGCGCCGCGGACCGTGGATGCCGCCTCGACGGCATGACGCCTGCGCCGGCGATGCCGTCTCTTCACCCCCTTCCCGTTGGTTCTCGGGCTGCCGTCGCCGGGTGAGGGAGGTTCGTTCCCGGGCGATCTTCGTGTCATTCCCGGCGTGCTAGTTCACCGGTCCGCCGGCGCTGAGGCGTTCATCGGGCTCGGCCGGCGTGAGGCCGGTGGCGCGATTGATGAGCACCGTCACCACCCACAACACGATGCCGATCCCGATCAGCACGCCCGCGACCTTGTATTGAACGGGGTCGCGGCCGGTCCACGGGCCGGCGAGAAATGCACAGCTCAGCGCACCAAGCACGGGCAGGACGGTGGTGGTGCGAAAATGTCTGTGCTCCACGCGATCTTTGCGCAGGACCAGCACGGCAATGTTGACCACCGTGAAGACGCACAGCAGCAGCAGCGCGGTGGTGCCGCCGAGCGCGGGCACTGCGCCAACGAATGCGATCAGGCCGAACGACAGCAGCGTGGTGAAGCCGATGGCGACGTACGGCGTCCGGCGGGTGGCGTGAACCTTGCCGAGCACGGTCGGCAGCACGCGCTCGCTGCTCATGCCGTAGACCAGACGGCTCGCCATCAGCATGTTGATCAGCGCGCTGTTGGCGACGGCGAACATCGTGATGAAACCGAAAATCTCGATCGGGAAATTCGGCGCACCCGCCTGCACGACCTTGAGAAGCGGCGTCTCGCCCTCGCCGAGTTGCTCGGGCGGCACCAGGGTGATCGAAGAGATCGAGACCAGGACATAGATTGTGCCGGTGATGATCAAGCCGGTGAGCAGGATCTTCGGGAAGGTATTGACGGGGTCCTTGGTTTCTTCGGCCATGTTGACCGAAATCTTCGAACCCGACCATCGCGAAGAAAGCGAGCGTGGTGGCAGCGATCACCGGCCAGAAGATGCCGCCGTCCACCGAGGTTTTGAATTCCATCACGCGCGACACGTCGCCCTGTCCGGCGCCGATCGCCCACAGGCCGATGAAGATGATGATGAGAAGACCGGTCAACTCGACGCAGGTCAGAACAACGTTCATCTTCACGCTTTCGCCGACGCCCCGGAAGTTGACGATCGCGACCACCGCCATGAACGCGAGGCCGATCATCGTGATCCCGGTGGCGGTGAGCGTTGAGGCCGAAGGCGTTCGACATGTTGGCGGCGAAGGCGCGAGACGCGGTCGACGCCGAAGTGATGCCTGAGCACATCACCGCGAAAGCGACGATGAACGTGATGAAGTGGATGCCGAACGCGCGGTGCGTGTAGAGCGCGGCACCCGCGGCGCGCGGATATTTGGTGACGAGCTCGAGGTAGCTGAAGGCCGTTATCAGCGCGACAACGAACGCGACGACGAACGGCAGCCATACGGCGCCACCGACCTGCTTGGCCACCTGTCCGGTGAGCGCATAGATGCCGGTGCCGAGGATGTCGCCGACGATAAACAAGAGGAGCAGCCACGGCCCCGTCACCCGGTGGAGACTCGGTTCAGCCTGATGTTCGGCCGCGCCAGCTTTGCCGATGGTTACGTCGGTCATTGGTCGCCCTCCAATCGCCCGGTCCGTTGTCCGCCATCCTGACAAGTTGGCCAGACTTGACAACTGGCGCCGGGCGGACTTGGCGGCCTTCGGCTTCAAAACACCGCGATGCCTTCATGCTCCAGCACGCGCCCGACCGCCGGTCTGGCGAGAACGCGCGCGGTCAACCGCGTCCACGCCGGGTAGAGGGAGCGCATGTCGAGCTTGATGCGCCCGCCCCACTGATAGAACACCAGCAGGTAGGGATCGACGACCGAATATCCGTGCGGCACCGCCCACTCGCGGCCGTCGGCAAGCAGACCCTCGATGTAGGCATATTGCTCGCGCAGATTTTCCGCGCCCTTGGCCTGCACGGAGGCGAACAGCCCTTCGTCGGCAACGAACCGTTGCGCGCGCCAAATCTGGCCGTAGGACATGGCGTGCACGTTGCTGGCCAGCCAGTTCATCCACTCGATGCAGCGCGCCTCGGCGGCGGGATCGGTCGGCAGCAGCCGCGCGGCCGGGAATGAACGGGCGAGGTAGACCAGGATGGCGTGCACCTCGGTGAGGAGATTTTCGGCCCCGCCGATCCGGCCGGGAACGCCCAGCAGCGCCGGCACCCTGCCCTTTGGATTGATCGCCCGCCACGCCGGCGTGGCCGTCATCTTGCCCTCTCGGGCGCCCGACGACGACACGAGCTCGAGCTCGTAAGGCGCTCCGATCTCCTCGAGCACGATGTGCGCCGCCAGCGAGCAGGCGCCGGGCGAATAGTACAGCCGATACATGCCGACGCTCCTCGGGCGTGAGTTGATGGGAGTCGACTTTCGCGCCAATGCGCGAGACGCCTTGCCGGCCGCTGGCGCGAAACCACGTGTACTACTTGCTGCGCCTACGCTTCCGCCACCCGTTATCTGACAGTTTCGGAGCCCGTCGTTGCGAGGAGCGCAAGCGACGAAGCAAGCGGCCGCACGCCGTCCTGGACTACTCGCCTTCGGCTCGCAAAGACGGCGAGACTGATTCACCTCAGCCGCTAACTCCGCCACCTGCAAGAACCGGATGAGCAGCGCGCTCACCGCCTCCGGCTGCTCTTGCTGCACCCAGTGGCCCGCGCCGTCGACCAGACGGCAGTCCAGCATGCGGGTGCAGGCGCGCCGCTGCATGGCCTCGAGGTCGCCGGGCTTCTGGTAGACGCCCCAGTCGCTGGCGCCGGCGATGAAGCAGGAGGGCACGTCGATCGTGCGGCCGGAAAATATCTCAAGGTCGGCATTGTGCGTGCCGGATGTCCGGCACCGGTACCAATTGAGCCCGCCCTGGAATCCGGTCCGGGCGAACTCCGCGCTGTAGACGCCGAGCTCGTCGTCGGGCAGCCATCGGCAGGCCGCGATCTCGGCCGCCGACGGCATCTCGGCCGCCACGGTCTCGGCCATCCCGCGGGCGCGCTCCATGATGTAGTAGGTCGGCAGTTTCGCCAGCTCCTCGGCGCTCCAGGCGGCGAGCCTGTGGGGCCTGTTCCGTTTCCAGTCGGCGCTCTTGTGATGATAGTAGGCGCGCAGGAAGTCGTGGATGCCCTGCGGGCAGTCGCGCATGTCGGCGTCGGCGGCGCGCGTCGAATAGTACCAGTGATAGTGCTTGCGCGACGGGTCGAGCGCCGCGAGGTCGGCGTGGATGTCGCCGGTGCGGGCCGGCGCGCCACCGGCATGCTCGGCGGTGCCGAACGGCGAAGGCGGCGTGCCGGCGAACGGAGCGCTCATCAGCGCGACCGAACGGAATATGTCGGGCCGTGCCAGCGCGCAGTAGGCCGCAACGGGCGAGCCGAAGTCGTGTCCGACCACGGCCGCGACCGAGCGGCGGCCGAGCGCCGCCACGAGCCCCAAGGCGTCCCGCACCAAATTGAGGATGCGGAAGGGCGCGAGGTCGCCGTCGTAGTCGCCGTCCCAACCCGTGGTGCGACCATAACCCCGCTGGTCGGGCGCGACCACGTGAAACCCCGCTGCCGCCAGCGGCAGCATCACCTTGCGCCAGCTGTACGCCAGCTCCGGGAAGCCGTGCAGCAGCAGAACGCAGGGGCGGCGCGCATCCTCGAAGCCCGCCTCCAGGACGTGCATCGCGAGACCGTTGACGTTCTCCACGAGGCGGGAGCGTATGCCGGCAGGAAGCGGGGTGCGGTCAGGCATCGGTGTCGGACTCAGCGAGAGACCCCGGTCTCCTCGTTCGCTCGGGCTCACGAGGAGCCACCCTCCCGTTTCGGGGGAGGGATCGCCAGCGCCTTCTCGAGCGCCGGCTTGAGGGCGCGCTCCAGGTTGTCGGGCGTGATCGGGCCGACCAGCTTGAAGGCGATGCGGCCTTCGCGGTCCACCACGAACGTCTCCGGCACGCCGTAGACGCCCCATTCGATCGAGGCGCGACCGTTCTCGTCGGCGCCGACGGCGGCGAACGGATTGCCGTAGCGGCCGAGAAACCGCCGGGCGTTGTCCGGCTGGTCCTTGTAGTTGATGCCGACCAGACGGATGCGCGCGTCCTGCGCCAGCTGCGTCAGCAGCGGCGCCTCGTCATGGCATGGCACGCACCATGACGCCCACACGTTCACCAGGCTGACCGCGCCCTTGAAGGCGGCGGTGTCGATGCCCGGGAGCGGCTTGCCGGCTTGCGTCAGCCCGGCTACCGGCGGCAGCGCCGTCGGCGGCGCCGGCCTTCCGATCAGCGCCGACGGGATGCGCGAGGGATCGCCGGCACCGAGCCGCAGCACGAACAGCGCGGCCAGCGCCAGAAACAGCACCAGCGGCAGCAACAGCAGCCAACGACGCCGCGGCGCTTCGCTCTGCGCGCTGATGCTCATGCGGCCTCCCGTTCCGCCGAGGCCGAGCGTCGCGTGAGGCCCTGCCGCTCGAGGTCGGCGAGGATGCGCAATTGGGCTCGGTAGTCCGCGACGATCCAGCCGATCAGGGCGAGGACGACGAGCACGCCGGCCGCATAGGCGGCAACGATGAATCCGGCGTGCGGCCCAAGCTCCACGTCAAGCTCCCACCGCTGCCTGCGCGCGCAGCAGCCGCATGCTGCGCACCCGCCGCCGCAGAATCTCGTTGCGCATGGCCGCGACCAGCAGCGTGGCAAACAGCAGCGCGAAAGCCAGCGCCATGGTCAGCAGCGGCACCAGGATGGCGGGATGAATGGTCGGAGCGCCGAGCCGGAGCACGGAGGCGGGCTGATGCAGCGTGTTCCAGAAATCGACCGAGAACTTGATCACCGGCAGGTTGATCGCGCCGACCAGCGTGAGGATCGCGGCCGCGCGCCCGGCGCGCGTCGGATCGTCGACCGCGCGCCACAGCGCCAGCAGACCGAGATACATCAGGAACAGCACCAGCACGGAGGTCAAGCGCGCGTCCCACACCCAATAGGTCCCCCACATCGGCCGGCCCCACAAGGATCCGGTGAGCAGGCACAGAAACGTGAAGGCCGCGCCGAGCGGCGCCGCGCTCTTGGCCGCCACGTCGGCCAGCGGATGCCGCCACACCAGCGTGCCGAGCGCCGCCATGCTCATCACCGTCCAGCATCCGAGCGCGAGCCAGGCCGAGGGCACGTGCAGGAACATGATCTTCACGGTCGCGCCCTGCTGATAGTCGTCCGGCGCCACGAAGAAGGCCTGGTAGAGGCCGATCGCAAACGCGATCGCGGTGGCGCCGGCGAGCCACGGCAGCGCGCGCTCGGCGAAAGCGAGAAAGCGCGAGGGGTTGGCAAGATCGATCAGCGCCATGCACCTGTCTTATTGACGCGCCAAGCGCGGCGCAATCGGCAAGGCGGCGAGCACTACTCCGGCCCGTGTCGGAGCGCGGCGGCGGCCGCAAACGGACCGAGCACGAGGCTCATCAGGGTCAGCGCGCAGAGGATGGCGAACGGCGGGCCGAACGGCGCGGGCCCGACGATGGCGGCATTGGAGG
This sequence comes from uncultured Alphaproteobacteria bacterium, assembly GCA_963738705.1. Lineage (GTDB taxonomy): Bacteria > Pseudomonadota > Alphaproteobacteria > Rhizobiales > Xanthobacteraceae > CAVTXS01. Next base: position 27,165 of record CAVTXS010000047.1, read on the forward strand.
CGGCGACGCCGAAGATCAGCACCGGCACGGTCAAGGGCAGTATCAGCACCGCGAGCAACAGCCCGCCGCGGCGCAAGGTCACCGCAAGCGCAGCGCCGATCAGGCCCAGGAAGGTGAGCGCGGGCGTGCCGGCGAGCAAGGTCAGGGCGACGATGCCGCCGGTTCCGGCATCGAGGTCCAGGAGCAGGCCCAGCAGCGGCGCGGCAAGCACCAGCGGCAGCCCGGTGGTCAGCCAGTGCGCCAAGGCCTTGGCGAGAACGATCAACTCGAGCGGCGCGCGGCCCATCAGGATCAGGTCGAGCGAGCCGTCCTCGTAGTCGGCCGCCAGCAGCCGGTCGAGCGCCAGCAGGCTTGCCAGCAGCGCGCCGAGCCAGAGGATCGCCGGACCGATGCGCCGCAGCAGCGCGAGGTCGGGCCCGACCGCGAACGGCATCAGCGTCACCACGATCAGGAAGAACAGCACCGCGATCAGCGCGCCGCCGCCCAGCCGCACGGATACCCGAAGGTCGCGGACGAGCAGGGCCAAGACCGCACCCATCGGCGTTATCCGTCTCGCCGGCCTGCAAGCGGCGCCGACGGTGCGCCGAGGCGCAATTCGCGCGCGCCGTCGAGGCCGAGCGGCGCGTGGGTGGCCGCCAGAATGAGGCCGCCATCCGCCAGATGCTCGCGCATCAGGGCCGCGAAGCTTTCCTGGCCGGCCGCGTCGAGGGCCGAGGTCGGCTCGTCGAGCAGCCAGACCGGCCGTTGGATCGCCAACAGCCGGGCGATCGACAGGCGCCGGCGCTGGCCGGCCGAAAGATAGGCTCCCGGCAGCGCCGCCAGCTCGGCCAAACCCGCCGTGGCGAGGGCGTCGGACGTCCCGCGGGTCCCTTGCCCCAGAAAGCGCGGCCCAGAAATCCAGGTTCTCGGCCACCGTCAGGGCGGACTTGAGCGGGTCGAGATGGCCGAGATAGTGGGCGATGCTCCGGAAGGGTGCGGTCGGCCTCGCCGCCCTCCAAGGCAATCCGCCCGTCGGCCGGGCGCAGCAGCCCGGCCACCAGCGCGCAGCAGCGACGACTTGCCGGCGCCGTTCGGACCCGTTGATCAGCAAGCTCTCCCCGGCGTTGAGCTCGAAATCGAGCCCGGCGAAAATCTCGCGACCGCCCCGGACGCAGCGCAGGTTGGCGACGATTAGCCGCATCGACCGCCGCCCAGGCTGATTCCGCCGATCAGCGAAATACATGAATTGAAATTCACTCTTTAATATGCGCCCAAAGCCCATCCTGCTACCTTTGAGACGTATAGCAGACCGAAAGAAAAGCCCTTATAAGCCAGTGCATTGTCCGTCACGCCAACCCGCTGCGCCTGAAGTCGGGGGAAATTGGAACGGGCGGCGCGATCTCCGCGCCAGGCCGCTCCGACCCAGGGCATCGAAAGACTCACGCCATGACCTCGCTCGACAGTTTCAAGTGCCGCAAGACGCTCAAGGTGGGGGCGAAGAGCTACGTCTATTACAGTCTCCCTGCCGCCGAAGCGAACGGGTTGCGCGGAATTTCCAAGCTGCCGTTTTCGATGAAGGTGCTGCTGGAAAATCTGCTGCGCCACGAGGACGGCCGCACGGTCACCAAGGATGACATCAAGGCGGCGGCCGCGTGGCTGAAGACCAAAACATCCAATCTCGAAATTGCCTTTCGTGTCGCGCGCGTGCTGATGCAGGATTTCACCGGCGTGCCCGCGGTCGTCGATCTCGCCGCGATGCGCGATGCGATGCGCAATCTCGGCGGCGACACCACCAAGATCAATCCGCTGGTGCCCGTCGACCTCGTCATCGATCATTCGGTGATCGTGAATTTCTTCGGCTCGAACAGCGCGTTCAAGAAGAACATCGACGAGGAGTACAAGCAGAACCAGGAGCGCTACAAATTTCTCAAATGGGCGCAGACGGCGTTCGACAATTTCCGCGTGGTGCCGCCGGATACCGGGATCTGCCATCAGATCAATCTCGAATACCTCTCGCAGATGGTTTTCGTCGGCAAGGAAAAGGCCAAGGTCGACGGCAAGACGGTGCCGATCGAGGTCGCGTATCCGGACACGCTGGTCGGCACCGACTCGCACACCACGATGGTGAACGGCCTCTCGGTGCTCGGCTGGGGCGTCGGCGGCATCGAGGCTGAAGCCGCCATGCTGGGCCAGCCGATCTCGATGCTGCTGCCGGAAGTGATCGGCTTCAAGCTGACCGGAAAGCTGAAGGAAGGCGTCACCGCGACCGATTTGGTGCTCACCGTCACGCAGACGTTGCGCGCCAAGGGCGTGGTCGGCAAATTCGTCGAGTTCTACGGACCCGGTCTCGACAACCTCGCGCTCGAGGACCGCGCCACCATCGGCAACATGGCGCCGGAATACGGCGCGACCTGCGGTTTCTTCCCCGTCGACGACGAGACGCTGCGTTACCTCGACAGCACCGGCCGCCCGCCGGCGCGCGTGAGCCTGGTCGACAAATACGCCAAGGCGCAGGGCATGTTCCGCACCAAGTCGACGCCCGATCCGGTGTTCACCGAGACGCTGGCGCTCGACCTCGGCAGCGTCGAGCCGTCGGTCGCGGGACCCAAGCGGCCGCAGGATCGCGTGCTGCTGAAAGACGCCAAGGCGGGCTTCGCGGCCGCCATGGAGAAGGAATTCAACAAGGCCGGGGAACTGCGCAAGCGCACGCCGGTGCCGGGCCGCAAGCACGATCTCGGGCACGGCGACGTCGTCATCGCCGCCATCACCTCGTGCACCAACACGTCCAACCCGAACCTGATGCTCGGCGCCGGATTGCTGGCGCGCAACGCGGTCGCCAAGGGCCTGAAGGTGAAACCGTGGGTGAAGACCTCGCTCGCGCCGGGCTCGCAGGTGGCGGCGGACTATTTCGAGAAATCGGGCCTGCAGAAGGATCTCGACACGCTCGGCTTCAATCTGGTGGGCTTCGGCTGCACCACCTGCATCGGCAATTCCGGCCCGCTGCCGGAGGAAATTTCCGACGCCATCAACAAGGAGGACGTGGTCGCCGCGGCGGTGCTGTCGGGCAACCGCAACTTCGAAGGCCGCGTCAACCCGGACGTGCGCGCGAACTATCTGGCCTCGCCGCCGCTAGTCGTCGCCTACGCGCTCGCCGGCTCGCTCAACGTCGATCTCACGCGCGAGCCGCTCGGAACCGGCAAGGACGGCAAGCCGGTGTACCTGAAGGACATCTGGCCGTCCAACCGCGACATCACCGCGCTGGTGCGCAAGACGCTCTCGAAGGCGATGTTCACCCGCAAGTACGCCGACCTGTTCAAGGGCGACACGCATTGGCGCAAGATCAAGGTGGAGGGCGCCGCGACCTTCAAGTGGGATCGGCGATCGACCTACGTGCAGAACCCGCCCTACTTCGCCGGCATGGGCAAGACCCCGGCCCCGATCACCGACGTCGTCGACGGACGCATCCTCGGCCTGTTCCTCGACTCGATCACGACCGACCACATCTCGCCGGCCGGCTCGATCAAGGAAGTCGAGCCCGGCCGGCGAATACCTGCGCGACCACCAGGTCCGCCCGGTCGACTTCAATCAATACGGCACGCGCCGCGGCAACCACGAAGTGATGATGCGCGGCACCTTCGCCAATATCCGCATCAAGAACCAGATGCTGCCCGGCGTCGAGGGCGGCTTCACGATGCACTATCCCTCGCGCGAGCGCATGCCGATCTACGATGCGGCGATGCGCTACAAGGCCGAGAGGGTGCCGCTCGTGGTCTTCGCCGGCAAGGAGTACGGAACCGGATCGTCGCGGGACTGGGCCGCCAAGGGCACGAGCCTGCTCGGCGTGCGCGCCGTGATCGCGCAATCGTTCGAGCGAATCCACCGCTCGAACCTGATCGGCATGGGCGTCGTGCCGTTGGTGTTCGAAGAGGGCAACTCGTGGCAGACGATCGGCCTCAAGGGCGACGAGACGATCACCATCCGCGGCCTCTCCAATGATCTCAAGCCGCGCCAGCGGATGATCGCGGAGATCGTCGCTTCCGACGGCGGGCTGAAATACCTGCCGCTGATCTGCCGCATCGACACCCTGGACGAGCTCGACTACTTCAAGAACGGCGGCATCCTGCACTACGTGCTCCGCCAGCTCGCCGCCTGATCACTGCGCCGTGACCGCACCGCCGGCTATTGGTTTTGCCGTCTTTCGAGAGCGTCTCGAAGGGCGAGGTTGTAAACTGACCCACTCCCTATCGCTTCGGCGCGTTGCGCATCCGTAATCCACCGGATCAAGGCTCTCTCACCGCGAATTGAGTGGCAGGTGATTGCTTGCGCGCCTATGAGTCAGTGGGCTGACCGCTCCCCAGCAGGCGGGGTCGGCGGTGGAGACAAGCGGCATGAGACGTCCCGGCTTCACGCTTTCGGTCTTGCTCGGCGCTCTCGCCGTCGCGGCGGCCTCCGTCGGCGTTGCGTCGGCGGAGCCGCGCGCGGTCGTGGAGCTCTTCACTAGTCAGGGCTGCTCATCCTGCCCGCCGGCGGACAAGCTGATCGGGGAGCTCGCCAACGACCACTCGGTTCTGGCCCTGAGCCTGCCGATCGACTACTGGGACTATCTCGGTTGGAGAGACACTTTGGCGCGGCCGCGGCATACGGCGCGTCAGCGCGGCTACGCGGTGGTGCGCGGAGATCGCGAGGTCTACACCCCGCAAATGGTGGTCAATGGCAGCGTGCACGTGCTCGGCAGCGACCGCAACGCGATCGAAGCCGCGATCAAGCAGACGCAGAAGGTCGCGGGCACGCTATCCGTTCCGGTCAAGCTGTCGGTCAATGGCGACCGCGTCCACGTCACCGTGCCGGCCTCCAGCCATCCGGTAGCCAGCAGCGAGGTCTGGCTGTGCGCCACGACCCGGTCGGTACCGGTCGCCATCGGCCGCGGCGAGAATCGCGGACGCACCGTCACCTATCACAATGTCGTGCGCAAATGGGTCAGGCTTGGCCCATGGGCAGGCACCACGCAGACCTGGACGGTGCCGAAGAACGAGCTCGCCGGCGACGGCGTCGACTCCGTTGCGGTGCTGATCCAAGCCGGCACGGTCGAGAGTCCCGGAACGATCCTCGGCGCCGCGGTCGCGTCGATCCGCTGAATTGAAATCCGGTCGTCGCGTCGCGCGTCGGCGATCCGAAAAATTGCGCCGTGTCCCCGCACGCTGCGGCGCGCGAGCTGCTGCGCGACCCGGTTGCTCTTTACGAAGACCGCGCATGCGGAGCGCGGCCGCGCGCGTGGTTCTCGTCACGTCCAGATTTCGTTTGATCGGCGCCGACAAAAAAAGCGGCCGGCAAACATGCCGGCCGAAAATTGGGGGATTGAACTCTTACGCTTGACTAGCGGGCCCGATCCGAATGAGCCCCGGGGGGCTTGGGGGGCTGAGGAATCCGGAACCCTCCGGACCGGGCCCTGAAGGCTCAGCTATCGCAAGGCAGCGCGGCGGGTACGGGGCGCAAATCGGGCAGTATTATGATTTCCCTAACGAATCCGTGAGCGTCGATGCTCAAGGCACATCGGCGCGCGCGCTGCCCGCGCGTCGCACAGGCGCCACGCGTCCTCCGGCGACTCCTCTTGCGGCAAAGCGGCGCCAAGGCAATCATGGGGGCACAAAGGAGGCGCCGCATGATCTTGGACCCCGGTGACACCGAACCGAGCGAAGGTAAGGGGGGCGAGCCTCCGGGTGTTTTGCCCGCCGCCCCCCGCAATCAAGTGACCTTCGACCGACGTGAGCTGAATCGCATCCTCGATCTCTATGGCCGCAAGGTCGCTGCCGGCGAATGGCGCGACTATGCGATCGACTTTCTCAAGGACCGCGCCGTATTCTCGGTGTTCCGCCGGTCGTCCGAAATGCCGATCTACCGCATCGAAAAAAATCCGCGGCTCTCGCGCCGGCAGGGCGCCTACAGCGTGGTGTCCGTGACCGGACTGATCCTCAAGCGCGGCCATGAGCTCGACCGCGTGTTGCGCGTGCTCGACCGGTCGCTGAGCCTGATCGCGGGCCAAGCATGATCGCACCGCGTGCGACGCGGCTGCACTCCGCTCTCACGGCATCGTCGACGCGCCCGGCCCGAGCGCACGTTGCATCAGGACGGAATCGAGCCAGCGGCCGAATTTGAATCCCACCGCCTCGATCGCACCGATCAGCCGGAACCCCGCCGCCCGATGCAATTCGATCGAGGGCGCCTGAGCGGAGTCGCCGATCACCGCGATCATCTGGCGGAAGCCGCGGGCTTCCGCCTCGACGATCAGCCGGTCGAGCAGGGCGCGGCCGACACCGCGGCGATGCGCCTCGGCGGCGACATAGACCGAATCCTCGACGCTGAAACGGTAGGCCGGCCGCGCGCGATAAGGCCCGGCATAAGCGTAGCCGGCGATCCCCCCGTCAAGCTCGGCGACGAGATACGGGAAGCCGCCCTCGGCGAGAGCGCGCTGCCGGCGCGCCATCTCGGCCTCGTCCGGCGGATCGAGCTCGAACGAGGCGGTGCCGTGCCGCAACGGCGTGGGCATAGATGCGGGTGATCGCCGGAATGTCGGCCGGACCGGCCGCGCGGATCGAATGGATGGTCATAGCGGGTGCGTGGGCGCGTTGCCGGCGAATGTCTTTCTAGCCAGCATCCGCGCAAACGAAAAGGCCCCGGCTTGGCCGGGGCCTTCGCGATTCGCCTTAGTGGTCGCGACGACTATTCGCGATTGCCGAACAGCTGCAGCAGCAGCGTGAACATGTTGATGAAGTTGAGGTAGAGCGAGAGCGCGCCCATGATGGCGGCCTTCTCGAGCACCTCGCCTTCCATCGCGCCGTACATGTACTCGGTCTTCAAGCGCTGCGTATCGTACGCGGTGAGGCCGGCGAACACGAGGACGCCGACGACCGACACGATGAAGGTGAGCATGCCGCTCGGCCAGATGGCATTCACGATCGACGCGATGATCACGCCGATCAGGCCCATGAACAGGAAGGAGCCCCAGCCGGACAGATCGCGCTGGGTCGTGTAGCCCCAAAGGCTGAGCGCGCCGAACGCCGCCGCCGTGATGAAGAACACCCGCACGATCGAGGTCTGCGTATAGACCATGAAGATCGAGCCGAGCGACACCCCGATCAGGGCAGCAAAAACCCAGAACGTGATGTGTGCCGTCGTCGTGCTCATCCGCTCGATGCGCGCGCTGAAGAAAAACACCAGCGCCAGCGGAGCGAGGAACAGCGCCCATTTCAGCGGGCTGACGAACAACGTGTAACCGAACTGCGTCAGGTACATCCCGCGCGCGAGAGGCTTGACGCCTTGAACCGCAGCCGCCGGATCACTCGTCACCGACAGCATGTAGATGCCGAGCGCGGCGAAGCCCGTGATGGCAAGGCCGAGCACCATGTAGTTATAGATCCGCAGCATGTAGGCGCGCAGACCAGCGTCGATGACGGTGGTCTCGGCGCGCGTAAGCGGGCGGCCCCACTTCGCGGCGGCGACATTGCGATCATAGTCCGACATCGTCGAAACCCCTTTGCTTGCCCTTGACTGGCGACGGTTCGCTCCCCATGGGGCGCAGCACGGCGCGGTGGCGACACCAATATGGGTGAGCGGCCTTTCCCGCTCAAGACCATAATCCGCGGCATCGCGTCCCGGTCATGGCAGGGGACGCGGCGGATTGTCGCAAATCTGGCCTCGCTTTTGGGCTGGGCCGATCCCGGTCGGGCCGCCCGGATAGAAAAGGGGTAACCATTCTTGCCGGCGCGCCCCTTACAGGTTTCGCAGCACCGGGGCAGGCTTCTGGCCGAGCGCCGTCAAGGTTCCGATCAGGCCGAAAGCCACAGTCAAGAGCAGGGCGCCCCCGGCGGCGGCGAGCGCCGGTCCCGGTAACCATACGAAGCCGAGATTCATCACATCGGCGACCACGAACCAGGCGGCGATCGACCCGGCCGCAACGCCGAACACGGCGGTTGCGGCCCCCAGCGTCAGATATTCGAGCGCATAGGCCGCCAGCAGCCGGCGGCGGGTGGCCCCCAGCGTCTTCAGGATCACCGCCTCGTAGACCCGGTGACGATGGCTTGCGGCCAGCGCGCCGCCCAGGACCAGGATCGCCGACACAATGCACAGCACGCTCGCCCCGCGCACAGCCGACACGAGATTGGCGATCAGCCCGCCGACCGCGTCCAGGGCATCCTTGACGCGCACCGCGGTCACTCCCGGGAGGGCCTCGGCGGTCGCCTTGATCAGGGCGACGTCCTGGGCGGCGCTTGCGCCGTTCGGATGCGTGAGGGTCGCGATCGACGTGTGCGGCGCCCCCGCAAAGCTGCCGGGCGAATAGACCAGGACGAAGTTGATCCCCAGCGTCTGCCAGTCGACCGCGCGCAGGTTGGCGACGGTGGCGTCGATGTTTCGTCCCAGCACGTTGACCGTGAGCCGATCGCCGACGGTGAGGCCCAGCCCGTCGGCGATCCGCTTCTCGAGCGAAACGAGCGGCGGGCCCGCGTAGTTCGCCGGCCACCACTCCCCGGCGACGATCCGCGAGCCTTCCGGGATTGTGGCCGCAAAGGTGATGCCGCGATCGCCCTGCAGCGCCCAGGCGGCTTGCGGCGGCGCCTTCACATCCTCGGCGCGGGTGCGATTCACGCCGACGATGCGCCCGCGCAGCATCGGTACGCGGTCGAGCTTGGCGCCGGGCGCATGCTGCTCGACCAGGGCGTCGAAGCGCGCGCCGTCGCCCTGCTGAATATCGAGGAAGTAGAAGGAGGGTGCGCGCTCGGGCAGCGCCGCGCTCAGTTGGCGCCGCAAATTGCCATCGATCAGCGTTACCGTCACCAGCAGGGCCAGACCCAATCCGAGCGAGAGCACCACCGTCGGGGTGAGCGCGCCGGGCCGGTGGATATTGGCGACGGCGAGCCGCACGACCATCGAGCGCGACCGCGGCAGGCGGCGGGCGACCGCCATCACCAGCGCCGCGATCAGTCGCAGCGCCACGAACGTGCCGGCCGCGGATGCCACGAAGATCAACGCGATCCGACGCTCGTAGGCGAACGCCACCGCGAGGCCCGCGAGGCCCACGATGACGCCCGTGGTCAGGACGACGTAGCGCAGCCGCGGCCAGCGTCGTTCCGGTGCCACCGCGTCGCGATAGAGCGCGGATACCGGCACATCGTGCGCGCGGCCGAGCGGCCATAGTGCAAAGGCGAGCGCGGTGAACAACCCATAGCAGGTCGCGAGCACAAGCTCGCCGGCATGCACCGACGGCGCGATCGGCAGCGGGATGATCGCGCCGAAGGCCGCGGCGATCAGAAACGGCAACGCAATGCCGGCGACAAGGCCGATGCCGGTGCCAACGCCGGCGAGCAGCAAGGTCTGGAGGAGGTAGACCGCGAACACGCGGCCGCCGGTGGCGCCGAGCGCCTTCATGGTGGCAATGACCTCGCGCTTGCGCTCGAGATAGCCCTTGACCGCGTTGGCAACGCCGACGCCGCCGACCAGCAGCGCCGTCAGTCCGACCAGCGTCAGGAATTGCGTGAAGCGCTCGATGTTGCGCTCGAGCTGCGGCGAGGCGTTGGCGCGCGTGCGCACCTCCCAGCCGGCCTCCGGGAATTTGGCCTGCGCCTCGGCCGCGACCGCATCCGCGGCGCGGTCGCCGGCGTTGTCGGCGGGCAGCCGCAGCCGGTAGTGCCAGCGCACCAGGCTGCCCGGCTGCAGCAAGCCGCTCGCGCGCAGCGCTTCCTCGCTGACGAGCAGCCGTGGGCCGAATCCCACGCCGCCGGCCAGCCTGTCGGGCTCGGCGTTGAGCACGGCGCGGATCTCGATCGTGGCGGCGCCGACCGAAAGGCGGGCCCCGAGCGCGAGATCGAGCCGCGCCAGCAGGATGGCGTCGGCGGCCGCGCCGAAGACGCCGTCGCGCGCGGCAAGCGTGCCGGCAAGATCGCGCCGAGGGTCGAGCGCAAGCGTCCCGTAGAGCGGATAGACGGCGTCGACCGCTTTGAGCTCCACCAGCGCCGAGCGCGCGTCAGGGGTGCGAGCCATCGCCCGCATGGTGGCAGCGGAGGACACCTTGCCTTTGCTCTCGAGGAACGCCCGCTCGGCCGCGCTTGCCTCGCGATGGATGATCGAGAATGCAAGGTCGCCGCCGAGGATCACGCGTCCCTCGCGGGCAAGACCGTCGACGAGGCTGCGGGCGAACGAACCGACGCCGGCGATCGCCATGACGCCGAGCGCGATACAGGCGATGAACACCAGGAATCCGCGCATGCCTCCGCGCAGCTCGCGGAGCGCGAGCCGCAACGACAACATGGTGCCGCGACCGGGCCCGCTTGCGACCGTGGCGGCCCGCGCGCTCATCGAGTCGCGGCTTTCCGAGGCTCCGCCTCGATCCGACCCGAGCGCAGCCGCACGACGCGGTCGCAGTGCGACGCGAGCGCCGCATCATGGGTGACCAGGACCAGCGTGGTCCGGCGCGCCGCGTGCTCGGCAAACAACAGGTCGATGATCTGCCGACCGGTGGCCTCGTCGAGATTCCCGGTCGGCTCGTCGGCGACCACGATGGCCGGGCTGGGCGCCAGCGCGCGGGCGATCGCGACGCGCTGCTGCTCGCCGCCCGAGAGCTGCGCCGGATAGTGGTTGAGCCGCTCCGCGAGCCCGACCAGCGCGAGCTCGTGCTCGGCGCGCGCAAAGGCGTCGACGGCGCCTGCAAGCTCGAGCGGCACGGCGACGTTCTCCAGCGTGCTCATCGTCGGGATCAGATGGAACGACTGGAACACGATGCCGACATTGCGACCGCGGAAGCGCGCGAGGCCGTCCTCGCTCAATCGACCGAGATCGGCCCCCGCGACCTCAACGGTTCCGGCGTCCGGGCGCTCCAGTCCGGCCATCACCATCAGCAACGTCGACTTGCCCGAGCCGGACGGACCGACGAGGCCGACGGCCTCGCCCTGCCCTATATGCAAATCGATATCCTTGAGGATATGAACGCGGGCCGCGCCGCGGCCGAGTGAAAGGTCGACGCCGCGGAGCGCGATCGCCGGCTGCGAGGTGGGCATTGTCGAGGTGTCGTTCATGACGCGGTGTTGGAGGGCGTTTCGGCAGCGCGCGCGATCCTCGTCATATGGGGAGGACGGCCGACGGGTCCAGGCGCGCCTGGCGCTCTTTGCACCCACGAGCGTCCTGATGGCTGCCGCGCTGGCCGCCGTGCTGGCATGGGCGCCGGCGGCGGGCGCGGCCGAGCGGCCGGTCAAGATCGTGGCGCTCGGCGATTCGCTGACCGCAGGCCTTGGGATCGCCGCCGAAGAGGCTTTCCCGGTCAAGCTCGAGCGAGCCTTGCGGGCGAAGGGCCATGCGGTCGAGGTCGTCAACGCCGGAGTGTCCGGCGATACCGCCGCCGGCGGGCTTGCGCGCCTCGACTGGTCGGTGCCCGAGGGCACCGAGGCCGTGATCGTCGAGCTGGGCGCCAACGATGCGTTGCGCGGCGTCGATCCGGAGGCGACGCGGCGGGCGCTCGACGAAATCCTGCGCCGGCTCAACGCGCGCCGGATTGTCGTGCTGCTCGCCGGCATGCGGGCGCCGCCCAACATGGGTCCGGACTATGTCCGCCGCTTCGACGCAATCTATGCGGATCTCGCCGGCGCGCATGATGTCATTCTCTATCCGTTCTTCCTCGACCGGGTCGCCGCCGAGGCGGCGCTCAATCAGCGCGACGGCATTCATCCGACGGCGGCCGGCGTCGATATGATCGTGCGCGGCCTTCTGCCCAAGGCCGAGGAGCTTGTGCGCAAGGCGCTGGCAGCGCGTAAGTCGCAGGGGTAGAGCGTCAGTTGTTTCCGTGGCCATCCTTCGAGACGCCGCGCTTCGCGCGGCTCCTCCAGGATGAGGCGCGGAGCTTGTTCGACCTCATCCTGAGGAGCGAGCACCGAAGCCGGCGTCTGCGACAGGATTGCGCGGCCCGACCAGGGTCGCGACAGCCGCCCAGCGCGGTTGCCCGGCCGCCGCAATGCCCCCATTCTATTCGGGTGCTCGTTGCGTTGCTGATTCTCGTGCTCGAGTGGCGAAATGCCGCGCCTGTTTACCGCGCTGGAAATCCCCGCCGACATCGCCCTCTCGCTGGCGACGCTGCGCGGCGGCCTGCCCGGCGCGCGCTGGATCGACCCGGAGAACTACCACATGACGCTGCGCTTCATCGGCGACGTCGACGATGCGCTCGCGCGCGAGATCGCCTACCTGCTCGACCAGGTGAAGCGCCGCGGCTTCGAGCTGCGTTTCGACGGACTCGCCTCGTTCGGCGGACGCAAGCCGCGCGCCGTGATCGCCTCGATACCGCCCGTCGCCCCGCTCATTGAATTGCAGGCCGAGCATGAGCGGCTGCTGCAGCGGGTCGGGCTCGTCCCCGAGGGCCGCAAGTTCACGCCCCATGTGACGCTCGCGCGCCTGCGCGATTCGACTAGCCGGCAGGTCGCGGAGTATCTGGCTGAGCGCGGATTGTTCCGCTCGGCTCCGTTCCGGGTTGCGCGATTCGTGCTGTACTCCTCGCGCGCCTCGACCGGCGGCGGACCCTATATCGTGGAGGCCGCGTATCCGCTTAGCTCCGCCTCGCCGGCGGGTGCGACGGCGGCGGCCCTTCGGGAGTGACACGCATGGCACAGAAACTGACCGGAGAAGCGCGCGCGGCCGCGCTCGCGAAGCTTACCGGCTGGAGCGAGGTGCAAGGACGCGACGCCATCGCCAAGACTTTCGTGTTCAAGGATTTCAACGCCGCCTTCGGCTTCATGGCGCGGGTTGCGCTGGTGGCCGAGAAGATGGACCACCATCCCGAATGGCGGAACGTCTACAAGACCGTCGAGGTGACGCTCTCGACCCATGACGCGGGCGGCCTGACCGAGCACGACACCAAGCTGGCCGCCGCCATGGATAGGATCGCCGGCGGCGGCTAGACCATGCTCGGTTCGATTGGAAGCACCCGATTGGTCATTCCGGGCTTGAAGAGCGCTCTGAGGCCAGGAACGCCGAGGTCTCCGGCGGCATTGTCTTGCAGATTCGGCGCCACCATTTATCGGTAACCGATCGCTTCGGGAGGTACACCATGGCGCGTTCCCGCACCGCATCCTGGCAAGACGCCGGGCTCGACCCGCGCGCCGCGCGACGGGCACGGCGGGACGAGGCGACCGTGCGCCAGGCTTCTGGCGCAAGTTGCGCCGGGTCGCCGCCGGCCTGCCGTTCGCCGAAGACTTGCTCACGGCCTACTACTGCGCCTTCGACCGCGACACGCCGCTGAAGGTGAAGGCCGCCCTGCTGGCGGCGCTCGCCTATTTCGTGCTGCCGATCGATTTCATGCCCGACGTCATGCCGCTGCTCGGCTTCACCGACGATGCGGCGGTGTTGGCGACCGCGATCCGCATGGTAGCGGCCCATCTGCGGCCGGAGCATCGCGCGGCCGCGCGCCGCGCCATCGAGCGAGAATTGCAGCGCTAGTGTCCCGATTTCGCGAAGCTCGCCTGACCATTCAGAATCGAAGGACGCCGGCAAGCTTCATGAGTCTAGTGCGGTTTTAGATTTGAACTTTCCCCCACTGGAGCAATGGCGCGTCTCAAACACCTGGCGTCGTTGCCCTTTTGATCGGCGCGTGTAAGGTCGCCGCCCCGCCGCACCCGGACCCCCGATGGCTCGCGACCAAGTGGACATGACGCCGATCGAAACGCGCGACGAGCTGGTCGCGTGGTTCGAGGCCGGCTGCAAGCCGAAGCAGGCGTTCCGCATCGGCACCGAGCACGAGAAATTCGCCTTTGCGGTCGGCCGCCACGAGCCCGTGCCCTATGCGGGGCCGCGTGGCATCAAGGCGCTGCTCGAAGGCATGCAGATGCTGCTCGGCTGGGAGCCGATCCTCGACGACGGCAATATCATCGGACTGTTCGACGTGACCGGCGGCGGCGCGATCTCGCTCGAGCCCGGCGGACAGTTCGAGCTGTCCGGCGCGCCCGTCGCCACCGTGCATCAGACCTGCACGGAACTGCAGGCGCACCTGGCGCAGGTGCGCGAGGTCGCGGCTCCGCTCGGCATCGGCTTCCTCGGCCTCGGCATGGCGCCGAAATGGACGCGCGCCGAAGTCCCGGTGATGCCCAAGCGGCGCTACCGGATCATGACGGCCTACATGCCCAAGGTCGGGAGCCGTGGCCTCGACATGATGTACCGCACCTGCACGGTGCAGGCCAATCTCGACTTCTCCTCGGAAGCCGACATGGTCAAGAAGCTGCGGGTCTCGCTTGCGCTGCAGCCGGTCGCGACCGCGCTGTTCGCCAACTCGCCGTTCACCGAAGGCAAGCCGAACGGGTTCCTGTCGATGCGCTCCGAGATCTGGCGCGATACCGACAACGATCGCGCCGGCATGTTGCCGTGGGCGTTCGAGCCCGGCATGGGGTTCGAGCGCTACGTCGACTATGCGCTCGACGTGCCGATGTACTTCGTCAAACGCGGCGACGAATACATCGACGTCGCCGGCCAGTCGTTCCGCGACCTGCTCGCCGGCAAGCTTCCGGGCATGCAGGGCGAGCGGGCGACGATGTCGGACTGGGCGAACCACCTGACGACCATCTTCCCCGAGGTGCGTCTCAAGCGCTTCCTCGAAATGCGCGGCGCCGACAGCGGTCCCTGGGGGCGGCTGCCGGCGCTGTCGGCGCTGTGGGTCGGCCTGCTGTACGACGAGGAGGCGCTCGAGGCGGCCTGGGATCTGGTCAAGAACTGGAACGCCGAGGAGCGCCAACAGCTGCGCGACGACGTCCCCAAGCTCGGCTTCAAGGCCAGGATGCGCGCCGGCACGGTTTTGGATCTCGCCAAGCAATCTCTCGCGCTCGCGCGCGCGGGTCTCGCGCGGCGCGCGCGCCTCGACCGCGAGGGCGACGACGAGACGCAGTACCTCGATCCGCTCGACGAGTTCGTCTCGCGCGGCATCACGCCGGCCGAGGAGCTGCTGGAGAAGTACACCGGACCGTGGCAGCGGTCGGTGGAGCCGGTGTTCACCGAGTACGCCTACTGACCGATGGCGAAGGGCACGCCCGCGACGGTGGCGCTGGAGAGGGCGGGCGTCGCCTTCGTGCTGCACGAATACGACTACGATCCACAGGCCGCGCGTGTCGGCATGCAGGCCGCCGAGGCGCTCGGCATCGAGCCGGCGCGGCTACTCAAGACCTTGATGGCAAAGGCGGGCGGCGAGGTCGTGTGCGTGTTGGCACCGTCCGATCGCGAGGTCAGCCTCAAGCGGCTGGCCGCGGCGGCGGGCGCCAAGGATGCCGCGATGCTGCCGCCGGCCGAGGCCGAACGCGTCACCGGCTACCGCGTCGGCGGCATCTCGCCGTTCGGCCAGCGCCGACGCGTGCGCGCCTTCGTCGACGAAGCGGCGCTCGCGTTTGCGACCGTGATGGTCAACGGCGGCCGGCGCGGGTTGCAGATCGAGATCGCGCCGGCCGAGCTGGTGCGCGTGCTGAGCGCTCAGACCGCCAGGCTCGCGTAGGGTGGGCAAAGGCGCCAAAGGCGCCGTGCCCACGCGTTCTGCAGGATGGCGCGGCTGTCGCCGGAGTCAGCTCGTGGGCACGTCGCGCAAGCGCGCGCCTTTGCCCACCCTACATCACGCCCAGGGGCGCGCCGCTTGCGTCTTCGCCTCGTAGCCGGCGATCTTGCCGGCCTTCTCCATCGTCAGCCCGATGTCGTCGAGGCCGTTGAGCAGACAGTGCTTGCGAAACGGGTCGACCTCGAACTTGACGACGCCGCCGTCCGGTCCGCGGATCTCCTGGTTCGGGAGGTCGATCGTCAAGGTCGCGTTGGCGCCGCGCTCGGCGTCGTCGAACAGCTTCTCCAGGTCCTCCGGCGAAACGCGGATCGGCAGGACGCCGTTCTTGAAACAGTTGTTGTGGAAGATGTCGCCGAACGAGGTCGAGATCACGCAGCGGATGCCGAAGTCGAGCAGCGCCCACGGCGCGTGCTCGCGCGAGGAGCCGCAGCCGAAATTGTCGTCCGCGACCAGGATCTTGGCGTTGCGGTAGGCCGGCTTGTTGAGGATGAAGTCCGGGTTCTCCGAGCCGTCGTCGCGATAGCGCTTCTCGGCGAACAGGCCCTTGCCGAGGCCGGTGCGCTTGATCGTTTTCAGATACTGCTTCGGGATGATCGCGTCGGTATCGACGTTGATCATCTTGAGCGGCGCCGCGACGCCTTCGAGCACGGTGAACTTTTCCATCGCCAATCTCCGCAGGCCGGTTCCCATGCCGCGGCCCGGCGACCCCGTCAAGCGCCGCCGCCTTCACGACATCGCGAGGGCGTGAGCGACCAAGCGACCCGGTGGCCGCAAGGTATCGCGTGCGCGACGCTGGATGGCCTCGCTTTGAGCTCGCAACGGCGGCGCGCTGCGGCCCGGCCGCGGCGCCCTCGTCCTTGTCCATGGCGCGGAGTAAAGCAACGGGGCCGCCGGTTCGAAGCGCGCGCGACGGAGCGCGCGGGTTGCGTGCCGACCTGCTCGGGCGAAGTTGTACGAGGTCAGGTCATATTATGTTTGACAGCCCGAAACGGCGTCCCCTACCCTCGGCCGTGCAGAATGCACCGCGCCACCCAATAAGGCGCACCGAGGGAGACCAAACAATGCGCAAACGGCTTCCGACCCTGCTCGCTTTTGCGGCGGCAGGTTGCCTCCTGGCTTCGCCCGGACCGGCAGTATCGCAGCAGGCCCCCAAGCCGATCGTCCTGAAGGGGCAATCGTCCCATCCGGCCGCATCCAACTTCCACCTGATCTTCAAGCTCTGGGCAGAGACGGTGGAGAAGATGTCGGCCGGGCGGCTGAAGATCGAAACCCTGCCGGGCGGCGCGATTGTCCCGCCGTTCGAAGTTTTCGACGCGACGTCCAAAGGCGTCCTCGACGTCGGCATGTCGCCCTTCGGCTACATCCAGGGACGCAACACGGCGACCATTCCGATGTCGCACGGCCCGCTGTTCGGGATGGACGGCAACGACTATTACGCTTGGTACTATGACGGCGGCGGCATGGCGCTGCTCGAGGAGTTCTACAGAGATCACCTCAAGCTCAACATCGTCGGCTTCCCGATTCCGACCGACTACCCGCAGGGGATGGGCTGGTTCAAGAAAGAAATAAAGAGCCTCGCCGATCTCAAGGGCTTGAAGTATCGCATCTACGGCATCGGGGCCGAGACCTACGGGAGGCTTGGCGTCTCCGTGGTGACCATCCCGGGCCAGGAAATCGTACCGGCGATGGAGCGCGGCGTGATCGAGGGCGCCGAATGGATCAACTGCCTCGAAGACAAGAAGCTCGGCCTGCACAAGACCGCAAAGTTTTACTACACGCCGGGTATGCACGAGCCGGTGACCGGCGGACAGCTGATGTTCAACGCCGACGTCTGGAAGAAGCTCCCGCCCGACCTGCAGGAGATGGTCAAGGTGGCATCCGTATACGCCACGACGATGCGCAACTTCGCCTTCAACCGCGAAACCGCGGACGCCTGCCAGGAGCTGATCAAGGAGGGCGTCCAGATGCGGCGTATGCCGGACGACGTCCTGATCAATTTCCTCACCGAGTGGGAGAAGATCCAGACCGAGTACGCCGCGAAAAGTCCCTTCTACAAGAAGGTGATCGAGAGCCAGAAGGCGTATGCCGGAAAGGTGGTGCCGTTCCGCCTGTCGTGGTTCCCGCCTTACGACCTGGCCGGCAACTTCTACTGGAAGGACAAGGTCTACCTCGGCAAGTAACGCGGTCTGCCAATCTCGCCTGGCGCGTGGCGGGCGCCCGACCCAAATCGGGCGCCCGTCCGTATCGAAGGCCACGAGGCGAAACCTGCTTGTGTGAATATCCGTGACATCGGCCAGGGGAGCATCGATGTCGGTCGACACCGGACCGCCGCACGCGAGCGGCGCACCGCGCGATTTCCCGCCCATCTACTACGCGATCATCCGTCTGATCGACAGCTTTTCCGACGCGACCGGACGGCTGATCGCGCTCACAATGCTGTTTCTCGTCGCCTCGATCACCTACGAGGTGGTCGCGCGCTATTTCTTCCGTTCACCGACCGTGTGGGTCTTCGAGTCGAGCACCATGGCGAACGGCTCGGCCTTCATGCTCGGCTGCGCTTACGCGCTGTACAAGGGCGCGCATGTGCGCACCGATATTTTCTGGGAGAACTACTCGGAGCGAACCAAGGGCATCGTCGACCTGGTCTCGTATCTGGTCCTGTTCTTCCCGGTGATGATCACCATGATGGCGATCAGCATCGACGACGTCATCCACTCATACGTGACCGGGGAGCGCTCCCAGGAGAGCCTGTGGCGCGCGATCATGTGGCCCTTCCGCGCCGTCATTCCGCTCTCGGCCCTTCTGTTCATGATCCAGGGCGTCTCCGAAGTGCTCAAGTGCGTCTACCAGATCCGCTTCGGGCGTGAGTTCGAGCATCGGGAGAAACTCGAAGTATGACCGGTCTCGAATTCCTCGGAATGGCGATGCTGCTGGTGATGCTGGCGGCGATCTTCATCGGCCTTCCGATCAGCTTCACGCTGCTCTTCCTCGCGCTGATCTTCGGCTACTTCGGCCTCGGCGTGCGCGTGTTCAATCTCGCCTACCTGCAGACCTTCGGCCTGATGAAGCAGGACGAGTTCGTCGCCGTCCCCATGTTCATCCTGATGGGCTACGTGTGCGACCAGGCCGGCCTGATGGAACGACTGTTCAAGGCGTTCCGCGACCTGTTCGCGCCCGTGCGCGGCGCGCTCTACGTGGTGGTGATCGTCACCGCGACGCTGTTCGGCATCGCGGCCGGCACGGTCGGCGCCACGGTGGCGCTGCTCGGCATCATGGCCGGACCGATGATGATCCGGGCCGGTTACGACGTGCGCATGTCGGCGGGATGCCATCGCCGCCGGCGGCACGCTCGGCATTCTCATCCCGCCTTCGGTGATGCTGGTGGTGATGGCGCCGGTGCTCGACATCTCGATCATCGATCTCTACGCGGCCGCGTTCGGACCGGGCTTTCTGCTGTCCGGCATGTACATCGTCTACACGCTCGGCCGCTGCTACATCAACCCGAAGCTCGGGCCGCCGGTGCCGAAGGAGGAGCGCCCGACCTCGATGAAGGTCGTGCTGTGGGAGTGCGTCGTCGGCCTGCTTCCGGTCACCGTGCTGACCATCATGACGCTCGGGGTCATTCTCGCCGGCCTGACGACCGCATCGGAGGCCGCCGCGCTCGGCGCGCTCGGCGCCATCCTGCTGGTCGTCGCCTACGGCGAGTTCACCTGGAAGGGGCTGCTGCAGGCCTGCTACAACACGCTGGCGACCACCAGCATGGTGCTGTTCCTCGCCGTGGCCTCCAATGTGTTCGGCGCGGTGTTCGCATGGCTCGGCACCGCCACTTGGATCACCAACATGCTGCTGGCAGCGCCGTTGCCCTCTTGGGGCACGATGACGCTCTTGCTCGCCGTCATTTTCCTGCTCGGCTGGCCGTTCGAATGGCCGGCGATCGTGCTTGTCTTCCTGCCGCTGCTCGCCCCGGTCGCCAAGGGACTGGGCTACGACATGGTGTGGTTCGGCTGCATCGTCGCCGTGGTGCTGCAGACCGCATTCCTGTCGCCGCCGGTTGCGATGTCGGCGTACTACCTCAAGCAGGCGGTCAAGGAGTGGAACCTGAAGCTCATCTACCGGGGCATGGCGGACTTCATGGTCATCCAGTGCATCTGCGTGGTGCTGGTGCTGGTTTTCCCGTCGATCGCCATGTGGTTCCCGAACTGGCTGAACGAGCGCCGGATCGCGGCGCGGTCCGCGCAGCTGGAGCTTTCACCGCCGATCGGAACCATCTTGGGAGACGGCAGCATCAGGATCGCTCGTTAGGCGCCTTACTCGGCCGCCCGCTCGATCGCCGCGATGCCTTCATCCGAGAGGCCGAAATGGTGGCCGATCTCGTGCACCAGCACGTGCAGCACCATCGTCCCCAAGGTCTCGTCGCGCTCGGCCCATTCGTCGAGGATCGGCCGGCGGAACAGCCACACCATGTTGGGCATGCGGCCGGAATCGCTGGTCGATTGGAACGGCAGGCCGACGCCCTCGAACAGGCCGGTCAGCTCGAACGGGTCCTGAATGCCCATGCGGTCGAGCACCTCGTCGGTGGCGAAATCCTCGACCCGGATGACGAGGTCGCCGCACATCGCCCGGAACTGCGCCGGCAGCCGGTGGAACTCCTCGGTCGCGAGCGCCTCGAATTCGGCGAGCGTGGGCGCCTTGTAGTGGCGCCAAGGAAGCGTGTCGCGGCGCGCTCGGTCGTCCATCGGGTCAGCGCACCGCGTAGGTCGCGAACAGGTAGATCGCGAGCCCGATGAACACGACCAGGCTCAGCACCCGCCCGATGCGGCGGCCCCACAGCTCGATCGGATCGGTGCCGCCTCCCTCCGCGGTGCCGACCGCATCCTTGCCGCCGAAATGATCGACCGCGCGCCGCGCGGCGTCCGCCATCGACGAGCCGGCAAGGCTCGGGCCACGGCGCTTGAGATCGGCGAGAATCTGCTCGGCTTCGCGCCGGCGCGCCTCGTCCTCCTCGTGCTGGCTGCGGGGTTCGGCCATGGCGGGAGAATAAGCGCGCTGCCGCACCGTGCCAATGCGGCCAGGTTTGTTCTCGCTGCCGTCCTGCCGTAGGATCGCGCGGCAGGACGAGAGGGGCGGATGTTCGAGCGTGGCCGTTGGCGATCGTCGTGGGCTTGCTGGGAGCGTGCTTGTGGGCACCGGTGGCATCGGCGGGGTCGACGGGCCGGCCCCAACCGCACGCCCTTCCCGCATCGGCGACCGAGTTGTCCTCGCAGGCGCGCGCCGAGCGCCCGCGTATCCGCATCACGCCGCTGCCCGGGCCGCTGCGGCGGGAATGCGTGGCGGTGTTCGAGCAGCGATGGATTCCGCAGTGGGGTGGGCTGGTGCTCTACCCGGGCCAGCGCTGCTGGTGGACCCGCGCCCCGGCGTGATCGCTACTCATCGCGCAGCGACGCCTGCGGACGCGCCGCAGCTGCTTGAATTGCGACGGGAATCCATCCTCGCGCTGGCGCCACATGGCATGTCCAACCCGGAAGCCGAAGCCTGGGCAGCCAACCTTACGATCGGCGGCATGGAAACCAAGATTCGTGAGATGGATATATGGACCGCCGCGATAGGTGGACGGGTGGTCGGCTGGGGCGCCATTCGCGGCAATCGACTGGAAGGACTGTATACGGACCCGGAATTCGCCGGCCAAGGGATCGGGACCGAACTGCTGGGCAGGCTCGAGCAACTGATGCGAACCCGCGGCGTGCGAACGGTGCGCGCGGACGCGAGCGCGAACGCTGAAGGCTTCTATCTTCGCCGTGGTTACGAGCCGGACGGACCCCTCCGCGGTGGCGCACGACCGATCAGGAAGACACTCCCGCCTGCGCACTGCTGACGGCGTGCCCGCCGCAGGACACGAGACACGGGCGCTACGGCTTGACCTTGGGGTCGCCGGCGGGCTCCGTGCCGGTCGGCTGCGACGGGGCAGGCGGATCGGAGGCCGGGAACGAGTCCTCGAGCGCCTCGTCGAGCTCCTTGTCGAGCTGCTTCTTCGGCTTCTCGGCCGGATGGCCGACGCCCTCCCGTTCGCGTTCCGCGCCGTGCGTCCTTGATCCATGGGTGCGCTCCCTAGCCGAATACCTGGCCCGGGATGAAAACGAATGGGAGCGCCCGTTCGTTCCAGCCCTGCCGTCGGCCGATGCAGAACGGATGCCGAACCGACACGACAGTGGCGTCCCCGCACTCGGGTCCGGCCTTCGGCCGGCCCGAGTACAGGCTCCAGCGGGGACCCAGTGATCCCGGCTTGCCAAAATTCTCGATGTCGGTGGCTACTGGATGCCCGCCTCCGCGAGCATGACAGGCAGGCCCTGCGGCGCGGCATCGTGGCGAAGCGCGCCCGGCATGCTATGGCAGGATCGCGCACACGGGACCGAACGCCGATGAGCATGCGGAACGTCACCTCGATCGAAGACCTGCGGCTGATGGCCAAGCGCCGGGTGCCGCGCGCCTTTTTCGAATACGCCGATTGCGGCTCCTACGCCGAGGAGACGCTGCGCGCGAACCGCGACGACCTCGACAGGATCAAGCTGCGCCAGCGCGTGCTGGTCGACGTCGACAAGCGCGAGCTTTCCAGCACCATGGTGGGCGAGCCGGTGGCGTTGCCGATCGCGCTGGCGCCGACCGGCCTGACCGGCATGCAGCACGTCGACGGCGAGATCCTCGCGTGCAAGGCCGCGCATGCGGCCGGCGTGCAGTTCACGCTCTCCACCATGTCGATCTGCTCGATCGAGGACGTGGCGGCGGCGACCGACAAGCCGTTCTGGTTCCAGCTTTATGTCATGCGCGACCGCGGCTTCGCGCGCTCGCTGATCGAGCGCGCCGCCGCCGCCAAGTGCAGCGCGCTCATGCTCACCGCCGACCTGCAGGTGCAAGGGCAGCGCCACCGCGACATCAAGAACGGCATGACGGTGCCGCCGCAGATCAAGCTCGCCAACGTCATCGACATCGCCACCAAGCCGGCGTGGGCGATCGAGCGTCCTGACGGGCAAGCGCAAGAGCTTCGGCAATCTCGAAGGCCACATCCCCGACATGAGCGGCATCAAGTCGCTGGCGCAGTGGACCTCCGGCCAGTTCGACCCGACGCTGCAGCTGGAAGGATCTCGAGTGGATCCGCGACCAGTGGCCCGGCAAGCTGATCATCAAGGGCATCCTCGATCTCGAGGACGCGCGCCTCGCCACCAAGACCGGCGCGCACGCGATCGTGGTCTCGAACCACGGCGGGCGCCAGCTCGACGGCGCGCCGTCGTCGATCTCGACGCTGCCGCGCATCGTCGACGCGGTCGGCTCCGAGCTGGAGATCCTGTTCGACGGCGGCGTGCGCTCCGGCCAGGACGTGCTGCGCGCGCTCGCGCTCGGCGCCAAGGGCTGCCTGATCGGCCGCGCGTTCCTCTACGGGCTCGGCGCCGGCGGCGAGGCCGGCGTCAAGACCGCGCTCGAGGTCATCCGCAAGGAGCTCGACGTCTCGATGGCGCTCACCGGCGTCTCGCGCGTCACCGACATCGACCGCCGCGTGCTGGCCGACGGCTGGCCGTCGAACGCGCCGTAGTAGCGTCGCGGTGGCGTCCTCGTTTCCCGTCATTGCGAGCCGAAGGCGAAGCAATCCAGGACGGCGGTGCAGTACTGGATTGCTTCGTCGCTTACGCTCCTCGCAATGACGGATGAGTCCTGGAGCGGCCCGATCACCGCCAGTCGCCGAGCACCGCCTGGGTGAGCGCCAGCGCCGCCACCGCGGCGGTGTCGGCGCGCAGGATGCGCGGCCCGAGCGCGAGGCGCACCACCCGCGGCAATCCCAACAGGGCGTC
This sequence comes from uncultured Alphaproteobacteria bacterium, assembly GCA_963738705.1. Lineage (GTDB taxonomy): Bacteria > Pseudomonadota > Alphaproteobacteria > Rhizobiales > Xanthobacteraceae > CAVTXS01. The sequence continues at coordinate 50,538 of CAVTXS010000047.1, forward strand.
ACGCTCCTCCGGCGCAAAGCCGCCTTCCGGGCCGATCAGCACCGCGATCGGAAGCGGCGAACCGTCGCGTGGACGCGCGCCCGCCAGCGCCGCCACCGGATCCTTCACCTCGGCGTCCTCGTCGCAGAAGACGAGCAACCGCTCGTGCTCGAAACCGGCCACCAGCGCGTCGAGCTTAACCGGCGGCGCTATGGCGGGCAGAGTGAGAATGCCGCACTGCTCGGCCGCCTCGATGGCGTTCGCCCGCATGCGGTCGAGATTGATTCGCGCCGTCTGGGTGTGCCGTGTGACCACCGGCTGCAGCCGCGACGCCCCCATCTCCACAGCTTTCTGCACCTGGTAGTCGAGGCGCGCGTGCTTGATCGGCGCGAACAGGTAATGCAGGTCGCCCGGCGGCGGCTGCGCGCGGGTCTGCGCCAGCAGAGTGACCTGTGTCGCCTTGCGGCCGGCCTCGTCGATGCGGGTCAGCCACTCGCCATCGCGGCCGTTGAACACCAGGACCGTATCGCCGGGACCGAGCCGCAGCACGGTCAGAAGGTAATGGCGCTGGTCCGGCTCAAGCCGCACGGCCGCGCCGGCCGCAAGCGGTGCATCGAGGTAGAGACGGGGGGCGCGGAAATCGTAGGCCGGCATGACGATCGGCTCTGCTTAGAGCATTTTCCAGCGAAGTGGACGCCGGTTCGCCCAGAAAATGCGACAACCGCAAGATTCACGGCGCGACCGCGGCCGCGCCAGCGGCTGCGATCGGTCGCTGCCGCCTTGTCGCCGGAATTGCAGGGTGATTATGTCACGGCGACATTTCGCGGCGGTCGGCCGCAACGGGAATTCTGCCGATGCTGCAGCTTTGCTCCATTCGTCTCACGACCGCGCTGACGCTGGTGCTGGCGGCGCCCGGCGGTGCGGCGCTTGCGCAGGCGCCGCCCTGCATAAACGACATCATGCCGCTGCGCGAACAGGTCGAGAAGGATAGCAAGGCCGTCAAGGCCGCCATCGAGAAGAAGGACCGCGGCGAAATCTGCAGCACCCTCAAGCGGTTCACCGCCACGGAGGCGAAATTCGTCAAGTACATGGAGGCGAATGCAGGCCTGGTGCATGATTCCGCCCGAGGTGATCCCGCAGTTGAAGAAGAACCAGGCCCACGCCATCAAGCTGCGCGGGCAGGCCTGCGCGGCCGGTCCGGCGGCGGGCGCGCCCGCCATCCCGGCGGGCCCGGGCCTGAGCGACGCGCTCGGCACCAGCCGGGCCCCGACCGGCAAGGCCAAGTCCGGCACCGGCACCTTCGACACCTTGACCGGCCCCTCCATTCAACAATGAGCGGCGCCGGGCCGGTCGCCGATTCCAGTGGGAATTGGGTCGATAGCCTGGCCCCGGCGTGGACGCGGCCGTATCTGCGGCTGGCGCGCGCCGACCGGCCGATCGGATCGTGGCTGCTGCTGCTGCCGTGCTGGTGGTCGGCCGCGCTCGCCGCCGTCGCGGCGGGCGACCCGCGGCCCAATCTTGCCCATCTCGCGCTGTTCGCGCTCGGGGCCGTCGCCATGCGCGGCGCCGGCTGCACCTGGAACGACCTCATCGATCGCGACCTCGACGCCCGCGTCGAGCGCACCCGCTCGCGGCCGATCCCGTCCGGGCAGGTGAGCGTCGCTGCGGCGGCGGCCTTCCTGGTGCTGCAGGCGCTGGTCGGCTTTGCGGTGCTGCTCAGCTTCAACCGCTTCGCGATCGCGGTCGGCATCGCGTCGCTCGCCATCGTGGCGGCCTATCCGTTCATGAAGCGAATCACCTGGTGGCCGCAGATCGCGCTCGGGCTGGCGTTCTCGTGGGGCGCGCTGATGGGCTGGGCCGCCGCCTTCGGCCGGCTCGATCCGCCGGCGCTGCTGCTCTACGCGGGCGCGATCGCCTGGGTGGTCGGCTACGACACGATCTACGCGCACCAGGACCGCGAGGACGACGCGCTGATCGGCATCAAGTCCACCGCGCGGCTGTTCGGCGAACGCACCCGCCCGGCGCTCGCCGCCTTCTACGCGCTCGCGCTCGCTTCTGATCGCGCTGGCGCTTGCGGCTGCAGGCGCGGGCGCCATCGGGTTCGTCGGGCTGGCGCTGTTCGGCGCGCACCTCGCCTGGCAGGTGCACCGCCTCGACGTCAACGATCCCGCGCTCTGCCTGCAAGCTCTTCAAGTCCAACCGCGACGCCGGCCTGGTGTTGTTCGCCGCCCTCGTGCTGGACGCCTGGTCGGGACGGTGAAGCGCGCGCCGGCCTTGCGACATTCGCCTGTCATGCCCGCACTCGGGTCCGGCCAGCGGAGGCCCGAGCGCAGGCTCCAGCGGGCCTCCAATGATCGCCGACATCGAGGCCCGCGGTTGCGCGGTCCCCGCTTTCGCGGGGACGACGCAATGCGTAAGCTCAAGCCGCGTCGAGCCTCGGAAAGGCTTGTCAAATCATGCGGGCGCGTCTGGTCACGCAACCGTTTCGCCTCGCCGTCGTCACCGCCGCGGTGCTTGCGGCCGGCGCGCTTGCGGGATCGGCCGCCGATGAGGGGCGCCCGCCCGAACCGGTGCAGTTCGAGATCGCCTGGGCAAAGCCCAATCCGCACCAGCTGCGTGGGCTTCTCCGGCGGCCGCCCGGCGCCGGGCGCCATCCCGCCGTCGTGCTGCTGCACGATTGCGTCGGCGACTGGCGCGGCATCGACGAGCGCTGGGGAAGGCTGTTGGCCTCGTGGGGCTACGCGGCACTCACGGTGGACAGCTACGGCTCGCGCGGCATCGCCGGCGCCTGCAACAACGAGCAGATCGCGCCCGACCTGTTCGACGCCTACAGCGCGCTGATGTTCCTGCGAGGAAGCCCATTCGTCGTTGCGGATCGGATCGCCGTGATGGGGGTTTCGGCCGGAGGCACTCGAACGCTCTGGAGCGTCGAGCGCGGCTTCATCGAGCGCCAATTCCGGGAAAAGTTCCGCGCCGCGATCGCGCTCTATCCGCAATGCTTCTCGGTGACCGGACGGATCACCGTGCCGACATTGATCCTGATCGGCGAGCGCGACGAGTGGACGCGCGCCGCCGATTGCCGCGAGCTGGTGCGGCGCACCGGCGGCGGGGACGACAGCGCCGCCGAGGACGGCACGCGCGCACCCTTGCGCCTCGTCGTCTATCCGGGCGCCCATCACGCGTTCGACAACCCGGCGTACCGGACCGGGCGGCGCTTCCTCTGGCACTGGCTGGAATACGACAAGGCCGTCGCCGACCGCGCGGTCGAGGAGGTGCGCGCATTCCTGCGCGAGACCTTGGGCGGGTGAGCGCCGCGCTCCCTACCTAACGGTCAAGGCTTTTTCTTGCGCGTCGAAGGTTTCGGTTTGCCATAGTCGCGATAGAGCTCGGCAAAGTCCTCCGCCATCTCGTAGCAAAGCTTGAGCTTGCGCGAGCGCCAGTTGGCGCCGACCTCTCCGCAGCTTTGCATCTCCATGACGAACGGCTGCGGCCAGGCAAACCGCTCGGTGACGTAGTAGGCCAACGCCTCCAGGAAGCGCAGGTCGCGAAACATTCGCGCATAGACTTCGAGCTTGCCCTTGGCCTCCCCATAGATCACTTCGACCCGTTGTTTCGGCTGCTCGGCAGCGCGCAGACGCGGCTTGAGCAACGTCTCCCAGGACCACTGCGCGGTGGTGAAATCTCCTTTGCAGCTCTCCCGACGCTCTTCCGGCAGCTTCGCGAGATCGGCCAGCTCGGTGAATTGTTCCGGGCTCGATCCGACCATCAGGCAGACGATGTAATAGGCGCGCTGCAGATTCATCGCATGCGCGTCGTAGTAGCCCGGTTTTTCTCCGGTTTTCTTGTCCCGCAGGTCGGCCAGATACCAACCCTTGGCGGCTTCCACGAGCACGCGATGCGAAAGCCCGCTTCCGACCTTCAGAGACGTGAGAATGGCGAAGCCATCGGCGGCGTCTTCATCGCGCCCAAGATTCGGCAGCTCCAATTCGGCGAGCACGCCGTGACCCAGTTCGTGCGCCGCCACGAACAGCATGTTGCCGATGACGAACTCGATCACGGCCCTCCGCTTTTGCGGGGTCAGGCGCTTGAGGCGCGGCTCGCTCTCCGCGAGCGCGCGCACCGTTTCGACCACGCGCGCCTCGAATGCGCTCGTGTCGGGCGGCGGCGGCAGCGCTTGCGCCTGGAGCGGCGCACCGCTCGATGCCGCAAGCATCAGCACCGCGGAGAGGACGCATGATAGCCGGGCGGCCCGGCCGGACACGCAGTATGCATCGGCTCCGAATGCTGTCATTGGCGACCATCCTCAAGACATGGCACGTCGGCGCTTCGCGCCGCCGGCATTATATGCGAGCACGGCGCCTGCGGCGCGTCTTCGCGCGATGCGCCGCGCGCAGCCAGATCGAACCCTGACGCATGACCTTGCCGACCTTCGCGACCGACCGCCTGGTGCTGCGCCCGCGCACCATCGGCGACTACGACGCCTGCCTGGCGATGGATCGCGATCCCGCGGTGGTGCGCTACATCCCGGGACCATGGGCGGACACGCGAGGCCCACCAGGCGTTCCTGCGCGACCGCATCACGCGGCCCTATCCGGACGGCCTTGGCTACTGGTGCATCGTCCCCAAGGGGTCGCCGGATCGCTTTCTCGGCTGGGTGCTGCTCATTCCGCGCGACGCCGTCGGTCCCGAGGTGGAGATCGGCTGGCGCCTGGTGCGCGCGGCCTGGGGCCAGGGATACGCGCCCGAGGCCGCCGCCCCGATCGTGCGCCACGGATTCGAGACGGTGGGCCTCGACCGGATCGTCGCCGAAATCCGTCCGGAGCACGCGCGCTCCGCGCGCGTCGCCGAGAAGCTCGGGTTTTGGCGCGCGCCGTCCGAGGCGCATGGCCGCTACGAAATGACGCCCGACCGCTTCCGGTGATGATGGCATTGCGGCGCCGCTTGTCACCTCTCCCCGGCGGGGAGAGGTGAAGCAGCGTATGCGGCACGGGATCGGCGAATCACGACAGAAGCCGAGACTACCGCCGCCCGAACAGCCGCTCGATGTCGGTGAGCTTGAGCTCCACATAGGTCGGGCGACCGTGGTTGCATTGGCCGGAATTCGGGGTCGCCTCCATGGCGCGCAGCAGCGCGTTCATCTCTTCCGGCTTGAGCCTGCGGCCGGCGCGCACCGAGCCGTGGCACGCCATGGTCGAGGCGACATGCATCAGCTTGCGCTCGAGCGGCAGGCCATCGTCCCATTCCGCCATGTGCTCGGCGAGATCGCGCACCAGCGCGCCGGCATTGACCTCGCCCAGGAGCGCCGGCGTCTCGCGCACCGCCACCGCACCGGGCCCGAACGGCTCCACCACCAGGCCGCAGCGCGCGAGCTCATCCGCTCGCGCCGCCAGCCGGTCGACGTCGGCCTCGTCGAGCTCGACGATTTCCGGGATCAGCAGCAACTGGCGCGCGACGCCGCTCGCGTCGAGCGCCGCCTTCATGCGCTCGTAGACCAGCCGCTCGTGCGCGGCGTGCTGGTCGACGATGACGACGCCGTCGCGGGTCTGCGCCACGATATAGGTCTCGTGCACCTGCGCGCGCGCGGCGCCGAGCGGGCGGTCGAGCAGGTCGGGCTCGGGCGCGGCGGTCTCGACCCGCGCGGTGGCGGCGGCCGGTCCCACCTCGAAGGCGGCCTGCGGACTTTGCGCGAAACCGACGACCTCGGCCGCACTCGCCCTGCCGTAGGGCGGCGCCGCCGGCCGTGCCGGCGAGGCTCGCCAATCCCACGGGCGCGAGCTCGGAACCGCCGCCGGGCGGAACGCCGCGATGGTGGCGCTGCCGCCGGTGCTCGCCGCGCGCCGCGCGTCGCGCACGAGCCCTTCCTGCAGCGCGCGCACGATCAGCGCGCGCACGAGGCCGGGATCGCGAAAGCGCACCTCGGTCTTGGCCGGGTGCACGTTGACGTCGACCTCGCGCGGATCGAGCGCGATGAACAGCGCGACGATCGGATGCCGGTCGCGCGGCAGGTAGTCCGCGTAGGCGCCGCGCACGGCGCCGACCAACAGCTTGTCGCGCACCGGGCGGCCGTTGACGAACAGGTACTGCCCGAGCGCGTTGGCGCGCGAGTGCGTCGGCAGCGCCGCATAGCCCTCGACCGCGACGCCGTCGCGCGCCGCGCCGACCGCGATGGCGTTGGCCTGGAACGCGACGCCGAGGATGTCGGCAAGCCGCGCCAGCCGTCCCGGCGGGCCCGGCAGCGCGGCCGCCCAGCTGACCGGCGCGCGCTCCTCGCCCGCAAGCGTGAACGCGACGTCCGGCCGGCTCATGGCGAGCCGGCGCACGACCTCGCGCACGGCCTCGGCCTCGGCGCGATCGCTCTTGAGAAACTTCAGCCGCGCCGGGGTGGCGTAGAACAGGTCGCGCACCTCCACACGGGTGCCCTCGCCGAGCGCGGCCGGTTTGGGTTCGGACTTGTTGCCGCCCTCGACGGCGATCGCCCAGGCGTGGGCTTCGGTCGCATGACGGGTCGCGATCGCGAGCCGGCCGACCGCGCCGATCGAGGGCAGCGCCTCGCCGCGAAATCCGAGCGACCGGATCGCGAGCAGGTCGTCCTCGGGAAGCTTCGAGGTCGCGTGGCGCTCGACCGCAAGCGCAAGATCGGCACGCGTCATGCCCTCGCCGTCGTCGCTCACCCGGATCAGCCGGCGACCGCCACCGTCGGTGACGACCTCGAGGCGGCAAGCGCCGGCGTCGAGGGCGTTCTCGACCAGCTCCTTGACGACGCTCGCCGGACGCTCGACCACCTCGCCGGCGGCGATGCGGTTGACGACGGCCTCGGTGAGCTGACGGACGGGCATGCCCAGGATTGCGGTTGGATCGCCGTAGCCGAGCAATTCCACCCGGCAGCCGCATGCGGAAGCGCGTCATCCGGCGCCGCCGGTCCTATTCCTCTGTGGGTTTGCGGGTGCGCAGCCGCTTGATGCGGGACCGGCGTTGCTTCGATTCGAGACGGCGCGCGCGCGAGGCCTGGCTCGGCGCCGTCGAGCGCCGGGCCTTGGGAACGACCGCGGCCTGCCGGATCAGCTCGACCAGCCGCTCGAGCGCATCGGCGCGGTTGCGCTCCTGCGTGCGGTGGCGCTGCGCCGTGATCACCACCACGCCGTCGCGCGTCAGCCGCCGGCCGGCGAGGCGCTGCAGCCGCGCGCTGACGGCATTCGGCAGTGAGGGCGAGCCGCGCGCGTCGAAGCGCAGCTGCACCGCGGTCGCAAGCTTGTTGACGTTCTGCCCGCCCGGGCCGGAGGCGCGGATGAACGTCTCGGCGATTTCGGCCTCGTCGATGGCGATGCGGTCGGTGATGCGGATCATGGCGCTACGACGCGTCGTTACGCAGTGTCGCCCCGTTCAGATCGCGTTGCCGGGGGCGCCCACAAGGGGCGCTCCCCCACGACGCATCATAGCATTCCGGCCAAATACCACTTCGCCAGCACCTTGCCTTCCTCGACCGCCGGCTGGTCGAACGGCTCGACCCCCAGGAGGCGTGCGGCGATGATCGCCTCCAGAATGAAGTGCATCAGCAGCGCGCCGAGGCTCCCCTCGTCGAGCTTGTCGAGATGGATCGCGCGCACCGGGCAGCCGTTCTTGGCCAACGTATCGGCGGTGGCGCGGCCCTGGGCCGCCACCAGATCACCGATGGTCTTGCCGCCGAAATCCGGCTCGCCGCCGAAGTCGGGCGAGATCGGGACGATCGCGGGCCATGGCGGCGGAGTCCACGCGGACGCCACGGCGTCGTGCGGTTGCCGTCCTTGCCGAGGCTCTCACCCGCCGGCGATTGCGAGGGTTGTCTCGGCCATCCACGTCTTGTTTTCCGCGGCGGCCAGGCAAGAAAGACGTAGATGCCCGGCACAAGGCCGGGCATGGCGAACCAGAATCCGGTCGCATCATTATGTCGCAAAGGGAATAAGGGCGCGGCGCGTACTGTAGCGAGCGGACCGCGCGCCGCAAGCGCCAAGAATGCCGTGCCTACCCGCGCGGGCCGGTCGAGGCCATGCCCTTCGGCCTGCCGACCACGGTCACCAGCAACCCACCGCCAAACAGGCTCTTGGCCACCCGTTTGGCATCGTCAAGGGTGACGCCGTCGACGAGGCTGTTGCGCCGCTCGATATAGTCGATGCCGAGGTCGTCCAGCTGGATCTGCACCAGCTGGGCAGCGATCTTGGTCGACGTGTCGAAGCGCAGCGCGTAGGAGCCCTTGAGGTAGTCCTTGGCCTTGGCGAGCTCCTCCTCGGTCGGGCCGCTCTCCGCCATGCGGCGCATTTCGGCCTCGATGAGGTCGACCGCTTCGCCGGTCCGGTCGGACCGCACGGCGGTCCAACCCGAGAACAGGGCGGAGCGCTCCAACGGATAGAGATAGGTCGAGACGCCGTAGGCAAGGCCGCGCTTCTCGCGCACCTCCTGATAGAGCCGCGAGGTGAACGAGCCGCCGCCGAGGATGTGATTGACCACGTAGGCGGTGATGAAATCGGGATGCTTGCGCGCCAGCCCGATGCCGCCCAAGCTGACCACCGCCTGCGGCACGTCGAACTCGATCACCGTCCGTTGGCCGAGCCCGGTCGGCAGCGCGTAAGGCACCGGCGCCAGTTGGGCGGTCGCGGGCAGGCCGCCGAACACGCGATCGAGCATCGCGGCCGCCGCCGCCGCATCGATGTCCCCGACCACCGCGACCTTGAGATGCTCGCGCGCGAATACGTTGCGCGCGTAGGCGTGAAAATCGTCGGGCGTGATCTGGGCGACCGAGTCGAGCGTGCCCTTGTCGGGACGGCCGTAAGGGTGGCCGGGAAACGCCGCCGCCCACCAGGCCTTGCTGGCGATATCGTTGGGGCTGGTGGCGGCGCGCCGCAGCTCGGCGAAAATCTGGGTGCGGATGCGCTCGACCGCGTCGACCTCGAAGCGCGGCGCGGTGAGCGCGAGCCGCAGCAGCTCGAAAGCTTCGTCGCGGCGCTCGGTGAGAGTGCGCAGCGAGCCGCGCATGTGGTCGCGATCGTCGCTGAACCGCAGCTCGACCGCGCTCCGCTCCATCCGCTCCTGGAACGCCGCGGCATCGAGCTCGCCGGCGCCCTCGTCGAGCAGCGCCGTGATCATATTGGCGACCCCCGGCTTGTCCGCCGGATCCTGACTGGAGCCGCCCTTGAAGGCGAATTCGACCGCGACCAACGGCACCGTGGTGTCGCGCACCAGCCAGGCTTCGATGCCGCCCGGGCTCACCACGCGCTCGATTTTGGCCGCGGCCATCGCCGGCGCGGCCGCCACCGTCACGCCGACCGCTAGCGCGAGAAGACACGCATGCCGGCCGAATGCGGTCGACAGCGCGCGCCAGAATACGTTCACGAGCGGCTTCCTTCCTGCCTGGCGCCGGCCGCGCGGATCAGATAGCCGGTGACGGAACGCTTCTTGTCCAGCCACTGCCTGGCGGCGGCGTGAACCGCGTCGGCCGGAACTGCGCGGATGCGATCGGTCCAGCTTTCGACCCGCTCGATGCTGGAGCCGGTGGTCAGCGCGGCGCCGTACATGCGGGCAAGCGTCGACTGGCTGTCCTGCGCATACACCATGTCGGCGACCAGTCGAGACTTGGCGCGGGCGACCTCTTCGGCCGTGACGCCGTTGGCCACCACGTCGGCGAGCGCCTCGTCGAGCGCGGCTTCGAGCTGCGGCAGCTCCACGCCGGGGCTCGGCGTGGCGTACACCGCGAGCCGCGAGGCATCGAGCGACGTGCCCTGGTACCAGCCGCCGACGCTCGATGCGATCGCCTTCTCGACCACCAGCTTCTTGTACAGCCGGCTCACCGAACCGTGGGTCAAGATATGGCTCAAGACATCGAGGGCCTCGGATTCGCCGGGTTCCGCCGTCGTCGCCGAGGGCACCAGGTAGCTGCGCTGCAGGCTGGGCTGCCCGACCCGCGGGTCGGCGAACGTGACGGTGCGCGCGGCAACCGGCTCGGGCTCCTGCGGGCGGGCCCGCGGCGCAGTTTCGGCGCGCCGCTCGACCTTGCCGTAGGTCGCCTCGGCGAGCGCCTTCACCTCTTCGGGCGTCACGTCGCCCGCCACCACCACCACGGCGTTGTTGGGCGTGTAGAAGCGCTTGTAGAATTCCAGCGCGTCGGCGCGGGTCAGCTTCTCGATCTCAGGGCGCCAGCCGATCACCGGCCGTCCGTACGGATGGTTGAGGTAGAGCGCGGCCATCACCTGCTCGCCCAGGCGCGCGGACGGCTCATTGGCGACCCGCTGGTTCCATTCCTCGAGCACGACCTGCAATTCAGGCAGGACCAGGTCGTCGGTCAGCACCAGCCCGGTCATGCGATCGGCTTCCAGCGTCATGATCCGTTGCAGATGCTCGCGCGAGGTGCGCTGGAAGTAGCCGGTGTAGTCGGAGGCGGTGAATGCATTCTCCTGGCCGCCGATGCGCGCGACGACCTGCGAAAACAGCCCGAGCGGGTACTTGGCCGTGCCCTTGAACATCAGGTGCTCGAGGAAGTGCGCCAGCCCGGACTTGCCCGGCGTCTCGTCGGCGGCACCGACCTTGTACCAGATCATATGGGTCACGACCGGCGTGCGCCGGTCCGGGACCACGACGAGCTCGAGCCCGTTGGCGAGCTTGTAATAGCTCGCCGCCTGGCGCGCCGAAGCGGGCGCGGGCAGCGCCAGGACCAGCACGAAAAGGACCGCCGTTCGGATCAGGTGCTGCACGTCACTGTCCTGTCAGTGAGATATTGGCCAAAGGGAGGCCGCCGCGCTCACAAAAGCGCGCGCTGCCCCGTCGCGCACTCAAGTATGGTGGATTTGAAGTTCCTCCAATCCTCGCGGCGTTCGCGTCGAGGAACTTCAGCTTCGGACATCGGGGCACCAGCGCGCGCCCCGAACAAAGCGCCGTCACCTAGGCTCGATTACTGTGTGCCGCGATCGAAGATGTTCAAGGCCTTGTACCACGATCCCGGCGCATCCTTGGGGGGCTGGTAGGGCTGGCCCGGCGCCGGCGTCCGATAGCCCGCCGGCGGATCGGTCATGCGGGCACGCGCGGGCTCTTCCTTGAAGGTCTCGACTTCGGCCTTCTGGGTGCCAAAGAAATTGAACAAGGCGCGGGTTTCGCCGTATTCGGCCGGCCGCAGCGGCCGGCCCTGTTGATTGTCGCTCTGCGTGACCGTGGGCCGGGTGTCCCGGCCACCGCTTGCCGCCGTGCCGCGGCGCATCTCATCCGGCCGCAGGTGCCGCGCCGCCGCCCTCTCGCTATCGATCACCGGTCGGGCTCCGCCGGCGCCCCGCTTGCGCTGATCGGGATCGCGCGGCCAGGCCGGCGTGCCGGCGACCGTCGCACCGCTTTCGGGCGGCGGCAAGTCGCGAGCGGGCGGAATGACCAGCGGCGAGCGCTCGCGATAGTCGATCCCCGGCTTCGATCCGCCGCCGAGCAGATTGCGGATGATGCTCTGCTCGAAGGTCTCGTCGTCGTCGTCCTCGGCCAGCGCCGCCGGCGCCACGGTCAGCGTCAGCAGCGCGATCCCCCCGGCGCTCGCGGCGCCAACCAGGCTGCGTTTGGAAATGCGGTTCAGGAATGCCAGCATCGGTCTCCAGCCCTCGGTCCGTGGCAGTGCCCCGATCGGCGGCGCGATCGGGAAGCCCCCGCGAACAACCTGTCCCGGCATCAGGGCGCTTTTGCGGCGCGCCCCGGAAACAGCGTCTCATACAGCAGGCCGATCACCCCGGCGACGATGGCGGCGTCCGCCAAGTTGAAGACATACCAGCGGAATTGCCAATTGGCCGTGGTGATGTGGAAGAGCACGAAATCGGCCACCGCCCCATAGGCGAGGCGGTCGATGGCATTCCCGATCGCCCCCCCGATGATCAGGCCGAGCGCAACCGCGGTCAGCCGCGAGCCGGCGCGGACAAGCCAGAACGAGAGCAAAACAACCGCCGTGAGCTTGATCCCGAACAGGACCCAGCGGCCGACCTCGCCATCCTGCTGGAACAGCCCATAGCTGATGCCGGTGTTCCAGGTCAGCACGAGGTCGAGCACTGGGGCGAGCGGGACCAGGCCACGGCTGCCGAGGTCGAAGCCGAAGATGAGCCAAAGCTTGGTCAGCTGGTCGAGCACGACCGTGACGGCCGCGGCGAGCGCACCGAAGCGCCAGAACCGGCTCACGAACCCGGTGTCCTCATAGAGCGTGGCCGGAAATACCAAAGAATCAACCCTTTATCGCCGCCTTGAGCTTCTCGACCGTCATCTCCGGATCGCGCGCCGCCTCGATGATGGCGGCTTCGCGGGCGGTCAATCCCTCCATCGCCTTCATCATCTCCTCGACCTTGTCGGACGGCACCACCACGGCGCCGTGCTGATCGGCATGCACCAGCTCGCCGCTTTTGACCGCCATGCCGTGCACCGTCACCGGCACGCCGAACTCGATCATGTGCACGTAGGCGTGCGACGGCGATATCGACCCCGCCAGCATCTGAAAGCTTTCGGCGATCATCGGGATGTCGCGGATCGAGCCGTTGGTGACCACGCCGAGCACGCCGAGCGCCTTGTGCACGTTCGACTGGACCTCGCCCCAGAACGCGCCGTAGCCGACATGCTCGCCGTCCAGATCCTCGATCACGCTGATGCCCGGGCGCGGTTCCGCCGCGACATAGTCGAGGTAGTCCATCCGCTTGTCGATGTACGACTTGTCGCCGCCCCCGAAGCTGTCCTTGGACTTGATCGTGACCGTCTTGGCGAAGCCGACGATCGGCGGCAGGTCGGGAAACGGGCAATGCAGATGCTTGACCGTGTAGCCGAACCCGCGCCGATGCGGGGCGACGATCTCGATCAGGTTGCACACCGTCGGTGTGTCGATCGAACGCAGGAATTCAAGCTGCCGGGTCGTCAGGGTCTCAGGCATCTTTAAGGGACTCCCTTCGGTGCAGGCGCCGACCATGCCCCAACATGGCGCGCTTGTCAGGTCGCCGTTTGCCGCTATGTGTCTGGCCCTATCCGCCCCCGTCCGCATTCCATCTGCAATCCCAACACGATCGAGCCCATGACCCCTGTGCCGGGACACATCGACGCCCCGCGCTGCTCGCTCGCCGGACTGCGCGAGGGCGCGCGCCTGACCCTGCCGCTGTTGCCCGGCGTCGTGGTCTTCGCCTCCGGATTCGGCACGCTGGCGGCGCAGAAGGGGCTGTCGCTCAGCGAGGCGATGCTGATGAGCGGCATCGCGTTCTCCGGCGCCGCCCAGCTGGTGGTGATGGAAGCCTGGACGCATTCGTTCACGGTCGGCGCGCTGCTGGCGCTCGCGCTGGTCACCGCGACGGTGAACCTGCGCTACGTGCTGATGGCCGCTTCGCTGCGCCCGTGGTTCGGCCAACTGCCGCCGTGGCAGGGATACGCCAGCATGCTGCTGGTGGTCGACGCCAACTGGATCATCGCCATGCGCTACCGGGCCGCCGGCGGTTCCGACATCGGCATCTTCCTCGGCTCAAGCCTGGTGCTTTGGGTGCTGTTCGTCGCCGGGACCGCGCCCGGCTATCTGCTCGGCGCGCTCCTGGCCAATCCCAAGCGGTTCGGGCTCGATCTCCTGCTTCCGATCTTCTTTGCCGCGATGCTGGTGCCGATGTGGCGCGGGCCGCGCACTGCGCTGCCCTGGATCGTGGCGGGCGGGAGCGCCCTCCTGATCGCGCACCTGGTGCCCGGATGGTGGTTCATCGTCGGCGGGGCGATCGCCGGCAGCATCGCCGGAGGGTTCGTCGATGAGCGGCGCTGAGCCGGCGACCTTCGGCGCGATCTCCGCCATCCTGGTGATGGCGGCGGCGGCTCATCTGCTGCGTGTCGGCGGCTTCTGGCTGATGGGACGCCTGCCGCTCACGCCACGGGTGCGGCGCATGCTCGACGCGCTGCCCGGATCGGTGGTGGCGGCCGCGATCGTGCCGATCGTCGCCGAGGCCGGGGTCCCGGCCGCGCTGGCGATCGCGGCCGTCGTCGTCATCATGGCGGCGCGGCGCAACGAATTCCTCGCCGTCTCGGGTGGGATCGCCGCGGTCGTGCTGGCGCGCGCGGCCGGCCTGTAGCGGTTCGGCGCCACGCGCGCGAGCATTGCGGCGTTCGCCGTCTCTGGCAGCGACGGCGACACACGTTCCAGTGTGGTGGACGTGAAGTTCCTCCAATCGCCCCGCGTTTCGGTGGAACCCGCGGCCTGATCCCCTCGTTTCCCCAGCCTGATGCGCGCAATCACCGTGGTGCCCGGCGTCAAAGATTCGGCGCGGCTCGACGAGGTGCCGGAGCCGAGCCCGGCGCAAGGTTCGCTGCTGGTGAAAACTCTCGCGCTCGGCGTCTGCGGCACCGACCGCGAGATCATCGCGGGCGCGCACGGCGCGCCACCACCGGACCGGCAGCGGCTGATCCTCGGCCACGAATCGCTCGGCGTCGTCGCGGAGGCGCCCGAGACTTGTGGATTGCGCCCCGGCGACCATGTGGTCGGAATCGTCCGACTGCCGGACCCGGTGCCCTGCCCGGCCTGCGCGGCCGGCGAGTGGGACATGTGCCGTAACGGTCGCTACGTCGAGCACGGCATCAAGGAGCGCGACGGCTTCGGTGCGGAATACTTCCGTATCGATCCCGACTTTGCCGTGAAGGTGGACGCGAGCCTCGGACCACTCGCGATCCTGCTCGAGCCGACCAGCATCGTGGCCAAGGCGTGGGATCACATCGAACGCGTCGGCCGCCGCTCGCAGTCCTGGGCCGCCCGCACGCTTCTCGTCACCGGCGCCGGCCCGATCGGCCTGCTGGCGGCGCTGCTGGGCAAGCAGCGCGGGCTCGACGTTCACGTGTTCAACCGCTCGCCGGATGGCCCCAAGCCGAGACTTACGCGCGCGCTTGGCGCCACCTACCACGTCGGCGACATTGCCGCGGTCGTTGCCGACGTGCGGCCGGATATCGTGGTGGAGTGCACCGGCGCACCCACGATCGTCGAGGCGCTGTTCGGGCGCGTTGCCGCAAGCGGCATCGTGTGCCTCGCGGGTCTCTCGACCAGCAAGACCGTGGCGACCGACATCGGGCAGATCAACCGCGCGATGGTTTTGAACAATCAGGTCGTGTTCGGCACGGTGAACGCCAACCGCCGCCACTACGAGGCTGCCGCCGAGGCGCTGGCGCGCGCCGACCATTCATGGCTCGCAGGGCTGATCTCGCGCCGTGTGCCGCTCGACCGCTGGATGGAGGCGCTGCAAGATCGTCCCGACGATATCAAGGTCGTGATCGATTTCACGCTAGAAAAATAGATTTGCTAGTGTCCTTCGATCCCGAAGTTCGCCACGGAAGGCTGCCGCAATGATCAAGCGAACTGCGGAATCGGGACACTAGGACGCCATGCCACTGCGGATCGAAGACTATGCCCTGATCGGCGATTGCGAGACGGCAGCGCTCGTCGGCCGCGACGGCTCGATCGACTGGCTGTGCTGGCCGCGCTTCGATTCCGATGCCTGCTTTGCGGCGCTGCTCGGCGAGCCCGCGCACGGTCGCTGGCTGATCGCTCCGACCGATCCGGACGCCAAGGTGTCGCGCCGCTACCGCAAGAACACGCTGATCCTGGAGACCCGGTTCGAAACCAAGGAAGGCGCCGTCACGCTCATCGATTTCATGCCGGTGCGGGACGGCCACTCCAATCTGGTCCGCATCCTGGTCGGCGAACGCGGAGCGATGCGGATGCGCGGCGAGCTGATCATCCGCTTTGGTTATGGCGCGGTGGTGCCCTGGGTCAGCCGCACGGAGGATCGCGCGCTGCGCGCGATTTCCGGACCCGACATGCTGCTCATGCACGCGCCGCTGGAGCTGCGCGGCGAGGACCTCAAGACCGTCGGCGAGGTGACGGTCACGGCCGGGCAAAAAATCCCCATCGTGATGACCTATGCGCCGTCGCATCTCCCGGCGCCGGCCCCGGTCGATCCGTGGGAGGCGCTCGCGCGCACGGAGCAATTTTGGACCGAGTGGACGACGAAATGCCCGCACACCGGCCGGGTACGCGATGCGGTCGTGCGCTCGCTGATCACCCTGAAGGCGCTGACCTTCGCGCCGACCGGCGGCATGGTGGCGGCGCCGACCACCTCGTTGCCGGAACAGATCGGCGGCGCGCGCAACTGGGACTACCGATACTGCTGGCTGCGCGACGCGACGCTCACCCTGCTGGCGTTGATGAATGCCGGCTACTACGAGGAGGCGCAGTCCTGGCGCGACTGGCTGGTGCGCGCCGCCTTGGGCAGCCCCGAACAGACGCAGATCATGTACGGCATCGCCGGTGAGCGGCGCCTGACCGAGTGGGAGGTGCCGTGGCTGCCGGGCTACGAGAATTCGCGGCCGGTGCGCATCGGCAACGCCGCCCATGGCCAGCTCCAGCTCGATGTTTACGGCGAAGTGATGGATGCGCTGTACCAGGGCCGGCGCGGCGGACTGGCGGCGAGCGACTCTGGCTGGGCCCTGGAGCTGGCGATGCTCGCGCATCTCGAAAAGGTGTGGCGCGAGCCGGACCAAGGCATCTGGGAGGTGCGTGGCCCCCGGCGGCACTTCACCTACTCGAAGGTGATGGCCTGGGTGGCGTTCGATCGGATGATCAAGAGCGCGGAAGCGTTCGGTCTGCCGGGTCCGGTCGATCACTGGAAGCAGGTGCGCGAGGAAATCTGCGACGAGGTGTGCGCACGGGGCTTCGACGCGGAACTCGGCAGCTTCGTGCAGTCCTACGGCAGCAAGCAGCTCGACGCGAGCCTGCTGCTGCTGCCGGCGGTGGGTTTCCTGCCGCCGCACGACCCGCGCGTACGAGGGACCGTCGAGGCGATCGAGCGCCATCTCGTCGTCGACGGCTTCGTTCTGCGATACGACAGCGCGCGCACCGACGATGGGCTTCCGCCCGGCGAGGGAGCGTTCCTGGCGTGCAGCTTCTGGCTCGCGGATGCCTACATCCTGCTCGGCCGCGTGCAGGATGCCTGGCAGCTGTTCGAGCGGCTGGTCGGCCTCGCCAACGACCTTGGGCTCCTGAGCGAGGAGTATGATTGCGCGACCGGCCGGCTGGTCGGCAATTTCCCGCAAGCGTTCTCGCACATCGCATTGGTCAACACCGCCGCCAACCTGACCCGCGCCGAGAAGCCGATCGAGCAGCGCGCCGGAGAGGCGCCGGTGCCGGCGTGACCCTCCTGTCATTGCGAGACGCCAGCGACGAAGCAATCCGGATGGGCCCTGCCGTGCTGGATTGCTTCGCCATCGGCTCGCAAGGACGGGCAAGCATGCGCGAGCGGCGCTTGACGCCGGCGCGTGCGCGACCGGAAGATGCGCGCCTTCCTGACAAACTTGAAGGAGAGCGAACGTGCTCGTCGATGTCCGAACCTACACCACCAAGCCCGGCAAGCTTGCGCCCCACGTCGCCATCTACCAGGAGCACGGCTTTGCGGCGCAGACCCGCCATCTCGGCCAGCCGCTCGCCTGGCTGACGGCCGAGTCCGGCGAGCTCAACACGATCGTGCACCTGTGGGCGTACGAGGACGCCGCCGAGCGCGCGACCAAGCGCGCCGCCATGCAGGCCGATCCGGCCTGGAAGGAGTATCTGCGGGTGAGCGGCGAAGCGGGTTATCTGATGGCGCAGCGCAACTCGCTGATGATCCCGGCGAGCTTCGCGCCGATCAGGCGGTAGATCGGATCACTCACAATCGTCATGCCCGGGCTTGACCCGGGCATCCATCTCTTCTTCGGAAGAGTCTTTCCTAAGGGATGGATTGCCGGGTCAAGCCCGGCAATGACGGGCGTGCAATGGCGGCTGATCACGCCGCGCGGCGGTCGCGCACGTAGCGGTCGAGATAGACCGCAAAGCCCTCCGGTGTCGCCGCGAGCCGCGCGTACTCGGCGAGGTGGGCCTCGTCCACCGGATAGTGATCGGGCAGCAGCAACGGCCAGGCGCCGCGCGGGGCGACCGCGACCGCCTCGACGTAGAAGCCGGCAAGCGTCCCGGCCGCCAGCAGCGGATCGTCCAGCAGATTGCCGTCGTGAATTTTCTCCACTGTGACCACGGTCCTGGCCGCCGCGTGCGCCATCAGGGCGAGCTCGCGCTCGCGCCCGATCCAGACATTGCCGGCGCGGTCGGCCATGGGCGCGTGGAACAGCGCGACGTCGGCCCGCAGCGCCGGCAAGAGCACGATCGGATCGTCTTCCCCGAAGGGATTGTCGATCACCCGCCAGTCGGGCCGGTGCGCGACCAGATCGGAACCGATGAGGCCGCGCATCGGCATGAACGGCACGCCCTTCTCGGCCGCCTGCAGGCGCGCATACATCGCCGGGCAGGTCGTATCCTTTACCCGCACCGTGCGGCCGGTGACGGCCGCGCCGAAGCGCGGCGCCGGCCCGAATTCGCCGAGACTGACCGCCGAGGTCTCGATCGAATGCACGCAACCCGCGCCGATCAGCAGATCTGCCTGCAGGCTCGAGGTCGGCAGCGTCAGCAAGGCGAGATGCTTCACGCCGCGGCGGATCAACGCGCGCGTCGCCTCCATGGCGACGCCGGCGGTCTCGCGCGGCACCAGCAGGGCGCAGCCGTCGGTTATCGGCGCCAGCGCCTCATCGAGCGTGCCGGCAATGAGCGGCATGAGCGAGCATCCAGTTCATCGGCGCCAAACCTAGTCGTCGCGCGCGACGATGTCGATGTCGCCCCTATTCCTCGTCATCCTGAGGTGCTCACCCGACGGCGTCGGGCGAGCCTCGAAGGACGCACCGTAGAGCGGCATCCTTCGAGGCTCGGCGCGTTCCGCGCCAAGCGCCTAATAAGAAACGATCGACATATAGAGCGGGCACTGGCGAGTACCCGCAATGCATAGATCGTTTCATCCGCAGCGGGTCGACCCAACGCCGGTTGGCAACTCAGGATGACGGGTCAGAACACGAAACGCGGAAGCTACCGTCCGGGCTTGAACCAATCGAACATCCCCCCGAACGCTCCGGGTTCGGAGCGCTGCGGTGGCGGCGTCGCCGGTGCGGCGGCGGTCACCACGGGCTCGGGCGTGAACGGCTCGAACGCTTCCGTTCCGCACAAGTCGTCCGCAATTGCTTCCCGGCGGTCGGCGACATCGTCGGCGTGAATGAACAGCGCGTATGTCTTCGGCGCCGGAGCGCCGTTCGCATCTCGCACGAGCGCGCGCGCACAGACGCGCCACGCATAGAAGGTGGAATATTTCCACGGCCGCGGCTTCGACAATGCGGTGATGCGCGCCTCAGCCTGGTTGAACAGCTTCTGCTCGGAAACCAGTTTCCTGGCGTTCGGCTCCTGCCCCAGGCGATCGACGACCGGGGCCGGCGGCGCCGAGCAGGCCGCCATCGTCAGGGTCAGCAACGCAACGCTACGCCCGCGCATCCCCCGCCCCCGGGACTTGCCTCAACCGGCAGCTCTCTCCAGCGCGCCGATCATAGCATCAAAAGGTTCCAAAGTTGATCGCCTTTAGCCGCATCGCTTCCGATTGAAGCGGCGGTGCGCCCCGCCTCTCCCGTCATTGCGAGCCGAAGGCGAAGCAATCCAGGACGGCGGTGCGGCATCCGGATTGTCGGGTCTGGATTGCTTCGTCGGCTTCGCCTCCTCGCAATGACGGCCAGGTCTCAAGTTCCCACCTTGAGGTCCGACACCAGTCCGCGGAGCGCGGCGACCGCGCTCAGCGCCGTGATGCGGCCGGTGCGCGGATTCTCGGCCGAGGGCACGTTCTCGATCTGCATGGAAAATCGCGCCGTGTCGGCATCGACTTCGATGCGGTGGGTGTTGCGCTCCACGGCCGGATCGGCCCAGATCTGCAGCCGCGTGCGGTCGGGCCCGATCCCGGCGAGGCTGAGCGCCGCCGCGACGTTGACATTGGCGGGGAAGCCGCGCGCCCCCTCGCGCGCCGAACCGTCGAAGACCTTCAAGGGCTCCTTAAGCCCCACAAGCGATATGCCGCGCTCGCGCAGATAGGGGGCGCCTTCGAGCCCCGCCGGCGGCTTGCGGGTGATCATCGTCACCGACCGGATCTCGCCTTCGGCGGCGGCGCGCACGGCGTCGAGGCCGATCAGCGCGCCGGTCGGCACCAGGATGCGGGCGCCGGTCAAACGGGCGCGCTCGACCAGGTCCCAGTGGTCGAGCAGCTGTCCGACGCTGAGCGGCATGAAGATGCGGCCGCGCTCGATTGTCGGCGCAGCCACGGTGCGAAACGCCGACGGGGGCAGGCCCTCTACGACCACGTCGCATTGCTCGGCGAGCGCCTCGGGCGGCACCAGCGCCAGTCCGTCGCAAAGCCGCGGCAGATTGCGCCTCGCCTTGTCGGCATCGCGCGCCGACACCGCGGCGAGCGACGAGGCCGGCGATCCCGGCCTCCAGCCGGCGCGCGACTTCCAGCCCGACGGCACCGAGCCCGGCAAGACCAACCCGCAACGGAGAATTCGACGGCATCGGCGAATAGCGAATGGCGAATGGCGAATGGCGAGTAGTGAAGGAGGCCAGCTGGCACCGACTGTATTCGCTACGCTCTGTACGCGCTACCCACTATTCGCTACTCACTATTCGCCATTCGCCATTCGCCATTCGCCATTCGCCGCAGCTGACCGAACGCATCAGGACACCGATGAACCAGCCGCGCACCATCGATACCCATACCCACATTCTCACCGACGAGACGATGCGCCTGCTCGCCAAGGAGGCGCCGAAGGTCGCGCCGCGGCTGACCGCGTACGACGAGGAGAACGGCGAGCTGGAGGTGGCGGGCGTTCCCTACCGGCCGTTCCCGCGCGGCGGCTGGAACATCGAGCGCCGGCTCCAGGATATGGATGCGGCCGGCGTCGACGTGCATCTCTTGTCGGCGACGCCGCAGACCTACTATTCGGACCAGGATCCGTCGGCCGCCGCCGCGCTTGCCGCAATCCAGAACGAGCAGATCGCCAGGCACGTCAAGGAGTGCCCGAGCCGCTTCATGGGCATCGCGACCTTGCCGATGCAGACGCCCGAACAAGCCGCGGACGAGCTGCGCCGGGCGGTGCGCGAGCTCGGCCTCCTGGGCGCGATGATCGGGTCGAATTGCGGCGGCAAGAACCTCGACGATCCGTCGTTCGAGCCGCTGTGGGCGGCGGCGGCGGAGCTCGACGCCTTCATGTTCATTCATCCGGTCGGCGTCGCCGGAGCCGACCGGCTGAAGGCCTACTATCTGCGCAACCTGATCGGCAATCCGCTCGACACCACGATCGCGGCCGCCTGCCTGGTGTTCGGCGGCGTCTTGGAGCGCCACCCGAAGCTCACCGTCGTGCTCGCCCATGGCGGCGGCTTCGTCCCCTACCAGATGGGCCGCTGGGCGCACGGCTTCGACGTGCGGCCGGAACCGAAGGTCAACCTGAAGGGCTCGCCGCAGGCCTCGATCGACCGGCTGCGGTTCGACACCATCCTGCACGCGGGCGCGCAGCTCGAATCGATGATCGGCTGGGTCGGCGCGGCGCGCGTGCTGCTCGGCAGCGACTACCCGTACGACATGGCGATGCTCGACTGCGTGCGGCACGTGCGCGCGCTCGCAATCTCCGACGCCGACAAGGCGACGATCCTCGGCGGCGAGGCGGCGAGGCTGCTGGCGCGGCCGAAGGCGAGAGCAAGTCGCGCGGCAGCCGAGTGATAATGAAACCTTCTTGGCCTTAATCTTACTTGCTGAGCCACGACAGACATAGCCGCTACGATCCATGGATTTATTGCGATGAAGCCAACTCAATTTTGAGGCTGACTCAATTAGATTGTTCGCGGACTCGAAGGATAATCAGCGGAAAAAGATCGGAGAATTGCCGTCGGTTTGATATCCAAAACTAAACGAGCTGGATGGAACTTCGTGGATTCGTGTTCCGGTTCGCCTTATGCGCGATCAGTACGCCGGGCGTGATCACCACCAGGGTGACGCCGACAAAATCCTTCTCCGGCTTGACCTTGAGGTCGGGAAACATCGCCGGGTTGATGGCCGCCACGCCGATATTGGCGAGGAAGATGGTGTAGCCGTTGGGCGGCGCGACGGCCGCAAGCTCCATGCCGATATTGCCGGCGGCGCCCGGCCGGTTCTCGATGATCACGCGCCGTCCGAGAAACTGCGACATCCCGGGCTCGATCAGCCGCGCGGTGAAATCGGACGCGCCGCCGGGCGCGAACGGCACGATCATGCGGACCGGCTGGGTGGGATACTTGGCGGGGTCCTCGGCGGCGCCCGCCAGCGCGGCGAAGCTCACCAGCACGCCGACGAGAGCGGCACGGCCCACGATGCCGATGATGGCTTTCGCTTTCACGAAGGCTCCCACTGCGAACGGGCTACGATGATCGTTGAACTTCGCGAGCCCCTCAAGGCTCCGCGTCAATGCAAGGAGGCGAAGCCGACGAAGCAATCAGCTGCGCCGCCGGATGCTGGATTGCTTCGCCTTCGGCTCGCAATGACGATGCAAGCTCAAGCGGCGGCGCGCTCCTCCTCGGGCGCGAGCGGCAGCTTGACCGCGCGCTTCAGCCGCGCCGAGAGGTCGAGCGCCTTGGTCAGCATCAGGTTGCGGTGCGCCTCGGCGGCGGTCGCGGCCTGCGTGGGGAGCCCGAGCGCCACGCGGTTGAGCCAGGAATCGGTCTCCTCGCGCATCGGCCCGCGCAGCTCGCCGAGCGCCATGTCGCCGGGCGGATAGCTGCCCATGAAGTCGACCAGCCGGCTCTTGTCGGGCGCGTAGCCCTCCTGTTGCGGCGCCGAGACGGCGAGCACGATATCGCGGTGGGTGTCGTCGATGGTCAGCACGCCGTCGGTGCCGGTGATGCCGACTTCGAGGCTGTAGACCGCGCCCGGCCAGGTGACCGGCAAGGCCCATGAGATGTTGAGATGGTAGACGCTGCCGTCACTGAACATGATCATGCCGGCGGTGGCGTCGATGCCCTTGTAGGTCGGGCCCAAAACCTTGTCGATCGAGCGCGCGTAACATTCGACCGGCGTCTTTGCCTCCATCATCCACATGACGATGTCGAGCGCGTGGGTGCCGGAGATCACCATCGGCGAGATGGTCGTGGGATCGTCGGTGCGCTTGTAGTTGTCGATCGCGACCAGCCGGTTCATGAACGCGCGCGAGGTCACCAGCGTGACGTCGCCGAGCGCACCGGTGCGCACCTTCTCCTTGGCGGCGAGCCAGCGGCGGCGGAAGCGCTGGGTGTAGCCGACGACCGCGTCGACGCCGGCCTGCTCGATCGCGCGCAGCACGCGCGCGGACTCGGCGAGGTCGGTCGCCAGCGGCTTCTCGATCAGCATCGGGACGCCGCGCTCGACCGCCGCCAGCACCGGATCGACGTGCAGGTGCTCGTCGGTCGCGATGATCGCGGCGGTCACCTCGGGACGGCGCAACAGCTCGCGATAGTCGGTGGTGACGAAGTCGGCGCCGATCCTCCCCGCCACGTCGAGGCCGCGGTTGTGGTTGCGCTCGGCGATGCCGATCCATTCGACCGCCGGATGGCGCGCCGCCACCTCGCCGCGGAACAGCCCGACGCGGCCGGCGCCGACGATCGCAAGCCCGATCCCCTTAGCCGACTTTTTCAAGCTTGCCTCCCTTGAGGTCCGCGATCGCGGCGATCGCCTGGTTGGAGAGCGGCAGGTCGACCGGCTCGTTGATCTCGGCCGAGAGATCGGCAGCGCAGTAGGTCGCCATCACCATGCGGGCGTGCTCCGGCGCGACCATGACGGGACGATCGAGAATGCACGCCTCCAGGAAGTGGATGGTTTCGGGACCCATCTGACCGGCGAACACGTGATCGACCTGCTCGCCGGGCATCGTCGACATCGGAAACCGCGTGCCGTCCTGTACCGTGCTCAGCCAATTGTCGCGTTGCGTGTCGTCGAGGATGAGCGCGCCTTCGGTGCCGGTGATCTCGATCCAGGTTCCGCAGTAGTTGGGATAGGCGGGCGGCAGGTTCCAGCCGCCGCCGACCATGACGACCAGGCCGTTGTCCATGGTCACGGTCGTGAACATGACGTCGTAGGAGCCGTTCACCGGCTGCATATAGCCGTACGAGCCCTGCGCGTAGACGCGCACCGGCTTCGCCGGCTCCAAGAGCCAGAAGACGAAGTCGAGATCGTGCGTCGACTCCATCGCGGCCGGCGACAGGCGCACCCGCGAGGCGATCTTCTTGCCGAGGCTGCGCGAGAGGTGGCGGCTCACCAGCACGCTCACGACCCGGCCGAGCGTGCCGTCGGCGATCTTCTTCTTGGCGTAGGCGATCTTGGTGTTGAAGCGCTGCGAATACCCGATGGTGAATTTCAGGTTGCCGCGCCTGGCGAGCGTGATCAGCTCGTCGGCCTCCCAGAATTC
Organism: uncultured Alphaproteobacteria bacterium; assembly: GCA_963738705.1. Taxonomy (GTDB): domain Bacteria; phylum Pseudomonadota; class Alphaproteobacteria; order Rhizobiales; family Xanthobacteraceae; genus CAVTXS01. Next base: position 74,850 of record CAVTXS010000047.1, read on the forward strand.
CATCGCGATCGGCTTCTCCAGCAGCACGTGCTTGCCGGCGCGCAGGCAGTCGCGCGCAATCGGATAGTGCGTGCTCTCCGGCGTGGTGGAGATGTAGACCACCTTGATGGCGTCGTTGCGGATGATGTCCTGGTAGTCGAGCGTGGCGGTCGCGGGTCGGGTCAGCGCCTTGACCTCCGCCAGCCGGTCCGGGCGGATCTCGCAGATGTGCAGCTTGTCGACCAGCGCCGAGCGCGAAAGCGTCTCCGAGCGGATGCCGCCGCACCAGCCGGTACCGATGACCGCCACTTCCATCTGCTTCACAGCACCCTCGCTCTCGCTGGGATGGCCCCGCCCGCGGCCGCGCCGACAGCTATGTTTGGAATGAGCTCGGAGCTTGTCAATTGTTCCTACCGAGCTTGCCGTGTCGGGAGCGTCGGCTGAGTTACACCATCCAATCCCGACAGCGCCAATAGGACGAGCAGTACATGCTGCGGCCCCAAGTATGCATCGGCGGGTTTGTACCACTCATTCAGCGAATGCCAATTTCCGCCTTCACCTCCCCCGCCAAGCGTAATCGCGGGAATTCCGAGAGACATCGCAAGATTGGAATCCGTGCTCGATCCGACAAAGGTGAGGCTCGGCGCGCGCGTGATGGCATCAATGGCGCGCCGTGTGGCTTGCACAATCAAAAAGTCCGTCGGCACGAATCCTGCCGGCCGGTCCCCAATGAGCTTTATCTCGACATTGATCTTATCGGACCCCCAACGCTTGTTTTCGTCGCTCACAGCTTCCTTCACCAGGTCGAAGATCCGCGTTTCGAGCTTCAGAAGTTCCTCGGTTGAATTCGAGCGCATGTCGACCGCCATACGGGCTTCCATGGCGATAGCGTTCACAGACGTGCCGCCGCGCACCGTTCCGACCGTAAAGGTCGTCTTCGGATCGGTGGGCGTCTGCAGCTCGCGAGATCTTGGCAATTGCGCGTCCCATGGCGTGGATCGCACTAGGCAGCCCGAATTCCACAAAGCTGTGGCCGCCAGGGCCTTTGAAGATCATTTCATATCGGTGGCTTCCTGTCGCCTGATTGACAATGCGGGTGACCCGAAGCCCATCGATCGAAATGAAGCCGTCGATGTCCTTGTGATCCCGAAAAAGTGCCTTTACGCCGCGCAGATTGCCAAGCTCTTCCTCACCGACCGTGCCGACGAACATCACGTCGCCAACCGTTTTGATTTGGTTCGTATTGAGCGCCTGCAGCACCGATAGTAGAGCCGCTAGCCCGCGGGCATCGTCTCCAATGCCAGGGGCGTAAATGACACCGTCCTTCTCGCGTACGGTGACATCAGTGCCTTCGGCGAATACGGTGTCGAGATGAGCGGAGATCACCAGCTTGGGCTTCCCGCCGCTCCCCTTTCGCAGAGCAACCACATTTCCTTCGGCGTCGATTGATGCCTCTTTGAGCCCAAGTTCCTGGAATCGCTTTAGGTAATATTCAGCGCGCGCCTTTTCCTTGAAGGGCGGAGCCGGAATCTCGGTGATTCGTTTCTGCTCTTGTATCGTTCGCGCGTCGTCTGCTTTGATATCGTCCAAAGTCTTCGCCACCGTGGGCTGTGCAAGAATCGCAGCGAACGCCGGCTCAATTGCGGACTTGGGCGGCGAACCCGTACTCTGCGCGCGAGCACCGCTCGTCAGCAGCACCATGAGGAGAACGATATTTGCAGAGTAAAATTTGCCGGAGTGCTCCATCACTGCCTCCAAAGACATGAAATGCCGCTGGGCCCGCGTCGGTTGTCGTGACAACTCTATAGGATTTTCGGCGCTGGGTACCGCCACCAAGTTATAGGGAGTGGTGGTCGTTTTGCGCCAATTGCATCAGGAACTGTATCAACTTCGGGGCCCATTGGTCCAATCCGAACCGTACCCGGCGTGCCCCAAGTCGCTATTGACCTCCACGTATTCGGCATTCACGCCCGCCGCCCAGACGTGTCGGCAGGACTTGCGGGCGTCAGCGATGGCCCGAGGGTCCGTGATCTCGAAAGTGTTCCATTTGCCGCCCGACTTACCCGCAACCTTCGACCTATCTTTTGGGGTTGCCGGGCGTGTCGTCGCCGTTCTCCAGCCCCAAGGCCCACTGCAAACCACCGGTGAGATGATCCAGGTAGACCTTGTTCAGGTAGACGTCCTCCCGGTGCCCGAGCGACGTGTAGAACATCCGGCCCTTGCCCACCCGGTTCGTCCACGCCACCGGGAAGTCTCCGGCCACTTCCGGTTTGTTGGGATGCGTCGTCATGGATAGGAGGACGTGGACCTTGTCCCGCGACCAGTTCTTGAACAGGTAGATCTCGTCATAGATTTCGAAGGTCTCCGGCACGTTCTTGGTGGCAGGATGGAAGGGATCCTGGTTCCGCACGACGACCTTGACCTGCGGACCGTGACTCTCGAACTCGCCGCGCAGGAGGTCCAGGTAGTCGGCGTCGCCGTGATAGGTATCAGCCGCGCTGTGGACGCCCGCGTACGCCCCGCCATCCTTGATCCAGTCGTAGAACCCCTTCTTCTGGTCCGAGGTTAGATTCAAGTCCCCCGTGGTATTGGCGAAGAAGACCAGGTCGATCCCTTTCAGCTTGTCCGCCGTCATCCAAGCCTGAAGTTCTTCCTTGTTGGTGGCGTCTGCCACCACGTCCCACTTGTGAGTCACCGCTCCCAGGAACCGCACCACCGCGGCGGCGGTTTCCCGCGAGTCATGCCGGAATTCGGTCGCCTGCGTGACGACGAGTATCTTCTTCCGACGCCGGTTGTCCTGGGCGGCGCCGGTGTGCTGCAGCGCCACCGGCCCCGCCAGCAGTCCGGCTGTCAATGCAAGAACCAGATGCCTGCGATCCATCGAGGCCCTTCCCTTTCTCCTGTCGATTCGATCCATAAGGCGGTTGCCGCTGGGAACCGCCGGAAGCGATCTTTTGCCGCCGAAGGTGAAATGGATGCGCTGGCCAACATAGAACCGGCACGTCGACCGGTTCGACCGATACGAAGGCGCCGATCGCGTTGTTATTTCAAGGCCCGCGGCAACCACAGGGCTACGTCGGGAAACTGGATCAGAATCAGAATCGCGAGGATGTAGACGGCCATGAATGGCATCACGCCCGAAAAGATATCGGTGATCGGCCCGTCATCCTTGCGCATGCCCTGCAGCACGTACAGCACGGTGCCGTCCGGCGGCGAAATCAGCGCGATTTCGACCATCATGGTGACGATTACGCCAAACCAGATTGGATCGTAACCGAGCGCGAGAACCACTGGGAAAACTACCGGAATGGTGGTCACCACCATCGAAAAGCCTTCCATGAAAGTTCCGAGCGCGAGGTAGAAGCCGATGATGAGCAACATCACGCCCCATGGCGGCAACGGCATCGCGCTGACCAGCTTGGCGAGCGCTTGCGGCACGCCCAGCCCGACGAACACGAAGTTGAGCACGTAGGCGCCGAACAGGATCAGCCCGATCATTGCGGTGTTGCGCGCAGTCGCCTCGGCCGAAGCATTCAGCATACGGAACGTGAGCTTTCCGTCGATCGCCGCGAAGATCATCGCTCCGATGACACCGAGCGCAGCGGATTCTGTTGCCGTCGCGAGGCCGCCATAAATGGTGCCGAGCACGACGAAGATGAGTATCGAGGTCGGCACCAAGTCCACGAGAGTCCTCAATTTGTCTCGCAGCGGCATGTTGCGCTTGACCTGATAGACCGGCGCTGCGGCGCGAGCCTTGAACAGGATCACCAGAATGAAAAGAACTACGACTAGGAGGCTTGGGCCGACCGCTGCAAGATACAGGGCGCTTACCGAGGTTTCGGTGATGAGCGCGTAGATGATGAACGTGATGCCGGGCGGAATGAGATTTCCTAGCGCGCCGCCTGCGGCGAGCGAGCCGAGCACCATTTTGCTGTCATAGCGCGTGCCATGAAAGAAGGGCAGCGCGACCGACCCCATCGTGGCGGCAGTCGCGACGGAGGAGCCGGAGATCGCCGAGAACACACCGGAGGCCACGATGTTGGTGTGGAGCAGGCCGCCAGGAAGGCGGTCGAGCCAGACATTGAGCGCGCGATAGAGCCGCTCGGAAAGTCCGGCGCGCAGCAGGATCTCGCCCATGAGGAGAAAGAGGGGCACCGCCACAAGCACGAAGCTCGATGAAGGGGCCCAGACCGTCTGACCGAGGAACATCCAGAACGGTCGGTCGGAAAATGCAAAGCCGATGATCAATCCGAGTGCACCGAGCGCGGCTGCGACATAGATTCCGGCGCCGAAAAACACGACGAATAGCCCGACCAGCAGCAGGCTTTCCCAAATCAACACATTTCCCGGGCCAGCCCCCATGAGGCTGAGCACGATTGTCAGCCCGACGAGAACCAGCAGGAAAATGATGGCAATCACCGTGCGCTGTCCTTCGTGCCGGTGGCTCGCACGGCTTCGAGGGCCTCGGCGGCCTCTTCCTGGTAGGTGCGCGCGTGCATCAGCGCTTCGGCATCGCGGCCACGGCCGGACAGCACCAGGAGAACGTTTTCGACAAGCATCAGGACGATGAGTATGAGAAAGACAGCGATGCCGGTGGCCCACAATCCTTGCGGAATCCAAAGTGGCGTGCGCAGAACGCTGATGTCGGTTGCGCGAAACAGCAGCAACTCGTCAGTCAGGTCGTACGCGCCCTTGGCGATGAAGCCCACGAACACCGCGAGCGCGGCGAGGCTCAACGCGTGCATCGGATAGCGCAGCGCGTTCGGAAGGTGGTTGATCAGCACGTCGATGCGGATGTGCGCACGCATGGTGAGTGCATGCGCGAGCGCCCAGGAGATGCCGAAGGCGAGCGCATAGCCGGTCAGCTCGGTCGTCGCCTGCGAGCTGAAACCGAAGAGCCGGCGGGCCAGCACGTCGAAGGTGATGAAGGCGGCGCAGACTATGAAGCCCCAGCCCGCGACGTATCCCATCAGGGCGCCCAGGCGCGCGACCGCCCTGCGACAGAAGGAGACCGCAACAACCAAACGGGGGAGCACGCCGATCAACTGGCCGTCAACGCGGCTCGTAGCGCACGCCGGTGATCGGTGCAACGAGTCGGTTATAGGTCTCGCCGCAACGCTCGCCGCAGCGCCTGATCCACGCCGGCAGGACGACCGTCGAAAGCGCGTTGCGCAGCGTCGCCTTATCGGCCTCCGTGGCGGGCGACACGGTCATTGGCCTGCTGTCGACGAGGCGACCGATCCTGCATCCATCCTTCTGGCCGCCGTTGCAGGCGATGCCATCGTCGGTCAATTCGAGACCGAGCTTCCATTGCGCTTCCTGCACTTCTGTCATGACCTTTTGCAAGAAATCGCGCACCGGAGGATCGAGTTTGTTCCACCACGCGAGATTGACCCCGTAGGCGGCGACCCCCCACTGTACCGGCAGGGTATAGAGATGGCGTGTGACCTCGTACCACCTGGCACCGTTGCCGGTCGCGGTTCCGGTGACGGCGCAATCCACGACGCCGCGCTCAAGCGCCGAATAGACTTCCGGAAAACCGATCGCCACCGGCTGTGCCCCGATTGATTGAATGAAATCGTTCTGCGAGCCGCCGGGCGTACGCACCCGACGGCCACGCACGTCCGCCAGGCTGGTGATGGGATCACGGCAGAAGAAGACCTGCGCAGGAAACGGGTAGGTTGCGATGATGCGCACGCCGAACCGTTCGAGCTCGCGGTTGATCTCCGGCATCACTGCCTCGGCGACCTTGCGGCCCTGCTCATGCGAGGAAAGCAGGCCGGCGAGGTCGATGATGTCGAGCAATGGCGCGTCGCCCGCGACGGTCGGCAACGCGATGCCGCCCACGTCAATTTGTCCCGCGCGCAACACGCGCAAGAGCTCGGGCCCGCTGAGATTGCGCTCCGGCCAGCTCGCGAGCGTCACTTGGATGCGTCCGCCGCTGCGCTGGGGAATCCCCTCCCGCAACATCGGAATGTCGACGCGGGTATACTGTGGAATGGTCGGGGAGAGCTGCGTCACCATGGTGACGGCAATCGGCGGTCCCGCCGGCACTTCCTGCGCCAGTGACGCGTGCGCACAGACCAACAGCCCAGCCGCCGCCACACCCAGACAAACCTGCCTGTTCATTCGTTTCCCCCTTTAAGGTCTGTTCGACCGTCGAGCCTCACCACGCGCATCCGCAGTCGAGCCCACGACTGGCATCGTGTCGACGTCGGCAGGCCCAGAGACTTCGCAATAAGTGACGAGCGAGCGGCCATCTGTGAGGAGCTGTGCATCGGCACGCAAGTAGCGCCCATCCGGCAAACGGCGCGTCAAAGATTTGACCTCGCCCCGCCCAAAGCCGTCGCTCAGCTCGCGCGCGAGCGCGGCCGGGTCATCGGTTGAACCGTAGTCGCCCCGCCTTGCCAGAAACGTCATGACGTCGAGCCGCGCGACGCCCGGGCGGACAAGATCGCGCGGAATGTCCAGCAGGTCGGCCGCGGCGGTGTTGTGCACGAGCAGCCGGCCGTCCTTGCTCCAGAGGGCTACGCCATCTCGCATAGCGTCGAGCGCAAGCTGGAAGTCAGCAATCTCGGAGGAACGAGCATCACTCACGGCCGCAAGCCCTGGAAGTTACCCTGGCGATAGTGGCATTTTGCGCTTGAACTTGGGAAGGGCATCAGCGCCGACTGCCTTATTCGGAGACGGGTTCATTCGGACTTGCACAGGCTCGATGCATGAAGCGCCGATACTTCTTTGGCCTTCTGGTCGCCGCGGGTCGGGCGGGACTTGAGCAACCCCCCTCATGGCCCGTCGCCGGCTCCTGCCGGGTGCCCAAGCGCGTTGCCAATCCGCCGAAAGGCCCCGCACCGAATTCAGCGCATCAGGTTCCGCATTGCGAAATTGAGTTTTGCAGCGTTGACTTTCGTGCCGCCGCAGGGATTGATCCTGCGGGCGAGTTTCGCGTGCGCAAACCCCCGGGTATCCGATGAGCCTGGAAGCCGGCTACGAGACCTGGAACGCTAAGGCCTCAGGCCGGGACGATCGGGCCGCCACCGCCAAGGACCGCAAGTTCGTCGCGGCGCTGGCGCGCGGCCTCGAAGTGCTGCGCGCGTTCACGCCGAGCGAGGGCGTGCTCGGCAACCGCGAAATCGCGCAGCGCACCGGGCTGCCGAAGCCGACCGTCTCCCGCCTGACCTATACGCTGACCAAGCTCGGCTACCTCACCAATGTGAGCCGGATCGGCAAGTATCAGCTCGCCCCCGGCGCGCTGGCGATCGGGTATTCGACGCTCGCCAACATGCGCATCCGGCAGATCGCGCGGCCCTACATGCAGGAGCTTGCCGACTATGCGGGCGCCTCGGTCGCGCTCGGCACGCGCGACCGGCTGAACGTCATCTACGTGGAGCACTGCCGCAGCCCGGCGAGCGTGCTGTTGCGGCTCGATCTCGGTTCCCGCATCCCGCTGGCGACGACCGCCATCGGCCGCGCCCTGATCGCGGTGCTTCCCGACCACGAGCGCGAATGGCTGATGCAGCACCTCGCCCGCCGCGACGCCGCGCAGTGGCCGAAACTGCGCGCCGGCATCGAACGGGCGGTCGACGACCTGCAGGCCCGGGGCTTCACGCTCTCGATCGGCGAATGGCACCCCGATGTGAGCGCGGTCGGCGTTCCCATCGTCCCGGCCGATCGGTCGGGGCTGTTCGCATTCAACTGCGGGGCGCCGGCTTTCCAGATCACGCGCGAGCGCCTGGAGAACGATGTCGGGCCTCGGCTTGTCAACATGGCGCGGAACGTGGAGGCTGCGCTGAACGGTTCGTGAAAGCCCGGCGAAGCGGGGGCGGAATCCGGGACGGAGGGAGAGGAATTGACCGCGAACATGAGCCGGCCTCGCGCCGGTCACGTAGAGCTATGCGTCCATCGACCGGGCGGGCGCGCCTAGCGATGTCCGGGGCCGTGGTCGCGGAGCCGAACGTCGCCCCTGTCGCGGCACGGGCCGCGGCGAGCGCGCCGTTGCTTGCAGTCCGCGACGTCGGCATCCGCTTCGGCGGCATCGTCGCGCTCGACGGCGTCTCGTTCGATCTGCACGGAGGGTCAAATCCTCGGTTTGATCGGGCCGAACGGCGCCGGCAAGACCACGCTGTTCAATTGCCTCACCCGTCTCTACACGCCCGAGCGCGGCGACATTGTCTTCGAGGGCGAAAGCATCCTCGACAAGTCGGCCCATCAGCATCGCCGCGCTCGGCATCGGCCGCACGTTCCAGAATCTCGCGCTGTTCCACCGCATGTCGGTGCTCGACAACATCCGGGTCGGCCGCCACGCGCGCAGCCGCAGCGATTTCTTCAGCGACGCCCTGCAGCTGCCCTGGGTGCGCCGGCAGGAAGCGCGCTCGATGCCGGCGACCTGGGACCTCGATCGACGTCGCTCGACCTGCAGGACGTCGGCGCACCGGCTCGTCACCGACCTCCCGACCGGGACGCAGAAGCGGGTCGAGCTGGCGCGCGCGCTTGCCGCCGGCCCGAAGCTCTTGCTGCTCGACGAGCCGGCGGGCGGGCTCAACCACCACGAGGTGGCGGAGCTCGGCGCGCTGATCCGGCGCATCCGCGACGAGCACGGCGTCACGGTGCTGCTGGTCGAGCATCACATGAATCTCGTCATGTCGATCTCCGACCAGGTGGTCGCGCTCGATTTCGGCCGCAAGATCGCCGAAGGCTCGCCGGCAGAGGTGCAGAACGATCCGGAAGTGATCCGCGCCTATCTCGGAGGCGGCAAGCGATGACGGCGGCTCTGCTCGAGGTGCGCGGGCTGTGCGCGCTATTACGGCGCCATACAGGCGCTGCACGGCCTCGACTTCAGCCTCGCCGAGGGCGGCGTGACGTGCCTGCTCGGCGCCAACGGCGCCGGCAAGACCACGACGCTGCGCGCGCTGTGCGGGATGATCCGGGCGAGCGGCGACATCGCCTTCGCGGGCCGGTCGATCACCGGCCGGGCGACCGAGGACATCGTGCGCCTCGGCATCGCGCACGTGCCCGAGGGCCGCGGCACCTTCAGCCGCATGACGGTCGAGGAAAACCTGCAGCTCGGCGCGATGACGCCGGCGCGGCCGCGCCGGCATCGCCGCGCGACATGCGAGCGGGTCTACGGCTATTTCCCGCGGCTCACGGAGCGGCGAATCCCAGCAGGCCGGCACGCTCTCGCGGCGGCGAGCAGCAGATGCTGGCGATCGGCCGCGCCCTGATGCTGCGGCCGAAGCTGATGCTGCTCGACGAGCCGTCGTTCGGGCTGGCGCCGCTGATCGTCGAGGAGCTGTTCGGCGATCCTGCGCACGCTCAACCGCGAACGAGGGCGTCGAGCATGCTGCTGGTCGAGCAGAACGCCGCGCTCGCGCTCGAGCTCGCCGACCACGCCTATCTGTTGGAAACCGGCAGGATGGTGATGACCGGCCCCGCGCGCGAGATCGGCAGCGACGAGAACGTCCGCCGCGCCTATCTGGGATACTGAGATGGAGCGGCATCGCGCGCATGCGGAGAGCGGAAGCGTGCACCGCATGCGGGACGCGCTCTGGCATCGATCGGGTGCGCGGCCTCACTACGTGCGGACGCGCCGGGACCGCGTACCGCACTAGGTCGGGAAGCATGGAGCTCTTCCTCCACCAGGTCCTGGCGGGGCTCGCGACCGGCGGCATCTATGCCTGCATGGCGCTCGCGGTCGTGATGATCTACCAGGCGATCGACCATCTCAATTTCGCGCAGGGCGAGATGGCGATGTTCTCGACCTTCATCGCCTGGCAGCTCATGCAGTGGGGCTTGCCCTACTGGGCGGCGTTCTTCGCCACCATCGCGATCTCGTTCGTCGGCCGGCGTGCTGATCGAGCGGATCGTGTTCAAGCCGCTCGACGACGCGCCGGTGCTCAGCCACATCGTCGGCTTCATCGCGCTGTTCGCGATCATCAACAGCCTGGCCGGCTTGATCTGGGACTTCACCATCAAGAGCTTCCCGACGCCGTTCGGCACGCAAGTCGCCGTTCGGCACGCCTGATCAGCGCGCACGACACCGGCATGATCGCGGTCACGCTGGTGCTGCTGGTGCTGCTCTACCTGTTCTTCCGGCACACGCGCCTCGGGCTCGCGATGCGGGCGGCCGCCGCCAACCCGGATTCGGCGCGGCTGGTCGGCATCCGGGTCGGCTGGATGATCGCGCTCGGCTGGGGCATGGCGGCGGCCATCGGCGCGGTCGCCGGCATGCTGATCGCGCCGGTCGTGTTCCTCGAGCCCAACATGATGCTGACCATCCTGCTGTACGGCTTCGCCGGCGCGGTGCTGGGCGGGCTGACCAGCCCGGGCGGCGCGGTGCTCGGCGGCTTCGCGGTCGGCGTGATCGAGAACCTGGCCGGCACGTTCATTCCGTATGTCGGACGCGAGCTGAAGCTCACGATCGCGCTCGCGCTGATCGTCGCGGTGCTGACCGTGAAGCCGAGCGGCCTGTTCGGCCGGCGCGTGGTGAGCCGGGTGTAGCGCGATGCATCAGACCATCGCCTGCCGCGCTCCGCGCGCCGCGCCCGAGCCCGTCATCGCCGGCCTGCCGCTGAAGACGTGGCGCGTGCTGTTCGCTGGCCGCCGCCCTCGCGGTCGCGCTGGTGCTGCCGTTCTTCGTGAAGAATTTCGTACGTGTTCCAGATCACGATGGCCCTGGTCTACGCCATCGCGATCCTCGGGCTGAACCTGCTGACCGGGTTCAACGGCCAGTTCTCGCTCGGCCACAGCGCCTTCTTCGGCATCGGCGCCTACACGACCGCCATCATGATGGAGTACATGGGCGTGTCGTTCTACTGGACACTGCCGGCCGCCGGCGTCGTCTGCTTCGTGTTCGGCTTCCTGTTCGGGCTGCCGGCGTTGCGGCTCGAGAGCATCTATCTCGCGCTCGCAACCTTCGCGCTCGCGCATCGCGATGCCGCAGATCCTCAAGCTCTCGCTCCTCGAGCACTGGACCGGCGGCGTGCAGGGCATCGTGCTGATCAAGCCGGACGCGCCGTTCGGGCTGCCGATCAACGCCGATCAATGGTTCTATTACTTCACGCTCGCGATCGGCATTGCGTGCTGACCTGGTGCGCCGTCAACCTGGTCAACAGCCGTACCGGCCGCGCCATGATCGCGATCCGCGACAATCCGATCGCGGCGCGCTCGATGGGCATCGATCATCTCGCTCTACAAGACCCTGACCTTCGGGGTGAGCGCGCTCTATACCGGCATCGCCGGCGCGCTCAGCGCCGTCGTGATCCAGTTCGTCGCGCCCGACAGCTTCACCTTCGTGCTGGCCGTCGGCCTGTTCGTCGGCCTGGTGGTCGGCGGCGTCGGCTGGATTCCGGGCGCCCTGTTCGGCGGCCTGTTCGTGCTGTTCGTTCCGAACATCGCCGAGCACGTCTCGAAAGGGCTTGCGGGCGCGGTTTACGGCGTCATTCTGCTGTTGGTCATTTACGTCATGCCGTCCGGAATGGCAGGGTTGCTGCGGCTCCTTGTCGGCCGGCTCGGACGCATCGGTCGCTGATCGGCCGCAACTGAAGGGAGAGAAAGCAATGAAGCGTGCATATTGGACGTTGGCATCGGCGGCGTCTCGCCGTTGCGCGTGGCGGCAGCCCCGGCCGGCCGCGCAGAAGAAGTACGATCCGGGCGCGAGCGACACCGAGATCAAGATCGGCAACACCAATCCCTACAGCGGCCCGGCTTCCGCCTACGGCACGATCGGCAAGACGATCGACGCCTACTTCAAGAAGGTGAACGCCGAAGGCGGCATCAACGGCCGCAAGATCAACTTCATCACCTACGACGACGGCTACAGCCCGCCGAAGACCGTCGAGCAGGTGCGCAAGCTGGTCGAGAGCGACGAGGTGCTGGCGATATTCCAGCCGCTCGGCACGCCGCCGAACACCGCGATCCAGAAATACATGAACGCCAAGAAGGTGCCGCAGCTGTTCGTCGCCACCGGCGCCACCAAATGGGGCGACCCGAAGAACTTCCCGTGGACCATGGGCTGGCAGCCCAACTACCAGAGCGAAAGCCGCATCTACGCCAAATACCTCCTCGAGAAGCACCCGAACGGCAAGATCGCCATCCTCTACCAGAACGACGACTACGGGAAGGACTACCTCAAGGGGTTCAAGGACGGTCTCGGCGACAAAGCCAAGACCATGATCGTCTCCGAGCTGCCCGTACGAGACCACCGACCCGACGGTCGATTCGCAGATCGTCACCATGAAGGCGTCCGGCGCCGACGTGTTCTTCAACGTCACCACGCCGAAATTCGCCGCGCAGGCGATCAAGAAGGCGGCCGAGATCGGCTGGAAGCCGGTGCACGTCCTCAACCAGGTGTCGAGCTCGGTCGGCGCGGTGCTGAAGCCCGCCGGCATCGAGAATTCGGTCGGCATCCTGACCACCGGCTACCTGAAGGACCAGACCGACCCGCAGTGGAAGGACGACGCCGGCTTCAAGGCGTTCATGGCCTTCATGGACAAGTACTATCCGGAGGGCGACAAGACTTCGAGCTTCACCGGCTACGGCTATTCGGTGGCGCAGACGCTGGTGCAGATGCTCAAGCAGTGCGGCGACGACCTCACGCGCGAGAACGTGATGAAGCAGGCCGCCAGTCTGAAGGACCTTAAGCTCGACATGCTGCTGCCGGGCATCACCATCAACACCAGCCCGACCGACTTCTACCCGATCGAGCAGATCCAGATGATGAAGTTCGACGGCACCAAGTGGGAGACGTTCGGCCCGATCCTGAGCGGCGAGATCGGCAGCTGAGCTGACATTCCGCCTTACGCATGGCCCTTCCCGCCCCGGCGGGAAGGGCTTTTTGTTTGTCATGTCGACCACCACTCCGTCATTGCGAGCCGAAGGCGAAGCAATCCAGAACCGCGGCGCGTTATCGCTTCGTCTGGATTGCTTCGTCGCTTACGCTCCTCGCAATGAGGGGCCCACATTGCTTGCTGCACGGGTCTTGACATGGCTCTCCCGCCGCTCGCGCCGATGGAGGCCGTGTCGGTCGACGAGATCCCGCGCGGGCCGGAGTGGCAATACGAACCGAAGTGGGATGGCTTCCGCTGCCTGGCGTTTCGCGACGGCAATTCGGTCGAGCTGCAGTCGAAGTCCGGTCAGCCCTTGACCCGCTATTTCCCTGAAATCGTCGCGTCGCTGCACACGCTTGAAGCGGCCGCCTTCGTGCTCGACGGCGAGATCGTCGTGCCCGCGAACGGCGGTTTTTCGTTCGACGCGCTGCTGCAGCGCATCCATCCGGCAGCGAGCCGGGTGCAGCGGCTGGCGAGCGAGACGCCAGCCCTCTACATCGCGTTCGATCTGCTGGCGGATACCGACGGCCGCGCGCTGATCGACCTGCCGCTCCGCGAGCGGCGGAAGCAGCTGGAGGAATTCGCCGCGCGCTACCTGCGCGGAGCCGAGCGTATCCGCCTCTCGCCCGCAACCAGTAAGCTCGCCGACGCCAAAGGCTGGCTCAGCCAAGTCGGCGCGAACGCTCGACGGCATCATCGCCAAGCGGCGCGACCTCCCCTACCGCGCCGGTGATCGCACCGGCATGCAGAAGATCAAGAACTACCGCAGCGCCGATTGCGTGGTCGGCGGCTTCCGCTACGCGACGGCCAAGCCGGTGGTCGGCTCGCTGTTGCTCGGTCTCTACGACCAGGACGGCCTGCTCCACCATGTCGGCTTCACGTCCGCCATCAAGGCGCATGAGCGCGCGGCGCTGACCAAGAAGCTCGAAGCGCTGGTCAAGCCGCCGGGCTTCACCGGCAACGCCCCCGGCGGCCCCAGCCGCTGGTCGAGCGCGCGCTCGGCCGAATGGCAGCCGCTTGCGCCTAAGCTCGTGGTCGAGGTGAGCTACGATCATTTCAGCGGCGGCCGCTTTCGCCACGGCACCATGCTGCTGACGCTGGCGGCCCGACAAGGCGCCGCATCAATGCACCATGGATCAGGTCAAGCAGAAGCGCGCCAACCTGATGCGCTTGCTGGATGGTAGCTAAGCTAGCGCAATCTTCGAAGCACTTCTTGCGTGGGTCGAGGCTGATGGCTAACGTCGCGGGCCAAGCTCGGCCAAGATCGAGCCAGGCGCGAAACGCGCACGGGCGTCCGAAGGAGGAATTCATGCAAGGGCAAGTGTCAACAACACTGCGGCTGGTCGCGGCCGCGGGAACGATAGCCTTCACAAGCGGCGCATCGCTGCCGGCTTTTGCCCAGCAGCCGATCACGCTGTCGATCATCGACGTCGGCGGCGATCTCAGCTCAGTGCAGCCGATCGTCGAGAACTACCGCAAGGCCAATCCGAACAAGATCAAGGAAATCCGGATTCAGCGCGCTCCGCAGCCCGAGCTCCCGGCCAAGATCAAGGCCCAGCAGGACGCCGGCCGCCTGGACATCAACCTGATCATGACCGGGCAGGCCGCGGCCTCCGCGTTGATCGCCAACGGCCAGCTGGTCCGGCTGTTGCCGGATCACGAAAAGCAGTTTCCGCTTGCCGACTTCACCGATGCGGCCACCGCACACCTGAAGGAAGGCGAAGGCTACGTCATCCCTTCGGTCGTCAGCAACGGCGGCCCGGTGTTCATCTTCAACCCGAAGAAGGTGCCGACCCCGCCGAAAAGCGCGCAGGAGCTTCTGGCCTGGGCGAAGGCCAACCCGGGCAAGTTCTTTTACGCACGGCCGTCGAATAGCGGTCCTGGCATGTCGGTGCTGGTGGGCCTGCCCTACATCCTCGGCGACAAAGACCCCAAGGACCCCGAGAACGGCTGGGACAAGACGTGGGCTTTTCTCAAGGAGCTCGGGCAATACGTCGAGTACTACCCGACCGGCACCTTGTTCACGTTGCGCGAATTCGCCCAGGAGCAGCGCTGGATGATCGCCGGCATCATGGAATGGGACATGAAGCCCCGCGCCGAAGCGGTGGTGCCGCCGGAGTCCAAGATCACCATCCTCGACAACACCACCTTCTCGATCGACGGGCACTATTGGGCGATCCCGAAGGGCGTGCCGCAAAACGAGATCGAGATCATCGTCGATCTGATGAAGTACATGCTGCAGCCCGAGCAGCAGGCGTTGACCTGGAAGGCCTTCATCGGGCCGGTCAACAAGAAAGCCACTCTCGACAGCGCGCCGCCGGACATCCGCGACTACGTGAAGGAGTTCTGGCGCCCGGAATACAACGACATGGACAAGAAGTATAAGATCGTTCCGATGCTCGAAGTGCGCAAGCTGCAGTACGCCTTCGACCGCTGGGACCGCGAGGTAGGCGCGCAGAAGATCAAGCGCCAGTGAGCCAAGCGCTCGCATCGCTGCGGTTCCGGATCACCAAGCGTTTCGCGGCGAAGACCGTCCTCGACGACTTCGCCCTCGAAGTGCGGGGACGGCAGTTCGTGACGCTGCTGGGACCGAGCGGTTGCGGCAAGTCGACTGCCCTCAACATCGTCGCGGGCCTCATTCCGGCGAGCGAAGGCGAGCTGTGGATCGACGGCGAGCGCATGGACCATTTGCCGACCGAGAAGCGCGGGTTCGGCATGGTGTTCCAGAACTATGCGCTGTTCCCGCACATGACCGTGTTCGGCAACATCGCGTTCGGCCTCGAGCTGCAGCGCCGGCCGCCGGCCGAGGTCCGCCAGCGGGTCGGCGAAATGCTCAACCTGGTGCAACTGCCGGGGTACGAAGAGCGCTACCCTTCGCAGCTTTCGGGCGGGCAGCAGCAGCGGGTGGCGATTGCGCGCGCGCTCGTATTGCACCCGCGCCTGCTCCTGCTCGACGAGCCGCTGTCCAACCTCGACGCCAAGCTGCGCGTCGAGATGCGCGCCGAGATCAAGCGCATCCACGCCAACCTCGGCCTGACCTGCATCTACGTCACCCACGACCAGATCGAGGCGCTCTCGCTGTCGGACTGGGTCGTGGTGATGCGCGAAGGCATCGTGATGCAGGCCGGTCCGCCGCACGACATCTACAACCGCCCCGACAATCTGTTCGTCGCCGACTTCATGGGATTCCGAAATTTCTTTCCCGGGCAGGTCACGGCGGCCGGCACGGACGGACATGTCGAGAGCACGAGCGGACCCTTGCGCATCCAGGGCCGTGGGCGCCACGCCCTTGCCCCCGGCAGCCATGCAACGGCCGCTATCCGTCCCGAAGACGTCCAGGTCGGCACCGACGGGGCGGGTGCAAATCGGTTCCGCGGCCGGGTCGAGATCGTCGAATACCTCGGGCGGGACAATGAGGCCGTCCTCACGATGGAGGATTCATCCTCGCTCTGGGTGCGCACGCCGGCGCACCTCGCGCCTGGCGAAACGGTGCCGGTCACCTTCCCGCCCGATAAGGTGATCTTCCTCCCCAGCGAACGCGAAATGCCGGCGCCATGACGATGTTCCGCAGAAGCGAAGGCCGCGAGCTCGACCTCACGGCGATGCTCTGTCTGGCTCCCTCGGTCCTCTACGTGCTCGGGATGTTCGTCTATCCGTTCCTGCACGGCATCTACTTGAGCTTCCGTCCCCCCAAGCAGCCTGGGCTGAGCCTTGCCAACTACGCCGCCTTCTTCAGCGACGAGTGGCAGTACGGCACGATCTGGATCACCTTCTCGATCGCGATTCCGACCACCGTCATCGTGGTATCGACCGCGCTGTTTCTGGCCTACGGCATGCGCCGCGGCATTCGGATGGAGCGGACGATCACGACGATCCTGGTGCTGCCGGTCTCGCTCGGCGTCATCCTGCTCTCGATCGGCATCCAGGGCTTCTATGGAACGCGCGGCTGGTTCAACCAGATCCTGCTGGGTTCGGGTCTGCTCAGCGAGCCGCTGCGGCTGACCAACAACCACACCGGCGTCATGCTGTCGCTGTTCATGCAGCAGTTCCCGTTCTGCTTCCTGATGCTGCTCGGCTACATCTCCGGCATCGACCCGACGCTCGAAAAATCCGCCCGCACGCTCGGGGCGGGACCGTGGACCGTATTCCGACGCGTGATGCTGCCGCTGATCGCTCCCGGCCTCGCCATCGCGTTCGCGCTGGTGTTCGTGATGAGCTTCGCGGTTTTCCCGTCGGCCATCCTGCTCGGACAACCGGCCGGTTCGACCCGCACCATCGCCATCGCGGCCTACCATCAGGCGTTCGAGCACTACGATATGTCCTATGCGTCGGCGATTGCGGTCATCATGGGCCTCTGCCAGCTCGCGGGCCTCGTTCTGATCGTGCTGCTGCGGCAGCGCATGGTGATGGCGCCCACGATGGGCGTCGGAAAGCGCTGAGCGCCATGCGCGGCAAACTCTGGAGCCTCGCCCTCTATCTGTTCGTTCTGGGGTTCATCCTGAACTTCGCCGGAATCGTGACCCACGTCACGATCAGCGCGTTCGCCAAACGCTGGTTCGGCACCCCGCTGCCGCCGCAGTTCACCACCGACTGGTTCGTCTACGCCTGGAAGAATTTCGATCTCGACCGCGTGTTGGCCGTGACCGTCATCGTCGCGCTCTCGGTCGTCGTCCTGGCGCTGCTGTTCGCCTATCCGGCTGCCTACATCCTGGCGCGGCGCAATTTCCGCGGCAAAGGGCTGCTGTTGCTGCTCTACTTTCTGCCGCTGGTCATTCCGCAGATGACCTACGGCATTTCGCTCGCCACCACGCTGTACGGCTGGCCGATCGGCGGGACGATGGCGGCGGTGATCCTCGCCAACCTGGTGCCGATGGTGCCGCTGGCGGTATTCGTGCTGATCCCGTTCTTCGAGCAGATCAGCCTGAATCTCGAATGGGGAGCGCAGACGTTGGGCGCGAGCCGCTTGCAGGTCTTCCGCCGCATCCTGCTGCCGCTGACGATTCCGGGGCTGCTGACGGCGGGCGTGCTGGTCCTGGTCAACACCGTGTCCAATTTCGAGCTGACATTCCTGGTGTCCGGTTCGGGCTCGCAGACGCTCGTCGTCGCGTTGTTCTACAACGTGTTCGCCGGCGGCGTGCGGCCGATCTACTCCGTCGACGCCATGGCGCTGATGTACATGACGACCGTGCTCGTCATCCTGCTGATCGCGCTTCGCTTCGTGCGGCCGACCCAGATGGTGTTCCGGCTCGACCAGCCGACCCGCTAGCGGAGCGCTTTCTGCGCTGGAGGTCACGTCATGGTGGGTGAAGCGATCGCTGGCTTGGGCGCCCTCAAGACCGCGCTTGATATGACGAAGGCTTTGCAGAACATGCGCGATGTCGTCACGCGCGACCGGGCGGTCAAGCGCGCCGACACGGTTCGTTCGTGACGGTGGACACGGTCGGGGCCGTGCCGACGCTAGCGCAGCCAGCCGGGGCTTCTGCTCTGGGTCGGGAGCTCCTTTGTTCGCGCCCCACGCGAGACGAGGCGCGTGCACGCCCGGTTGGATATTGTATAAAATCAGTGAGCTGACTAGGGTTTGGCCAGTGGGGTGGGAATATCACCAGGGGCCGACCATGGTGCGATCGCGTTGCGCCGATACGCTCCGGGCACGGCGGCGGTGATCGCCGTCGAAAGACGCGCGCTCGGCCGCTGGGCGCTGACCGCCGCGGCTGGCGTCACGCTCGGCTTCATCCTGCTGCCGCTTTTTTTTGTCACCTGGCTCGCGTTCTTCCTCCAGGCGATCCCCTCCTTCCCGCCCCAGGGCTATAGCATCAAGTGGTTCCTGGCGATCGCCGACAACCCGAGATTCGTCGACGGGTTCTGGCTCAGCCTGCAAGTCGCCGTGGTGGCGATGCTGATTGGTCTCGCGATCGGCGTGCCGGCGGCGCTGTGCCTCGCGCGCTACCGCTTCCGGGGACGCGAGCCGATCGGCAATCTCCTGCTGCTGCCGCTCGTGGTCCCGGGAATCGTGCTCGGCACCTCGCTCTATGTCTTTCACGTCGAGGCCACCATCCTGACCGAGCTTCCCATCCTCGGCTCGATCGCCGGTCTGGTGGCGGGGCACATCCTCATCGTGATCCCGTGGAGCGTACGCTTGGTCAGCGCGAGCCTCGCCGGGTTCGACCGCAGCATCGAGGAAGCCGCGCAAAACCTCGGCGCCACGCCAATGACGACGTTCTTTCGCATCACCTTGCCGACCATACGGCCGGGCATCGTGGCGGCGGCACTGTTCGGTTTCGTGGTGTCGTTCGGCAATCTCGAAATGTCGATGTTCCTGGTCGGCGCGGGCCGCACCACCCTGCCGATCACGATCCTGCAATACCTCGAATATCGCATCGATCCGACGATCGCCGCCGTATCGGTGCTACAAATTCTCCTGATCGGCGGCGCGATGGTGATCACGGACCGCTTCGTCAGCCTGTCGCGAGTGGTGTGAGGCATGGCGCGGCTTGAGATCGGGCGCCTGTCCAAGCACTTCGGCCCGACCGTGGCCGTGCACGACGTCTCGCTCGATGTCCGCGACGGCGAATTCGTGGTGCTGCTGGGCCCGAGCGGCTGTGGCAAGACGACGACCTTGCGCATGATCGCCGGCTTCCTCGCGCCGACCAGCGGCAGGGTGCGCATCGGCGACAAGGACGTCACCACGCTGCCGCCGTGGAAACGCAACGCCGGCATGGTGTTCCAGAGTTATGCGCTGTTCCCGCATTTGACCGTGGCCGAGAACGTCGCCTTCGGCCTTGAGATGCGAAAGCTGCCGCAATCGGACATCCCTGAACGCGTCGCCGAGGCGCTGCGGCTGGTGCGCCTGGAAGGTCTCGCCGAGCGCCTGCCGCGCCAGCTTTCCGGCGGGCAACAGCAGCGCGTGGCACTTGCGCGCGCGCTGGTAATCCGCCCTGATGTGCTGCTGCTGGACGAGCCGCTGTCGAACCTGGACGCCAAGCTGCGCGAAACGGTGCGTGTGGAAATCCGCGAGCTGCAACGCCAGCTCGGCACCACGACGGTGATGGTCACCCACGACCAGGAAGAAGCCCTGATCATGGCCGACCGGCTGGTCGTGATGTCGGAGGGATCGGTGCGCCAAATCGGCTCGCAACGCGACCTCTATGAGCGCCCTGCCGACCGGTTCGTCGCCGGATTCGTCGGCCGCAGCAACCTTCTGGCCGGCAAGGTGGTCGGCCCCGGGAAATTTCAGACCGAGGGTGGCGTCGCGATCGCGTGCGCGGACGGTGCGCTGGGTCCCGGCGTGATCGCGCTCCGCCCTGAGCGCCTTGTCCTGGGTTCCGCAGCGGCCGACCTCGACAACCGGCTCAGCGGCACGGTCGAGCTCGTGTCCTATCTGGGTTCATCGATCGACGTGCATGTGCGCGTCTCGGCAGCCGACCGGGTGGTGGTGAGCCAGCCGAACCGCGCCGACGGCACGCACCCGAAGGAAGGCGATAAGATCGACGTGGGTTGGATGTCGGGCGCGGCCGTGGTGTTGCCGGAAGAAGGCGCCAGGACGAAAGACTGACGACCGCAATCAGCAAGCAAAAGCGACCAAGGGAGGAGAGTGGCAATGTCGAATATGACGGGAGTTGCCGCTGGCCTCGTCCCTGTCGAGAATGACCCAAACCGGAAGTCCGCCTTTGGGCGGTTTATTGGGATCGTGCCAGCCGTGCATGCCATAGGGAGCCGCGCGCGAGCAATTCGTTGGTACCCGGATTTTGCTTTAACGCCCAATCCGGAGACAGTACGGCTACTTGGTGAACTTCGGCGGCGTCTGAGGCGCGAAGACGTGCAGCGGCATGCTCAGCGTTGCGAACACAGCGTTGCCCTTCATCCGGTTTTGCGTGTCGAACTCGGCGACCAGCGGGCGTTTCAGATTGATCGGTATGACGCCTGCCTTGAGCACGTAGCCGAGCATCGGCCCGACCGCCGTCACGCGTCCCTCGAACGGCCCGAGCCGCGCGCCCGAGCCGCTGTCGCCGGTGACCTGACGATAGTGATAGCCCCCCGCACCGAAGGAAAGGCCCGACGGGAGGTGCTGCATGATCGCGCCTTCGAGGTGGAACTCGGTGCCGGTCAGGTAGTCGGTCGCCGTGTTCACGAAGTTGAAGGTGAACCCGGCCGCGCCCGACACCTCCGTCCCGGTTTGCGTGTTGAGGTAGGTGTAGGCGCCTTTGACATCCACTCCGGGCCGGTTCAGGCCCATGACGGCGAGCTGGTCGGGACTATAGACGCCGGTCGGGATGACGCCGGTCGCGCTCACGTTCCAATGATGGAACCCCGCGTGCCAGCCGAGGAGCGCGGTGATGGCGGAGTCGCCAAGGCCGGTGACCCAGTCGGAGCGGCCGATCGTCCCCAAGGGCCCGAGCAACGACAGGTCGGCCGAGACGCTGGCGCGACCGAACGGGACCGTTCCGGCTAGGCCGAACGTACCGCCCAGGAAGCTGGCGTCGGTGAACACGCTGAGTGTCGCGACATTGACCAGAAACTGCTCCTTGAGGCCGAGGACGATGGCGCGGCCGAACGGCAGGCTCCGATTGGCGCCGGCGCGTCCCTCGTCGAAATACATCGTGTCGGAGAAGTAGACCCCCCGGCGGCGGCGTCAAACCCGCCTGCGGGATCGTCAGACCGAGCAGATAGCTCCCGAGGCCGTACTCGGCCGCCTGCGATGGGTGAGCGGCGAAAATTCCGACGAGACAGAGCGCTGCGGAAGCTGCGCGGCACCTGATGCGAGATGCTGGTCGGTGAGCACGCATGGCGTCCTCCTGCTCCGACCGGGCAGTTTTCCAACGGCGTGCAACTGCCGACTAAGCAAAAATTGCACACCTCGTTCCCAGCAGCGCATTTGCACAAAACTGTGTGTCGGCGCTGCCACACTTTTTGACCGGTTGGCACGTCGGCCGCCGCCAATCCTTGGTCAAAGACTGTCGTCGTGGTCTCGGGATTCCCTGACCACAGTGTTGCACGCCGGGGGTTAGCGTTTCAAACATTCTCCGGCGTGCTAGCATAGCGCTCCCAAGGGAGGCGGGCATCGACAAACATTGCAGGCTGCTGTCCCATGAAACTGTTGAACGAACCGCTACTTCATTTCGTGCTAGCGGGCGTCGCCCTGTTCGGCGCCTATGCGTGGATCAACCGAGCTGGGGAAAACCCACCTCCCGGCAAGGCCGCGCAAATCCACATTGGTGCTGGTGACGTCCAGTGGATTGCCGAAAACTGGACGACGCGATGGCGGCGCGCGCCGACACGCGACGAGCTTCGTGGGCTGATTTCGGACTACCTGAACGAACAGCTGCTCGCGCGCGAGGCCCGCGCGCTGGGCCTCGAAGACAATGACGTCATCGTCCGCGGCGCCTGGCGCAGAAAATGGCATTTCTGATCGACGACACGTTGCGTCGAACGGAGCCGTCGGGAACCGATCTGCAACACGCCATCGGCAGCCTCGCCATGTTCTGGGTGATCGAGCGTGTGGCTACGTTTTGACGCTTGGTCCGCTTGGGAGGCTTGCACATGAAATGTTTGGAAGTCGGTTTCCTCGTGCTCGGCGTGACCGTGAATATGAGCTGTTGGCTATCCGCGCAGGGGATGGACCCAGGTACTCTTGATCCCGCGACCGTCGAAAAGGTGCTTCCGAAAGCCGGATACTCTCCCTATGCCGGGCGGACTTATCCGACCCGGCCGCTGTTCGGCGATACGCATTTGCACACCTCGCAGTCCTTCGATGCCATTGCGTTCGGGACCATTGTCGGGCCCGAGGAGGCTTATCGATTTGCGCGTGGTGAGGAGGTCACCTCATCGACCGGGCAGCGCGCCCGGTTGAGCCGTCCGCTGGATTTTTTGGTGGTGGCCGACCATGCCGAGAACATGGGCACGCTGGGCGAGATCAAGGGGGGCAACCAGACCTTGATGAGCGATCCCGATCTGAAGCGCTGGAACCAAATGCTCCAAGGCGGTGGCGAGCAGGCGATGCAAGTCTCTGTGGATCATGTCGGCCGTCGGACAGGCAAGCCGCTGCCCCCCGCGTCGCATCGGTGGATATGTTCGGTCGATCTGGGGAAGGACCTCAAGGCCGCCGAGGAATCTATCGACCCCGGAAAGTTCGCCGCTCTCATCGGCTACGAGTCGTCGTCGAACACCGAAGGCAACAACCTCCACCGCGTGGTCGTGCTCCGCGACGGCGGCGAGCGTGTATCGCAGA
>CAVTXS010000048.1:0-136101 GCA_963738705.1 uncultured Alphaproteobacteria bacterium
ACGAAGTCGGCCGGGATGTTCAGGACGAAGTCGGCCGCCCATTCCGATTGAAGCCTGCCGGGGATTCCGATGATCCCGGCCACCTTCGAGGCGTTGCTCCCGTGTCGGCTTGTTCATGAGGTCACGTGGCGTGCTTGGCGTCAAGTGCGGGGCGCTTGGCACCCTTGCGCATGCTCTCGCCAGCGAGGTTCAGGCGATGGGCGTTGTGCACGAGGCGGTCGAGGATGGCGTCGGCGACGGTTGGATTGGCGATCATCTCGTGCCAATGCTTCACATCGACCTGGCTGGTTACGATCGTACTGCCGCGTCCGTGCCGATCGTCGAGGATCTCCAGAAGATCGCGGCCCTGATCGGCCGTCGCGTTGGCGAGCCCCCAGTCGTCAAGGATCAGGAGCTCGACGCGCGCGAGGGTCTTAAGCAGGCGCGCGTGCCGACCGTCACCCCGTGCAAGCGCGAGCGCATCGAACAGCCGCGGCAGGCGGTGGTAGAGGACGGCGCGATCGTCGCGGCAGGCCTTGTGGCCGAGTGCACAGGCCAGCCAACTTTTGCCGAGCCCGGTCTTGCCGACGATGATCAGGTTCTCATGCCGCGTGATCCAGTCGCCGGCAGCGAGCTTGGCGATGAGCGTTTTGTCAAGCCCGCGCGGCGTCCTCGTGTCGATATCCTCGATAGCTGCGTTTTGTCGGAGGCCTGCGAACTTCAAGCGGCTGACGAGCCGCTTGTTCTCGCGCTCGATGGCCTCGCGGTCGACGAGCAGCCCAAGCCGCTCCTCGAAGGCAAGCGCAGCAACATCGGGTTGGCGACGCTGCTCTTCGAGCGCCTTTGCCATACCGGTAAGGCCGAGCGCAACGAGGCGATCTTGCGTTGGATGCGTAAGCATGTACGGTCCTTTCTTCACACCCGCGTGTTGACGAGGCGCATCGAGGGTGCGGGCGGGCCCACGATCACGCCATTGATGCCCGCCTGCTCAGTGGTAGTAGCCGGCGCCGCGAATGTTGCCGTGATGGAGCGGTGCCTCGCTGGTTGTCTCCCGCGCGAAAGCCTTGTCGAGACCGTGCTTGAGGATCGATGCAATCGAGCCGTAGGTGGTCGCGCCGATGTCGTTGCCGCGCCGGCAGGCGGCCTCGACGCGCGCGGGGCCGTAGCTCTTGACGAGGCTCAGGATGCCGAGGCACGAGCGGAAGCCCTGCTCGGGGTGGGGCTTAGCCTTCATGATCGCCTCGATGAGCGCAACCGTCGCTGGGCCGATCCGTGCTGCCTCGCTGATTATCCTCGCCGGCGTCCATTCCGCGTAACGGCGATGCGCGCTCGGCATGTGCTCCGGCGTGGTCGTGTGCCGGTTGCGCAGGGGTGAGAACAGATGCGCAGCGATGCGCTGGCCTTTGTGGAATACCTCCACCGTCGCGCTGGTGATGCGCACCTCCACGACCTCGCGGATAAGCTTTGAGGGTACCGAGTAAAAGTGGCCGGCGATCTCGATGTGGTAGTCGGGCGCCACACGTGCTCGCTTCCATTCAGCGTAGGCGTAGGGCGTGCTCGGCAACGGCTTCAGTGCCGGCCGATCGAGCGTCTCCAACAGCTCGGCGCGGCTTTGGCCGAAGCGGCGCATGACCTTGACGTTGATCGCCGCAACACAGTCCCGGATCGCGACATTCAGCTCGGCGAGCGAGAAGAACGTCCTGTTGCGCAGCTTCGCCAGCACGAACCGCTCGACGATTTGGACAGCCACCTCGACCGTTCGCCTTGTCGCGCGGCTTCAGCACACGGGTCGGCAGCACGACGCAGCCGTAGTGGTCGGCAAGATCCTGATAGGTGCGATTGATACCGGGCTCGTAGCGCGACGGCTTTGTGATGCCGGCCTTCAGATTGTCCGGCACAAGCGCCTTCGCAACGCCGCCAATTGCCGAGAATGCATTGACGTGCGCACCGATCCAATCCGGCAGCGTTTCGCTCCAGCGTGCCTCGGCATAGGTGAAGTTCGATGCCCCGAGCGCCGCGACGAAGACATGCGCGCGCCGCTCCTCGCCGGTCGCCGGATCAACGACGGGTGTCGTATCGCCCGCCCAGTCGACGAACAGCTTCTCGCCGGCCAGATGCGTCTGGCGCATCGTCGGCGACAGTTGCTTACGCCAGTCAACGAACAGCTCGCAGAACCGCGTGTAGCTGTAGCCGTTCGGATGCTCGGCGAGATACTCCTGCCACAGCAGTGCCAACGTCACGCCGCGCCGCTTCAGCTCCTTGTGGACGTGGCTCCAGTCGGGCTGCTGCCGTGCCGGATGTCCCTCGACTGAGGGCGGTGTGAACAGCCGACGCTCCAACTCCGCGTCGTCCAGTCCGCCGGCACCGGCCACGTGATGCCGATCACGCCGGCACGGCGCAGATACTCGCCGACCGTGTACCGGCTGACGCCGACGAGGGCGGCGATCTGCCGTTCGCTCGCCCCACGGCGTGTTTCAGCCGCAGGACTTCTCGAACCTTACGCATCGGCGCTCTCTCCGCGGGCATCGAACCCCCCTTGCATGGCCGCAAAGAAGGCTTCGTCCAGCAATTCGGTCGCCGACAGCGAGAGCGCCTCGACCACCATCAACAGGTGGCAGGCTTCGATCGGAATGGGTGGCTGGCTTCCGTCGGAACAGTGGCCGGCTTGCGTCGGAATCAGTGGCCGGCTTGCGTCGGATTACGCACCTAGCGGTCGGAGGAGGCAATCATTCCGTCCGGCGGCGATGATACCCTCGATTCGCGCGCGACGGCGCGCAGTATCGCGCAACGCGAGGGAGACACAATGACGTCCGCCAAAGAGCCGACCGCAGCGCATTCTGAACGCGGAGAATCAGACCGCGGGCAGGGAGCGCGCCGGATGAAGAAACGATGGAAGATCCTGATTGGCTTTGTCGTCGTGATCGTTGGATATGTCGCCTGGGTCTCGCGGCCGGAATTCGGCGACCATGCCGAACTGACGGACACCTGCGCGTTCCCGACCATCACCAACGCGCAATATCGCGCGCTGGTCGCCGAAGCCGAAGCGCTGATCGAGCCGAGGCGGAGAAGATCGCCAACAGCGCCGGCAACCTGGGGCAAAATACCCACAATACGACGCTCGGGGATTTGGCCGCGGATTCGCGAAAAGGAGCCAATCAACCGAAGAGACGTTCGTTCGTCTCCACGCTCTTGGGCGAGCGTTGGATGGGCGGGTCGGCGATGTTGCGCCTGCTCAACAATATCCGGGTCATTCTCATTTGGGATGATCGGGATTCCGTTGATCGGAAATTGTCGAAGCCCCGTCTGTCGCTCAGCGCGCGTTTTCAAGGACCACCAGGGCTATTTCGCTGGACCCCCGGGACATGGTTCTGGGCGCGCCTGCTTGGCCGTCGTTACGAGCCTTTCGGTGTCGGCTTTTCGTTCGATGTGCCCGACGGCACGCCGCCGGAAGAGGCGCTGGCCGGACGACATATGGTCCATGCGGGAGCCGGCAAAGGCCTGTTCGTCTGGCCGTTGAACGACATCCGTTGGGGCGATGCCCGTGTGGAAAACAGGTGCCCGGATACGGCTTATTTTTTAACTCGGCTCACTGACCAACTCGAACGCAGGAAAAACTGACATGGCGCTGCGCATCTACATCGAGGCGAAACCGACGGGTATCGCCGCCCGCGCAACGGCCAGGCGAACATTTCGTATCGTCGTCCAGCCGACTACCGACGCCTCAAACCGCGCGCTTTGCGATGCAGCTTCACTCAGCGGCGTTATGGAGAGCACCGCACTGGGCTTTTTCTGCGTGCGCGAAGGATCGCGGCACAACCGCCCTGGTCGAAGCGCGCGGCAAAACCGGGCAATTTGAGTCATAATCCCACAAAAATACGTGTATCAACTGACCACCACAATTTTTATTTGCGAACTTGCAATTCGTCGGGTACGCTCTTTGGCGCAACGAAGAACTCAAGACGCCGCGGGCACGATTGCGGACGGGATAATTATTGTCGATTGACAAGGTTACCCGCGCTTTGCGAGCGATCGGCTTGCCCTGCGAGTTATCGAGATGCGGGCAGCCCGCCGGAATATCCCCCGCAAAATACGTGTAAAATAGTTCAATAGCAATTTTTGTTTGCAATGATTTGTTCCATCGGGTAGGATATCAACTCAGGATTGAGACGAGGCGCCGCGGCCACGGCGCTCGGGTGCGGCGGGGGCGATCATCCCAGTGGAGCAAGCGGTCGCTCGAACGCAGGCACGGCTGCAGCCGGGGCCCCGGCAGCGCATTCTGAACGCGGAGAATCGGGCCGCGGGCAGGGAGCGCGCCGGATGAAGAAACGATGGAAGATCCTGATTGGGTTTGTCGTCGTGATCGTCGGATATGTCGCCTGGGTTTCGCGGCCGGAATTCGGCGACCATGCCGAGCTGACCGACACCTGCGCGTTCCCAACCATCACGAATGCGCAATATCGGGCGCTGGTCGCCGAAGCCAAAGCGCTGATCGAGCCGAAGCGACGCGAGATCGCCAACAGTGCCGGCAACCTGGAGCAGAATACCCGAAACCCGCCGCTCGGGGACCTGGCCCGCGAATTCGGGAAAAAGAGCCAATCGAGCGAAGAGACTTTCGTTCGCCTTTTCGCATTCGGACGGGCGCTTGACGGGCGTGTTCGCAACGTTGCTCCGGTCCGGGATACATACCCTGGTCCAGGGGTGCGTTGGGTCGATCGCGATTCGGCCGATCGAAAGCTGTCGACGCCGCGCCTCTCGCTGAGCGCAGGGTTTCAAGGGCCACCAGGGCTATTCCGCTGGAATCTTGAGACATGGGTCTGGGCGCGCCTGCTCGGTCGCCGTTACGAACCCTTCGGAGCGGGGTTTTCGTTCGAAGTGCCTGAGGGCACGCCACCAGAAGAGGCGCTCGCGGGACGGCAGATTGTCGCGGCAGGAGCCGGAAAAGGCCTGTTCGTCTGGCCGCTGAACGACATCCGTTGGGGTGACGTGCGTCTGGAAAACAGATGCCCCGACGCAGTCCGCTTTCTCAACCGTTTGGATGATCTGCTCAAGCGCGGGAAAAACTGACATGGCGCTCCGCACGCGCCGGCCGACGACTACATCGCCGGCAACACGGTCACGGCCGAGGCGACGTTCACGCGCGGCGACGGCACGACGTCGACGATCTCCGACGTCGTCATGGAGCTCAACCAGACCGACTCGCGCTACCTCGGCGACACGACGGTGTCGCCGGAGGCGGCCGCGCTGCCGAACCTCAAGGGCTACGGCAACGTCGTGGACCTCGCGGTCGCCATGACCGACGATCCGACCCTGCTCGGGCTGGTGACGGCGTTCAAGAACCTTCCCGGCACCACGACCTGGACGGCGCTCAGGGACGCGGCCGACGACATTTTGTTCCGCTGGGCCGGCGTCGACGTCATGCCCGCCGACCCGCTCGGCGGGGCCGCGTTCGACACCCGCAAGCTCGCGTTCCTGGAGAAGTATTTCGGCTACACGCTGGTGCTGCGCGACGGCGCCGGCGCGCCGGTCGCGATCAACGTCGCGGAGCTGGTGACGAGCTGGAACGGCGTGCTCGATAAGCTCACCATCCGCCTCGCCGTGCAGGGGCCGCTGCATGCCGTCTTCGGCGACCTGCCGTACGACCTCGCCGCCGACGAGTTCGCCGCCGACGGCCCGGCGACGCTCGCCGACGCCTACCAGGCGGCCATCCTGGCGCTGTCGCCGGGCGCTCCGGCCGCGCTCGCCGAGTGGACCACGCACTGGGGGCCGGCGCTTTCCGCCTTCGCCGACGCGCTGGTGCGCCAGAACGGCATCGAGATCCGCACCGACTATGCGGTGCAAAGCCTGGTCAAGGCGCTCGACGGCACGCCGAGCGCGCTGACGTTGTCTGAGCTTGCCGCCGGCCTCGGCCTCACCGGCGTGCAGGTCGGCACCACCGGTGCCGATGCGCTGGCGCGCGGCTCCGCGACCGGCCTGCAGGTCTACGTCGCGGGCGGCGGCAACGACACCCTCACGGGCGGGGTCGGGCAGGACGTGTACGTGTTCGGCCGCGGCGAAGCGGGCAATTTGAGTCATAATCCCACAAAAATACGTGTATCAACTGACCACCACAATTTTTATTTGCGAACTCGCAATTCGTCGGGTACGCTCTTTGCGCAGCGAGAACTCAAGACGCCGCGGCCACGATTGCGGCCGGATAATCATTGTCGCTTGACGAGGTCACCCGCGCTTTGCGAGCGATCGTGCTTGCCCTGCGGATCGGGATGCGGGGGCATCCCGCCGGAATATCCGCAAATACGTGTAAATTAATTCAGCAGCAATTTTTATTTGCAATGGCTTGTTCCATCGGGTAGGAACTCGACTCAGGATTGAGACAAGATGCTGCGGCCACGGCGCTCGGTGCGGCAGGGGGCAATCATTTCCAGTGGAGCAAGCGCTCGCTCGAACGCACGCACGGCTGCAGCCGGCGTCCCGGCGGCGCATTCTGAACGCGGAGAATCAGACCGCGGGCAGGGAGCGCGCCGGATGAAGAAACGAAGGAAAATCTTGATCGGCTTTGTCGCCGTCGTTGCAGGCATGATCGCGTGGATTGCGGCCGCGCGCGTGCAGGAATTCTGGATCGGGCTGGCGCAGGATCGATGCAGCTTCGGTCCTGTTTCGAACGCGCGCTATCGCGAGTGGCTGGCCAAGGCGAACGATCTGCGCCGGCGCGAGGGGCGGTTGATCAGCTGGAAGCACGCACAGATCGCTCCGCGGCGCTACGAAGGCGTAACGGATCGTTTGTTCGACGAACTGTCTCGCGGCGTGACCTCGGTCGAAGAGCGTCTCGCCATTGTCCACGCCATGATGCGTGCCGATGGATTTTTGTTGCTCTCAACATGGCCCGATGAACAGGACCCTTACGCAAATGCGATGGCTCGTGTGGGGTTTAATTATGGACGCTATAGTCTGTCGGGCCTCCTTGTGCTGTGCGTCTTCGATTGCAAGGACCGCGCTTATGCCAATCTTAATTTAAGAGACGAGAACGCGGTCTTCCGTCCCGGAGATCGTTACCGCCGAAATCAGTTCGGCTTCTCGCTGAGTCCCGGCCCCGACGCCGTCAGTCTCACGCGCTATTACGTGCCTCCGCCCGCATACCCCCGCACCTGTCCGCCGATGCCGACGCCGAGTGGGCCGCGCGGCTGATTAACCCTCAATAGACGAGAGCCGCCATGTCGGAATTCGTGCAACGCATCTTCCTGGAGTCAGCCGGAGTCGTCGATATCTTGAGCGGAGCCGGACACATCTATCTCGTCAAACGATGGGTCGAGGTGCTCGACGACGGGACCGTCATCAACGCTTATCGGCCGGACGACGATCAAGTTATTCGCGGCGGTACGTTTCTTCCGATCCCCCAATTCATGCCGCTAATTGTCAATGTCGATCGCTTGGCGGATTTCCGCGACGTGTACGGCCAAGATGAGACGCCGTATAGCCGTCACAGCCTCGACATCACCGATACGATCCTTCAAGGCGGCAAGTATGGGACCCTCGACGAGGCATGGGACGGCATGCGTGCCCAAGCCCTCGGCATTGAGGCGGAGGCATACATCTACGAATGGCCGGATGGCTTCACCAATCACCTCACCAATTCCGGCGCACTTATTCTTAATGTGCTCAACGGGGCGGGCGTCGACCCACGCGAATTTCCGCGCCATGACGGTCTGCCCGGAAATTATCTGGACAGTTACTATCCTAATCATTTTCCGGGTGCCTCGAACTCTTCCGATCCCACCCTGATGGGGGTGCACGGAGTCAACGAGATCGAAGCGTCCGTCAATCTGATATCCGGGGTCGCGATCGTCGGTCGCAACGACACCGAGACCGAGGATTTGATGATCGGCACCAAATTTGCCGACCGATACTATGGAGAACAAATACGCCTTCTTAACCCCTTAGTTACTTACGCCACCACTTACGACACCGTCAGCTACGAACGCGCGCCGGCTGATCTTGGATCGACCGAGGGACTTACTGTTTGGTTCAAGCAAGAGGGGCCGCCCTCGAGTCCGGTGACCGAGCCGGTCGTCGTCTATGGAAGTCGATGCCAGTCCGCCCGGGGGCGGCGGGGCGCCGGCCGATCTGCTCTACGGCATCGAGGAGGTGCTGCTGAGCGAGCGCGACGACACCGTGGTGGTCAACGACACCGAGCGGCAGACCTTTCAATCCAAGTTGCTGGTCGACGGCGGCGACGGCACCGACACGCTCGATCTCTCCGAGTTGCCGCTGCGGATGTTCATCGGATCGGCGAAGAAGGCGTTCTTCAGCTTTACCGCGGCGCCGGACGCCATCGAGCTCTACGGCAACTGGGAGCCGCAGGTCCAGTATGGTCTCCAGATTGGAACATGATCGTGCCGACCAGCCCCGTGTACGGGCGGGGGCTGTACGACCCGACCGGCCTGCGGCTGACCGATATCGAGCGTGTATTGGGCTCGGGGCAGGACGACGTCCTAGGCCTATGGAAGCTCAACGCAGGCGGCGAGCTCGACGCCGCCCAGAAGGCGACGCTCGCCGCGGCGCGCGCCATCAAGGTCTCGCTCGACGGCACGCCGGCCGAGGTCGGCGCGGCCATGGACGCGCGCATGGAAGCGGCGCGCGCGATCCCGCAGAACCAGATCGCGGTGACGATCGAGGGCGGCGACGGTGGCGACATCGTCTTCGGCTCGCGCACGGGCGAGAACACGATCCGCGGCGGCGCTGGCGTCGACAAGCTTTACGCGGGCGGCTTCACCTCGGTGATCTACGGCGGCGCCGGCACCGACTACG
The DNA here is from genome assembly GCA_963738705.1 of uncultured Alphaproteobacteria bacterium. Taxonomy (GTDB): domain Bacteria; phylum Pseudomonadota; class Alphaproteobacteria; order Rhizobiales; family Xanthobacteraceae; genus CAVTXS01. The sequence continues at coordinate 8,782 of CAVTXS010000048.1, forward strand.
TCGAGGGCGGCGGCTTCAAGAGCCACCTCTACGGCGGCGACGGCTCCGGCACGCTCCGACGGCACCCCCGACCTGTTCGGCCTCGCGGCCAACGCGGTCGTCATGGATGCCGGCACCGAGGACTTCGTCACTGGGGTCCGTTCCGCCTCACCGGCGGCGTGCAGCAATCGTGGATGGAGGCTGGCTGGGCGTACTGGACGCCGTTCACCAGCATGCTGCAGGGCGTGCCGGGCTCGTTCGCCGGCATCTTCGGCCGATCGGGATGATGCTCGATACCGCGCCGATGACCGCGTTCCGCTACGGGCTCGCGGGGTCGGGCGAGAGCCAGCAGCTCATCGTGCAGATGCGGTGGCAAATACGGCGGCCAGGCGGTGATCGAGAACTACGAGCTCGACCTTGCGACCGGTGCGGCCACCGGCCACGTGGTCGCGTTCAAGCAGGTGCTCCGCCTCGGATCGATCGGCGACACGCTGCAGTTCGTCAACCTCGCGCTCAAGGCCGGGTTCGGGCGCGGCATCTCGGGCACCGACCCGCTGGTGCTCGACCTCGACGGCGACGGACTCGAGCTTAGCCGTACAGGGGGACGGCGTCTATTTCGACATCGACAGCGACGGATTCGCCGAGCGCACCGGCTGGGTCAAGGGCGACGACGGCTTGCTCGCGCGCGACCTCAACGCCAACGGCACGATCGACGCCATCAACGAGCTGTTCGGCAACGCCGAGACCTCCGGCTTTGCGGCGCTTGCGGCGCTCGATTCCAACGCCGACGGCAAGATCACGGCAGCCGACGCCGCGTTCGGAACCTTGCGGGTCTGGCGCGACCTCGACGGCGACGGCGTCGACCGACGCGGGCGAGCTCAAGACGCTGGCCGAAACCGACATCACCGAGATCTCCCTTGCCACGCATGCGCCGGCCGACGACTTCATCGCCGGCAACACCATCGCGGCCGAGGCGAGCTTCACCCGCGGCGACGGCTCGACTTCGACGATCTCGGACGTGGCGCTGCATGTCATCCAGACCGACACGCGTTATCTCGGCGACACCACCGTGTCGCCGGAGGCCGCCGCGCTGCCGAACCTCAAGGGCTACGGCAACGTGATCGACCTCGCGGTCGCGATGACCGACGACGCCGACCCTGCTCGGCTTGGTAACGGCGTTCAAGAACCTTCCCGGCACCACCACCTGGGCGGCGCTCAGGGACGCGGCCGACGACATCCTGTTCCGCTGGGCCGGCGTCGACACGGTGCCCGCCGACCCGCTCGGCGGGGCGGCGTTCGACACGCCGCAAGCTCGCCTTCCTGGAGAAGTATTTCGGCTACGCGCTGGCGCCGCGCGACGGCGCCGGCGCGCCGATCGCGATCAACGTCGACGAGCTGGTGACGAGCTGGAACGGTGTGCTCGACAAGGCTCACGATCCGCCTTGCCGTGCAGGGGCCGCTGCATGCCGCCTTCGGCGACCTGCCGTACGACCTCGCCGACCGACGAGTTCGCCGCCGACAGCCCGACGACGCTTGCCGACGCCTACCAGGCGGCCATCCTGGCGCTGTCGCCGGGCGCGCCGGCCGCGCTCGCCGAATGGACCACGCACTGGGGGCCGGCGCTTTCCGCCTTCGCGGACGCGCTGGTGCGCCAGACGGCATCGAGATCCGCACCGACTATGCGGTGCAAAGCCTGGTGCAAGGCGCTCGACGGCACGCCGAGCGCGCTGACCTTGTCCGAGCTTGCCTCCGGGCTCGGGCTCACCGGCGTGCAGGTCGGCACCGGCGGCGCCGACGCGCTGGCGCGCGGCAGCGCGACCGGCCTGCAGGTCTACGTCGCGGGCGGCGGCAACGATACCCTCACCGGCGGGATCGGGCAGGACGTCTATGTGTTCGGCCGCGGCTTCGGCCAGGACACGATCAGCGAGGCCGACGCCGGCGAGACCGGCGACCGCGTGCGGCTCGCGCTCTACAACCCGGACGAGGTCACGATCACGCGCGAGGGCATGAACCTCGTGATCGCGGTCGACGGCAGCACCGATAAGATCACCATCGTCGATCATTTCGCTGCCGCCGATGGTGGACCTCGGCGGCGCGCCGATCTCAGCCAACCACCGCATCGAGGACATCCAGTTCGCCGACGGCTCGATCTACGAAGCGGGCGAGATCGCCGCCGCGGTCGGCACCGGCACTGACGGCAACGACGTGCTGGAGGGCTCCGGACTTGCCGACCAGCTCGACGGCCTTAAGGGCGACGACCTGCTCAAGGGTGGCGATGCCGGCGACGTCTACTACTACACGCAAGGGCGACGGCCACGACACGATCCACGAGGTGATGACCAACCCGCTCCTGAACGGGGCGGACATGCTGATGTTCCACGGCGGCATCACGCTCGAGGACCTGCAGCTCGCGCGCAACGGCGAGGGCACCGACCTGACCATCACCTTCACGTGGGCGGGCGACAGCATCGTCATCAAGAACCAGTTCGCGTACTCGCCGTTCGGCTTCCAGACCAAGCTCTCGCTCGATGCCCGCCTCGAAGCGGTGATGTTCGACGGCGGCACCGGGCTCTCCTGGCTCGACCTGCAGGCGATCGTCATCGGCACCTACACGACCGAAAATGACGACGTCACTTACGGCTTCGGCACCTCCGACGAGCTCTATGCCAGCGCCGGCAACGACACGCTGATCGGCCTCGACGGCGGCGACACCTACCGGTTCGAGCTCGGCTCCGGCCACGACACGGTCCACGACCAGCAGCTCTATCCCGAGACCTTCATCTCCGGGCTGATCGGCTACAGCTGGGGCGCCGACGACGTGCTCGCGTTCGGCGCCGGCATCCTACCGGGCGACGTCACGTTCTCGCGGCCGTCCGAGGAGCCCGACCTCCTCATCACCGTCAACGCGACCGGCGAGACCATCACGGTCGTCGACCAGTTCGACGGCGCCAAGCTCGACCTGTTCGGCCTGCTCGGCGTCGCCTGGTTCGACCGCGTCGAGGAATTCCGCTTCGCCGACGGCACCGTGATCGACTGGGAGGAGGTGCTGGCGACCGTGACGACCGGCTCGGCCGGCGACGATGAGCTCTACGGCGCCTACTATGCCGACACGCTCGACGGCAAGACCGGCACCGATTTCCTCTCGGGCGGCGACGACGGCGATACCTACCTGTTCGGCCTCGGCTACGGCAACGATACGATCCATGACCGGCAGACCAACGTGCTCACGCAAGCCCCCGACACGGTGCGGTTCGGCGCCGGCATCGCGGTTGCGGACGTCGCCCTCCATCGCGACGGCACCACCAAGGACCTGCTGGTCACGATTGCGGGCGCGCCCGATACGCTGCGCATCCAGGGCCAGTACACGGTGTACGAGACCGGCCCGTTCGGCGCGCAGGCCTTCAACGCGATCGAGCGGTTCGAGTGGGCGGACGGCACGGTCAAGACCTGGACCACGCTGCGCCAGGAGATCATCACCGCCGCCGTGGCGGCAACGACACCTACCTGCTCAATTTGGGCGACGGCCAGGACACGATCTTCGACAACGGCAGCGGAAGCGATCTGGATACGGTTCAGCTCGGCGCCGGCATCGCGACCACCGACGTGACCGTGACGCAAGCCAATATCGGCACGGATCTGGTGGTGACGATCAACGGCACGACCGACAAGGTGATCCTGGACGATCGCATCACCGCCGCGTGGGTCAGCGCCGACCAGGTGCGGTTCGCGGACGGCACGGTGTGGAGCTATGCCACGTTGCTCGAGAAGTCGGTAACGCCGACCGCGGGCAACGACGTCTTCTACGGCGACGATGCCGCCAACACGATCGATGGCGGTCTCGGCAACGACTCTGTCAGTGCGCGCGGCGGCAACGACCGGGTGACCGGGGGCGGCGGCGACGACGCGCTTGCCGGCGGCTCCGGCAACGATACCTTTGTGGTCTATGCCGGTTTCGGCCGCGACTTCATTACCGACTTCTCGGCCGGCTCGGCGGTCGGCGATGTCATCGAATTCCACGATGGCATCTTCGCCAATTTCGCCGCGGTGCAGGCGGCCGCGACGACCTCGGGCAGCAACACGATCATCACGGTGGATGCCAACACCACCATCACGCTGCAGAACGTCGCGCTCGCAAACCTGCATGCGAACGACTTTCTGTTCGTGTAGGCCTTGCCTGGAAGAGGGGAGGGCCACGGCTTTGGCTCTCCGCCTTGGAGTTCGAACGCAACACGATCCGAGAAACCCGGTCGGCGTGTTCCCAAGCGCCGCCCTTGCTACTTATTTATTTATACCAGCGGCATTAGATTCCAACTCGTCATGCCCGGCCTTGTGCCGGGCATCCACGTCTTTCTTTCGTGGCGGAGCACGCAAGACGTGGATGGCCGGGACAACCCTCGCAATCGCTGTAGCGATTGCTCGCCCGGCCATGACGGGTGGACGGGTCAACACCTGGCGCCGTTGGTATTAGGCGACAGTCCGCTGCCTGTTGGGGGCGCCGTCCGAAACGCCGGACGCGACTTCCTCGCTCCTCCCCTCAGCGCTTGAATCCCAGCAGGCTTCTTGCCCGTCCTTTGGTGTGCTCGAGCGCGACGGGGCGCCCGGTGCCGAACACGCCGGCCGCATACGCGCTGGCCGTGAGCCCCAAGATCAGTCCAAAAAGTGCGCCCGCGATGAACAGGACCATCCGATCCTCTTCCGTCTTTGCCCGGACGTTTCGGCGATGGTGCCGGCCCGGGCGGCCGATCGATCGAGATTCGCTCGATCGTTCGTTTCCGTATTTTGCGAGCGCGCCCGCGCTTCGTCCATATGTCGAACGATCTATCGCTCCGAGTTGGCAGTTGATGAGCCTCCGCGTCCTCGTCACTGCCGGATGCACAGGGTCGTTGTGCGCGACTACGGCATGAACGAGCGCCGCGAGCAGGCGCCGGCGGACAGCCGGGCGATCCATCACGGCTGAGGCTTGCAAAGCGCCGACGCGGCTGGCGCCGGCGCCGACGCGTCCGCGCTTGTGTTTTCGCCCCTGATCCGCTTTGACTGCGCGGCCACGCCGCCGCCGGCGCGCGAATCAAGGGTATTTGATGCGGCTTTCCCGCTATTTTCTGCCGATCCTGCGCGAGACGCCGAAGGAAGCCGAGATCGTATCGCACCGGCTGATGCTGCGCGCCGGCATGATGCGGCAGGAGGCGGCCGGCATCTACGCCTTCTTGCCGCTGGGGTTGCGGGTGTTGCAGCGGATCTGCGACATCGTGCGCGAGGAGCAGGACCGCGCCGGCGCCATCGAATTGCTGATGCCGACCATCCAGCCGGCGGAGCTGTGGCGCGAGAGCGGCCGCTACGACGACTACGGCAAGGAGATGCTGCGCATCAAGGACCGCCACGAGCGCGACGTGCTGTACGGCCCGACCAACGAGGAGATGATCACCGAGATCTTCCGCGCTTACGTCAAATCCTACAAGGACCTGCCGCTCAACCTCTACCACATCCAGTGGAAATTTCGCGACGAGGTGCGCCCGCGCTTCGGGCTCATGCGCGGGCGCGAGTTCCTCATGAAGGACGCCTATTCGTTCGACCTCGATGCGGCCGCGGCCCGGCATTCCTACAACAAGATGTTCGTGGCCTACCTGCGGACCTTTGCGCGCCTCGGCCTGAAGGCTATTCCGATGCGGGCGGAGTCCGGCCCGATCGGGGGCGAGCTTTCCCACGAATTCATTATTCTGGCCTCGACCGGGGAGAGCGAGGTCTACTGCCACCGCGATTACCTGGATTTCGAGGTGCCCGCCGAGGACGTCGATTTCGACGACGCCGGCAAGCTGCAGGGCATCGTGGACCGGTGGACCTCGCTCTACGCGGCGACCTCCGAGAAGCACGATGCCGGCGCCTACGCGCGGCTCCCCGCCGACAAGCAGGTCTCGGCGCGCGGCATCGAGGTCGGCCATATCTTCCATTTCGGCACCAAGTATTCGGCCCCGATGGCGGCGGTGGTGGCCGGCCCCGACGGCGCCGAGCATCCGGTGCATATGGGATCCTACGGCATCGGGCCGAGCCGCCTGGTCGCCGCGGTCATCGAGGCCTTTCACGACGATGCCGGTATCAAGTGGCCGGAGCCGGTAGCGCCGTTCCGGGCCGTCATCCTCAACCTGAAACAGGGGGACGCGGCGACCGATCAGGTCTGCGAGGAGCTCTACCGCGGGCTCGGCCGCCACAAGGTCGACGTGCTCTACCACGACCTCGATGAGCGGCCGGGCGCAAAATTCGCGACCGCCGACCTGATCGGGATTCCCTATCAGATCCTGGTCGGGCCGAGGGGACTGGCCGAAGGCAAGGTCGAGTTGAAAAGGCGCGCGGACGGAACGCGCGAGCTGCTGCCGCCGGACGAGGCGATCGTTCGGCTCGGGCAATAGGACCGGTCACGCGATGCGCACCCGCGGTCGCTGGCGCAGGGACAGAGCCCGTCGTCCCGAGAGTCTGGCCGAAGACTATGCCGTCATCCTGAGGTGCTCGGCCGCGGAACGCGGTCGAGCCTCGAAGGATGATCCAGACGCCACCAGCGGTGCCACTGTGCGTGCTTCGAGGCTTTCCCGGACTTCGTCCGGGAAAGCACCTCAGCATGACGGGGTGGGGAGGGCGGGAGCCAAACACGAGTACGCGTGGCGCGCCCCCGGCTTGAAACCGCCAGAATCGGATGAAATCCGGTTCGGCCTCTCCGCGCGGTGCGGCGAGCGGGACAGGAAAGCGCCCTCATGAGCGAGCCGACCGCGACGCGGCCCTTTGCCCCGTTCGAATGGATGCTCTCCCTGCGCTACCTGCGGGCACGGCGCAAGGAAGGCTTCATCTCGGTCATTGCCGGGTTCTCTTTCCTCGGCATCATGCTGGGCGTCGCGACCCTCATCATCGTGATGGCGGTGATGAACGGCTTCCGCAAGGAGCTGCTCGACAAGATCCTCGGCCTCAACGGGCACCTCTTGATCCAGCCGCTGGAATTCCCGCTCACCGACTGGGAGCAGGTGGCGCAGCGCCTATCCGGCGTCGAGGGCGTGCGCCTGGCGGCGCCGATCGTCGAGGGCCAGGCGCTGGCCTCCTCGCCGTTCAACGCCAGCGGCGTGCTGGTGCGCGGCATCCGGTCGCGCGACCTCACCGAGCTTCCCTCCATCGCCAACAATATCCGGCAGGGGACGCTCGAGGGCTTCGACCAAGGGCAGGGCGTGCTGATCGGCCGGCGGCTGGCGGACCAGCTCTCGCTCCGCGCGGGCGACAATCTCACGCTGGTGGCGCCGCGCGGCGCCGTGACCGTGATGGGCACGATGCCGCGCATCAAGACCTACAAGATCGCCGCCGTGTTCGAAGTGGGGATGTCGGAGTATGACACCGCCTTCCTGTACATGCCGCTGCCGGAGGCGCAGGCCTATTTCAATCGCTCGGGCGACGTCACCGCGATCGAGGTCTACACCGACGACGCCGACCAGATGGATCGTTTCCGCCGCCTGATCGCGGGCGCTGCCGGACGCCCGATCTTCATGGTCGACTGGCGCCAGCGCAACGCCACCTTCTTCAATGCGCTGCAGGTCGAGCGCAACGTGATGTTCCTGATCCTCACCCTGATCGTGCTGGTGGCGGCGCTCAACATCATCTCCGGGCTGATCATGCTGGTGAAGGACAAGGGGCACGACATCGCCATCCTGCGCACCATGGGGGCGACGCAAGGGGCGGTGATGCGGATCTTCCTGATCACCGGCGCCGCCATCGGGGTGTTCGGCACCGTTGTGGGTTTCGTGGTCGGCTTCGTCGTTTGCCTCAATGTTGAGGCGATCCGGCAATTCCTGTCGTGGATGACGCGGACCGAGCTGTTCTCGCCCGAGTTGTATTTCCTGTCGCGGCTCCCCGCGCGGATGGACGCGGGCGAGACCACGGCCGTGGTGATCATGGCGCTGACGCTGTCGCTGTTGGCGACGCTCTATCCGGCCTGGCGCGCGGCGCGTCTCGATCCGGTCGAAGCGCTGCGCTACGAGTAGGGCCTTAGAGACCGTTTGAAATGCGCAATCCGCTCTGCAGATCGCGTTTTGGGTCCTTCGAGACGCGGTCCTTCGGACCGCTCCTCAGGATGAGGAATGCGGTGAGTGGCATGCACAAACCTCCTCATGCTGAGTTTGGCCGGAAACTAATCCCTCATCCTGAGGAGCCGCCGAAGGCGGCGTCTCGAAGGATGCTCCAGAAGTCGCCAATCCGCTCCGCAAAGTCTGGCCGGAAACTAATCCCTCATCCTGAGGAGCCGCCGAAGGCGGCGTCTCGAAGGATGCTCCAGAAGTCGCCAATCCGCTCCGCAAAGTCTGGCCGGAAACTAATCCCTCATCCTGAGGAGCCGCCGAAGGCGGCGTCTCGAAGGATGCTCCAGAAGTCGCCAATCCGCTCCGCAAAGTCTGGCCGGAAACTAATCCCTCATCCTGAGGAGCCGCCGAAGGCGGCGTCTCGAAGGATGCTCCAGAAGTCGCCAACGGCGCCGCGGTGCGTGCTTCGAGGCTTTCCCGGACTTCGTCCGGGAAAGCATCCCGGATCAAGTCCGGGACAGGCTCTCAGCATGAGGGCGTTGGAGGGCACCCACTCCATTGGGTTCCTTTTCGGCCGGACTTTCAGGATGAGGAATGTGGTGAGTGGCATGCACAAACCTCCTCATGCTGAGAGCCTGCCCCGGACTCGATCCGGGGAGCGCGCGGAACGCGCGCGTCTCGAAGCACGCGGAACGGTTTTCCCCACCTCGACGACATCCTCCAACGGGCCCTGAGAGCGATGCGCGAAGGCGAGCCCGCCATCCTGCTGCAAGGCATCGAGCGCCAATATCACCAGGGCGATATCACCCTCGAAATCCTCAAAGGGGCGGACCTTGCGGTGCGGGCCGGCCAGTCGGTCGCGCTGATGGCGCCGTCGGGCACCGGCAAGTCCACGCTGTTGCACATCGCCGGACTGCTCGAGCACGCCGATGCCGGCGACGTCTATGTCAATGGGCTTGCCACCGCGCGCCTGCCGGACGCCGAGCGCACCGCCATCCGGCGCACGCAGATCGGCTTCGTGTATCAGTTCCACCACCTGCTGCCGGAATTCACCGCGGTCGAGAATGTGATGATGCCGCAGATGATCCGCGGTCTGACCCGCAAGGACGCGCGCACGCGCAGCGCCGACTTGCTGGCCTATCTCGGGCTCAAGGACCGGCTCGAGCACCGCCCGGCCGAGCTCTCCGGCGGCGAGCAGCAGCGGGTGGCGATCGCGCGCGCCGTCGCCAATGCGCCGAGCATCCTGTTGGCCGACGAGCCGACCGGCAATCTCGACCCTCACACCGCCGAGCACGTGTTCGCGACGCTCGGCCAGCTCGTGCACGCCTCCGGCTTCGCCGCCATCGTCGCGACCCACAATGCGGAGCTCGCCCGGCGCATGGACCGTCGGGTCACCATCCGCGACGGGGTGGTGGTGGAGTTGGAGTGACGAGGACGTCGCGTCCCGCGTTATGACGAAACCTTGCGCTGCCGCTGCACGACGCCGCTGGGAAGCCGGCGTGAGGCCGCCAACGAGGCGGCGTCATAGCAACGGCGCCAGGTGTTGACTCATGCACCCGTCATGGCCGGGCTTGTCCCGGCCATCCATGTCTTGCTTGCCGTGGCGCCAGGGGAAGAAAGACGTGGATGCCCGGCACAACGCCGGGCATGACGAGTTGGAATCCAGTTGAGGACTCCTTTCGATGGCATCCCAATCTGTCGCGCGCAGCGAATCCATTGCGGCCTTCATTCCCGCGCTCGAACTTCTCATCGCGGAAGCGATGGACGAGTGGAAGATTCCGGGCCTCGCCGTTGCGGTGGTGCAAAACGGGGAGGTGGCGCTGGTCAGGGCCTATGGCCTTCGCGATGTCGAAGCCGGCTTGAAGGTGACAACCGACACACAGTTCCTGATCGGCTCGATCACGAAGTCGTTCACCTCGACGGGCTTGGCGCTTTTGATGGACGAGCGGCGCATTGATTGGAAGAAGCCGGTGCGGGATTACATCCCGGAATTCCGGCTGCATGACGCCGTCGCGACCGACCGCATCACGGTGCGCGATTTGCTCTGCCATCATTCCGGGCTGCCGCGCCATGACTGGATTTGGATACCAGGCGATCTGTCGCCCGCGCAAATGCTGGCGGCGATGCGCTATTTGGAGCCGAGCGACGACATTCGCAGCACCTTCCAATACCTAAACCTCGGTTATCTCGTCGCAAGCATGGTGAGCGAACGCGTCAGCGGTCAGAGTTGGACCGAATTTACCCGCGCTCGACTGACCGACAAGCTGCACATGAATGTGACGTTCACGGTGGAGGATCTCGCCGCAGCCGCCGATGCCGCCGTGCCTTACATGATGGACGGGGACACCCGCCTGCGCGTGAAACCCTGGCCGATCCGCGCGACGGCCGCGGGCGGCATCAACACCTCAATTGCGAGCTTCGCAAACTGGCTTCGCCTTCATCTCGACAAGGGTGAGTTTGAGGGACAACGGCTACTATCATCGAGCTTGATACAGCAGCTTCAGACACCGCGCGTGCATGTCGCGGCATCCGAATTCGCCGAGTACGGTGATACGCATTATGGCCTCGGCTTGCGCTCGCACAGCTATCGCGGCGAGCGCGTCGTGTGGCACGGAGGCGGCTGGAGCGGCTGGAGCGCGCTAATGAAGATGCTGCCCGATCGTGGCGTCGGCGTTGCTGTTTTCACCAATCGTAGTCAAAGCATGGTTCCGGAAATTCTCGCCAATTACGTCTTCGACCGGGCGTGCGGCAAAGAGCCAATACCCTGGCTCGATCGCCTTCGTGAGCGGCGCCGCAAATTCGTGGCGCAGCTCGACGTTGACCGACAGGCCCGGAAAGCGACGCGGCAGCCAAACACCCGGCCTAGCCATGACCTCGCGGACTATGCCGGTGATTACGACCATCCCGGCTACGGCCGGATCACAATCACCCATGCCGAGGGCAAATTGAACTGGGCGTATCGCGGTATGTCCGAGCCGCTCGCGCATCGGCACTACGACACGTTCGAGCTGCCCGAGGCGCCCGACCGCCTGCTGCCCGACCGGCTCGCCATCTCGTTTTCCACCGACCGTGAAGGAAACATTGCGAGTCTGGCGGCTCCGTTCGAGCCGCTCGTCAAAGACGTCGTCTTCACCCGCATTGCAGCCGGCGATTGCACGAATCCGGCCTTCCGTCAGCACTGCACCGGCACCTTCAGCCATGGCGTCACGACTGTTGTTGTCGGGCAGGACAACGATGGACAACTCACGCTGACAGTTGGGAGCCAACCAACCTACAAGCTCCGTCCCTACCAGAGCCGAACCTTCGTCATCGACGAGCCTGAGGGCTTGCGGGTGGAGTTCCATCTCGGCCCGGACGGGGAAGTGGATGAATTGTTCTTCCATCAGCCGAATGGAACGTTCGTGGCTCGGCGAGCGTAGGTTGCGGCGTCTCGCGAAGGCGAGAATGTCCGAATCCGGCACTGAGCGGCGGTTCTGACGCGCCGCTTATGAGAGATCTAAGAGAAATGCGCGCGCCCAAACGCAGTCGAAGCAGAGAAACCAAAGCAATCGCGCGCATTCCCTACAGGCACATGGATTGGGTGTGGGTCAGCGACCACTATGATATTCATCTCAAAGGCTTGTGCCGATATGGCGGCAATCTCTGCCGCTTCGAGACCGACTTTGACAACCGTTTCAAAAAGCGGCTCCGATGCCGCATCTACGCTCTGCAAAAATTCGAGAAGGTGACTTGGCTGGCGCATAAGGCCTTGTTTGAGGCCTGCGTCGGGAGGCACTGGACCTATCCGCATCAGGCTCGGAGACGGTCGTTCTATCTGAGCAGGCCGCGATGGCTCGCGAAGGTGCTCTTCGCGACCTACTACTTCGCCCGCGGGTATGGCTGGATTTGGTTGCGAAGATGAGCGCCCGGGAAGCGTCTTGCCCGGGCGCTCGCGATGACGCTTGGCCTTGCTCTTTCCGCCTCGAGCGCGCTGGCGGCCGGACTACAGCGTGATGGTTTCATGTTGAGTTGTCATGCGCGGGCTTGACCCGCGCATCCATCCGCTTTTGTAGACTCTTGCGAAGATGATGGATTGCCGGGTCAACCCTCGCAATCGCTGTAGCGATTGCTCGCCCGGCAATGACGACAAGATGCATCGATCTGAAATCATCAAGCTCTAGCAAGGTGTAGGCCGCCTCAGTTGGCGGCCGCGTCATCTTTACGGCTCGCGAACGCCCGGGCAACGGCAACTCAGGACACTAGCGCGGGATGGCATTAGGTTCAGTCGTCATGCCCGGGCTTGACCCGGGCATCCATCCAAAAAAGAAAGTCGACTCAAGAAGATGGATTGCCGGATCAAGTCCGGCAATGACGCGTCTGCGGTCCGTTCAAAAGCCATCGCGCTTTAGCGGCGGGCAAATTAGCGGCATCAGGCAGCAAACGCACCAAGTGGAACAAGCGGCCTGATGGCGCGTTTTGCCGGATGTAACGGCTGGAGGCTCTTTTCTTGATTTTCGGGGGTCAGGAGCCAAGCGATGGCGAGTGCCGAGTATCACCGCCGACAGGCGGAACTCTTGAACGAGCTTGCAAGCTCGACGCCCGATCCCGAAACCGCCGCCCTCATGCGGCAGCTCGCGGCCGAGTACAGAGACGAAGCCGCATTGGAGACCGACCGGACGCCCATCCCGGCAGCGGCGGCGGCTTGAGCTGCGACAGTGCGTGATGATTTCAGGTCGAAGCACCTCGTCGTCATCGCCGGGCGAGCAATCGCTACAGCGATTGCGAGGGTTGACCCGGCAATCCATCCTCTTCGCAACAGTCTCGCAAAGCAGATGGATGCGCGGGTCAAGCCCGCGCATGACGCTCAACATGAAGCCATCACGCTTTTAGGGCGCGACCTCAGATCACGGCGCGTCCATGACGCCAGCCGCTGCGGACGCGAAGGTCTGACCGCCCTCCGCCGCCGCCCAGGCCGGGGATGCTGCAGGAGATTTTCGCGCTGGCTTCCGCAAAGCGAAGCGGCGATCTGGGGAAGACGAGGCCGCCAACCGAGGCGGCCTCTTTACGATAGGCCGACAAAACGGGCCACATAGCGGGCAGGCCATTGCGGCGTCGCCGGGGTCGTGGTTGTCACCGTCACCGTCAGCGTGGCCCTGCCGATCGCATAGGTGGCGGCGGCGGAGCCGATCACGGCCGCAGCCACTATCATGGCAGCAATTGTGGCGACGGTAGCCAGCCCAAGGATGATTGGGCGGAACATGAGGGGTAGCCTCCCACAGCGGGCATCGATCTGCCTTAGAGGCGGCCACCAGCTCCAAGGTTCATCACATCCAGACGAATTAAGACACGACTGGCCTCAAATTCATTCCTCCCGTGAGCGGCAGGGCTTGTTCAAGTCGGCCTTGCTTTAGGTCACGGTATAGGAGTTCCACTAGACCACAACTGGAAAACGGTCTGCTTCAAGGGGACCACTCTTCATTTCAAAAGCGACCACTGACACCAAAACGGACCACCACCAGCGCCCCTATATCGTTCGGTATAGTCAGCGTTTAGGTTGCGCCAAACCGGCCACTGCGGCGATTGAAAACCAGCCACTTCATCGGAAACCGGCCAGTACCCCCTTGACGAGCAGGAACAAATAAGGAACAATGTTCCTGTATTGTTCAGGAGGGTGTCATGGTTCGTGCTGTTGTTGCGGAAGCCGCCGCGTTGACCTCGCTGGCGCTGTTTCTGGGAATGATCGCGGTTTGGGCCCAGGTGATTGCGACCCTGTAGGAGCGGTCAATGGATGGCGCCCGATGGGTCGGCCTCGTCTCAGCGCGAGTTGCCGGCCGAGATGCGTCCGACGCGACTGCGCTTCGCTCGATTGGCCCTGCGCTGAGGTCGCTCCGGGATCATGAGATCATCCTGCGGCTGTTGTTGGACGCTGACGATGCAACGGTCAATTGCTCTTGGCCAATGAACTTGGGGTCGCGCACGAAGAAGCCTCACACGTAAGCCCACTCGGCCGTCGGACCGCCGGGGTGTTGCCGTTGAGCTACATTTCGAAAAACGAACTTGGACGCTTCACACGTAAGCACAGTCGACCTTAGGACCGCCGGGGTGTTGCCGTTGAGCTACATTTCGAAAAACGAACTTGGAAGCCTCACACGTAAGCACAGTCGGCCTTAGGACCGCCGGGGTGTTGCCGTTGAGCTACATTTCGAAAAACGAACTTGGACGCTTCACACGAAGCACAGTCGGCCTTAGGACCGCCGGGGTGTTGCCGTTGAGCTACATTTCGAAAAACGAACTTGGACGCTTCACACGAAGCACAGTCGGCCTTAGGACCGCCGGGGTGTTGCCGTTGAGCTACATTTCGAAAAACGAACCTGGAAGCCTCACACGTAAGCACAGTCGGGCCTGGGACCGCGTCCTCCGGAAGGCGAGGGATGTTGCCGTTGAGAGCTGCGTTCGGCAAAACGAACGGCACCACTCGCGATTCCAGCGCTGAATTTGTGAGGAATTTGTATTTTCAATTTCCGACGTTCGATCTTCCGGCCCGCGATGGAGCTCGGCGCCCGATCGCCTCGGCGGGGCTGGCCGCATCATCTTGTGAACACCCCGCCCGCGGCCTTCCAAATCCCCTCGTTTGGGGGGAGACGTGGGTGATGCCGGCGCCGCAGCCGGCAAGGATTCGCGAGGGCCGCCCGTGACCGCCGACCCCGGCTTCGTCCACCTGCACGTTCACTCGTCTTACTCGCTGCTCGAAGGCGCGTTGACGATCGCGCGGCTCGCCGAATTGGCGAAGGCCGACCGGCAGCCCGCGCTCGCCCTCACCGACACCGACAACATGTTCGGCGCGCTCGAGTTCTCCGAGAAGATGGCGGGCGTCGGCATCCAGCCGATCGTCGGGTGCTCGCTTTCGGTCGACTTCGGCGATCACGACGGCGATCCCCGCGGCGGCCACGCGGTGCGCTTGCCGCGACTGGTGCTGCTGGCGGCGCGCGAGGACGGCTATCGCCGGCTGATGCAGTTGTCGTCGCGCGCTTTCCTTGGAACTCCGTCCGATGCCCGAGCGCACATCAAGCTCGCCTGGCTCGAGGACGAGACCGACGGGTTGATCGCGCTCACCGGCGGCCCCGATGGCGGCCTCGATATGGAACTGGCGAACGGCCGAGCCGAGCGCGCCGGCGCGCGCCTCGATGCGCTGCTGCGGCTGTTCGATGATCGGCTCTATGTCGAGCTGCAGCGCCACGGAACGCGCGAACAGCGCATGGTGGAGCCAGGGCTGGTCGAGCTCGCCTACGCCAGAGGCATCCCGCTGGTCGCCAGCAACGAGCCGTATTTTGCCCGCGAAGACGACTACGAGGCCCACGACGCCTTGATCTGCATCGCCGAGGGGCGGCTGATCGCCGAGGCCGACCGGCGCCAGCTCACACCGGAGCATCGCTTCAAGACCCGCGCCGAAGTGGCGGCGCTGTTCGCCGACCTGCCGGAGGCGCTCGCCTCGAGCGTGGAGATCGCCGAGCGATGCGCGTTCCGGCCGGCCATCCGCAAGCCGATCCTGCCGCGCTTCGCCGGGGTCGGCGCCGGCGGCAATGCATTGGCGGAGGAAGCCGCCGAGCTGCGCCGGCAGGCCGAGGCGGGCCTCGAGCAGCGTCTCGCCGTGCAGGGCGTCGCGCCCGGCTGCGCCGTCGACGACTACCGGGCGCGCCTGGCCTTCGAGCTCGACGTGATCGAGCGCATGAAATACCCGGGCTACTTCCTCATCGTTGCCGACTTCATCCAATGGGCGAAGGCACAAGGCATTCCGGTCGGGCCCGGCCGCGGCTCCGGCGCCGGATCGCTGGTGGCCTATGCCTTGACCATCACCGACCTCGATCCGATCCGCTTCGGGCTGATCTTCGAGCGGTTCCTCAATCCCGAGCGCGTGTCGATGCCGGACTTCGACATCGACTTCTGCCAGGACCGCCGCGACGAGGTGATCCGTTACGTGCAAAGCCGCTACGGCCGCGACCAGGTGGCGCAGATCATCACGTTCGGCACGCTGCAGGCGCGCGGCGTGCTGCGCGACGTCGGCCGCGTGCTGGAGATGCCGTACGGACAGGTCGACAAGCTCTGCAAGCTGGTGCCGATGAACCCGGCCCACCCGGTGTCGCTCAAGCGCGCGATCGAGGAGGAGCCGCGGCTGCAGGCCGCGCGCGACGCCGAGCCGGTCGTCGCCCGCGCCTTCGATATCGCGGTGCGGCTGGAGGGGCTCAACCGCCACGCCTCGACCCACGCCGCCGGCATCGTGATCGGCGACCGTCCCCTGCACGAGCTGGTGCCGCTCTACCGCGATCCGAAATCCGACATGCCGGTCACCCAGTTCAATATGAAATGGGTCGAGCAGGCCGGGCTGGTGAAGTTCGATTTCCTCGGGCTGACGACGCTCACGGTGCTCGAGCTCGCGGCCACGCTCGTGCGCCAGCGCGGCATCGAGATCGATCTCTTGCGCCTCCCGCTCGACGACGCCAGGACCTACGGGGCGCTGGCGCGCGGCGACGTCGTCGGCGTGTTCCAGGTGGAAAGCCAGGGCATGCGACGCGCGCTCATCGACATGCATCCCGACCGGTTCGAGGACCTCATCGTGCTGGTCGCGCTCTACCGGCCGGGGCCGATGGCCAACATCCCCACCTATTGCGCGCGCAAGCTCGGCCGCGAGAAGGTCGACTACCTGCACCCGCGGCTGCAACCGATCCTGGAGCCGACCTACGGCATCATCACCTACCAGGAGCAGGTGCAGCAGATCGCGCGCGATCTCGCCGGCTACAGTCTCGGCAAGGCCGACATCCTGCGCCGCGCCATGGGCAAGAAGGACAAGAAGGAAATGGCGTCGCAGCGCGGCGACTTCATCTCCGGCGCGGTCGAGCGCGGCGTCGCGCGCTACGATGCCGAGGCTATTTTCGAGGCCTGCGCCAAATTCGCCGAATACGGCTTCAACAAGTCGCACTCGGCGCCCTACGCGTTTCTCACCTATCAGACCGCGTACATGAAGGCGAACTACCCGGTCGAGTTCATGGCCGCCTCGATGACGCTGATGATGCACAACACCGACAAGCTGTCGGAGTACCGCGCCGAGGCCGAACGGCTCGGGGTCAAGGTCGAGCCGCCCTCGATCAACCGGTCGGACGCGACCTTCCAGGTGGAAGGCGGCGCCATCCGCTATGCGTTGGCGGCGCTCAAAGGCGTGGGCGCACAAGCCGTGGAGGCGATCGTTGCCGCGCGCGGCGATCGGCCGTTCCGCGACCTTGCCGACTTCGCGGACCGCATCAACCCGCGCGCCGTCAACAAGCGCGTGCTCGAAAGCCTGGCGGCGGCGGGCGCCTTCGACGCGCTCGAGCCGAACCGGGCGCGCGCCCACGCCGCCGTCGACGCGATCCTCGGCTACGCGCAACACCGGCACGAGGCCGTGACCGTCGGCCAGAGCGAATTGTTCGGAGGGCCTTCGGCGCGCGAGGCGCTGCCGTTGCCCATGGCGGAGCCCTGGCTGCCGGCCGAACGGCTGCAGAAGGAATACGAGGCGATCGGCTTTTTCCTCTCCGGGCACCCGCTCGACGACTACGCGACGACGCTGGCGCGCCTGCGCGTGCCCTCCTATGCGGAGTTCGCGCGCGCGGTCAGGGCAGGCGCGACCGCGGGCCGGGTCGCCGCCACGGTCGTGTCGCGTGCCGAGCGCCGCACGCGCACCGGCAACCGGATGGGCATCGTCGGCCTCTCCGACCCGTCCGGCCACCACGAGGCGGTGATCTTCGCCGAGGGTCTGGCGCAATACCGGGAACTGCTCGAGCCGGGCGCGGCGGTGCTCTTGTTCCTCACCGCCGAAGCGCAGGGCGACGAGGTGCGCGCGCGCATCCAGACCGTGGAGTTGCTCGATCAGGCGGCCGAGAAGGTGCAGAGGGGCTTGCGCGTGTTCCTGCGTTCGCAAGCGCCGATCGAGAGCGTCGCCCGTCGGCTGGAGCCGGCGGCGGCAGGGTCCGCCCGGTCTGCGCCGGGCAAGGCCGACGGCGAGGTCTCGATGGTGCTGCTGCTGTCGGAGGTCGAGGTCGAGGTCAAGCTGCCGGGCCGGTTCAAGGTTTCGCCGCAGATCGCCGGCGCCATCAAGGCTGTCCCGGGCGTGGTGCAGGTCGAGGCGGTGTAGCGTGTCGATCGTCACTGGGCCATCCTTCGAGACGCGTTCGCTCACGCGACGCTCCTAATAAGAAACGATCGACATATAGAGCGAACACTGGCGAGTACCCGCAATGTATAGATCGTTTCATCCGCAGCGGGTCGACCCAACGCCGGTTGGCAACTCAGGATGAGGATCAGAGGGCGCGGCTCGCTCCAGCCCTCATCCTGAGGAGCCGCGCGGAACGCGCGCCGTCTCGAAGGATGGCCGCGGAACAAAGTGACGGGCTACGTCCTCTTTGGCCTGCGCCCGCCAATCCTTCGCTTGCGCCAAGTCGCTGTCACCGCTATATGGCCGCCATCCCACACGCGGACATTTGGCCCTCGGGCCGTCCGGTGGGGCTTCTGATCAACCTCAAGGTCGAAAGGAAGCTCCCGCGTCCGCGGAGGCATAACCGGAGAAATCGAATGGCGCTGCCAGAGTTCTCGATGCGCCAGCTGTTGGAGGCTGGCGCGCATTTCGGCCATCAGGCCCATCGCTGGAATCCGAAGATGTCCGAGTACATCTTCGGGGTCCGCTCCAACATCCACATCATCGACCTTGCGCAGACGGTGCCGATGCTCCACCGGGCGCTGCAGGCGGTCAGCGACACGGTCGCAGGCGGCGGGCGCATCCTGTTCGTCGGCACCAAGCGGCAGGCGCAGGACGCGGTTTCCGACGCCGCCAAGCGCTCGGCGCAATACTACGTCAATTCGCGCTGGCTGGGCGGCACGCTCACCAACTGGAAGACCATATCGGCCTCGATCAAGCGGCTGCGGGCGCTCGACGAGATGCTCGCCTCCGGCGAAGCGGGGGGCTACACCAAGAAGGAGCGGCTTACGCTCCAGCGCGAGAAGGACAAGCTCGAACGCTCGCTCGGCGGCATCAAGGACATGGGCGGCCTGCCCGACCTCCTGTTCGTGATCGACACCAACAAGGAAGACATCGCGATCAAGGAGGCGCGGCGCCTGAATCTGCCGGTCGTCGCCGTGGTCGACACCAATTGCGACCCGCACGGCATCACCTACCCGTTCCCGGGAAACGACGATGCGGCGCGCGCGATCAGCCTCTATTGCGACCTTGTGGCGAAGGCCGCGATCGACGGGATCTCCCGCTCGCAGGGCGCGATGGGCGTCGACATCGGCGCCGCGGAAGCGCCGATCGTCGAGGAAGCAATCCCGGCCGATGCGCCGGTGCCGGGCTTCGAGTCGCTGTCCGGCCCGCGTGGCGTTGCCGACGATCTGAAAAAGCTCACCGGCGTCTCGCCCGCCATCGAGAAACAGCTCAACGACCTCGGGATCTTCCACTACTGGCAGATCGCCGCGTTCGGACCGTTGGACGCCGAGCGCATCGGCGACGAGGTCGGCCTGCCCGGCCGCGTCGAGGGCTGGATGGCGCAGGCCAAGGAACTCACCGCCGAGTAATGTGCGCTCGATGATCGCCCACGAAGGCGGGCGATCCGGTATTCACCGCCGTTTCCGCTTTTGTGCGTCCTAATCGCAGTGGTTGCTGGGCGCCCGACACCCAGATGGGTTTGAACAGGATTCGATCATGGCCAACAATGTCACCGCGCAGATGGTGAAGGAGCTCCGCGACCAGACCGGCGCGGGCATGATGGACTGCAAGGCGGCGTTAACGGAGACCGGCGGCGATTTGCCGACCGCGGTCGACTGGCTGCGCAAGAAGGGCCTGTCCAAGGCGGCCAAGAAGGCGGGCCGGATCGCGGCGGAAGGATTGATCGGCATTGCGCTGGCGCCCGGCAAGGGCACGATCGTCGAGGTCAACTCCGAGACCGATTTCGTGGCCCGCAACGACTTCTTCCAGGGCCTGGTGAAGATGATCGCCCACGCGGCCTTGACTGCCGGCACCGACGTCGAGGCGCTGCGCAGGGCGCACGCCGGATCTGCGACCATCGCCGACGCGATCACGTCGGCGATCGCCACGATCGGCGAGAACATCTCGCTGCGGCGGGCCGCATCGCTGGAGGTAGCGCCCGGCGGGGTCTATTCGTATGTGCACAACCAGGTGTCCGAGGGCCTCGGCAAGATCGGCGTGCTGGTCGCGCTGAAATCGCGCGGCAAGCCCGATCAGCTGGCGGCGCTCGGCCGCAATCTCGCCATGCATGTCGCGGCCTCCCAGCCGCAGGCGATCGATGCCGCCGGGCTTGATCCGGCAGTGGTCGCGCGCGAGAAGGACGTGCTGGCGGACAAGGCCAGGCAGCAGGGCAAGCCCGCGGGAGTCATCGACAAAATCGTCGAATCGGGCTTGAAGACCTTCTACAAGGAGGTCTGCCTGCTCGATCAGGTCTACATCCATGATCCGGGCAAGAGCGTTGCGCAGGCCCTCAAGGAGGCGCAGGCCACGGCCGGGGATACGGTCGAGGTCGCCGGATTTGTGCGTTATGCGCTCGGCGAAGGCATCGAGAAGGGCGGGGGACCCGACTTCGCCGCCGAGGTCGCCGCCACCGCCGGGCAGAGCTGAAAGGTGAAAGCGTCGATGGCCGACTTATGCCGACCGTCTTGCGCCTTGGCGGCTATCGCTTCTATTTCTACAGCCATGAATCCACTGAGCCGCCGCATGTTCACGTGGATCGCTCAGGATCCACCGCTAAGTTCTGGCTGGAGACCGTAACGCTGGCGCGCAATGCCGGGTTCTCGGCGCGCGAATTGAATGAGCTGCACCGCCTGGTTCGGGAGCATCGCGGCGGCCTGTTGGAGAGTTGGCATGGCTATTTCGGCCCCCGCATCTGATACACGCGTCCGCTCGGTCGAGATCGACGACGTGCGGCTCACGGTCGAATTGATGGATGGCCGCAGCATTTCGGTGCCGCTCGCCTGGTATCCACGTCTACTCGATGCTACCCCCGAGCAGCGCAGGCACTTTGAGATTGCCGGCGGTGGATATGGCCTGCATTGGCCCGATCTGGATGAGGACCTCAGCACCGAAGGCTTGTTGCGAGGCGCGCCGGCGCCAGCGTGGCGCGTGTGAGTTGAGCGGCATGCGGGGAGCATCCTCACTCGTGCCGGAAGCCGGGGCAGCGCGCCATGGGTGAGCCCACCTACCGCCGCGTAATCGTCAAGGTCTCCGGCGAGGCGCTCGCCGGCGGCGAGCGCTACGGCATTCATCAGCCGACCATCGACCGCCTGGCGGCAGACCTCGTCGCCGCGCATCGCACCGGCGTTGCGCTCGGCGTCGTGGTCGGCGGCGGCAACATCCTGCGCGGCGTGGCGGTGGCCGGCGCCGGCCTGCCGCAAGCGACCGCCGATGCCATGGGCATGTTGGCGACGGTGGTGAACGGGCTGGTGCTGGAAGCTGCGATCGAGCGGGCCGGGGCTCCGGCGCGCACGATGTCGGCGCTCGCTATGCCGCAGGTATGCGAGACCTACGAGCGCCAGCGCGCGCTTCGCCACCTTGCCGATCGCCGCATCGTCATCTTCGCCGGCGGCACCGGCAACCCGTTCTTCACCACCGACACGACCGCGGTGCTGCGCGCGGCCGAAATGGATTGCGCCGCGGTCTTGAAGGCGACCAATGTCGATGGCGTCTACAGCGCCGATCCGAAGAAGGATCCCAACGCCATCCGGTACGATCACCTCACGCATGGCGAAGCGATCGCGCGCGACCTCAGGGTCATGGACGCGACGGCCTTCGCGCTTGCCCGGGAAAACCGGATGCCTATCATCGTATTCTCGATCTGCGAGCCGGGCGCGATCACCGCGACCTTGAACGGGCAAGGCCGCGCCACGGTCGTCGGCAGTTGAGGACGCGTTGAGGCGCCCCGACCGCGCCGAGCGTTAGGTCTCGTATGTGATACGGTGCCGGCTAGCCCCGAGTCTGCGGCGCATCACGTCGTGCTGCGTTGCGCCCCCGGGGACGCGAGAGTCGAAGACGAAGCGCGACCGGCGTGACGCGCCGGGATAGCGGGGCGCGAAGCCTGACGTGCAGTGTTTCCGAGAGGATGCAATGGCTCCTGCAAGTTACGATATCGAAGACCTGAAGCGTCGAATGCACGGCGCGATCGCCGTGCTGAGACAGGAACTCGGTGGTCTGCGGACGGGGCGGGCTTCCGGCAACCTCGTGGAGCCGGTCCAGGTCGATGCCTACGGAACCCACATGCCGCTCAACCAGGTCGCGACCGTGAGCGTTCCGGAACCTCGTCTGATTTCGGTGCAGGTCTGGGACAAGTCCCTGGTGCACGCGGTCGAGAAGGCCATCATGGCGGCCAATCTCGGCTTGACGCCTGCGACCGAAGGGCAGGTGATCCGGCTTCGCATCCCGGAGCTGACGCAGGAGCGGCGCAAGGAGCTCGTCAAGGTCGCGCACAAATATGCGGAAGGCGCTAGGGTCGCGGTACGGCATGTGCGCCGCGATGGTATGGACATCCTCAAGCGGATGGAGAAGGACGCGCACCTGAGCAAGGACGATCATGCCCGCATGGACGGCGAGGTGCAGAAGGTGACCGACCAGCACATTGCCGAGATCGACCAGATGCTGGCGACCAAGGAAAAAGAAATTCTGACCGTTTGAAGGAGAGGGCCGCGTTGCCCGCACAACCCATGCCCGAGGTCGCCGCGACCGCGGTCCCTGCCGCCGCCGGCTTCGACGCGCCGCCGCACGTCGCCATCATCATGGATGGCAACGGCCGCTGGGCGGCCGCGCGCGGCCTGCCGCGTGGCGAGGGACATCGCCGTGGCGTCGAGGCGCTGCGCCGCACGGTGCGGGCGGCCGGCGAGATCGGCATCCGGGTCCTGACGATCTTCTCGTTCAGCTCGGAGAACTGGTCGCGCCCCGCATCGGAGATCAGCGAATTGATGGGGCTGCTGCGTCGGTTCATCCGCAACGACCTGGCCGAGCTTCACAGCAACAACGTTCGCGTCCGCGTGATCGGCGAACGCGAGGGGCTCGATCCCGAGATCCGCAACCTGCTCAAAGACGCCGAGGAGCTGACGCGCAACAACACCGGACTGATCCTTGTCGTGGCGTTCAACTACGGCTCGCGCCAGGAGATCGCACGCGCCGCGCAGCGGCTCGCGGTCGCGGTCAAGCAAGGCAAAATCGCGCCGGAGGAGCTCACCGCCGATCTCATCGGGCAGCACCTCGACCTGCCGGAGCTTCCCGATCCCGACCTGATCATCCGCACGAGCGGCGAGCAGCGGCTGTCGAATTTCCTGCTGTGGCAGGCGGCGTACAGCGAGCTTGTGTTCCTGCCGATCTATTGGCCGGACTTCGACCGGGCGGCGCTGGAGAACGCGCTCGCGGAGTACCGTCGGCGCGAGCGTCGCTTCGGCGGTCTGGTCGCTCAGACCGGGTCCTGAGCCGGTGACCGGCGCACATTCGGCGAGCAAGCCGGGCGGGCGGGAGCGCGCCACGGGCGACCTGTCGTTGCGGGTCATCTCGTCCGTCGCGCTGGCGCCGCTCGCGGTCGGGGCCGCCTATCTCGGGGGCTGGGTGTTCCTGCTGTTCTGGTTGGTCGCAGCCCTTGGCGTTCTGTGGGAATGGAATGGCCTGGTCGCGGCTCCGGCCGCGCGGCGGATCACCGCCGTTGGTGGGATCGCGCTTAGTGGAGCAGCCCTAGCCGTCGGCCTGCATTGGTTCGCGCTCGGCGCCATTGTCATTGTCGCCGCGTCCGCCTGCGCCGCCCTGCTCGGGCGGCAGCGGTGGACAGCCGTCGGCGTTGTCTACGCGGCCTGCGTGGTCATTCCCGCGGTCGTCCTGC
Source organism: uncultured Alphaproteobacteria bacterium (assembly GCA_963738705.1). Lineage (GTDB taxonomy): Bacteria > Pseudomonadota > Alphaproteobacteria > Rhizobiales > Xanthobacteraceae > CAVTXS01. Next base: position 32,669 of record CAVTXS010000048.1, read on the forward strand.
GCGCCGATCCAGGCTATGGATTTGTCGCGATCATGGTGCTGTTCGCGGTCGTCTGGGGAACGGACATCGCCGCCTATTTCGGCGGACGCCTGCTCGGTGGGCCGAAACTGTGGCCGAGGGTTACTCCGAAGAAGACCTGGTCCGGGGCGTTTGTAGGCGCAGGGGTTGCGACCCTTGCGGGCGTTGGCGTGGCTTGGACGGCGGACCTCAAGAACCTCGCCGCGGTGGCGGCGATCTGCCTCGTGCTGTCGGTCGCGTCCCAGGCGGGCGACTTGTTCGAATCCGCCATCAAGCGCCGTTTCGGCGCCAAGGATGCGAGCACGCTGATTCCCGGCCACGGCGGGTTGATGGACCGGCTGGACGGCTTCGTGGCGGCCGCGCTGGCGGCGGCGGTCGTCGGCGCTTCGCGCGGAGGGATCGAGGCCCCTGCGCGCGGCCTTTTGATCTGGTAAGGATGGCGATGCAATTGGGAATGTCCGTTCCTCAGGCCAAGGCCGCCGACAGAGCCCCGCGCCGCGTCACGATTCTGGGGGCCACCGGATCGGTTGGAACGAGCACGATTGACCTGTTGCGCCGCAATCGGGCGCATTTTCGTGTCGAAGCGTTGACCGCCAGCAGCAATGCCGCGGCGCTCGCGGCGCTCGCCCGTGAATTCGGTGCCCGGATGGCGGTGGTGGCCGACGAAGGCTGCTACCTCGAGCTCAAGGAGCGCCTGCTCGGGACACGGATCGAGGTCGCTGCGGGACCTGCGGGTTTGCGCGAAGCAGGCGCGCGGCCGGCCGATTGGGTCATGGGCGCGATCAGCGGCGCCAGCGGGCTCGAGCCCACGCTGGCGGCGGTGGAGCAGGGGCGCACAGTCGCGCTCGCCAACAAGGAGTGCCTGGTTTGCGCGGGCGCCTTGTTCATGCGCCGCGCCGCGGCCGCGGGCGCCACCATTCTCCCGGTCGACTCCGAGCACAACGCTATCTTTCAGGCTCTGACCGCCGGCTCACGTAAGGACGTCACCCGCATCATCGTGACGGCGTCGGGGGGCCCATTCCGCACCTGGACGAGCGAGGCGATCCGCAAGGCGACGCCCGCCGAGGCGCTGCGGCACCCGAACTGGTCGATGGGCCGCAAGATCACGATCGATTCGGCGACGATGATGAACAAAGGCCTCGAAGTTATTGAGGCGAAGCATCTTTTTGATCTTCAGCCAAATGAGATCGACATCCTGGTCCATCCCCAGTCGGTGATCCACGGCTTGGTCGAATACCGCGACGGCTCGGTGATCGCGGCGCTCGGCTCGCCCGACATGCGCGTCCCGATCGCCCATTGCCTGGCGTGGCCCGACCGCATCGACGGTCCGGCGGCAAGACTGGACTTGGTGAGCATCGCGACGCTCAGCTTCGAGGCCCCCGATCTCGATCGCTTTCCAGCCATCGCGCTTGCTCGCCGTGCGCTCGAGACCGGCAACGGCGCCCCGACGGTGCTCAATGCCGCCAACGAGGTCGCGGTCGCCGAATTCCTCGCCGAGAGGTTCCCGTTCGGCGGCATTGCCGCGCTGGTCGAGGCAACGATCGAGGCGGCGGCAAAACGCGGCATCATGCGCGAGCCGGCTAGCGTCAACGATGCCTTAACCATAGATCAAGCTGGACGGGCTCTGGCTCGCGATCTTTTGCCAGAAATTGCCTCAAAGGCGTCATAAGTCCCGTCTGGGGACGGGCTGGGAGGTGCGGAATGGGATACTTTATGGATTTTCCAGCGTGGGCAACTTGGCTGTTCGGCTACATTGTTCCGTTTCTGTTTGTGCTGACAATTGTCGTCTTCTTCCATGAGCTGGGCCACTTCATTATCGCGCGCCTCTGTGGCGTGCGGGTCCTGGTGTTCTCGATCGGCTTCGGACCCGAGCTCTTCGGATTCAATGATCGTCATGGCACTCGCTGGAAGGTCGCCGCGATTCCGCTCGGCGGCTATGTGAAGTTCTTCGGCGACGAGAATGCAGCGAGCGTGCCGGACGCGGCCGCGGTCGCCGGCATGACGGAGGCCGAGCGACGCGAGAGCTTCTTCCACAAATCGGTCGCTCGGCGCATGGCCATTGTCGCGGCTGGTCCGATTGCAAATTTCCTATTGGCCATAATTATTTTTGCCGGCGTCTTTATGTTCTACGGCAAGCAGACCACCTCGGCGCGCGTGGACAGCGTGCAGGGTGGCAGCGCCGCAGCCGAAGCCGGGTTCCAGCCCGGCGATCTGATCGTTGCGATCGACGGCCGCCCGATCGAGAGCTTCAGCGACATGCAGCGGATCGTAAGTTCCCGCGCCGGGCAGAAGCTCGAGTTCGTGATCGATCGCGGTGGCGTGCGCCAGTCGTTGTCGGCAACTCCCGCATTGAAGGAGGTGAAGGACAACTTCGGCAACGTGCATCGGCACGGGGTGCTCGGCATCAGCAGGTCGATGGCGCCCGGAGACTTGAAGGTGCAAAAGGTCGGCCCGCTCGACGCGATCGTGATGGGTGGCGGCGAAACCTGGTTCGTCATCGAGCGGACCATGTCGTATCTGTCGGGGGTCATCACCGGCCGCGAATCGGCGGACCAGCTCGGCGGACCGATCCGGATTGCGCAGGTGTCCGGCCAAGTGGCGACCGCGGGCCTGGTCCCGCTCATCCACTTGGCAGCGGTGCTATCGGTCTCGATCGGGCTTCTGAACCTGTTTCCGATCCCGTTGCTCGATGGCGGCCACCTTCTGTTCTACCTCATCGAGGCGATCCGCGGGCGCCCATTGTCGGAGCGGGCTCAGGAGATGGGCTTTCGCATCGGACTTGCGATCGTGCTCATGCTGATGATTTTTGCCACCTTCAACGACATCCTGCATCTGACCGCCTCGTGACCGTGGCGATCCTGCAACGCTTTGAAACTGAATGAGGAGTGGCGGAATTCGGGCGCTTGCTGGCCACGAAAAAGCCTCTACAAGCCGCGAACCAAAGCACGCCGGTTCGCTCGACCGGTTGACAAGAAGACACCAGGGCGCGGTTGCGAATGAGACGTTGGGGTGGGGTATTTCGGGGGCTCGGCGTAGCCGCCGCGTTATTTGGCGGGAGCCTCGTAGGCGTCGGCCTGGGCGGGCTGTTGTCCGCCGGTCCGGCTTTGGCTCAGTCGGCAAGCACGATCATCGTCGAAGGTAATCGGCGCGTCGAAGCCGATACGATCAGGTCTTATTTCCGCACGCGGCCGGGCGAACGGCTCGATGCGGTCAAGATCGACGAAGGCTGGAAGGCGCTGCTGGCGACCGGGCTGTTCGAAGACGTCAGAATCGGTCAGTCCGGCGGCCGTTTGCTGGTGACCGTGATCGAAGCGCCGGTCATCAATCGCATCCAGTTCGAGGGCAACCGTTCGGTCAAGGACGAGCAGCTCTCGGCCGAAATTCAGTCGAAGGTGCGCGGCAGCTTTTCGCGCTCCACGGTGCGGTCGGACGTCCAGCGCATCGTCGACATTTACCGCGCGAGCGGCCGCTACGACGTCCGGGTCGACCCCAAGGTCATCGAGCTGCCGAACGGACGTGTCGACTTGGTGTTCGAGATCACCGAAGGTCGCAAGACGACGATCAGAGCGATCAACTTCGTCGGCAATCGTGCGTACTCCGCGGGCCGGCTCCGGGACGCGATCAAAAGCGCCGAGACCGGACTGCTGACTTTCTTCAAGTCCACCGACACCTATGACGGCGATCGCATTGAGGCTGACAAAGATCTGCTGCGGCGGTTCTACCTGCGCAACGGCTACGCCGACGTTCGCATCGTTTCCGCGGTCTCGGAATTCGATCCGGCCAGGCGGGGCTTCATCGTCACGTTCGTCATCGACGAGGGCGAGTACTACCGGTTCGGCGCGATCGACATCCAGTCCAACGTGCGCGAAGTCGATCCGGCGCGGCTCCGCTCGACCCTGAGGGTCAGCTCCGGCGCCACCTATAACGCCGAGGGTGTCGAGAAGACCGTGGAGCTGATGGCGGTCGAGCTTGCAAAGTCCGGGTATGCGTTCGCACAGGTTCGGCCGCGCGGGGACCGCAATCCGGAGACCCGCACCATTGGGGTCGTTTTCGTCATCGATCAGGGCGCACGCGCCTATGTCGAGCGTATCAACGTGCGCGGCAATACCCGCACGCGTGACTACGTGATCCGGCGCGAGTTCGACCTGGCGGAGGGCGACGCCTACAATCACGCCTTGATTGACCGCGCCGAGCGCCGGCTGAAGAACCTCAACTACTTCAAGACGGTCAGGATCACGAGTGAGCCGGGGTCGGCGCCGGACCGGGTGATCGTGAACGTCGACGTGGAGGAGCAGTCAACCGGCGAATTCTCGGTCGCGGGCGGCTACTCGACATCCGACGGCTTCATGGCGGAAGTCAGTGTGGGCGAACGCAACCTGCTCGGCCGCGGTCAATTTGCCAAGGCGGCCGTCCAATACGGCCAGCGCGCGCGCGGATTCGAACTGTCGTTCGTCGAGCCGTATCTGCTCGGCTATCGGCTGGCCTTCGGCGTCGACCTGTTCTCCAAGCAGATCCTGCCCTCGTCCTTCCAGGCCTATGAGAGCCTGACGGTCGGTGGCGGCTTCCGATTCGGAATACCGCTGAACGAGGAGTGGAACCTGCAGCTGCGCTACGCCATCTACCAGCAGGAGATTACCCTTGGCGATACTTTGAATTGCTTCCCGCCCGGAGCCATCGTTCCCAGCGGAGGCATCTGCACGCCGGCGTCAGCGGCGCTCAGGCAGGCAGCCACCGCCGGTCCGACGTTGGTTTCGCTGGTCGGCTATACCCTTGGATACAACACGGTCGACAATAACCGCAATCCCACCAAGGGACTGCTGGTGGAGTTCAAGCAGGATCTCGCCGGTGCCGGCGGCGACGTCAATTTCCTTCGATCCACCGTCGATGGCCGCGCCTATTACAACGTTTGGTCGGATCTCGTCGCCATGTTCCGCGTGCAGGGCGGCCATATCACCGGCTGGGGCAACGGCGCCCAAGGGCAGCTGCGCATGCTCGACAATTTCTTCATGGGGCCGAATCTCGTCCGCGGCTTCGCGCAGGCCGGCATCGGTCCGAGAGACGCCAACAGCTCCACCCTGGATGCGCTTGGCGGCACCTTGTACTGGGGCACGACTCTCGAGCTGCAATACCCGCTGTTCTTTGCGCCGCGGGATTTCGGCATGAAGGTGGCGCTCTTTGCGGATGCCGGCTCGCTTTGGGACTATCGCGGCCTTACGTCGTTCGGCGCGCAAACGATCGCGATTGTCAGCAACGACATGATCATCCGCAGCTCGGTCGGCGCCGGCCTGATTTGGGACTCGCCGTTCGGACCGATCCGGTTCGACTATGCGATCGCGACCACCAAGGCTATGGTGACGGACCCGATCAGCGGCGTCAAAGAATTGCCCGACCGCATCCAGCAGTTCAGGTTCAGCGGCGGCACCAAATTCTGACCTCTTCGCTGCGGGTGTTGGCGCTTCGGCGCAGGTGGCATGACCGAGCCGTTCTTCCACCCCCGCCCGCAAGGGTTGACGGTGCGCGAGATCGCCGATCTCGCCGACGTCGCACCCGAGGCGGGCGCGGATTTGGACCGGCGGATCACGGGCATCGCCGCGCTCGATCTCGCCGGTCCCGGCGAGCTTACATTTTTGGACAATCCCAAATATGCCGACCATTTGGCCGCGACGCAGGCCGGCGTCTGCCTGACCAGCCGTCGTTTTGCCGCGCGGGCGCCGGCCGGCCTCGCCGTCCTGGTTGCGCGCGAGCCCTACCGCGCGTTCGTCGCGATCGCCAGGCTATTGTTTCCGGACGCCCTGCGCCCCTCGTCGCTGTTTGCCGCCGGGACGATTGCGGCCGGTGCCTTCGTGCATGCTTCGGCGCGACTGGAGAGCGGCGCAGCGGTCGATCCGACCGCGGTCGTCGGCCCGCGTGCCGAGATCGGCAGCGGGAGCGTGATCGGCCCGGGAGCGGTGATCGGCGCTGACGTTCGCATCGGCCGAAGCTGCTCGATCGGCGCCGGCGCGACGCTCACGCACGCGCTTCTCGGTGACCAGGTCATCGTGCATGCGGGGTGCCGCATCGGGCAGGATGGCTTCGGCTACCTGGCGGGCGCGCAAGGGCACCAGAAGGTGCCCCAGGTCGGCCGGGTCATCATCCAGGACGACGTGGAGATCGGCGCCAATACCACGATCGACCGTGGAGCGAGCCGCGACACCGTGATCGGGGAGGGCACCAAGATCGACAACCAGGTGCAGGTCGGCCACAATGTAGTCATCGGGCGTCACTGCATTCTGGTGGCGCAGACCGGCTTGTCGGGAAGCACGACGCTTGGCGATCACGTGGTATTGGGCGCGCGAGTGGGCACCAACAATCACGTCACCATCGGCGAGGGGGCGCAGATCGCGGCGATCAGCATCGTCAATGACGACGTCCCGCCGGGAGCGCGATGGGGCGGCACCCCCGCCAAGCCGGTCAAGCTCTGGTTTCGCGAAATGAAGATGCTCGAGCAGATGGCGAAAGGCCGGCGCAACGCCAACCGGGCGGAACAGTCCGACCCCGCGGGCGAGGAGTGACCGTGGACGAGACGACGAAGCCTGCGACGACCTCGCTTGATGCGCAGCAGATTCTGGACCTGTTGCCGCATCGCTATCCATTTCTTTTGGTCGATCGCATCGAGCGCATCTGCGGCGATGAGTCGTGCGTCGGGTTGAAGAACATCAGCTTCAATGAGCCGTTCTTTCAAGGACACTTTCCCGGCCGGCCGCTGATGCCCGGCGTGCTCCTGATCGAGGGAATGGCGCAGACGGCGGGCGCGATTTGTGCGCTGGCGATGGGTCACGATCGGCCGCCGCAGGTGTATTTCCTGACCATCGACGGCGCAAAGTTTCGCCGCCCGGTCGTCCCCGGCGATCGCGTCGAATACCACATGCGCAAGCTCCGGCAACGCAGAACCATGTGGTGGTTCCGGGGCGAAGCCAAGGTCGACGGCAACATCGTCTGCGAAGCCGAGATCTGCGCCATGATGAGCGACAAGTAAAACGCACCGCATGGCGCGCATTCATCCGCTGGCCTGCATCGATCCGGCAGCGCGGATCGCCGACGACGCGGAGATCGGGCCGTTCTGCGTGATCGGTCCGCACGTCTCAATCGCGAGCGGCTGCCGCCTGATCGCTCACGTCCACGTCGCCGGACATACGTCGATCGGACCCCGCACCGTCGTGCATCCGTACGGGTCGCTTGGCGGTCCGCCGCAATCGTTGTCCTATCGCGGGGAGCCGACGCGCCTTGTCATCGGCGCCGATTGCGATCTTCGGGAGGGCGTGACCATGAATCTCGGCACGCAGGCCGGCGGTGGCGTGACCGAGGTCGGCGACCACGGACTGTACATGGCCTACGCCCATGTCGGACATGATTGCCGCGTCGGAAATCATGTAGTGTTCGCAAACTGCGCCACCCTCGGCGGTCATTGCCAGATCGGCGATCACGTGTTCCTCGGGGGCCTTTCGGCCGCCGTGCAACATACGCGCATCGGGGCCCACGCGATGATCGGCGGCGTTTGCGGGGTGCGAGCCGATGTGATCCCGTTCGGCCTTGCCAACGGGGCAGTGGCGCGTCTCATGGGCATCAACGTGGTGGGCATGAGGCGGCGGGCCTTTCCAAGGGAATCGATGGCCGCCGCGCGCAAGGCCTACCGCATGCTGTTCTTCGACAATGCGCCGATGACTGAGCGGATCGGCAAAGTCGAGTCCGAGTGCGGAAGCGATCCGGCGGTCGCGCAGATCGTTGCGTTCATCCGCGCCGGCTCCAACCGACCTCTATGCCGGCCCGGTCGCCGGGTGGATGAATGACCGCAATGGGTACGGTCGGCGAACCTCCCTTGGCCGTGCCGGAAGATCTCAGCTCTCCACTGGCCATTGTTTGCGGCAGCGGCCGGCTTCCGTTTGCGGTCGCCGATGCCGCGCTGCGACGAGGGCGAGCGGTGCTGCTGCTCGCCTTCGAGGGCTGGGCCGATCCGTCAAGCGTCGCGCGATACCCTCACCATTGGATCGCGGTCGGGCAGCTTGGCACCGGATGGCGCCTGGCGCACGAGGCCGGCTGCCGCGATGTGGTGTGCATCGGCGGACTGGTGCGACCCACCATGCGCACCCTTCGCCTTGATTGGACGACCATCAAGTTGCTGCCCCGCCTCTATCGGCTGTTCCGCGGTGGCGACGATCATCTGCTGTCCGGCTTGGGGCAACTGTTCGAGGAGAATGGCTTTCGAATGCTCGGCGCTCACGAGGTCGCGCCGGAAATCTTGATGCCCGAGGGATCGCTTGGCCGCTGTCACCCGTCCGAACGCGATCGCGCCGATATTGCGCGTGGGTTCGCGCTGATCGAAGCGATCGGGCCCTTCGACATCGGCCAAGCCGCGGTCGTCGCCGAGAATCGCGTGCTCGCGATCGAGGCGGCCGAGGGGACGGACCCGATGTTGGCGCGGATCGCCGAACTGCGGCGCGCCGGTCGCCTGAGCGCCCCGGTCGGAGCCGGCGTTCTGGTCAAAGCACCCAAACCGGCGCAGGATCGCCGGTTCGATCTGCCGTCGATCGGGCCGGTGACCATCGAAGCCGTGAAACGCGCCGGCCTCGCAGGCATTGGGGTTCGCGCCCACGAAGTCATCGTTGCGGAGCCCGAGGCGCTGGTTGAAGCCGCCGACGGCGCGGGACTTTTCGTCACCGGCGTCGTGGCCGGGCCGGTTCGATGACCGCCGAGCGCGAGGCGGCAGCCGCGCCAGCTCGTGTCTTGAAGGTGTTTTTCATCGTCGGCGAGGAATCCGGCGACCAGCTCGGCGCCGGTTTGATGCGGGCGTTGCGGAAACAGTTCCCGGGAGAGGTGCAGTTTGCCGGGATCGGCGGCGCCGCAATGGCGGGCGAGGGTCTGCTCAGTCGATTTCCGCTCGCCGACGTCGCCATGATAGGATTCCTCGCGGTTGCAAGAGGACTCCCCAGGCTCCTCGCCCGCATTCGGGAGACGGCGCGGGCCGTCATTGCCGACCAACCCGACGTCCTGGTCATCATCGACAGCCCGGATTTCACGCACCGGGTGGCTCGGCGGGTCCGGGCGGCCGCACCGTGGATTCCGATCGTCAACTATGTCTCGCCGTCGGTCTGGGCCTGGCGTCCCGGCCGTGCGCGCGCCATGCGCGCCTACGTCGATCACGTGCTCGCGCTGTTGCCGTTCGAGCCGGCCGCACATGCCAGGCTCGGCGGCCCGCCCTGCACCTATGTCGGCCATCCGCTCGTCGAAAAGATCAGCGTGCTTCGTCCGAACGAAGAGGAGGTGCGCCGTCGGCTCGCGGATCCACCGGTGCTGCTGGTCTTGCCCGGGAGCCGGCGGACCGAAATCCGGCGGTTGTTGGCACCGTTCGCCGAAGCGGTCGCGCGCGTGCAGCGGACGGCGGGCGCGCTCGAAGTCGTGCTGCCGACGCTTCCTCACCTTCGCTCGGAGGTGGTCGAGGCGACCGACAGGTGGCCGTGGAGGCCGAGAGTCGTGCTCGGGGAAGGCGAAAAGCATGCCGCCTTCCGCGTCGCCCGCGCGGCACTCGCCGCGTCTGGCACGGCGACATTGGAGCTGGCGCTTTCCGGCGTTCCGATGGTCGCCGCCTATCGGATGGCGGCGGTCGAAGCCACGATCATACGGCGGCTGATCCGTGTGCCGTCTGTCATCCTGGCCAACCTCGTGTTGGAGCAGAACGTGGTCCCCGAGTTCCTGCAAGACGCTTGCACGCCAGACCGGCTGGCAGATGCACTTGTGCCGCTGCTTTCCGACACGCCGGCCCGCCGCCGTCAGCTGGATGCCTTCAGCAGGCTCGATGGGATCCTGGAGATCGGCAGGGTCGTTCCAAGCGTCAAAGCCGCCGAGATCATCGTCGCCGTCGTGCACAAGGGCGCGGGAAAGTTCGAACGCGTCCAGGCTCTCCGTCGATAAGCATTGCCGACAAGCGTTGGGCCGCCCGCGGCCACGAGAAAATCGCGGTGCTGTCAAATTTCATTCGCAGAGGCGGAGCCCGGCAGCAAGCCGCCAGCGAATACCGGGAGTCGTGGAAGCGCGATTACAGCTTCGAGCATTGCGAGACAATCATGCGCCGCGCGGCCGCGCTGAAGGCCTTTGGCCATGTGCTGTTTGCGCTCACCTGGTTCAAGGCTTCGTTCGAGCTGGAAAACTTGCATCCGGTCGAGGGCGGCATCTTCCGCCTGAAGTTCCGCCGCGATCGTCGGCCGACCATGCCGACCGAGCCGGTATGCCGGGAGCACCAGCCGGAGACCGGTGGAGCGAAGTGGTGTGGCTGCCGCCATCCGGACGCGTGCTTATTTCGCCTTGAGCTCCCTCAAGCAGATCAGCGCCGACTGCGGCTTCAGCTTTGAGGCTTGTTACGTAGGACCGACCAGAAAGCAGCTGCGACCCGCTATTTGTGCGACGCACGCGTGATGTGTTATGTTTCGCCAGTGCTGTTTGGCGAGGAGTTTCTGAATCTTGGCCGATCGTCGGAGGTTTCTGGCCGTCCTGATCAAGCCGTCGCACTACGACGACGACGGCTATGTCATTCAGTGGGTGCGGAGCGGTCTGCCGGCCAACTCGCTTGCCTGCGTCTATGCTCTGCTGGAAGACTGCGCGCGGCGGCACGTGCTGGGCGACGATGTCGACATTGAGATCGCCCCCTACGATGAGACCAACACGGTCATCCGGGTCAACCGCATCATCCGCGACTTGAAGCGGGCGGATGGCGGATTTGTCGGTCTCGTCGGTGTTCAATCGAACCAGTTTCCACGCGCGAGCGACCTGGCCCGGCAGCTCCGCGCGGCTGATATTCCGGTCGTGATCGGTGGCTTCCATGTCTCCGGCTGCCTCGCCATGCTCCCGGACCTGCCGGACGACATCAAGGCAACGCAGGCGATGGGCGTAACGCTGTTCGCAGGAGAGGCCGAGGGGCGGATGGACAGCCTGTTGCGCGACGCCTGGAACGGCACGCTCCAGCCCCTCTACAACTACATGAACGATCTACCCGAGATGAGTCGGGCGGTACCCCCGTTCTTGCCGCGCGCTGCGGTCAGGAAAACGATGCGGGACTATTCGAGCTTCGATGCTGGGCGCGGCTGCCCATTCCAATGCTCGTTCTGCACGATCATCAACGTGCAGGGGCGCAAGTCGCGCTACCGCACCCCCGATGACATCGAGGCGATCATCCGCGCCAATGACGCCGCCGGGATCCGCCGCTTCTTCATCACCGACGACAACTTCGCCCGCAACAAGAACTGGGAATCGATCCTCGATCGGCTGATCGACCTGCGCGAAAATCAAGGCTTCCGCCTCAAGTTCACGATCCAGGTGGACACGCTGTGCCACCGCATGCCGAATTTCATTGAGAAGTCCGCCCGCGCCGGCTGCAACCGGGTATTTATCGGGCTCGAGAACATCGATCCCGACGCGTTGATGGCGGCAAAGAAGCGGCAGAACAAGATCTGGGAATATCGCAAGATGCTGCAGGCGTGGAAAAACGTCGGCGCCACGACCTACGCGGGCTACATCCTCGGCTTCCCGGAGGACACCCCGGAAAAAATCCGCCGCAACATCGAAATCATCAAGCGTGAGCTGCCGCTCGACCTGCTGGAATTCTTTTTCCTGACGCCTCTGCCCGGCTCCGAGGACCACAAGGTGCTCGCCTCCAAGGGCGTTTGGATGGACCCGGATATGAGCAAGTACGATCTCCATCATCGGGTCAATCATCATCCGAAAATGACGGACGCCGAGTGGGAAGGCATCTATCGCGAGTGTTGGGAGATCTTCTTCAACGAACAGCACCTGGAGACGGTGTTGCGGCGCGGGGCCGCGCGCAACGTCAATATCAAGACGCTTTTCGGCGCCTATGCGGGCTTCCAGGCCGCCATCAAGGTGGAGAAGCTGCACCCGCTCGAGGGCGGGCTATTTCGGCGCAAGGTGCGCAGCCAGCGCCGGCACGGGATGCCACGGGTGCATCCGCTGGTGTTCTATCCGCACCGCATGTTCGAGGCGACCCGCAACATCGTCGAAATGATCGGCCTCTACCTGCGCTGCCGGCGGGTTTGGAAGCGCGTTGCCGAGGATCCGAATCGACGTGCCTATATGGACTTCGCGCTGCAGCCGGTGACCGAGGACGAAACCACGGATCTGATGGCGACGTTCGGCGAAGCGATTCCCAACACCCATGGTGCGCCCGCGAAGCGCTCGTTGACGCCGGCTCTGGTCCGTTCCGAAGCTGCCGAATGACCTGCACGGGCAATGCGCGCACGCGCTGGCCTGTCACCCGAGCCATGCGCGCGCTATCGGCACTAATCGCAGGGGGCGGGTCCTATTGCCGTCGTGATCCACGGGCGGTCGCGGGGTAGAACCATGCGTGACCAAGCTGTGCTCCGGGAGAATGGGGTCGGCGCGTCGCCCGCCGCGATCAGTTCGCATTACGATCTGGGCGAGGATTTCTTCCGCCTGTGGATCGGTCCCGAGCTGATCTACTCGTGCGCGATGTTCGAGGGCAGGCAAGACTTGGCGGAGGCGCAGCGCCGCAAGCTCGACTACCACATCGCCGCCGCGGGCGCCTCCGGCGTGGCGCGCGTTCTCGACATCGGCTGTGGTTGGGGTGCGCTGCTTAACCGCCTGGTCGAGCACGCGAGCGTCGCGAACGCGGTCGGGCTGACGCTCAGTCCTTCGCAAGCGCGGTGGATACGCGCCAACGCCCGCCCCGGCGTCGCAGTGCGGGAGGAGCATTGGTGTGATCACGTGCCCGGTACGCGTTACGACGCGATCATTTCGATCGGAGCGTTTGAGCATTTCGTGCATCGCGGGCTCGATGCCGAAAGCAAGCTTGCGGCCTACCGCAGTTTCTTCGCATTCTGCGACCGCGCGCTGGTTTCGCGCGGTCGCTTGTCGCTGCAGACGATCGCCTATGGGGCGACGCCGAACGCGGTCGACCCGTTCATCTTCGAGCGCATCTTCCCTGAAAGCGAGTTGCCGCTCGTGTGGGAGCCGATCGCTGCCGCGGATGGGCGCTTCGAGCTCATTTCGATGCGCAACGACCGCGAAGACTATTTCCGCACGCTCCGCATCTGGGAGCGTAATCTCGTGGCGCGGCGCAGTGAGATCGTGGCGCTGGTCGGCGAGGAAGTATTCGCCGATTTTCGCCGCTATCTGCGCGATTCGGCGGCTGGTTTCCAGAGTGGCCGGGTCTGCCTGCTGCGCATGACCTTCATGAAACTCACGTGACGCAATTGCCAAGGTTGCGTCGCCTGCCATGACACAGACTGGGCGCGAGACTTGGATAACCGGCATCGGTATCGTTTCGGCTCTCGGCGAGGGGCCGCAGGAGCACTGGGACGCGCTCAACCAAGGACGCATCGCGACTGATACGGCAAGCTTCCCGCCCTACGTCGTGCATCCGCTGGCGCCCATCGATTTCGAGCGCCAGATTGGCCGCAAACACGTGCGACAGATGGAGCCGTGGCAACGGATAGGAACTTACACGGCCGGCCTCGCTCTCGATGACGCGGAACTCAAGAACGAGGCGGAGACGCTGGCGCGCGCCGACCTGATCGTCGCCACCGGCACTGGCGAGCGCGATCTGGCCGGCGAGGACCTCATCTTGGCGGGATGGTCGAAGGCCGCGGACCACGGCTCGTTTCTCAACGAACGGCTAAGTAACGACTTGCGACCCCGGCTCTTCTTGGCCCAGTTGCCTAACCTGCTCGCCGGCTACATTGCGATCCTGTACGGCGTGGCTGGGTCATCGCGGACCTTTCTCGGCGAGGAGTTCGGCCGGGGTCGATGCTTTGCGCATCGCTCGTGCACGTATTACCTCGGGCCAGAGCGACATCTGCCTCGTCGGCGGCGCCCACAATGGCGAACGCAAGGACCTTCTCCTGCTGTATGAATTCGGCGGCTTCAACTTGCGCAGTCCGCACGCGGAGGTGTGGGAGCGGGGGCCGCAGGGCGGATTTGCGCTCGGCTCAGCCGGAGCCTTCCTGGTGCTCGAGGCGCGCGAGCATGCGAAGCGCCGCGGCGCGCGGCCGCTGGCGCGACTGACAGCGGTACTGGCTGGTCGCACGCGACGACAGTCTGGAAGCGTGCAAACTGAGCTTCGCCGCATGTGGGGAGAGTTGCGGCCGCACTTGCGGACCGACGGCGCGGCGATGATCTCGGGGGCGACCGGCGCGGAGCCGGCGACCGGGGAGGAGCGCCGCTTCATTCTGCAGGACATCGGCATTCCTGCCCGCGCGACCGGCACCTACGTGGGGCACGCGATGGAGCCGCAGTTTCTGGTGAACACCGTACTGGCCGCGGTCGCGGTGCAGCGCGGGACGTTGTTTGCACCTGCGCGCGGCTCGAATCTCGAAGGTCCGTTCGCCGGCACCCTGCGGCAGGTTGTGGTCTCGGCGGTCGGACATTGGCGCGGCGAAGGCATGGCGTTGGTCGAGTCTGTGGATCAGAAACAATGACTATACTCTCGCACGTGGATCATTTGGGGCGCCCGCTCGTCGTCGTCACCGGCATGGGCGTCGTCACTTCGCTTGGCGCCGGCAAGAACGAAAACTGGCGGCGATTGACGCGCGGCGAATCGGGGATCCGCAAGATCAGTCGTTTTTCTACCGAGGGCATGAGAACGCAGATCGCCGGATCGGTTGATTTCGTCCCTGCCGAGCCACCTTGCCTCACGGCGCGCTGCGAAAATATGGCGATGCTGGTCGCCGAGGAAGCGCTCGACCAGGCTGCCCTCGGGACGCGCGGAGACTTTCCAGGGCCGCTGTTTCTTGCGATCCCTCCCGCGGAGGTGAACTGGCCGCAGCGGATTGACGTTGCGACCGCGTTGGCGGCCGACGGCGACTGCAACTATGATGCGCTGTTGGCCGCAGCACGGCACACCCGCTTTGCGGCCTATCACCGTCGTCTCATGTCAGCTTCGGTTGCCGACTCTCTCTCTGACGCCTTCGGCACAAAAGGGTCACCGATTTCGGTGCAGACCGCATGCGCCTCGGGTGCGGTGGCCATTCAGCTCGCGGTCGAAGCGATCCGGCGGCACGAAACCGACGCCACGCTCTGCGTCGGTACGGACGGATCCGTCTCCCCGGAGGCCGTGATCCGGTTCTCGCTGCTCTCCGCCCTTTCGACGCGTAACGATCCAGCCGGAGAGGCAGCACGGCCCTTCGCCAAGGACCGCGACGGCTTTGTGATGGCGGAAGGCGCCGGCGCATTGGTGCTTGAAAGCCTGGGCGCAGCCCGAGCGCGGGGTGCGAGGATCCTTGGCGTCCTTGCCGGCTGTGGCGAGAAATCGGATTCGTTCCACCTGACGCGGTCGAGCCCGGACGGCAAGGCTATCATCACGAGCATCGAACGGGCGATCGCGGATGCCGGCGTCGAACGGGAGGCCATCGGTTACATCAACGCCCACGGAACGGGCACCCCCGAGAACGACAAGATGGAGTGCCTTGGTGTGATGACCGTGTTCGGCGAGCGCGCGTCGGCGATCCCGATCTCGTCCAACAAGTCGATGATCGGTCACACGCTGTCGGCCGCCGGCGCCGTCGAAGCCGTGTTCACGCTCCTCGCCATGGAGTCCGGGCGGATTCCTCCGACCATCAATTACCATATGCCTGATCCGGCCATTCCGCTCGATGTCGTTCCAAATGTCGCCCGCGATGTTTCGGTGCGTCATGCGATCTCCAATTCGTTCGGTTTCGGTGGGCAAAATGTGAGTCTGGTCCTCAGCCGCGAGCCGGCTTGATCGCGCGCGGCCTTACCGGCTTCGTGGTGAACGGGCCCGACCTGCCCAGGATCACCAAAAGCCTGCGCCTTCGCGCCTTACGGTTTGAAATGCACGCCCCCTACGTGTGGCCGCCATCCCGGTAGTCATCGTGTTGGCCCATACTCAGCTCGGAGAAAGTCTCCCAATATTGGCGTTGACTAAACAAATGGCATCCTAATCGCGAGCGACGCAGAATGCGTTTTGCGGGGCCCGTTCACCTTTCCGCGAATAGATCGCGCTGGAACCAGAATAGCGATTAGGGCATGATCGGGAACATGGCAGACGGCCATATTGTTCGGATGACCGCGCCGCGCTTGGGCGGCGGCAGCCCCATGCATGAATTGTGGCATGCGCCTATCCCTGATCCTGCTGCAGTGGTTAAGGCGGTCAGCAAGGCCGCCGGAACAGCCGCCCGCGGCCATTGCTGCGCGCGGCCAGTTGCGCGCCCGCTTTGTTGCTGCCTCCAGCCGGCCCCAATAGCATCAGTCGCGGGCATTGGGATTTCGGTTGGGGGGCTTGGGGTCCGTGGCATCTGAGTCCAAGTTGCGCGCGGCACCCTTGAGCGCCGGGCTCCCGGCCGTGCGTATGCGGCGCGCCGGGGCCCCGGTTACGGTCCGAGGCGTCAAAACTCTTTGGTATTATCTTCAGCTCCTGCGCGATCCAATCGAAGTCTCGCGCACGGTCACCAAGCGCTACGGTTCGTTCGTCGCCTTCGAGTCTTACGGATTTCATCGTCGCGGACGCACGACCCTTTTTGCCGTCGGTGCGCCCTACAACAAGGCGGTTTTGGGCGATCCGCGAGTATGGCACGCCGGCAAACTGCCGATGCGCGGACCAGCCGGTTCAGCCCTCGACCGCCTTACAGAGAATCTGGTCAGCCTGAACGGGCCGCGCCACGCCTACTATCGCAAGCTCCTTGCCCAACCTCTCCGTAACGCCAGCATTGACGAACTCGGAAATGCGATCGGTATGGTCGTCGCCAACGAGGTCGAGACGTGGCGCGAGGGCCGGGCCGACCTTTGGCTGCTCGCCAAGGATCTGATGCGCACCGCGGCCGTGGCGCTTCTGTTCGGCGGCGATCAGCAACACGGCGCCGTATTGGGGGATGCGCTCGAGGAGCTTGTGCTCGAGGCCAAGTCACTACAGGTCTACCCGAACGTGCCGATATGGAGCCTCGTGCGCGTGCTGGTGCAGTTCACCGTCGTGATGCAGATCGAGAAGGTGCACCCGCTCCAGAGCGGGCTGTTCCGCCTCAAGCGCCGGAGCGAGCGCCGGCCCGGCCTGCCGGCCGAGAGCGCCTTGGCGTTCTATTTGAAATATTTGCGCGACACGCTCGCGCACAATGTCGAGCTCGCCCGCACGATCTGGTGGATCGTTGGCGCCAAGCGCCGCATCGACCGCGACCCCGATCGGTTCGCGTACGTGGACCGGGCGCTCACCCCGGTTAGCGACGAAGAGGAGGAGACGTTCGATTTCCTCACCAAGACGGCCGGCGCCAAAGAGGCGATCGCTCACCTGAAGAAGGTCGCGGCGCTGACGCATTGAGACGCGAGCGCGAGGTGGTTGAGCGCGGCGTCGATGCGGTCACGATCGAGCGCCACGGCACCCGCGCCACGCTCGGCGAGATTGGATCAAAGCCCGCTGCCTCCACTGCAAGAAGCAGGCGGCGGACGTGCTGATGCGCGAGCCAGGCCGCGGCTCCGGCGGTCGAAGCCACGATCGTGCGGCGGCTGATCCGCGTGCCGTCGGTCATACTGGCCAACCTCGTGCTGGAACAGAACGTGGTCCCCGAGCTCCCGCAAGACGCTTGCACGCCCGACCGGCTGGCGGATGCACTTGTGCCGCTGCTTTCCGACACGCCGGCGTGCCGCCGTCAGCTGGATGCCTTCCGCAAACTCGATGACATCATGGAGATCGGCAGGGTCGTTCCAAGCGCCAAGGTCGCCGAGATCGTCGTCGCTGTTGAGCACAAGGGTCGGGGAAACTTCGAACGCGTCCAGGCTCTCCGTTAGCCGCATTGCCGACAAGCGTTGGGCCGCCCGCGGCCAACGGAGAATCGCGGTGATGTCAAATTTCATTCGCAGAAATGGCTTAACCCGGTGCCCTATTCGCTGGCACCACAACCGATCGATCACCGCAAGGAGGCGCCCATGGGTTCCGTCATGATTCGATGCCCCGCGACCGGCACGACGATCCCGACCGGCATCAAGGCGGATCGAGCGAGCTACCAACGCACACCGGTCTTCATGGCGCGCGCCTATTGTCCGGTCTGCCGCACCGAGCACGAATGTTTGCCAAGGAAGCGTGGGTGGCGGAGCCGAACAGGGAGGCGGGTTCCGAGGCGGCGTAACGCGCAAAGCCCGCGGACGGCGCGAGCCCGGCTATTTCCGCTTTTCCATCGCGACATAGTCCCGGCGCGTGGCGCCGGTGTAGAGCTGGCGCGGGCGACCGATCTTCTGTCCGGGATCCTCGATCATCTCCTTCCACTGCGCGATCCAGCCGACCGTGCGGGCAAGCGCGAACAGCACCGTGAACATGCTGGTCGGGAATCCCATCGCCTTGAGCGTGATGCCCGAGTAGAAGTCGATATTGGGATAGAGCTTCTTCTCGATGAAATAGTCGTCATGGAGCGCGATCTTCTCGAGCTCCATGGCGACTTCGAGCAGCGGGTCGTCCTTATGCCCGGTTTCCTTCAGCACCTCGTGAGAGGTTTTCTGCATGATCTTCGCGCGCGGGTCGTAGTTCTTGTACACGCGGTGGCCGAAGCCCATGAGACGGAACGGATCGTTCTTGTCCTTCGAACGCTTGATGAATTCCGGAATCCGGTCGACCGTGCCGATCTCGGCGAGCATCTTGAGCGCCGCCTCGTTGGCGCCGCCGTGCGCCGGGCCCCACAGGCAGGCGATGCCGGCGGCGATACAGGCGAAAGGGTTGGCGCCGGACGAGCCCGCCAGCCGCACCGTCGATGTCGATGCATTCTGCTCGTGGTCCGCATGCAGGATGAAGATGCGATCCATCGCGCGCGACAGGACCGGATTGGGCTTGTACTCCTCGCATGGAACGGCGAAGCACATGCGCAGGAAGTTGGTCGAGTAGTCGAGGTCGTTCTTTGGATAGATGAACGGCTGACCGATCGAGTATTTGTAGGCCATCGCGGCCAGCGTCGGCATCTTGGCGATCATCCGGATCGAGGCGACCATCCGCTGGAACGGATCGGATATGTCGGTCGAGTCGTGGTAGAACGCCGACAGGGCGCCGACACAGCCGACCATGACCGCCATCGGGTGCGCGTCGCGCCGGAAGCCCTGGAAGAACCGCATCATCTGCTCGTGGACCATCGTGTGACGGCTCACGCGATAGTCGAAATCAGTTTTCTGGGATTTGGTTGGCAGTTCGCCGTACAGCAGGAGATAACAGGTTTCCAAGAAGTCGCCGTTCTCGGCCAATTGCTCGATCGGATAGCCGCGGTAGAGCAGGATGCCTTCGTCGCCGTCGATGTAGGTGATCTTCGACTCGCAGCTCGCCGTCGAGGTGAAGCCGGGATCATAGGTGAACATCCCGGTCTTCCCATACAGCTTGGCGATGTCGATCACCTCCGGGCCAATGGTCCCTTCGTAGACGGGAAAAGAGCAGCTCTGGTCACCCACGGTGAGCGTGGCGGTCTTCGTGTTGGCGCCCGTTTTCGCGTCCATATCGAGCCCCTTGGATGGCGCAACCGGACGAGCCGCTGCCCGATCGGGCTGCTTGCGGCGATCAAGTCCGATGCGTTCCCGTAGCCCATTCATGGGGTACCTGCAAGGTCCGGAGCGGCCGCGGCCGGCCGGTACGGCTCAAGTATCACGGGGGTCGATCCGGCGCTACGGCGCACGGTCTACTGGCATTCTGGAAGGGGCCGAATTGTGCGATTGTCACGACGATAAATCGTGATCACTACGTTTTGTACTCAGGAGGTTTGGTCGCTGAGGCGGGCTAGGCTTTCGTCCCTGCCCAGAACCGTCAGCACGTCGAAAATGCCGGGTGAGGTCGTGCGGCCTGTCAAGGCGGCGCGCAGCGGCTGGGCGACCGCGCCCAACTTGCGGCCGGCTCGCTCCGCGTAGCTTCGGACCGCCTGCTCAACCCGGTCAGCCGTCCACGGTTCGGCCACCGCCAGTTCGCTCCTCAATTCTCCGAGCATGGCACGAGCTTCGCCGGTCAGGAGCGCCTGCGCCTTGTCGTCGATCGCGATCGGCCGGTCAGCCAGGAGGAAGCGCGCTCCGTCGATCAGCTCGACGAGCGTCTTCGCCCGCTCCTTCAAGCCAGGCATGGCTGCCAGGAGCCTGCTGCGAAGCTCGGGGGTCAGTTTGGCTTCGATCTCATCTCCGCCGGCGATATGCGGCAAAAGGCGTTCCACTTCCGCCAGGAGATCGACGTCCGGAGTTGAGCGGATATAGTGACCGTTCAAATTTTCGAGCTTGGCAAAGTCGAAGCGCGCCGGCGCTCGCCCGATCTGGGCGAGGTCAAATGCCGCGATC
The DNA here is from genome assembly GCA_963738705.1 of uncultured Alphaproteobacteria bacterium. Taxonomy (GTDB): domain Bacteria; phylum Pseudomonadota; class Alphaproteobacteria; order Rhizobiales; family Xanthobacteraceae; genus CAVTXS01. Next base: position 52,982 of record CAVTXS010000048.1, read on the forward strand.
ATCTCATCGGTCGAAAACATCTCCTGATCACCGTGAGCCCACCCGAGGCGCACCAGATAGTTGCGCATGGCAGCCGGCAGATAGCCCATCGCACGGTAGGCGTCGACGCCGAGCGCGCCATGCCGCTTCGACAGCTTCGCACCGTCAGCCCCGTGAATGAGCGGGATGTGCGCCATCACCGGCACGGTCCACCCGAGCGCCTGATAGATCTGCGTCTGCCGCGCCGCATTGGTGAGATGCTCGTCGCCGCGGATGACGTGGGTCACGCCCATGTCATGGTCGTCGATGACCACCGCGAGCATGTAGGTCGGCGTGCCGTCCGAGCGCAGCAATACGAGATCGTCGAGATTTTCGTTCTGCCATGCCACGCGACCCTGGACCTGGTCCTCGACCACCGTTTCCCCGGTCAACGGCGCTCTGAGCCGGATGACCGGTTTGATGCTGGGCGGTGCCTCGCTGGGATCGCGGTCCCGCCAACGGCCGTCGTAAAGCTTCGACCGGCCCTCGCGGCGTGCGGCCTCGCGCATCTGCGCAAGCTCTTCAACGCTCGCATAGCAGCGATAGGCTCGGCCGCCAGCGAGCAACTGTTCTGCGACCTCGCGATGCCGCGCGGCGCGGGAGAATTGAAAGATAGGTTCGCCATCCCAATCGATGCCGAGCCAGCTGAGGCCGTCGAGGATGGCGTCGATCGCGGCCTTGGTCGAGCGCTCGCGGTCGGTATCCTCAATCCGCAGCAGCATCTTGCCGCCGCGCCCGCGCGCGTAGAGCCAGTTGAACAACGCCGTCCGGCCTCCTCCGATGTGGAGAAAGCCGGTGGGGGAGGGTGCAAAGCGCGTGACGACGGTTTCGGTCATATCCGCAGGATCGAATGGAGGAGCGCCCAAACGCGGCAGCCCATCTACCATAGTTGCGGTCGAAGTCGTCAGGGATTAAGTGCGCGGGCGCATATCCGGCTTGGCGCGCGCACGCGGATTTGCCACATAGGCCGCGCGTCGGGTCCACCGCCTTCGCTGCACCTCGACCGGCGCGGGACCTGAGCGCGGTGCCGGCCGTGGCCGGCAAGGCGTCGACGGCTCCCAGCGCGGCGCCGGCAAAAGGGTTCGAAGCATGACGGCAGTCGATACGCCCGTAGCATTGGAAGCGGGGCGCGATTTCATCCGCGACATCATTGCCGCCGATCTGGCGGCAGGGCGGCATGCGGCGGTCGTTACGCGCTTTCCGCCGGAGCCGAACGGGTACCTTCACATCGGTCATGCCAAGTCGATCGGGCTCAACTTCGGCGTGGCCGAAGAGTTCGGGGGACGCTGCCATCTGCGTTTTGACGATACAAATCCGACCAAGGAGGAACAGGAGTACATCGACGCCATCGAGCGCGACGTCCGATGGCTCGGCTATGACTGGGGCGACCACCTCCATCACGCCTCCGACTATTTCGATCAACTCTACCGGTGGGCGGAGGATTTGATCCGCGCCGCCAAGGCCTACGTCGACGATCAGTCGCAAGAGGAGATGCGCGCGGCGCGCGGGACCCTGACCGAGCCCGGCCGCAACAGCCCGTTCCGCGACCGGACGGTGGATGAAAACCTCGACCTGTTTCGCCGCATGCGGGCGGGAGAGTTCCCCAACGGCGCGCGCGTCCTGCGCGCCAGGATCGACATGGCATCCGGCAACATCAACATGCGCGATCCGGTGCTCTACCGCATTCTGCATGCCGCCCATCCGCGCACCGGTGCGGCGTGGTGCATCTATCCGAGCTACGACTTCGCGCACGGTCAATCCGACGCCATCGAAGGCGTGACGCACTCCATCTGTACGCTGGAGTTCGAAGACCATCGGCCGCTCTATGACTGGTTTCTCGACAACCTGAATGTTCCGTCGCGACCCCGCCAATATGAGTTCGCCCGGCTCAATATCAGCTCCACGATCCTGTCGAAGCGCGTGCTGACCGAACTTGTTCGGCAGGGCCACGTCTGCGGGTGGGACGATCCAAGAATGCCGACTCTCGCGGGCCTGCGCCGGCGGGGCGTGCCGCCGGCGGCGATCCGCGATTTCGTGAAGCGGATCGGCGTCGCCAAGGCCAACAGCGTGGTCGACGTCGCCCTGTTCGAGCATGCGATCCGCGAGGCATTGAACAAGTCCGCGGCGCGCCGCATGGCGGTCTTGCGGCCGCTCAAAGTCGTCATCGAGAACTACCCTGAAGGCGGCAGCGAATGGCTGGACGCGGCCAACCGTCCCGACGATCCGGCCGCAGGCACACGGCAGGTGCGTTTTGGTCGCGAGCTCTATGTCGAACGCGACGACTTCATGGAAGACCCGCCCAAGAAGTTCTTCCGTCTCTCCCCCGGGCGCGAGGTCCGGCTGCGCTATGCCTATTTCATCACGTGTCGCGAGGTGGTGAAGAATGCCGCCGGTGAGGTGGTCGAGCTGCGATGTACCTACGATCCAGCGACCCGCGGCGGCAATGCGCCGGACGGGCGCAAGGTGCAGGCGACCTTGCATTGGGTGTCGGCGGCGGACGCCGTAGCGGCCGAGGTGCGGCTGTACAATCCGCTATTCACGCGTCCCGATCCGGACCCGGCCGACTTCGCAGCCGATTTGAACCCTGCCTCGCTTGAGGTGCTCGCGGATGCTCGGATCGAGCCGGCGCTGGCGGCGAGCAATTCAGGAGAACCAGTGCAATTCGAGCGGCAGGGCTATTTTGCCCGGGATGCGAGCTCGACGCCGGGAAGGCCGGTGTTCAACCGAACGGTCGGCCTGCGCGACAGCTGGGCGAAGGTCAAGGGCGCCTAGGCGCGATTGCGCCCACGAAACGGTTGAAACCCGTCCGGCAGGACTTGCGCACGACGAGCCGAACTTTAAAGTTGTAGCAGGGTGTGTAGCGTCGGGTCGCGTCATGACCGGGCAGGGGAGCGCGGGTGGCCGCACGGCGGCGTGGCCGCAGGCCGCGACGACGCGCGCACGGCGCGCCTCGCGCAGGGCGCGCTGGCTGCGGGATTTCACCGAAAGCTTCGCGTGGCGCCTGCGGACTTGGGTTCTGGCCGAGGCCGGTCCTGGTCGTTTGATGCCGTGGCTGCCGGTCGCATTCGGCTCAGGCATCGCCCTCTACTTCGCGGCGGAACATGAGCCGGCCGTGTGGGCCACGATCGCGTTGGTGGCCGCGGGCGTTGCCGGCGTCATCGCCCTGCGCGCGCGCGGGATGGGATTCCTGGTTGCTCTTGTGGTGGCAACGGCATGTGCCGGTCTGGCGACCGCGACGATAAAGGGTGTGCGCGTCAGCCATCCCGTCCTTCAATACCCCGCATTCGGTGTTGACATCGCCGGATGGATCGAGACGCGGGAGGAGCGCGAGCGCACCGATCGCATCGTCGTCGCCATTCATCGCATCGAAGCGCGCCGGCTCGATGCCAAGCTCGAGCGCGTGCGGCTTTCGGTGCGCAAAGGAACGGCCCCGCCCGTCGGCACGTTCGTGTCCCTCAAGGCCCGGCTCAATCCGCCGATGGCGCCGCTACGGCCGGGCGGCTACGATTTCGCGCGTGACCTCTACTTCCAGCGCATCGGTGCAGTCGGCTTCGTGTCCGGTGAAATCAAGCGGGCCGAGCCGCCGACCGCGCCCGGCCTGTGGCTGCGCTACGCGACCGCAATGGCAGGCCTTCGCGACGCGATCGATGCCCGGATCCGCTCCGCCCTCCCGGGCGACACCGGCGCAATCGCATCGGCGTTGATCACCGGCAAACGGGACGCCATCACCGCCCAGATCAACGATGCGATGTTCGTGTCCGGCCTCGGCCACGTGCTGTCGATTTCCGGCTATCACATGGTTGTGGCGGCGGGCGTTGTGTTCTTCTTGACACGCGGCATTCTCGCCCTCATCCCCGGCCTCGCGCTGCGGCACCCGATCAAGAAATGGGCCGCGCTTGCCGCGCTTGCGGCCGCCGCCTTCTACCTCCTGCTCTCGGGGGCGGAGGTGGCCACCCAGCGCGCGTTCATGATGACCGCGGTTGTGTTGACGGCGGTGCTCGTCGATCGCCAGGCGATCACGCTGCGTACCTTGGCGGTTGCGGCTTTTGTGGTGCTGACCTTGGCGCCCGAAGCCATCGTGCACCCGAGCTTTCAGATGTCGTTTGCCGCCACGCTGGCGTTGATTGCTGCCTACGAGCGCGGGCTGCCATGGTCGATCAGGGGCGCGGACACCTCGTTGGGCGCGCGCATTGCGCTGTGGGGAGGCCGCGAAATCGTGGCACTGCTCTTGGCCTCGATGGTCGCCGGACTCGCCACCACACTCTACGCCGCCTACCACTTCCACCGGCTGGCGCCCTACGGGACGCTCGCCAATCTGCTGGCGATGCCGATCGTGTCCGCCTGGGTGATGCCGGTCGGCTTGCTTGGCCTGGTCGCGCTACCGTTCGGATTCGACCGGCCGCTCTGGCATCTCATGGGCGTCGGCATCGAATGGATGATTTCGGTGGCATTGTGGGTGGCCAACCTGCCCGGTGCGGTTGGCCGTATCCAGGCCTTCGGCGTCGGACCGCTGCTGCTCGGTACGGCCGGACTGATCGTCATCTGCCTGCTGCGCTCGCCGTTGCGGTGGTCTGGCGTCGGGCTCCTCGCGCTGGGCATCGTAGGAGCCTTGCGCACGCCGGCTCCCGATGTGCTGGTCGCAGCCGGGGCAGAGACCGTTGCGGTCCGAACGGCCGAAGGCCGCCTGGCCGTGCTCAAGCTCGCGAGCGACACGTTCGCGGTCCGTCAATGGCTGGCGGCTGACGCCGACTTGCGAACGCCCGGCGACGCGGGGCTGTCACAAGGTTTTCGATGCGACGATGCGGGATGCATTGCGCGACTGCGCGACGGCAAGCTCGTCGCCGTCGTGCTCGCGCCCGACGCGTTCGAGGAGGATTGTCGGCGCGCGGCCCTGGTCGTCACCCGCCGGCAGGCGCCACCCGGCTGTGCCGCAACCGTGATTGATCGCAGCCTCTGGCAGCGCACCGGCGCTTTGGCCCTGCAGCAGAATGCCAACGGGTTCATGATGTCCGCTGCCCGGCCCGCCGGCTCCAGCAGGCCTTGGGCTCGTGCGCCGGGCGTCGACGACGCGACGGTGCCTGTCACGTCGACGAGCCGGCGTCCAACGCCGCGCGACGCAACACCGCGCGACGAGGATTTGCGGCCCGATGACTGAGGCGCGTTGGGCCAGCAGGGAGATCTCTCGGGGATCCCGAGGATTTGCCGGACAATACCGGATCTCCCCGGCAACGAAGCCGACCCCGAACCGTCTGTTGTCCTCGTTCTCGAAAGAGATCTCCAACAGGGGGGCCGGTCAATACCGCCTGAGCAGCCCCACCAGCTTGCCCTGGATGCGCACACGGTTCGGGGGAAGGATGCGGACCTCGTGGCTGCTGTTGGCCGGCTCGAGCGCAATCGAGGCACCGCGCCGGCGGAAGCGCTTGAGCGTCGCCTCCTCGTCGTCGATCAGCGCAACGACGATGTCGCCGGTGTCGGCGGCGTCGGTCTTGCGAATCAGGACCGTGTCGCCGTCGAGAATGCCGGCATCGATCATCGAATCGCCGCGCACTTCGAGCGCGAAATGATCGCCGGTCGTCAGCAGTTCGGGCGGAACATTGATGGTTGCGCTCCGCGTCTGGATCGCCTCGATCGGCGTGCCGGCCGCGATGCGGCCCATGATAGGCACTGCGATTGGCCGACCGCCATCGTCCTCGGCGCTCATGCGCCCCCTGCCCAGGTTCCCTTCGATGACGCTCGGCGTAAATCCGCGGGCGCGTCCGGAGCCAAGGCTGTGGCCCAGGGTTTCCGGCAGCTTCAGGACCTCGATCGCGCGCGCCCGGTTCGGCAGGCGCCGGATGAAGCCGCGCTCCTCCAGCGCCGTGATCAGGCGGTGGATCCCCGACTTCGAACGCAGGTCGAGCGCATCCTTCATTTCATCGAAGGACGGCGGCACCCCCGTTTCTTTCAGCCGCTCGTGAACGAAGCGCAAGAGTTCAAGCTGTTTACGGGTCAGCATGTCGGTCCCCCCATCGCCTGGATGTTCGCTTGGCTACGACCTGTAGAAAACAAATCATGAACAGACACTATATGTTCGTTATGTGTTCCGCAAGGCTTTAATTTGAGGTGAACAACTCGATCAAGCCGCGCAGGCGAACCTTAAGACTGACGGAGCCTAAAGGGCGAGCTTCAGAATCGTGCAAGATTCGCCGGCGCCCACCGCCGGGGCGAAGGGCTTTCGCACGATGAGGCAATCGGCATGGGCGAGACCACTCATCATCGATGAAGTCCTGTATTCCAAGCGGCTTGGCAACGAGGGTCCCGTCGGCTTCGACCCTGAGGGTGGCACGCAGATAGTCCTCGCGCTCGTCATTTGCCGGCAGCCCGCGGCCAAGCTTGGCCGAAGCGCGTGGTGGGGTGATATCTGGCCTCCCCGCCAGGCGCCGTAGCAGGGGAATCAGGAACAATACGGCGCATACGTACGCCGACACCGGATTGCCGGGCAGGCCAAGGACCCGGGTCGGGCCCAGCCGACCGTGCATCAGCGGCTTGCCGGGGCGAAGTGCGACCTTCCAGAACGAAAGCTCCATGCCTTCGGCGGCCAAGGCGGCCTGTACGAGATCGTAGTCGCCAACCGACGCGCCCCCGGTGGTGACCAGTACGTCGGCACTCCAGGCGCGGCCGCGCCGAATAGCCGCAATGGTATCGTCGGTACGGTCCGGAACGATGCCGACATCAAGGGCCTCGGCGCCTTCGGCCCGGACCAACGCGGCAAGCGCGAGACCATTGGACGAGATGATCTGCCCGTGGCCGGGGTGGGCGCCGACCGGCACCAGCTCATCGCCGGTCGAAATCACGGCGACGCGCGGCCGGCGATGTGCCGGCACGGTCGGATGATTTATGGCGGCCGCGAGCGCCAAATCGCGCACGGTGAGGCACCGGCCCCGGCGCAGCAGCAGGTCGCCCTCGCCGAAATCCAGTCCTGCGCGGCGGATATGGCGCCCGGCCGCGCTCGCGCTCTCGACAACGACCGCCTCGCCGTCGCGCCGCGTCACTTCCTGGATCACGATCGTGTCGGCGCCCTGCGGCACGACGCCGCCGGTGAAGATGCGGACCGTCTCGCCTGCGCCCACCCGCCCATCGAACGCGCGGCCCGCTGCGACCTCCCCGATCAGTTTCAGGCGCGCCGGCGCCGTCGCGACGTCGGCGGCGCGGACCGCATAGCCGTCCATGGCCGAAACATCGGTCGTGGGCTGCGCGCGGCGGGCCGCCAGATCGGCGGCCAGCACCCGGCCGTGCGCTTCAGCCACCGCGACGGCTTCGGGCGGCAGCGGCTCCGCCTCATCGAGTACGCGGGCGAGCGCTTCCTCGACACGGCATCAGCGCCACGGCTCACGCTCCCGCGGCGTGATATGCGCCCGACTTGCCGCCTCGCTTTTCGAGCAATCGGATGCCCTCGAGGCGCATGCCGCGCTCGGCGCTTTTCACCATGTCGTAAATGGTGAGGCAGGCGACCGAGACCGCGGTCAGCGCCTCCATCTCCACGCCGGTCTGCCCGGTGACCTTTACGGTCGCGCGCACGACCAGTCCGGACAGCTTGCGGTCGGGTGTGATTTCGAGTTCGACCTGCGTGAGCGCCAGCGGATGGCAGAGCGGGATCAGCTCATGGGTACGCTTGGCGGCCATGATGCCGGCAAAGCGGGCGGCGCCGAGGACATCGCCCTTCTTGGCGTTCCCCTGGATCACGAGATCGAGCGTCGCCGGTGTCATGATCACCCGGCCTTCTGCAATGGCGATGCGCGCCGTCGACGGCTTGCGCGATACGTCCACCATATGCGCCTCGCCGGCGCGCCCAAGATGCGTGAGCCTGCGGGTGCGCGCCATGTCACTCCGCCGCGGAGGCACGGGAGTGGTGGTCGCGCCGCAGCAGCGCCCGCGTTGCGGCCTCCACATTGGTCTGCCGCATCAGGCTTTCCCCGACCAGAAAGGCGTTGATGCCGACCGCCGCGAGGCGGGCGAGATCGGCCGGGGCTTCGATTCCGCTTTCGCCGATCACGACGCGGTCGGGTGGAATCATCTGCGCGAGCCGTTCGCTGGTTTCGAGCGCGGTGTCGAACGTTCGCAGATCGCGGTTGTTGATGCCGATGAGCCGCGACCCCAGTCGCAGCGCCCGGTCGAGTTCCGCCTCGTCGTGCACTTCGAGCAGCACGTCCAGTCCGAGTGCGTGCGCCGAAGCTTCCAGATCGCGCGCCAAATTGTCGTCGACGGCCGCCATGATGATGAGGATGCAGTCGGCGCCCCAGACGCGCGCTTCCACGACCTGGTAGGGCTCGTACATGAAGTCCTTGCGCAGCGCCGGCAACCTCGCCGCCGCGCGCGCCTGCGCCAGGAATTCCGGTTTGCCCTGGAACGAAGGCGTATCGGTCAGAACCGACAGGCAACAAGCGCCACCCTGCTCGTAGGCCCGAGCGAGCGCCGCGGCATCGAAATCGGCACGAATCAATCCTTTCGACGGGCTCGCCTTCTTGATCTCGGCGATCAGCGCATAGTCGCCCCGCCCGACCCGGTCCTCGATCGCGCTCAGGAAGCCGCGCGGCGGTGGCAGCGATCTTGCCTGCGCTTCCAGCGCGGCGAGCGGACGGGCGCGCTTGGCGACCGCAATCTCTTCGCGCTTGTAGACTTCGATCGTCCTGAGAATGTCGGCCATGGGATCACGCGTTCGAAACCGCCTTCAGGCGATCGAGGCAGCGTGCGGCGTCGCCTGAATCGATGGATTTCCGCGCCCGCGCGACGCCCTCCTTCAAGTCCTTTACCCGCCCGGCCACCACCAACGCGGCGGCGGCGTTGAAGATCGCGACGTCGCGGTAGGAATCCTCCTTGCCTCCAAGTACGCCCGAGAGCGCTTCGGCGTTCTCCTCGGCGTTGCCACCGCGCAGCGCTTCCGGCTCGGCTTTGGCCAGGCCGACCTCCTCCGGCGTGATCTCGAAGGTCCGCACTGCGCCGTTCTCGAGCGCCGCAACGCTGGTCGGTCCGGCGGTCGTGATCTCGTCAAGGCCGTCGGAGCCGTGCACCACATAGGCGCGCTCGGCGCCGAGATTCTTCAACACGTGCGCGAGCGGTTCGACCCACTGCTTGGAGAACACGCCGACCATCTGCCGCTTGACGCCGGCCGGATTCGAGAGCGGTCCCAGCAAATTGAAAATCGTACGGGTGCCGAGTTCGACGCGGGTCGGCCCGACGTTCTTCATCGCCGGATGATGCGCGGGGGCGAACATGAAGCCGACGCCGGCTTCCTTGATGCAGCGGCTGATCGCGAGCGGATCGAGATCGATACGCACGCCCAGCGCTGTCAGCACATCAGCCGCGCCCGAGCGCGAAGACAGCGCACGGTTGCCGTGCTTGGCGACCGGCACGCCGGCACCCGCCACGATGAGGGCGGCGCAGGTCGAGATGTTATACGAGCCCGAGGCGTCGCCGCCGGTGCCGACCACGTCGATGGCATCCTTCGGCGCCTCGACCGGCAGCATCTTGGCCCGCATGGTCGTCACCGCGCCGGTGATCTCCTCGACGGTTTCGCCGCGCACCCGCAATGCCATCAGCAGCGCCCCCATCTGCGACGGCGTTGCCTCGCCCGACATCATGCGGTCGAATGCGTGGGCGGCCTCATCGCGCGTCAGGGTCGCCCCGGTCGCGACCTTGCCGATCAGCGCCTTGAACTCGTCCATCGCCGGCCCCTCAGTGGGCTGCCGCACGCTGCGGCGCGCGCCGGCGGCCGGTCGCAACGTTCCAGGCCTCCGCCAGATCGAGGAAATTCCGCAGGATCAGGTGGCCATGTTCGGAAGCGATGCTCTCCGGATGGAACTGCACGCCATGCGCCGGTAGCTTGCCGTGCGAGAGCCCCATGACCAGCCGATCCGTTTCCGCCGTGATCGCAAGGTCGGGAGGAAGGCTCGCGCGTTCGACGACGAGGGAATGGTAGCGCGTCGCCTTGAAGCTGCCGTTGATGCCGCGAAACAAGCCGACGCCCTTGTGGCTGACTTCCGACAGCTTGCCGTGTACCGGCACCGGCGCGCGTACCACGCGGCCGCCGAATGCCTCGCCGATCGCCTGATGGCCGAGGCACACGCCCATGATCGGGATGGTCGATGCCGCCTTGTTGATGAGGTCGATGCAGATGCCGGCATCGCGCGGCGTGCAGGGGCCGGGGGAGAGCACGATGGCGTCGGGGTCGGCAGCCAACACCGCGTCCGGCGCGATCTTGTCGTTACGATGCACGACCACCTCCGCGCCCAGCCCACCGAGATAGTGGAACAGATTGAAGGTGAAGCTGTCGTAGTTGTCGATCAGGACGATCATGACGCCCGTTTGCCCGCTTGCTCAGGGTCTTAGACGGGGGTCATGAGGGGGTCAAGGATCGCTACTGTCCCCGCCGCGCACCGCTCGCAAAACGCTGTGCCTCCTCGGCGGCGCGGAACAGCGCCTTGGCCTTGGCGATGCATTCCTGCTGCTCGAAGCCCGGGTCGGAGTCGGCGACGATGCCGGCGCCGGCCTGCACGTACATCATACCGTCCTTCACCAGGGCGGTGCGCAGCACGATGCACGTGTCCATTTCGCCGGCCGCGGAAAAATATCCGACGCAGCCGGCATAGAGCCCGCGCTTCTCCTTCTCCAGCTCGTCGATGATCTCCATGGCGCGGACCTTCGGCGCACCGGAGACCGTCCCGGCCGGAAAACCGGCTGCCAGCGCGTCGAGGGCGTCGTATTTCCGGTCGAGCTTGCCCTCGACGTTCGAGACGATGTGCATCACCTGGCTGGCACGCTCGACGAAGAACTGGTCGGTTACGGTGACGGAGCCGATTTCCGCCACCCGGCCGACGTCATTGCGCCCGAGATCGAGCAGCATCAGATGCTCGGCACGCTCCTTGGGGTCGGCCAGCAGCTCCTCTTCGAGCGCCTTGTCTTCATGCGGGGTGGGCCCGCGCTGGCGGGTCCCGGCGATCGGCCGGATCGTCACCACGCCGTCGCGCACGCGCACGAGAATTTCGGGGCTCGATCCGGCCACGGCAAAGCCGCCGTAGTCGAGGAAGAACAGGAACGGCGCCGGGTTGACCCGGCGCAACGCGCGATAGAGCGCAAAGGGCGGAAGCGTGAACGGGGCCTCGAACCGTTGAGACAGGACCACCTGAAAGATGTCGCCTGCGCCGATATATTCCTTCGCCCGCAGGACCATCGCCTTGTACTCGGCCACCTGCGTATTCGATCGCATCGGCACCGCGAGAGGTCCCGCGTGACCGTCCACCGATTTCAACAGCAGCGTATCGAGTTGGTCGACGATATCGAGCAGGCGCTCGATTGCGCGGCCGTGCGCGACCTTGCCGGAGATCCCGGGTTCCGGACGCACCGGCGTCACGACGGTGATAGTGTCCTTGACCGTGTCGAACACGATGACCACGGTCGGCCGGATCATGATCGCATCAGGAATGCCGACCGGGTCGGGATTGGCCGGCGGCAGCTCCTCAACCAGCCGCACCATGTCGTAGCTCAAATAGCCGAACACACCGGCGGCCATTGGCGGCAGGCCGTCCGGCAGCGCGATGCGGCTTTCGGCGACAAATGCCCGCAACGCCTGCAGCGGGGGCTCAGGGCAGGGGACGAATCCGTCGGCCGCCGATTGCGCCGCGCGATTGATCTCGGCGCGCGAGCCATTGGCGCGCCAGACGACATCTGGATCGAGGCCGATGATCGAATAGCGCCCGCGCGTGGCGCCGCCTTCGACGGACTCCAGCAGAAAGCTCATCGGCCGCGAGCCCGCGACCTTGAGAAAGGCTGAAACTGGCGTCTCGAGATCGGCAACCAGGGTGGTCCACACCACCTGCGGCTCGCCGCGCGTGTAACGTTTCGCAAAAGCTTCTGGCGCAGGCTCGATCTGCATGCCGAGTTCAGTTGGCTTCGCCGCCGACCACCCGGCGCACCGCGTCCTGATTGATCGTCGCGCCCAGATCGCGCTCGATCTGTGCCACATATTGCCCGAGCAGGTCGGTCGACACGGCGTCGCGGACGGCGTCGTGCAGGCGCTTGCCGTCGGGCGCGTTCACGTCGAACGGTGGAGTCGTGACCTCGACGACGCGGAAGATGACACGTTCGGTGGGCGCTTCCCCTTCGGCAGAGCCAATCGCGTCCTTCGGCGTGCGGAATACCGCGTCGAGCGCCGCGGCCGAAAGCTTCTCGCTGCGGACGTTGCGGCGCAGGTCGGTCGCGCTTTCGGCCTTCAAGCCGCCGCCGGCCGCAACCTCGGCGAATACGCCGCCCAGGTTGAGCTTCTCCATCAAGGCGCCGGCCTTGGTCTTGAGCTGGTCGGCGACCCTCTCGTCGCGCCAGCGCGCCTCGACCTGATCCTTGACCTCCTCCAGCGCGCGCTCGCGCGCCGGGGTGATCCCTGCCACCTCGATCCAAACATAACCGCCGTCGGCAAGCCGCACGGGGTCGATCTCCACGCCCACATCCGTCGAAAACGCGCTCGAGAGGACGTCGACCTCGGCCGGCAGGCCGAGCGCCGCCGCACCACTCGGATCACGGCCATTGCGGTCGACCGCGTCGATCGTCGTGGCGGTAAGACCGACCTTCTGCGCCACTTCCGTCAAGTTCTGGCCGGCGGCGCGCGCGTCCTCGATCTTGTCGTGCTTGTCGTTGATTTCCGAGCGCGTCCGCTCCTTGCCGATCTCCTGCCGGATTTCGTCTGCGGCCTCCTCGAACGACCGGACTTTGTCCGGCTCGATCTTGACCACTCGAATGAGCGCCATGCCGGTACGCGCCTGAACCGGAGCGCTGACGCCGCCCTCCGGCAGCGAGAATGCGGCGTCTGCAATGGCCGCTGCTCCCAGCGGTCCTCCGGTAAGCGCTGGCTTGGCAATGAAACCGAGATCGATGTCCTGCTCGCTCAAGCCGCGCTCGCGCGCGATGTCGATGAAAGACGCTCCGGCATCGACGCGTTCCTTGGCTGACTTCGCCTCCTCCGCGTTCGGGAAGACGATCTGATGCACCTGGCGCCGGCCGGGGGTCACGAAGCGGTTGCGCCGTTCCTCGTAGTATCGCTTCGCGTCTTCGTCGGTGATCTGCATCCACCGCATCACGTCGGCCGCAGTGAGCGCAAGCACCGCTACTTTGCGGTATTCGGGCGCCCGGAACAGCGCCTTGTTGGCATCGAAGTATTTCGCGGTCTCCTCCGGCGTCGGATTGGGCACGTCGCCGGCCTGGGTGCGGTCGAGGATGACGTATTCGATCGCGCGGCGCTCGTTCTGGAAGCGGTTGAAGGCCTCGGTCATGGTTTTCGGGGCCGCGGAAAGGCCGCTCACCGAATCGGATAATTGATGGCGAACCATGAAACGGCGCTGCTCGGCGACGAACCGCGGCTCATTGTAACCGGCGGCTCTGATCTGCTGCTCGAACAGCCGCGGATCGAATTGGCCGTTCAGCCCATGGAATGCCGGTATCTCGTGGATCTGCTTGGCGACTGCGCTGTCGGCGATGCCCAGCCCGAGCTGGCGCGCCCGCTGGTCGAGTGCGGTATCCGCCACCAGCTGCGCGATGATCTGGCGGTCGAGCCCGAGGGCGCGCGCCTGGTCGGCCGAAATCGGACGCCCGACCCGCTGCCCGATCTGTTGCAGCCGCTCGGTATAGATCTGCCGGAACTGCTCGGCGGTAATCTCGGTGTCGCCCACTTTGGCGACCGTGGAGCGGCCGAAGCCGCGGAAGATGTCGCCGATGCCCCAGATCGCAAAGCTGATCACCAGGAAGCCGACGACGACTCCCATGACCGCCTTGCCAAGCCAATTGGCGGACGCATTTCGAATACCACGAAGCATGAGCCTATGCGCGTTGGAGATAAGGGGCTGGCCAAAGCCTGCGCCGCAAGGCGCATAATAGGGAGCGGGGATCGACCCCGCAACCGACGGGTTGCATTCGAGTCACGTCGCGATATGCGCCCCTTTCACCGGCAAGTAGCCTCTGCTACCCGCTGGGTCAATACGACGGGCAGGATTTGATGATGGAGAGGGTGACGCGGCGGCCCCTGGTGGCGGGCAACTGGAAAATGCACGGGACCACGGCCTCGGCCGCCGAGCTTGCCAAGATCATCCAGGGTGCCGGCGAGCTATGGCCGAAGGTCGACCTGCTGGTGTGTCCGCCCGCCACCTTGATCGCGACGTTCGCAAGACTTGCAGAGGGCTCGAAGGTCGCCATCGGCGGGCAGGACTGCCATCCCGAGCCCTTCGGCGCTTTCACCGGCGACATTTCGGCCGAAATGCTGGCCGACGCCGGCGCGAGCGCCGTGATTGCCGGGCATTCCGAGCGGCGGACCCACCACATGGAAACCGACGCCGCGGTGCGGGCCAAGGTGCTGGCGGCGTGGCGCGCCGCCCTCGCCGCGATCGTCTGCATCGGAGAAACGCGGGCCGAACGGGAAGCCGGCCAAACGCTCTCGGTCGTGGAGCGGCAGCTGGCGGATTCGCTGCCGGACGCGGCCAGCGGGGACAATTTGGTGATTGCCTATGAACCCGTGTGGGCCATCGGCAGCGGCCTGACGCCGGCCCCTGCCGACGTCGCCGAGGTCCACGGCTTCATCCGCCAACGCCTCGCGCGGCGCTTCGGAACGGCCGGCGACGGCATGCGCATCCTCTACGGCGGTTCGGTGAAGGCGAGCAACGCCCAGGAATTGATGGCCGTCGCCAACGTCGACGGCGCGCTGGTCGGTGGCGCCAGCCTCAAGGCGGATGAGTTCCTGGCGATCGCCGAAGCCTGTCGGTGACAGGCCGCCGCGCGAGGGTGGAATTGCGTCCGGGGATCGTGTACACAGCCGCCCGAATTCCTATATCAGCGCGAACCGCGGGATGGGCCAAGGCTCACCCGCATCCGTGATCGGATTGGCCTCAATGCAGACCGTCGTCATCGTCATTCATCTCATGGTCGTCCTTACCATGACCGGGCTTGTGCTGCTGCAGAAGTCCGAGGGCGGCGGGCTGGGTATGGGCGGGGGCGGGGGCTTCATGACGAGCCGCGGGACCGCCAACGTGCTCACCCGCGCCACCGCCACCCTGGCGGCGGTGTTCTTTGTGACCAGCCTGACGCTGTCGATCCTCGCCGGCATCGACCGCAAGCCGCGGTCGATCCTCAATACCGGCGCGCCGGCGTCGCAGCCGGGCGGACTGCCTCCGCTGGGTCAGGGACGGGGCGTGCTCGACCAGCTGCAACCCCCGACCCCTGCGCCCCCGCAGGTTCCGCGGTCGCAATGACCGTTTGAACGGCTCCCGAGCCTAAACTGTCGAATTCGGACGAGGGGCCCTCGTCGAATCGTTTTGAGCGGGTTATAGGTCAAGCCCCATGGCGCGGTACGTCTTCATCACCGGCGGCGTGGTCTCCTCACTCGGCAAGGGTCTCGCATCGGCAGCACTCGGCGCGCTGTTGCAGGCGCGCGGCTACAAGGTGCGGCTGCGCAAGCTCGACCCCTATCTCAACGTCGATCCCGGGACGATGTCGCCGTATCAGCACGGCGAGGTCTTCGTCACCGACGACGGCGCCGAGACCGACCTCGACCTCGGTCATTACGAACGCTTCACCGGCCGGCCGGCGGCGCGCCAGGACAACATCACCACCGGCCGCATCTACCAGGAGATCCTCGCCAAGGAACGCCGCGGCGACTATCTCGGCGCGACCATCCAGGTCATTCCCCACGTCACCAACGCCATCAAGGACTTCATTCGCGAGGGGAATGACGGTTTCGATTTCGTGCTGGTCGAGATCGGCGGGACGGTCGGCGACATCGAGAGCCTGCCGTTCCTGGAGGCGATCCGCCAGCTCGGCAACGAGTTGCCGCGTCATCACGCGCTCTACATCCACCTCACGCTGCTGCCGTTCATCCCCTCTTCCGGCGAGCTCAAGACCAAGCCGACCCAGCACTCCGTGAAGGAGTTGCTCTCGATCGGCATCCAGCCGGACATCCTGCTGTGCCGGACCGACCGGTCGATCCCGCAGGAAGAGCGGCGCAAGCTCTCGCTGTTCTGCAATGTGCGCGAAAGCGCGGTGATCGAGGCGCGCGACGTCGACAACATTTACGCGGTGCCCGAGGCCTATCACGCCGAAGGACTCGATAGCGAGGTGCTCCACGCCTTCGGCCTCGAGCCGGGTGCGTCGCCGGAGCTCGAGCGCTGGCACCTGATCAACGAGCGCATCCGCAACCCGGAGGGCGACGTCACGATCGCGGTGGTCGGCAAGTACACCGGGCTCAAGGACGCCTACAAATCGCTGATCGAGGCGCTTTCGCACGGCGGCATCGCCAACAAGGTCAAGGTCAATCTCGACTGGATCGAAAGCGAAGTGTTCGAGCACGAGGATCCGGCCCCGTTCCTCGAGCATGTGCACGGAATCCTGGTGCCCGGCGGATTTGGCCAGCGTGGCGCCGAGGGGAAAATCCGTGCGGCGCGGTTCGCGCGCGAGCGCCAGGTACCGTATTTCGGCATCTGCTTCGGCATGCAGATGGCGGTGGTGGAAGCGGCCCGCAACCTGTGCGGCATCGACGAGGCCAACTCGACGGAGTTCGGACCGACGTCCGAGCCGGTGGTCGGGCTGATGACCGAGTGGCTCAAGGGCAACGAGCTGGAGCAGCGCCGCCAGGGCGGCGACCTCGGCGGCACCATGCGGCTCGGCGCCTACCCGGCGATGCTGGCGCGCGGCAGCCGCATCGCCGAGATCTACGGCGAGACCGCAATCTCCGAGCGCCACCGCCACCGCTATGAGGTGAACACGACCTACAAGGGCCGCCTCGAGCAGCGCGGCTTGCGCTTCTGCGGCATGTCGCCGGATGGTCTTCTGCCGGAGACGATCGAATACGACGAACATCCGTGGTTCATCGGCGTGCAGTTCCATCCCGAGCTCAAATCGCGGCCGTTCGCGCCGCATCCGCTGTTCGCCTCGTTCATCGAGGCCGCGGTGGAGCAGAGCCGGTTGGTGTGACCGGCAGCGTCTGCGCGGCGCACATGCCGACGCGACCTGTCGACCGCTGATTTTGCCGAGTCTCTTCGGTAAGCCCTGTCGAACATGGCTGGCAGAACCAACAGCCCAAGGAGGAACCGATGATCTACGAACTGCGCATCTACCGCTGCGTGCCGATGCGCCTGCCGGCGCTGATCAAGCGCTTCGAGACCGCCACGTTGAAGCTGTGGGAGAAGCACGGCATCCGCCAGGCCGGGTTCTGGACCACGCTGATCGGCAAGTCGAACCACGACCTTACCTACATGCTGGCCTGGGAATCGCTCGCCGAGCGCGAGCAGAAGTGGAATGCGTTCATGAGCGATCCCGAATGGATCGCCAAGCGCGCCGAAAGCGAGAAGGACGGCCCGATCGTGCAGACGCTGTCGAGCCAGATTCTGGCGCCGACGGCGTTCTCCTCGGTGAAGTGACAGAGGTTCCTGTTTCCGACGGTCACCCCGAGGCGCGAGCGCGCCGCAGTGCGCGAGCCTCGCAGGGCGAGGTCGGGGCACCGCAGCTCGAGGCTCGGACAGCCTCGCTGCGCTCGGCTTCCGGAATGACGGTGACGCCATGCCGCGCGGGCTCGATCATATCGTGCACGCGGTTCGCGATCTCGACGCCGCCGGCGAGCTCTACGCGCGTCTCGGCTTCACGGTCGGTGCGCGCAACGCCCATCCGTGGGGCACGCACAATCGCATCGTGCAGTTTTCCGGCTTTTTCGTAGAGCTGCTGACGATCGGCGGAACCGGAGAAAATCGCCGAGGGTGATGGGCGCACGCGTGTCGTTCGGTGCCTTCACCCGCGATTTTCTTAGAGCCGGCGAGGGGTTGTCGATGCTGGTGCTCGAGAGCCGCGACGCGGAGGCGGACGCGCGCGCCTTTCGTGCCGGCGGCATCGGCGACTTCGAGCCCTTCCACTTCGAGCGCGAGGGCAAGAAGCCCGACGGCACGCCGGTCAAGGTCGCCTTCTCGCTTGCTTTCGCGCGCGATCCGCAGCCGACGCGGGCGGGCTTCTTCGTGTGCCAGCAGCACTATCCGGAGAATTTCTGGAACCCGGCGTTCCAAGCGCACGCCAACGCGGCCTCGGCGGTTGCCGGCGCCGTGATGGTCGCAGAGAATCCGGCCGACCATCACATTTTCCTGTCCGCTTTCGTCGGCGAGCGCGAGCTTGAAACGACGTCGTCCGGTCTCGCGGTGAAGACGCCACGCGGTGAGATCCAGGTGATGGATCCGGCCGCTTTCAGGATTCATTTCGGCATCGAGCCGCCCGACGTCGCCGCCGGCGCGGCGCTCGTGGCACTGCGGATTGTGGTCCGAGACGTCGACGGCCTCCGTGCGAAGCTCGCAAAGGTGGGAGTGGCGTTTGTCGAACACATGAGCCGCTTGGTCGTCGGTCCATCGGCGGCGATGGGAGCCACGATCGTTTTCGAGCGCGAGTGAACGGGATCGCGCAGACTCATTAGGGCCCCCCGCGACACGCGGCCATCGTTGACGATGATGAGCGAGGTTCTCGTCAAGCGGTTTGACAATGCCGCGACGGGTGCGGGGCAATGGTGCTGCGCCCGGCAAGGCCGGTTGGCTCGGCTTGTCGCGGTCCGATCAGTCTGCCGCCACGGCCGGCCGAGCCGTTCCTGCCCCGTCCCTCGGTTGACCGCACCACTGTGTCAACGCATGGTCCGCTCGCATGACCGGCACTACCGCTCCGAATTCCATCGTAACCGTCGGTGAAGCGCGTTTCGGCAACAGCCTGCCGCTGGCGCTGATCGCGGGGCCCTGCGCGCTTGAAAGCCGCGCGCACGCGCTCGAAATGGCGTCCGCGCTGAAGGAGATCGCCGCGCGCGTCGGCGTCGGTTTCGTGTTCAAAACCTCGTTCGACAAGGCCAACCGCACCAGCGCCGCGAGCGCGCGCGGCGTCGGCCTCGATCAGGCGCTGCCGATCTTCGCGGAGATTCGCACAACGCTCGGCCTGCCCGTCTTGACCGACGTGCACGAGGCGGGGCAATGCGCTCGGGTGGCCGAGGCGGTCGATGTGCTGCAGATCCCGGCTTTCCTCTGCCGCCAGACCGACCTTCTCGTCGCGGCGGCGGCGACCGGCCGCGCCATCAACGTCAAGAAAGGCCAGTTCCTGGCTCCATGGGACATGGCGAACGTGGTGGCGAAGATCACCGGCGCAGGCAACGACAACGTGCTGGTGACCGAGCGCGGCGCTTCGTTCGGGTACAACACCCTCGTCTCCGACATGCGCGCCTTGCCCATCCTCGCTCGCACCACCGGGGCGCCGGTGATCTTCGACGCCACCCATTCGGTGCAGCAGCCGGGCGGGCAGGGCGCTTCATCGGGCGGCGAGCGCGAATTCGTTCCGGTGCTGGCCCGCGCTGCCGTCGCCGTCGGCGTTGCCGGCGTGTTCATCGAGACCCATCAGGACCCGGAGAAAGCGCCCTCTGACGGGCCAACGATGATGCCGCTGCGCGACCTGGAGGCCTTGCTGCGCGCTCTGGTTCGCTTCGACATGCTGGCGAAGGCACTCGTGTCACGGTAGCGTCCCACCGCGGATTGCTGCTGATTCATTGAGCCTTAGTCGTCAAGGGGGGCGATCGATGGTTATGGCATCGTTGCAGGGGTTGCCGGCGTTTCTTCTGTATTTCTGCGTTGCCTCGCTCGCTATCGCGGCCTACCTGTTCGTCTATACCCGCATCACCGCCCACGATGAGTTTGCGCTCATCGCCGCCAATATTCCGGGCGCCGCGGTGGCACTGGGGCTGAGCGTCCTCGGATTTGCGCTGCCGGTTGCCAGCGCGATTGCGCATTCCGCTGACATTCTCGATTGCGCGATCTGGAGCCTCATCGCGCTCATCGTTCAGGTTTTCGTCTACTACGCCGCGCGCATTCCCGTTCCGAATCTGTCGAAGCGTATTGCCGACGGCGAGCTCGCGCCGGCGATCTGGCTCGGCTTGGGCTCAGTCACCGGTGGCGTGATCAGCGCGGCTAGCATGACCTACTCACCCTAATCGACCTCATGAAGCGCTCGGCCCAGGTTGCACTCCTGCTCGGCGGCATCACGACCGTGGGCGCGGGCGCCTACGCAGTGATGCCGGCCCGGCAGACTTGCGTGCCGGGTCAGCAGTCGACCGCTCCCGGCGCGCCCGCGGCACAGGTCGCGCCCGGTACTTCGGGCGCGGCGCCATGTCCGCCGTCGGGCCGTGCGACCTCGAGCTCGCCCGGCTATCGTTCGCGAACGATCTGGCCGAGCCGATCCTCGCTCGTCGCCTTCACAGACGTCCACCTCCGTCGCGTCGCGCACCTCGATGCCATCGTCCCGCCAGACATCAACGACGTCGCGCAGCGGGTTCGGCTCGACCGCGCGGTCGGCCGGCTCACGATCTTCATCCTGAAGCGGCGCATCCGCCGATGCAGCGCATCTCCTGCGACGAGCGCGCGAACTGGCAGGAGCGCGCCGCCGAAACCGGCTTCGTCTTCCATACCGTCGGCGGCGAGCGATATTGGGACGAACGCGCGTACTACGGCTTCTCGCTCGAAGAGATCGAGCGCGACATCGAGGGACCGACCGCCGAGCTTGAAGGCATGTGCCGACAGCTCGTCGAGCGTGCGATCGCCGATGAACGCATCTTGCGCCGACTGGCGATCCCCGAGCGCTTCTGGACCTACATCGCGGCCAGTTGGAAGCGCGGCGATCCGAGCCTCTACGGCCGCTTCGACCTCAGCTACGACGGTCGCGGCGCGGCAAAGCTGCTCGAATACAACGCTGACACCCCGACCTCGGTGTTCGAGACCGCGGTGTTCCAGTGGCTTTGGCTCGAGGACGCGATCGAACGTCGAATCGTTCCGAAAGCAGCCGACCAATACAATTCGTTGCACGAGAAATTGATCGCGGGTTGGAAGGAGATCGGCCGGGGACGGCACCTGCATTTGGCCGGCGTCATCGACGACCCCGAGGACGGCGGCACGGTCGCCTATCTCGACGATTGCGCGCGCCAGGCAGGGCTGTCGACGACCATCCTGGCTATGGAGGACATCGGGCGCACGCCGCAAGGGCAGTTCGTCGATCTCGACCAGAAACCGATCGAGCTGATATTCAAGCTCTATCCATGGGAATGGATGATGCGTGAGCAATTCGGCGCGTCGCTGCCGGGAGCTGCGACGCAATTCGTGGAGCCGCCCTGGAAGGCGGTGCTGTCGAACAAGGGCATCCTGCCGCTCTTGTGGGCCATGTTTCCCCGCCACCCGAATCTGTTGCCGGCCGCGTTCGAGGACGACGAGGAGGCCGTCAAGTCCCTCGGCGGCTCGTACGTGCGCAAGCCGCTTTATTCGCGCGAAGGCGCCAATGTCGAGATCGTCGTGGGCGGCAGCGTTGTCGACTCCGACGATGGGCCCTACGGCCGCGAAGGCTTCATTCGCCAGGCTGTCGTGACGCTGCCGCGCTACGAGGACAATTATGCGGTGCTCGGCTCGTGGATCGTGCAGGGAAAGCCATGCGGCCTGTCGGTGCGCGAGGACCTTGACCCGATCACCAAGAACACGTCGCGGTTCCTGCCGCACGCCATCGTCGGATAGAGGCCATGACCCGTTTCCTCTTCGTCATCGCCGGCATCAGCTTCGCGTCGTCGCTGTTCGTGCGCATGACCGACCCGATCGTGCCGCAGATCGCCGCCGATCTGGCGGTCGACGTGCAGCTCGCCGCGATGCTCGGCACCGCCTTCGCGCTGCCGTGGGCGCTGACCCAGCCGATCCTCGGGCCGCTGGCGGACCTTATCGGCAAGACCCGCGTGATTACGGTTTGCGTCGCAATTCTGGGCCTGAGCGCGCTGATCGGCGCGCTTGCGCCGAATTTCTCCGTGCTGGTCGCCTCGCGCATCGTGGCTGGTGCTGCGGCCGGCGGCGTCTTCCCGGTATCGGTGGCGCTGATCGGCGACCTCGTGCCGATGCAATCCCGGCAGGTGGCGATTGCGCGCCTGCTGATCGGCAGCATTGGCGGCATGTTCGTCGGCGCCACCACCGCCGGCATCCTGGCCGACCTGATCAGCTGGCGCGGCGTGTTCGTGGCCGCGGCGGCATGTACGATACCGGCCGTGATCGGCGCCGTTCTCGGCTTGCGCGGCACGGAGCAGCGCCAAACCGGAGGACTCAACCTCACGACCGCGCTCGCGAACTACCGCCAGGTCTTCTCCAATCCGCGCGCGAAGGTTTGCTACGCCGCGGTGTTCGTCGAAGGCGTGGCGCTGTTCGGCTTGTTCCCCTACATCGCGCTCCTGCTGCATTCTGTCGGCGAGGTCAGAGCCTCGATCGCCGGGCTGGTGGTGGCTGGCTTCGCCATCGGCGGCCTTCTCTATTCCGTGACGGTCGGCCGGTTGGTGGCGCGCTTCGGCCAGCGCCGGCTGATGCTGGCCGGCGGCTCGATCGCCGCGCTCGCGCTGTTGACCGAGGCGACGTTGCCGTCGTGGCCGGTTCAGCTCGCCGCCGTCACTGGCATGGGCCTGGGTTTCTTCCTGCTGCACGGATCGATCCAGGTGCAAATGACTGAGCTGGCGCCGAGCGCGCGCGGCACTGCGGTCTCCATGCACTCGTTCTCCTATTTCATGGGGCAGGCGCTCGGTCCGATCGCATACCTTGCGGGTTTCGCCGCCATCGGGCAGTCGCCGACCCTGATCGTCGGCGCCGTGATCATGGCCGTGGTCGGTTTCGTCGTTCCGCGGCTGTTGTTCGGACAGCCGGCGCCGCCGCGGACCTAGGCGATCGAGCGATCTTGCCGCCAACGCCGAAAAGGCCGATATTCGGGACAACGGCCTGGGGTGCCGCGTTGACCGCGGCTGAGATCACACCCGCAGAACCTGTCTGGGTCATGCCAGCGTAGGGAGCCGCCGATGGCGCCATCTGCTTCCCGCTCATCCGCGAAACCGGACGTCGTCGTGATCGGCGCCGGCGTGATCGGGCTCGGCATTGCGTGGCGGCTGGCGCAGGGTGGCGCCAGCGTTACCGTGTTCGACAAAGGTGCGAGCGGACGCGGCGCGAGCCACGCTTCGGCCGGGATTCTGGCCGCCTCCGCCGAGGCCGAGCCGGGCGAGGAGCCGCTTGTCGCCTTGGGGCGGCGGAGCCAGTCGCTGTGGCCTGCCTTCGCGGCCGAACTGGAGCAGCTCACCGGGCAATCCGTCGACCTGCGCACCGAAGGGTCGCTGGCGGTGGCACTGACCGCCGACGACCAGGCGCGGCTGCTGCATCATCTGGAATATCAGCAGCGGCTGGGGTTGCCGCTGCAATGGCTCTCGGCGGCGGAAACGCGACGCCGCGAGCCGCACCTCGCGCCGGGCCTGGCGGGCGCGGTGTTCATGCCGGCTGATCACCAGGTGGAGAACCGCAAGCTCGCCGTCGCATTGCGGCTGGCGGCGGTGGGGGCAGGCGCGACCTTACGGGAACACACCCCGGTCGAGCGCGTATTGATCGCCAACGGCCGCGCGGCGGGCGTCGCCCTGGCCGACGGCATTCGCGTCCCCGCCGACACGGTGGTGCTCGCGGCCGGCGCGTGGTCGCGACAAATCGAGGGCCTGCCGCCGGAGTTGCGGCCGCCCGTGCGGCCGGTGAAAGGGCAGATCGTCGCCCTGCAAATGGACGCTTCGGCGCCGCTTGTGCGGCATGTCGTCTGGGCGCCGAACGTCTACCTCGTTCCTCGCCTCGATGGCCGGCTGTTGCTTGGCGCGACCATGGAGGAGAAAGGCTTCGACCCTTCGCTCACGGCCGGCGGAATTCTGAGCCTGCTGGAGGCGGCCTGGCGCGCGATTCCAGCGATCGAGGAGCTGCCGGTCGCGGAGATGTGGGTCGGGCACCGGCCCGGCAGCCGCGACGACGCGCCGATCCTCGGGCCCGCACCGCTCGATGGCCTCGTCTATGCCACCGGGCACCACCGCAACGGCATCCTGCTCACGCCGGTCACGGCCGATACGATCGCGCGTTACGTGCTCGGCGGCGAGGTCGATCCCGCCATGCGGCCCTTCGGTATCGCGCGATTCGCGCCCGCGCGGGCGGCGGAATAGGGACGGAAAGCCTATATGACGGACATGACCGAGGCGATCCACGTGAACGGAAAACGCGAGCCGCTGTCGGCGGCGACGCTGTCCGTGCTTGTTGACCGACAAAGGCATCGACGTGAACGGGCGCGGCGTGGCAGTGGCTGTGAATGGGGCAGTGGTGCCGCGGGCGGCTTGGCCGCAGACGGCATTGCGTGCCGGCGACGCCGTCGAGATCGTTGGCGCCAAGCAGGGTGGGTGAGTTGGAACGGCAATCGAACATGACCGACGCGCTTGTCATTGCTGGCCGCGCCTTCAGCTCCCGCCTGTTTCTCGGCACCGCCGGCTATCCCAACCGCCAGGTCATGCTCGACGCGTTGGCGGCGAGCGGCGCCGAGCTGGTGACGGCCTCGATCCGTCGCATCAGCCTGGCTGGCGAAGAGGAGAGCCTGGTCGAGCTGTTGGCCGGCCGGGCGCATTTCCTTCCCAACACCGCCGGCTGCCAGACCGCCAAGGACGCGATCCTCGCCGCCCAGCTCGCGCGCGAGGCGCTGGAGACCAACTGGGTGAAGCTCGAGGTGATCGGCGACCGGGAGCTGCTCTACCCGGACGTCGAAGAGCTCGTGCGCGCGACCGAGACGCTGGTCGGCAAGGATTTCGTGGTGCTGCCGTACTGTAACGACGACCCGGTCACCTGCCGCAAGCTCGCCGATGCCGGCGCCGCGGCGGTGATGCCGCTCGGCTCGCCGATCGGCTCCGGGCTCGGCATCTCCAACCCGCATCTGATCGAGCTGATCTGTGCGCGTTCGCCGGTGCCGGTGGTGCTCGACGCGGGTATCGGCACCGCGTCAGACGCCGCGCTCGCGATGGAGCTCGGCTGCGCCGCCGTGCTGCTCAACACCGCGGTGTCGAAGGCGCAAGATCCCGTGCGGATGGCGGCAGCGATGAAGGCCGGCGTCGAGGCCGGCCGCTTGGCGCGCCTCTCCGGCCGCATCCCCAAGCGCTCCAACGCCGAGCCGTCGAGCCCGCAATTCGGCCTCGTCGGCACGTGAGGCTTCCGCATCCTCCGCTGCTTGTCATCACCGATCGCAGGCAGGCGCGCGCGCCACTCGAGGAGATCCTCGTCGCGGCTTTCGCGGCCGGTTGCCGTTGGGCGAGCATTCGCGAAAAGGATTTGCCCGCCGATGAGCAGGTCGCGCTGGCGCGCGACCTGCTGCCGCTCGCCCGGCAACATGGTGCGACGCTGACGCTGCATGGCGATCCGGTGGTCGCGGCGAATGCAGGCGTCGACGGCGTGCACCTCCCAGCCGGAGACGATGCGAGAGGCGCCCGCGCGCTGCTCGGCCAGGGCGCACTGATCGGCATCTCGATTCATACGGCACATGAGGCCGCCGCGCTCGCCGCCGATATCGTCGACTACGCGATTGCCGGGCCGGCCTACGATACTCCGAGCAAGCCTGGCTATGGACCGGTTCTCGGCGGCGCCGGCGTCCAGGCGATCTGCCGCTCGACCGCGTTGCCGGTGATCGCCATCGGCGGCGTCACCGCCAGCGCCACGGCCGAGATGACCAAGGCCGGTGCGGCCGGCGTGGCCGTCATGGGCGCCATCATGCGGGCCGCCGATCCGGGCGACCTGGTACGCCGTCTTCTGGCGGTGCTTGGCGAGCGGGAATCTCCATTAACTTGAACCGTCCGCCGCTGCGCTCGTAAGCCCTTAAGGGCGGCCCCTATGTCGCCCATCGGTGGCCACCCGTGTTGCAACGGCCTGCTCAAACATGCCTTAACGGGCCTTCAGCAGGTCAGAAACCTCCAGCAACACGAATTCGTTGTCGTCGGCCTTGTTCGGGTCGCGGCTGGACGAAAACGGCAGGTTGTTGTCGTTGCCCACGATGATGTGCCGGGCGTCGATTACGTCGACGTTCTCGATGGTGAAGAAAGGAAAGGTCAGCACATTGCCGTTGAGCGGCTTGCGCGCTTTCTTGTCGGGGTCGGCGATCTGCATCAGGTCGATGTAGCCGATCTTGCGCACCGGACCGTTCGCGTTCGCATCGTTGAGCTCGACCTTGTACACGCGCTTGAATTTGGCGAGGTCGTGGAAGCAATTCGGACGCCGCTCGCCTTGCGGGCAGGCCTTGTCGACGGTGCCTTCACCGTTGTCACGCTCGATGATCAGTGCGGTCGTCGCGTCGATCAGGTTGAAATCGCCGATTGCGTGGCCGCTCGCCTCCAGTACGTATTTCCAGTGCCGACCAGTCCACTTCTCCGCGCCGACGTCGAATTCCAGGATGCGCAGGTATTCCTTGCCGTCGGGCGTCTTCTCCCATTCTTTCTTGTCGGAATCCCAGAGAGGCCCTTCGAGCAACGGATAAAGGTACTTGCCGTCAGGCGATGCCGCCATGCCTTCAAACCCTCTCGAGCGGCCCAGGTTGAAATTCACCGTCGCGTTGGGCACGGCCGGCGTCCTCACCATGTAATGGTCGGGTGAGCGGGCAGGCTTGCCATCGACCGTGGTCTCGAACATCGCCTCGACTTTGCCGGTACGATCGACGCGGATGAGGTAAGGGCCGAACTCCTCGCCGAGCCAAAACTTGTTACCGATCGGCTGCATGCTTTCGGGATCGAAGTCGCCGCCAGTCAGGTAGCGGCGCTCGGTCCCCTCGTTGGCGATGCGAAACGGCACTTTCTTATCGGGGTCGGAGAGGAAAACGGTTTCGAGCCGCTCGACCGTCCCTTTCTCCCAGTCGATGCGATAGCGGTTGAGGTAAAGCATGGAGTTCCGGCGAGTTCGCCTTGTTGCCCATGCCGTTGTCTGTCAGCACCCAGAACGTCCCGTCAGGCATTTTCTTGATGCCGGAATGCCCTTGCAGTGGCTGACCGCGGAAAGGCAGCTTGACGCCCGTCGGCCGTCCGTTGGACAGGCCTTCCACCGTGCCGACGGCATCCACGCGGTTGCCGGTCGTGAATTTGCCGGAGACTTTGAGATCCGCCGGTGCGTCAGGCGGCGCTTCCATGAAGCTTTCTGCCGGCAGGACGGCGTGACCAGCCAGAATCGCGGGAAACTGTTGGTTCGCAAGCGCGGGCGCAACGAGAAGCGCAAGAAACGGCAACGCCGCAAGCTGGCGAGCTGACATGAAGCGATCCCTCATTTGTGAGCGATGGGTAGGCAATCTCCCAGACCCTTGTGTAGTGCGCATGACAGTGTCGATCAGGTCGCAAGCCCCCCGCCGCGGTTGCGCCGCCACAGCGAGCCGGAGGTCAGGTGCGTTCCCCCGAGCCAGCGGTCGATTGCATTGTCACGCGCATGATCGAACCGCTCGGCAAGCGCGTCGCGACCCGCATCGGTCAGTGCGATCGAGGTGCGGGCGAACGCGTGGTAGTCCGCAGCTCCGCCCGTAGGCCCTCGATTGGAGGCCGAGCGCGGCCCGGCAACCAGCGGCGTCTGCGCGAAGGCCAGATCGTCGATCCGCCGGAAAAACGAAAGATCGCCGAGAAAACGCGCACTCTCCTGCTCCTGCGTGATCTGGAACAGCTCGGCGATGAGCCGCGGCCGCTCGCTCAGCGCTGTCAGGGTGCGTTCCTGCGTGAGGCCGAGGCCCGAGCCGATGGCCGGCAGCTCCTCGATCAATCGCTGCAAGGCCGCCGCCAGATAGGGCAGGGCGGGTTCATTGGTCGCGGCCTGCGCCGCCAGCGGCTCCGGTGTCGAGGCTGTGAACGCGCTCCAGGCGCGACCGGCAGTCGCACAATGCTCTGCCGTGACCGGTATGGCGATCCCTTGCAGCGCCAGCAGCGCTTCGGGTCGCTGCACGCCGAGATAGTCGTCCGCCTGGACGAGGAAGAGACCATGGGATCGCTTCTCGGCCGCGAAGAAGTCGAGCAGCTGGATCAGCTGCAGCTGATCGTAGAGGTCGTGCTCGAACCACAGCTCGACCCGGTCGTAGCGCGCGTGGTCGCGGAGCTTGCCGTCGCGCTCGGCGAGGCCCCGGTTGACCTCCCCGAGCGGCAGGCGGAACTCCGCGGCCAGAAATTGTGCGCGGATGAGCGAGAGCGCTTCCAAGAGCAACCCGCCCGACACCGGGCCCTCGTGCAGCGCGTCGCGCCAGGGCAGCAGTTCGCCGTCGAGGCCGGCCGCCCGCATGAGCGCGACGGTGCTGTCGCCGTTGGTGATGATCAGGCGTTGCGCCATGCGTGATCAGCCCCGCCCCCGGTAAGGCGCCACGCCTTGATCCGGCACCCAGACGCCGTCGGGCAAGGTGCCGGCCTGCCAGAACACGTCGATCGGCATGCCGCCGCGCGGATACCAATATCCGCCGATCCGCAGCCAACGGGGCGCCAGCGTCTTCACGAGCTTCCTGCCGATGCCGACCGTACAGTCCTCGTGAAAGGCGGCATGGTTGCGGAAGCTCGTCAGGTAGAGCTTCAACGACTTCGACTCGATGAGCCAACGGTCCGGCACATAGTCGATGACGAGGGTGGCGAAATCCGGCTGCCCGGTCACCGGGCAAAGCGTGGTGAACTCGGGCGCGGTGAAGCGCGCGACGTAGTTCGCCGCTGGATGCGGATTGGGAACGCGGTCGACCACCGCCCGCGCGGGCGAGGCGGGGATGCGAGCACGTTTGCCGAGGTGGCGGGTCTTGATGGCCATGATGCCGCCGGCTGTTGTCGGCGCGCACCATAGCCGAATGATGGCGGAGCCGTCAGCGTGCGTTCGGCTGACTGAGAAACTGCGTCAGCGCGTGACGCTCGGCCGCATCCTCCATGGGTCGCGCGCTCATCCACATTCCCGGAAACATGCGTTCGGGGTCGGCGAGAAAACGCTCGAGCGTCTCGGCGGTCCAAACCCGGTTCTCGCTCGCGGCCTTTTTGAGCACGGGCGAATAGTCGAAGCCCGGGTCGCTGCCGATGCGGCGTCCGATCAAGCCCGCAAGATTCGGTCCCGCCATCCCGCGCGCGGCGGGGTCGAGCGCATGACAGGCGCGGCATGGCTCGAACAGCGTGCGGCCGAGAGTGTCGGCCGCGGCAGATCCGCAGCCGGCCAACAGGCAGAGCAAGAGAATCGCTGCTCTCACGCCGTCGAGTTGGTCTCGATGACCACCAGCCGGTTGGTGCCCAACTCGCCGCCCCAGGCCTGGCCCGGCCGGCCGTCCATCTGCCGGACATTGGCGCTCGGCCTGTCGCTCGGGAACGCATGGAACCGCTCCCGCGCGGGGTCGAAGCGGACGATGGCGTTGGCGGCGAAATCGGTGAGCCAGACGATGTCCTTGTCGTCGACGTAGACCGAGTAGGTGCGCGGCCGCTCGCCCGGCAGTTTCCACTGACGCCATGACCCGTCGGCCGGGTCGTGAACCGAGACGTTGCCGCTGTTCCATTCGCTCACCCAGAGGCGGCCCTTGGAATCGGACCACACGCGACGCGCGCCCTGGCCCGGCGTCGGCGGCTCCACGACGGTCGCCTTGCCGCTCGCAAGATCGATCTTGGCGATATGACTGCCGGCCAGCGAGGCGTACCAGACGTCGCCCTTGGGCGTGACGGTGATGCCATACGGACCACGGCCGCGCGGCGCCTCGAACACGGTGGTGTCGCCCGACTTGGGGTCGAGCCGACCATAGATGCCGCTCTGTCCGGTGAACCAGTAGATGCCAGCCTTGTCGAACACGCCAGTGTTCAGGTTGGCATAGGGCTGACTTGCCGGGAGCTTGAACAGCTTCACCGCGTGGTCGGCCGGGTCGACCCGGGCGATGGCGTTTTGTCCGCCCTCGGTGATCCACGGGGCGCCGTCCGGGCCGACGACGACGCCATGCGGGGCCGCGCCCGGGCCGAGACTGATCAGCTTGTATGTTCCGTCGCGCGGGTCGAGCCGGCCGAGCATCCCGTTTCGCTGTCCGCAGAACCAGATGGAGCCGTCCGGCGCCGCCGTCACGTCGCGCGAACCCATGCCGGCCGCGACCGGATAGTACCGCACCCGGAATGGGCTCTCGGTTGCGGCGGCCGCTTGGCGGAGGACAGTAGGCGCGGCGAGCGCGCCACTCGTGGCGACAACGGTCTGCAAGAATCGACGACGGTCCATCGGGATCTCCTGGATTTGGGAGAACGCATTTGAAGGCGGCGGCAGGATAGCGCCGCGGGAGCGCACGGTCACGCGCACGCCTTCCGGCGGCGTTCACATTCGCTTGCGCTCCAGCCCCCATCGCGGGGCAGCTCGAGCTGCCCTGCGCCGCGCCACCTCGCCGCCAATACCGGCGTAGCGGTATCGGTTCGATCGGCCTACGTGGCGGTGATGTGATTTCGCAGCTCGAGCGGGCGGGCGATCATGTGCAACGGCTCGAGTTCGGCGCCGACGCCACGGATTTCCACATCGCCGTAGTCGAGAATGCGGCCAAGAATTGATTGCTTGACCTCGACGCTTTCGACCTTGTCCATGTGCATTTCGGTCGTGTTGCGCCAAATGAAGCCGGTCTTGGAAACGACCCGGCGGTCGGTCACCGCAATTTCAGTGGTCCACCATTTGAACCAGGCCTGCGCAATAAGCACCAGACCAGCTGCGAAACAGAGTCCGGCGGCGATGACCACCACCCCATGGCCGAGCCAGTGAGCCGCGGCGTCGGGTCGAGCAAGCGCGATGACGCCGGCCGCAATCAACAGCAGAGCCCCTGGCGCATAGAGAGACCAATGCAGACTGGAAACGTGCCGCACGACCTCGCCGGGCTGCAGGACGCTGTCGACGTAGCGCATGACCCCCGATCCTGTTACAGGCGCGGCAGCATAGCACGGTCGCGCAAGGCCGGGTGCACGAGCGACATCAAGCAGGGGCATTCCAACGCCATGACCGCAATCGTCGACATCGTCGGGCGACAGATCCTCGACAGCCGCGGCAACCCGACCGTGGAAGTCGATGCGGTGCTCGAGGACGGCTCGCGCGGTCGTGCCGCGGTGCCCTCTGGCGCCTCCACCGGGGCGCACGAGGCGGTGGAGCTGCGCGACGGCGACAAGGCGAAATACGGCGGCAAGGGGGTCACGCGCGCGGTCGACGCCGTCAACGGCGAGATTTTCGACGCGGTCGGCGGCATGGATGCCGAGGCGCAAGGCCGGATCGATGAGGCCATGATCGCCCTCGACGGCACGGCCAACAAGAGCCGGCTCGGCGCCAACGCAATCCTCGGCGTGTCGCTCGCGGTCGCTAAGGCCGCCGCAGCCGCGAACGGCTTGCCGCTCTACCGTTACGTCGGCGGTGTGGCGGCGCGCCTATTGCCGGTGCCGATGATGAACATCGTCAATGGCGGCGCGCATGCCGACAACCCGATCGACTTCCAGGAGTTCATGATCATGCCGGTCGGCGCGGCGACATTCGCCGAAGCCTTGCGCATGGGCGCCGAAGTTTTCCACACGCTGCGCATGGCGCTCAAGGACGCCGGCCACAACACCAATGTGGGCGACGAGGGCGGTTTTGCCCCCAACCTGCCGTCGGCGGACGCTGCGCTCGGGTTCGTCATGCAGGCGATCGAGGGCGCCGGCTACAAGGCCGGCCAAGACATCGTCCTGGCGCTCGATTGCGCCGCAACCGAATTCTTCAAGAATGGCGGCTATGACTATGCAGGGGAAGGAAAAAAGCGCTCCGGCGACGAGCAGGCGCGCTACCTCGCCGACCTGGTCGCGCGCTACCCGATCGCCTCGATCGAGGATGGCATGGCGGAGGACGATTTCGACGGCTGGAAGCAGCTCACCGATCTGGTCGGAAACCGATGCCAGCTGGTGGGCGACGATCTGTTCGTCACCAATGTCGCGCGGCTCGCGGACGGCATCGAACGCGGGCTCGGGAACGCGATCCTGGTCAAGGTCAACCAGATCGGCACGCTGACGGAGACGCTGGCCGCGGTCGAGATGGCGCACAAGGCGGCCTACGCCGCCGTGATGTCGCATCGCTCCGGCGAGACCGAGGACGCGACCATCGCCGACCTCGCGGTCGCGACCAATTGCGGGCAGATCAAGACCGGCTCGCTCGCCCGCTCCGACCGCACCGCCAAATACAACCAGCTGCTGCGCATCGAGGAGGAGCTTGGCCCGCAGGCGAAATACGCCGGCCGGAGGGCACTGCGGGCCTTTCGCTGATCGTGGCGGCCGCTTGCGTTTTGCCCACCCCTGCCGCACAACCGGGCGGCCGCGGCAGACGCCGGCTTGCATGGAAGTGCAATGACGGATTTCGCCAACGCGCGGCGGATGATGGTCGAGGGCCAGGTCCGCACCAGTGACGTGACCGACCCGGACCTGCTCGCCGCCATGCTGGACGTGCCGCGCGAGGCTTTCGTTCCGGCGGCGCGGGCGGACGTTGCCTATCTCGATCGCGACCTGCCGGTGCGAGGATCGGGCGCCGCGGCGCGCTGCCTGCTCAAGCCGATGGTTTTGGCGAAGCTGATCCAGGCTGCCGCGGTGAGCGAAAACGACCGGGTGCTCGACGTCGCCTGCGCCACCGGCTATTCGTCGGCGGTGCTTGCGCATCTCGCCGCGCATGTCGTGGCGCTGGAGGAGGACGCGGTTCTCGCGCGCGCCGCCGAGGATACCCTCAATGCGCTCGGCATTGCCAACGTAGTGGTCAGGACCGGCCCCCTGACTGCCGGCGCCCCGGGGGATGCACCCTACGACGTGATCCTGCTCAACGGTGCGACCGAGATCATGCCGGAGGCGCTATCTGCCCAGCTCAGGGATGGCGGCCGGCTGGTCTGCGTGCTGCGCCACGGCGCGGTGGGCAGGGCCATGCTTTACCGGTCGGTCGCGGGCGACATCAGCGGCCGGGCGATCTTTGATGCCCCGGCCCCCTTGCTGCCGGGATTCGCGCGTCCGCCTGCCTTCGTTTTCTGATTCCGTTAACGGTCTTGAGCCTGACTGTGGCGCGGATGCGCCAGCCATAATCTTTTGGGCGCCGCGGTCGCCGCGAGGGTTCCAAGCCTTCCGGGCGGTGCGTATGGTCCGTGTCAAAGTAGCGGGAGGTGGCGTTGACGGTCGGGCGTGAATTGCATCGCACGCGCCGGAGTGGTCATTCATGGTGAGGGTCAGTCGGCGGCCGGAGCTCGCCGCGATCGCGTTTGGCGCGATCGCGATCATCGCCGCGTGCACGCTGGCGATGGCGAACACCTATGCGGTGGCAGGCAGTGCCGACACCCTCAACGGCGCGCTGGTGCAGGCTTATCAGAACAATCCGCAGCTCAACGCCGAACGTGCGCGGCTGCGCGCGACCGACGAGGGCGTGCCGCAGGCGTTGTCAGGCTACCGGCCGCAGATCAGCGCCACGGCCGACATCGGCGCGCAATATATCGATTCCCAGACCTCGGCCGGCGCCATCCGCGGCGCGTCCGTGCCGCATGGCGTCGGCGTGACCGGCACCCAGACGGTCTTCAACGGCCTGCGCACCGGGAATCGCACGCGTGCCGCCGAAAGCCAGGTTTTCGCCGGCCGCGAGGCCCTGCGGGTCATGGAGCAGCAGATCCTGCTCGACGCCGCGACCGCTTACATGAACGTCCTGCGCGACACCGCCATCCTCGATCTGCAGCGCCGCAACGTCGAGGTGCTCGAGGAGCAGCTGCGGCAGACGCGCGACCGCTTCAACGTCGGCGAGGTGACCCGCACCGACGTGGCGCAGGCCGAATCGCGGCTTGCGGCTGCCCGCTCGTCCGCGCTGGGGGCCGAAGTCCACGCTGACCACCTCGCGCGCAACGTTTCGCCGCGTCATCGGCGTCGAGCCTGGACGCCTCGCGGCCGGCACGCCGGTCGACCGGCTGTCGCCCGGCACCTTGGCCGGCGCGATCGCGGCCGGCAGCCATCGAGAACCCGCACATCACGTCGGCGATGTACGGGGTCGACGTTCAGCTGCTGCAGGTCAAGATCGCGGAGGGCGCGCTCTATCCGACCATCACGGTGCAAGCCAGCGTCCAGCAGCGGTGGAACACTTCACCGAACACCCAACAGCACATTCACGGCGTCGGCGGTCGCCCAGATGGCGATCCCGATCTATCAGGGCGGCGGCGAGTACTCGTTGATCCGCCAGTCGAAGGAAACGCTGGCGCAGCAGCGCCTCAACCTCGAGCTCACGCGCGATCAGGTGCGCGCGCTGGTCGTTCAGTCCTGGGGCCAGCTGGAGGCGGCCAAGGCGCAGATCCAGGCGGCCCAGGCGCAGGTGACCGCGGCCGAGATCGCGCTCAACGGCGTGCGCGAGGAAGCGCGCGTCGGCCAGCGCACGACGCTCGACGTGCTCAATGCGCAGCAGGAACTGGTGAACGCGCGCGTCACGCTCGTGACCGCGCAGCGCGACCGCGTGGTCAACTCCTACGCGCTGCTGGCAGCCTCCGGGCGCTCTGGCGGTCCAGATCCTGCGACTGCCGGTGCCGGTCTATGACGCCGTGATCCACTACCACCAGATCCGGGATGCGTGGATCGGCGTGCGCACGCCTGACGGGCGTTGATCGGCTATGTCGGATTTCGAAGTTCGCCCGTCATTGCGGCACCTCTGCCGCGATCCACAAGCCTTTGTGGAACTGATGGCCCATTTTACTACCGCTTGCTTGTCTTCGACCTTTGACATGCCATACTTGCGCTCGTAGTTGGCAGGCCAAGACGGCGCTACGGTGATTCGGGATCCCGTTTTCCGGCGCGGTCCATGGCGAGGGTAGGGGCCATGTCGCAGGCAGCGAAGGCGCAAGAACCTTCGATGGAGGAAATCCTCGCCTCCATCCGGCGGATCATTGCCGACGACGAGGGGCCCAAGCCCGCGCCGGTATCGTCGACGGCGGCGGCAGCCTCGCCCGCCCCCGCGCCGCCGAGCTGGCCGGCCGCTGCCGAGGCTGCGGCTGCGCCCGAACCGGTGCCGATGAGCCAGGACGACATCGACACCATGCTGGCCGGCTTCGAGGCACCGGCGGCAGAGCCGGCGCCGAAGGCGGCCGTCCCAGCCGAGGAGCCGGGCGATGTGCTGGAACTGACCGCGGCCATGGAGGCGCCCGCCGCGGCGGCGCCGCCGGCGTTCCGCACGATCGAGGCCAACGCCGACGCGGTGTTTGCCGAAGCCGAGTTTGACCCCCAACCGTTGCGCGCGCCTATGCGCGAGGCCACGCCGGTCCGTCCGCGGGCCGCGGAGGTCGAGGAACGGCCGCTGCTGTCCAGTCGCGCGACGGCGGCGGTGACGGCCGCGTTCGGCAGCCTTGCGCATACCGTGCTCGCGCAGAACGCGCGCACGCTCGACGACCTGGTGCAGGACATGTTGCGCCCGATGCTCAAGTCGTGGCTGGACGACAACCTGCCGACCATCGTCGAACGCCTGGTACGCGCGGAGATCGAGCGCGTCTCGCGCGGCCGCGGATAACGCCCACACTTCGTCATTCCGGAGCCGAGCCCCGGGATCGGTGCTTCGCGCCGTTCGAGGACAGGTTCCGCGAGGCTTGTCCGGAATCCATATCCATGGCGTACGGGCTATGGATTCCGGGCTCGGCGCTTCGCAACGCCCGGAATGCCCGCAGAGAGACGTCCCGCAGCGTTGACAGTTCGGGCGCTGCCGGGCTTGTTACGGCGCCTTTTTTGGAAGCACCCGGAATGATCGACAAGACGTACCAGCCGGCGGAGGTCGAAGGCCGCATTTACGCCACCTGGGAGCAGGCGGGCGCGTTTCGCGCCGCCCGGCCGGAGCGGCGCGATGCCGAGCCGTATTGCATCGTCATTCCGCCGCCCAACGTCACCGGCTCGCTGCACATGGGGCACGCGCTCAACAACACGCTGCAGGACTTGCTTTGCCGCTTCGAGCGCATGCGTGGGCGTGACGTGCTGTGGCAGCCCGGCACCGATCATGCCGGCATCGCCACCCAGATGGTGGTCGAGCGCCAGTTGATGGAGCGCCAGCAGCCGGGTCGCCGCGCGATGGGCCGCGAGGCGTTCATCAAGCGCGTGTGGGAGTGGAGGGAGGAGTTGGGCGGCACCATTACCAACCAGCTCAAGCGCCTCGGGGCCTCCTGCGACTGGTCGCGCGAGCGCTTCACCATGGACGAGGGACTGTCGAGAGCGGTTTTGAAAGTCTTTGTAGAGCTTTACCGGCAGGGGTTGATCTACAAGGACAAGCGGCTGGTGAACTGGGACCCGCAGCTGTTGACCGCGATCTCCGACCTCGAAGTGGTGCAGGTCGAGACCAAAGGCCAGCTCTGGCACTTCAAGTATCCGATCGAGGACCGCGAGGGCGCGTTCATCACCGTCGCCACCACGCGTCCCGAGACGATGCTGGGCGACACCGCGGTGGCCGTGCATCCCGACGACGATCGTTACAAGCACTTAGTCGGGCAGCACGCGATCCTGCCCCTGGTGGGTCGCCGCATTCCGATCGTCGCCGACGAATACTCCGATCCCGAGAAAGGGTCCGGCGCCGTCAAGATCACGCCGGCGCATGATTTCAACGATTTCGAGGTCGGTCGCCGGCACCATCTGCCGCTGGTCAACATTTTCGACCGCGAGGCGCGGTTGAATCTGCGTGAGAATGCCGAGTTCCTCGCCGGCGTGCCGGCATCGGCCGAGTTCGACATGACGCTCGCGTTGCACGGCTTCGACCGTTTCGCGGCTCGCAAGCGCGTGGTCGCGCGCATGGAGGCGGCGGGGCTGATCGAGAAGACCGAACCCCACCTGCACATGGTGCCGCACGGCGATCGCGGCAACGTCCCGGTCGAGCCGTATTTGACCGACCAGTGGTACGTCGACGCCAGGGAGCTCTCGTTCCTGCCGATGGCGGCGGTTCGCGACGAGCGCACGAAATTCGTACCCAAGCAGTGGGAAGCGACCTTCTTCAACTGGATGGAAAATATCCAGCCGTGGTGCATCTCGCGGCAGCTCTGGTGGGGCCACCAGATCCCCGCCTGGTACGGACCGGACGACAAGATCTTCGTCGCCGAGACCGAGGATGAGGCGCTGGCGGAGGCGCTGGCGTTCTACGTCGTCAACGACGTGCTGACGAGGGAGGAGGCCGATGCGGTCGCGCGCGACCCGGGGCGCCGCGCCACCTTCCTGACCCGCGACGAGGACGTGCTCGACACCTGGTTCTCCTCCGCGCTGTGGCCGTTCTCCACCCTCGGCTGGCCGGAGGAGACGCCCGAGCTCAAGCGCTACTATCCGACCAGTGCGCTCGTCACCGGCTTCGACATCATCTTCTTCTGGGTCGCCCGCATGATGATGATGGGGCTGCACTTCATGAAAGAGGTGCCGTTCCGCGACGTCTATATCCACGCCCTCGTCCGCGACGAGCGCGGCGCCAAGATGTCGAAGTCGAAGGGCAACATCATCGACCCGCTGGAGGTAATCGAGGAGTATGGCGCGGACGCGCTTCGCTTCACGCTCGCCGCCATGGCCGCCCAGGGCCGCGACATCAAGCTTTCGGCTGGGCGCGTCGAGGGCTACCGCAACTTCGCGACCAAGCTGTGGAACGCGGCGCGGTTCGCGGAGATGAACGGCGCCGCGATCGTGCCGGGCTATGATCCCAAGGCCGCCAAGGAGACGCTCAACCGCTGGATCGCGCACGAGACCGCCAAGACGGCGCGCGAGGTCACTGCGGCGATCGAGGCCTATCGCTTCAACGAGGCCGCCGGCGCGCTCTACCGCTTCGTCTGGAACATCTACTGCGACTGGTACGTCGAGCTGGCGAAGCCGGTGCTGCTCGGTCCGGACAGTCCCGCGAAGGACGAGACCCGCGCCATGACGGCCTGGGCGCGCGACGAAATCCTCAAGCTCCTCCACCCGTTCATGCCGTTCGTCACCGAGGAGCTGTGGCGGGTGACGGCCGAGGGCGGGCGCAAGCGCGACAGCCTCCTGGTCTTGGCACCATGGCCGAAGCATGAAGGTTTGGACGATCCGGAGGCCGAAGCGGAGCTTGGCTGGGTGATCGATCTCGTGACCGCGATCCGCTCGGTGCGGACCGAGATGAACGTTCCGCCGGGCGCGCAGGTCCCGTTGTCGCTGGTCGATCCGGAGGCTGAAACTCGTGTGCGCATTGATTGTTGGGAGGACTTCATCAAGCGGCTTGCGAGGGTTTCCGTAATCGCTGCGGCCGACGCCGTGCCGTCAAACGCCATACAGCTGGTGGTGGGCGGAGAGGTGGTGGCGCTCCCGCTCGCTGGCATCATCGACGTCACGGCCGAACAGGCGCGGCTGGAGAAGGAGATGGCGAAGGTGTCCTCCGACATCGCCCGCGTCGACGCCAAGCTCGGCAATGCCGACTTCCTCAAGCGCGCGCCGGAGGAAGTGGTGGAAGGCGAGCGCGACAAGCGCGACGAGGCGGAAGCCCGGCGCGCCAAGATCATCCAGGCCCTGGAGCGGCTCAAGGGCGCCGCATGATGGCAGGCCAAACTCGTGTCCCGGACGAGCGACGGCGAAGCCGGAGCGATGATCCGGGGCCCAGCGGAAACTCGCAGCCGCCTCTGGCGGCCGCAGAACATTGCGCTTCGCAAGTTTCGCCGGACCCTGGATCGGTGCCGCGCTTTGCTCGGCTTGTCTAGGGATCGCGGAGCGGCCCTGATGGAGGCGCGCGAATTCTGGGTCGCGGCCGCGCTGCTCTGGCTCTGTGGCGTCTCGTTGCGCGTGACCATCCTGGCCGTTCCGCCGGTGATCACCGCGATCCAGTCCGACCTCGGTCTTTCGGGGACCGAGGTCGGTGTCCTGTCGGCGCTGCCGGTCATCGTGTTCGGCGTCTTCGCGTTGCCGGGCGCGCTTGTGGTGGCGCGGCTCGGCATCGTCTCCACCATGGTGCTCGGGCTCGCCATCGGGGCGGCCGGCGCAATGCTGCGCGGCGCCGCGACCGGCGTTGCGGTCCTGTTTGCCTCGACCGTCGTCATGGGCGCCGGCATCGCCATGATGCAGGTCGCGCTTCCGGCCGCAGTGCGCGGATGGACGCCCGCGCGCGTCGGTTTTGCGACCGCGCTCTACACCAATGGGCTTTTGGTCGGCGAGGTGCTGCCGGTCGCGCTGACCGACCCGTGGGTGCTGCCGCTGGCCGGCGGCAGCTGGCGCGCCAGCCTCGCCCTTTGGGGGCTCCCGCTGCTGCTGGTGGCGGCGCTGACGTGGATCGCGGCGCCCCCGATACGATCCGGCGCTTCGGCACCAGCTCGCTGGTGGCCGGACTGGAACGGGTCGCTGCAGTGGCGGCTCGGGCTGATCTTCGGAAGCATCACCTCGACCTACTTCAACGCCAACGCCTTCCTGCCGGGTTATCTTGCGGGGATCGATCGGACGGATCTGATCCCGGGCGCCTTGACGGCGCTTAACGGCGGCCAGCTTCCTGGCTCGTTCCTGCTGCTGGTGGTGGCCGGGCGGCTGGAACGGCGGGCGTGGCCGCTGATCCTCACTGGGGCGGCTTCGCTCGTCGCCCTGGTCGCCATGGTGACCAGCGCCAGCGGCTGGACGATCGCCTGGGCCGGCGTGCTCGGCGGCGTGCTGGCGGCCGCCCTGACGTTTGCGATGATGCTGCCGCCGCTTTTGGCCCGACCCGACGACGTTGCCCGCATGACCGCCGGGATGCTGGCGATCGGCTACACGATGGCAGTCCTCACCTCGGTCATCAGCGGGGCTTGTTGGGACTTCGCCGGCAGCGCGCGGGCGGCATTCCTGCCGGTCGGGATCGGGCTGCTTCCGATCCTGCTGCTGCCGGCGACCATCCGCTTCGACTCAGGCCGCGAAGGGCAAGGCCGTGGCCGCCTGGCGTGACCGCGTGTTGCGCGCTCTCACGCGTCCGCCGTTCACGGACGCGACCGGGCGCAAGGGCTGGCTGGCGCCTTTCGCCCGGGCGCCACGCCATCTCGTGCGCAGGCTCAACCTCGCCATCGAGGGGTGGCCGCGCGGCTCACGGCCGCTCCGTATCGCGTTCCTGTCCGACTTCCACGCCGGCAGCCATGCAGGCGATGTGGCGCGGCTGGAGGCGATCGTCGCCGAAACGGCGAGCTACGCGCCGGACCTGGCCCTCTATGGCGGCGACTTCGTTAATATGATGCCGTTCGGCGGCGGCCGGGTGCCGCCGAGCACGACCGCTGCGGTCCTGGCCCGACTGGAAGCGCCGCTCGGTCGCTTCGCCGTGCTCGGCAACCACGACCGCAACTACGGCGTGACGGAGGTCGCCGACGCGTTGCGGGCCAATGGCATCGCGGTACTTTTTGACTCGGTTGATGAGGTGCGCTTCGAAGGCCGAAGCATTGACATTGCCGGCATCCATGACGCTCGCCGCGACCGCCCCGCCGCGCGGGCGCTGCTCGCCGGCCTCACGCCCGCGCGGCCGACCATCGTGCTGGCGCACGATCCCTGGTGGTTCACACACCTGCCGCCCGGGCCGCATCTCATGCTCGCCGGCCATACTCACGGCGGCCAGATCTCCTTGCCCGGCATTGGCCCGCTGCGCAACGCCAGTTGGGCGCCGCTCTCCTGGAGCTACGGTTTGATCGACGAGACGGGCCGCCGCATGGTTGTGACCAGCGGCCTCGGCTGCAGCAAGCTGCCGCTGCGGATCGGGGTGGCGCCGGAGTTCGTGATCCTCGACGTTCGCGGCAACGCAGGCGTAGCAGCGTAAGGACGGCCGTCCTGCTGTGCTATTCTCCGCGCCAATCGGAGGTGAGCGATGGGCAACGAGGCGAAGAATGTCGACATCCTCAAGGAAGCCTACGCCCGCTGGCATGGCAGCAAGGGCGGCAGCGTCGATCACTGGATGAGCCTGGTGGCCGACGACATTCAGTTCGGCTCGCTCCCTGAAGGCGCCCCGCCCGTGGCGTTCGCGACGCGGTACACCAACCGCGACGCGCTGCGCGGGTACTTCGAGGGATTGCTGTCGGACTGGGAGATGATTCACTACACCGTCGATGAGTTCGTCGCCCAGGGCGAGTGCGTGTTCATGCGGGGCTCGACCGCTTGGCGCAACAAGCGCACCGGCAAGGCCGTCGACACGCCCAAGGTCGACTTCTGGCGCTTCCGCGACGGCAAGGCGGTGGAATTCTACGAATACTTCGACACCGCACGCGTCGTTGCCGCGGCGAGCTGATTCCCCGGAGGTCGCTGGAGCCGCATGGTGCGGCCTCCACTGCTGCGTTACCTAGTTCGTCGAGCACGGGCTTGACCCGCCACCATCCTCCTTTGCAAGAAGATGGACTGAGACCGCCCCACAGCAGCGGCCATCCGATGACCGACCTCAACAACCGCCCGGGCGGGCCGAACCTGATCGTCACCGCCAAGACCGCGCACAAGGTGCATTTCCTCGATGCCGCGACGCTGACCATGCGCGCGACCATCGACATGCCGGGCTCGACCCACGAGCTTGCGCTCTCGGCAGACGGGCGCATCGCCTACGGCACGGTCTATGGCGACGGCGTGTTCGCCAAGCGCGTCAACCCCGACCGCCGCATCGTGGTCATCGACCTGCCGTCGCAATCGCTGTCACGCGTCATAGATCTCGGCGCCGTCTATGCGCCGCACGGCGTGATGATGGACGAGCGCGGCACGCTGTGGTCCTCGGGCGAGCTCGGCAATGCCGTGCTGGCGATCGACCCCGCGGGCGGCAAGGTTGAGCCGATCGATGTCGGCAATACCGCTCATTGGGTCGCCGTCAGCCATGCGACGGGAAAAGTCTTCGCTTCGGTGAAGTCGGATTACCTGGTCGCGATCGACGCCGCGCGCCGCGCCGTCATCGATCGCATTGCGCTGCCGCATGTGGTCGAGGGGCTGGCCGTGACGCCTGACGGGGCCACGGTCTACGCCTGCGCACAGGACGCGGCCGAGCTCTACGTCGTCGAC
This sequence comes from uncultured Alphaproteobacteria bacterium, assembly GCA_963738705.1. Taxonomy (GTDB): domain Bacteria; phylum Pseudomonadota; class Alphaproteobacteria; order Rhizobiales; family Xanthobacteraceae; genus CAVTXS01. Next base: position 94,785 of record CAVTXS010000048.1, read on the forward strand.
GCGCGCACCCATGAGGTCACGCGCACCGTGCCGATCCACGGCGCCGATGCGCAAAAGAAGCAGATGCGCCGCGTGCGGGTGTCGCCGGACAATGCCTATGTGGTGGTGTCGTCCAATCAGGATCACCGCGCCGAGATCTACGAGGCCGGCGGGCTGAAGCAGATCGCGTCGATGCCGACCAAAAGGTCGCCCATGGGTTTTGGCTTCGCCCCCGGCGGCAAGCTTGCGTACCTGTGCTGCCACGACGACGCGGAGGTGCTCGAGTTCGAGTTGGCGACCGGCCGCATCACGCGCACCTTCTCTACCGCTGCTGGTTGCGAGTTCATCATCGCGTATGGATGAGCCCCGGTTGGGGATCGCCGGGTTGCTGCAATGAGACGGGTTCCGCGCTGGCTGATCTTGGGTGCTCTCGGGGTGGCGGCGGTTGCCGCCATCGGCGGTCTGGCCACCCTCCGTCGCGGCGATCCGACCTTGTGGCCGCCCCCGCCGGGCAGCCCGGCGGTCACCGTGTTCGTCGTCAGCCACGGCTATCATGCGGGAATTGCGCTGCCGCGCGCGGTTGCCGGCGAGGTCGCGGGCCAGCACGGACTTTCCGCCCTGAACGCGGTGACCGTGCGCTTTGGCGCTTATCCGTGGCTCGAGGTCGGATGGGGCGACGAAGGTTTCTATCGCGAGGTGCCGACGGTTGCGTCCCTGAATGTCGGCTTGGCGTTGCGGGCATTGTTTCGGCCCGGCAATCCGTCCGTTGTGCATGTCGTGGGCCTGCAGGGTGAACCGCCTGCGGCGTTTCGCGATTCCGACATCGTTCAGCTCGACCTCACGCCAGCCGGCTTCGCCCGGTTGGCTGGCCGGGTCGATGCGGCGTTTGCCCGCTTGCCGCCAACCGGGCTGCCGGATGCACTCGGCCCGGGACTCTACGGTCCGAGCCTGTTCTATCGCGCAGTCGGCGACTTTCACCTGTTCAACGTCTGCAATCATTGGATCGCAGACCTGCTCGACGCCGCCGGCGTTCCGACCGCGCGTGCTCTCGCCACGCTCCCGGCGGGCCTGCTGCTCGATCTGAAATGGCGCTCGGGCAAAGGCGTATTGCCGCGGGTCGTGCGTCAGTCGTGGCAGAGAGGTTGGGCAGAACCCAGACACGGAACGGCGGCGTAGGAGCGCGGGTCCTGCGCCTCCTACGCCGTCCGCTCAACGGCCCCCAAGCCGATTGTTCAGCGACCCGGTCGGTTGTCAGGCCATAAGCGCCGGGCGGGACCGACCTCGATTCCAATGCCGCAGACAGTAGCGCTTGCGCGGTTCAAAGGCTGTGACCCGTCCGCAACAGCCAGGAATTCTTGACCAGGACCAGCGATGCCTTGTCGGCGCAATGACTGTCAGCGAAACGGCCTGCTCAGGAAGCGCGAGCCGGCAAGGCCGTAGCGCCAGGGCTGCTCGACCGCCTTGGTGATGCCGATGCGGCGGCCGACGGCGATCTCGATCGGGACGTCGCTGCTGCGCGCCTGCAACTCGAACGGCGCCCGGTCGAGCGCGAGCCCGTTGTGGGCAATGCTCACCCCGAGCGCCTGGCATAGCTTGCCCGGCCCGGAGCACAGGAGCCGCAGCTCGTCGATGTCCCCGACGCCTGCGCATCTTGGCAAGGCCGGCGATCGGCTCGATGGCCCGAATGAAGACCGCGCTGGCGCTGCCTTGCTCCTCGCACACGAAATTGAGGCACCAGTGGATGCCGTAGGAGCGGTAGACGTAGGCGTACCCTGGCGGCCCGAACATCACCGCGTTGCGCTCGGTGCGCCCGCCGTAGGAGTGCGCCGCCGGGTCGGTGTGGTGGTAGGCTTCGACCTCGACGATCATGCCGCCGACTCCGTCGACGGTGAGCGATGCGCCGATCAGGTCGGGCGCCACCGCGTGGACGCTGCGATCGAAGAATTTGCGGCGGAGCCGATGACGGGACATGGCGGCGTGTTCGACGGCCGAAGGAGCCGGCGCAATTAAGCAAACCTTTGGACGATTGCTATCCCGCGGCTTGCCGGTTTCACGCGACCCCGCGAGCGGGGTTATCGTGCCGGACCATCGTTAGGTTTGGCCGCAAGGTCGCAGTCGCGCAGCGTTAACCACGCCGCGTCTGTGTCCGGCCCGCCACACGTTTACGACAATGCGGACATGCGCGCTCTAACGCACGCTGCACGCCGCGATTCCGCCACAAGCAGACACGACATCAGGGGCGTCACGAGCCTTTGCGGCGCTTCCGTTCAACACGCGCAGCAGACGCTCCGGTGCCGGTCCGCGGGCACGGGTGCCGCAGCCGGGCCGAGCGGCTTTGCCGACTCGTGGCGCGGCTAAAAAGGCCGCGGCGGATTGTGCAAGGGCGTAAGCGTCGATGGATGCGCGGTCGAACCTGAAGGATAAGCTGCCCAGCCGGCACGTCACGGAAGGTCCCGAGCGTGCGCCGCATCGCTCCTACTACTACGCGATGGGGCTGACGACCGCGCAGATCCATCAGCCCTTCGTCGGCGTCGCCACCTGCTGGAACGAGGCCGCGCCCTGCAACATCGCGCTGATGCGCCAGGCGCAGGCGGTCAAGAAGGGCGTGGCGGCGGCCGGCGGGACACCGCGCGAGTTCTGCACCATCACGGTCACCGACGGCATCGCCATGGGCCATGCCGGCATGAAGGCCTCGCTGCCGTCGCGCGAGGTGATCGCCGACTCGGTCGAGCTGACCATACGCGGCCACGCCTATGACGCCCTGGTCGGCCTCGCCGGCTGCGACAAGTCGCTGCCCGGCATGATGATGGCGATGTGCCGGCTCAATGTGCCGGCGATCTTCATCTATGGCGGCTCGATCCTGCCCGGCACCTTTCAGGGGCCGGCCGGTCACCGTGCAGGACGTGTTCGAGGCGGTCGGCAAGCACTCGGTCGGGGACATGTCGGACGCGGACCTGGACGAGCTCGAGCAGGTCGCCTGCCCGTCGGCCGGCGCCTGCGGCGCCCAGTTCACCGCCAACACGATGGCGACCGTGTCCGAGGCGATCGGTCTTGCTTTGCCGTACTCGGCCGGCGCGCCCGCGCCCGTACGAGTTCCGCGACAAGTTCTGCATGACCGCGGGCGAGATGATCATGGAGCTGATGCCAAGCAACCTCCGCCCGCGCGACATCGTCACCCGCAAGGCGCTGGAGAATGCCGCGACCGTGGTCGCGGCCTCCGGCGGCTCGACCAATGCGGGGCTGCATCTGCCGGCGATCGCCCACGAGTGCGGGATCGCGTTCACGCTGTTCGACGTCGCCGAGGTCTTCAAGCGCACACCCTATATCGCGGATTTGAAACCGGGCGGCCGTTATGTCGCCAAGGATTTGTTCGAAGCTGGCGGCGTGCCGCTGCTGATGAAGACGCTGCTCGATCACGGCTACCTGCACGGCGACTGCATGACGGTCACCGGCCGCACGATCGCGGAGAACCTCAAGGCCGTGAAATGGAACGACCAGCAGGACGTGGTGCGTCCGGCCGACACGCCGATCACGGCGACCGGCGGCGTCGTGGGGCTGAAGGGCAATCTCGCTCCCGACGGCGCGATCGTGAAGGTCGCCGGCATGTCGAACCTGAAGTTCTCCGGGCCGGCGCGCTGCTTCGACGGCGAGGAGGCCTGCTTCGAGGCGGTGAGGCACAAGACGTACAAGGAAGGCGACGTCCTGGTGATCCGCTACGAGGGACCGCGCGGCGGCCCCGGCATGCGCGAGATGCTGTCCACCACCGCGGCGCTCTACGGCCAGGGCATGGGCGACAAGGTCGCGCTGATCACCGACGGCCGGTTCTCGGGCGCGACGCGCGGCTTCTGCATCGGCCATGTCGGGCCGGAAGCGGCGGTCGGCGGACCGATCGGCCTGCTGCGCGACGGCGACATCATCACGATCGACGCCGACGCCGGCACCATCGATGTGAACTTGGACACAGCCGAACTCGCGCGCCGCAAGCAAGAATGGAAGCCGCGCGAAACCGAGTTCGCCTCCGGTTACTTGTGGAAATACGCCCAGCAGGTGGGGCCGGCCGTCAATGGCGCGGTCACCCATCCGGGCGGGGCCGCCGAGAAGCAGTGCTATGCGGACCTGTGAGCGTCTCGCCTGCGTAGTGATGGTCGCCGCCGGGCTGGCAGCGGCCGGGAGCTTCGCGTTCGACGCGGCGCGCGCCCAGCCCAACAACTCGCCCGCTCTTGCCTTCGACGGCACCCGCGCGGCGCCGAACGCGCCGGCGCCGACCCCGTTCGAGGCCTTCCGCTCCGGCGCCCGGGCGCTCCGGGCTGGGCGAAACGGCAAAAGGCGTGAACGCGCTCGAATACGCCGCCGAGCAGGGGCACGCCGCGGCGCAATGGAAGCTCGGCCGCATGTATGCGGAAGGCGACGGGGTCAAGCGGAACGACCTGCGCGCGTTCGAGTATTTCAGCCGGATCGCGAACGCGCATGCCGACGACAGTCCGGAAAGCCCGCAGTCGCGCTTCGTCGCCAACGCCTTCGTGGCGCTCGGCCATTACTATCTCGAGGGCATCCCGAATTCGACGATCAAGGCCGATCCCGGCCGGGCGCGCGAAATGTTCTCCTATGCGGCGTCCTACTTCGGCGACGCCGACGCGCAGTACAACCTCGCGCGCATGTATCTCGACGGGAACGGAACCTCCACGGATCCGCGCCAGGCCGCCCGCTGGCTCGACCTGGCCGCCAACAAGGGACAGTACCAGGCGCAGGCGGTGCTCGGTCACATGCTGTTCAAGGGCGGCGAGGTGCCGCGCCAGGCGGCGCGCGGCCTGATGTGGCTCACGCTGGCGCGCGACAGCGCGGCCTCGGGCGACACCTGGATCCCCGAACTGTACGACTCCGCCTTCAAGCAGGCGACCGACGACGAGCGGCAGGTCGCGCTCGTCTTCCTGGAGCGCTGGATGAAGGGGCGGCGGGAGTAGCTGACCCGTGTCCTGCAGGCGCTACGCCCGGGACACTCGCGTCACCGCGGCTCGAGATCGAGCTCGACCCACACCGGCACGTGGTCCGACGGCTTCTCGCGGCCGCGCACGTGCTTGTCGATGCCGGCGCCGGTCAGCCGGTCGGCGGCCTGCGGCGACAGCAGCAGGTGGTCGATGCGCAGGCCCTTGTTCCGCTGCCAGGCGCCCGCCTGATAGTCCCAGAATGTATAGAGGCCGGACGCGTCGCTTGCCGCCCGGATCGCGTCGGTGAGGCCGAGATTGATGAGCGCGCGGAACTTTTCACGCGTCTGCGGCAGGAACAGCGCGTCGCCGGTCCAGGCCTGCGGATCGTAGACGTCGGCCGCGGCGGGGATCACGTTGTAGTCGCCCGCGAGCACCAGCGGTTCCTCCAGCGCCAGACGCTCGGGTGCGTAGCGGATCAGCCGCTCCATCCACTGGAGCTTGTAGGTGTACTTGTCGGTCCGGGGCGGGTTGCCGTTCGGCAGGTAGATCGAGGCGACGCGAATCACCCCGGTCTTGGTCGAGACCACCGCTTCCAGGAAGCGCGCGTGGTCGTCCTCCAGGTCGCCGGGCAGCCGCGGCGTGACCTCGTCGAACGGCAGCTTCGACAGGATGGCGACCCCGTTGAAGGCCTTCTGCCCATGGACTGCGACATTGTAGCCCGCGGCTTCGAACGTCTCGCGCGGGAACGCGTCGTCGACGCATTTGGTTTCCTGCAGGCAGACGACATCCGGACCGGTCTCGGCGAGCCATGCCGTGATGTTCTCCAACCGCTGCTTGATCGAGTTCACGTTCCAGGTGGCGATGCGCATGGTTTTGCCCGGGAGGGTAAACGCGACCGCGCGGCCCCGCCGTCAGCGGCCTGGCCGAGCAACGATCACGCGAGCGTTAACAGCGTTTAATGTGTGCCTGTGTGGCGTCTATGTTAGGAATAACCGATATATGCTAGGGGTAGGAGTGCTGGAAGCGCCATCCGCGGCCGGACACGGCCGCCCGGCCCGAGATCCGGGGGAATCGGGGGATGAGCGAGGGAGCCCGGCTCGGCATCTAGGATGAGCAAACGCGCGTGGGTCATTGCGGGGGCTGTAGCACTCGCCCTCGTGGGTGGGGGCGTGGCCACGCGCGATGTCTGGAGCCCGTACGGCGCGGTGGCGCAGGCTCCCCGGCAGCAGGCGCAGCCCGCGCGGGTGGTCCCGGTCGACGTCGCGACCGCGGTCAAGAAGCCGGTCCCGCTGCGTATCGAGGCGCTCGGTACCGTCCTGCCGATGGCGAGCGTCGCCATCAAGGCGCGCGTGGAAAGCATGATCGTCGGCGTGCATTTTTCCGACGGCGCATCGGTGAAAGAGGGCGACGTGCTGTTCACGCTCGATAGCCGGGCGGTCGAAGCGCAGATTCGCCAGGTCGAGGCGGTGCTCAACGGCGCCAAGGCGCAAGTGGAGCAGGCCGAGCGCGATCTGCAGCGCTACACCGACCTGTTGGCCAAGAACGCCACCACCCAGGTGAACGTCAGCAATGCAGCCACCCAGGTCAACATCTTCGGGGCAGCGGTGAGGTCGAACACCGCCAACCTGGAGAACCTCCGGGTCCAGCTCGACTACCACACGATCCGGGCGGCGATTCCCGGGCGCATGAGCGCGGCCAACGTCAAGGTCGGCAATTTCGTGCGTCCGGCCGATACTGCGGCGCTGGCAACCATCAACCAGACCAAGCCGGTCTACGTCCTCTTCGCGGTGCCGCAACGGTCGCTGCCGGAAGTGCGCCAAGCGATGACGGCGGGCACCGGTCAGGTCGAGGCGACCGCGCCGGGAGAGGGCAAGGCTTCGTCCGGACGCCTGACCATGATCGATAACAGCGTCGACATAACGAGCGGCATGGTCCCCGTTCGCGCCACCATGGACAACGAGGACGAGGCGCTCTGGCCCGGAACGCTGGTGAACGCGGCCCTGACCTTGCGGGTGGACGAAGCGGTCGTGGTGCCGGCGGTGGCGGTGCAGACCGGGCAAAGTGGGACCTACGTCTTCGTCATCAAGGATGGCACCGCCGCGGTGCGGCCGGTCACGGTCGTGCGCACCCTTGAGGGCGAGGCGGTGATCGGCGACGGTGTGGCTGGCGGCGAGACCGTCGTGATCGATGGCCAATTGCTGCTGGCGAATGGTACCAAGGTGGCGCCGCGTCAGCCCAGGCGCGCGCAAGCAGGATCGTGATCGATGTCGCTATCCGAACTGTGCATCCGCCGGCCGGTGATGACGACGCTGATCACCGCGTCGCTGATCGTATTCGGCGTGTTCGCCTACCGACTGCTTCCGGTCGCGGCGCTTCCGCGCGTGGACTTCCCGACCATCTCGATCACCGCGACCCTGCCGGGCGCCAGCCCGGAGACCATGGCCGCCTCGGTCGCCTCGCCGATCGAGCGACAGATGTCGACAATTGCCGGCATCAGCGCGATGACCTCCTCGTCGTCGCTCGGCACCACCCAGATCACCATCCAGTTCGACCTCAACCGCAACATCGACAGCGCCGCGCTCGACGTGCAGACCGCGCTGACCATCGCGCAGCGGCGGCTGCCGGCCGAGATGACGATCCCGCCCGGCTTCCGGAAGGTCAATCCCGGCGATTTTCCGATCCTGTTCATCGCGCTCAGCTCGGATACGTTGCCGCTGTCGGCCGTCAATGAATATGCCGACACCGTGCTGGCGCAGCAGATCTCGCAACTGCCGGGCGTTGCGCAGGTCCTGATCTACGGCGCGCAGAAATTCGCCGTGCGCGTGCAGGTCGATTCGGAAGCCGCGGCGGCGCGCGGCCTCTCGCTCGACCAGATCCGCGACGCGGTCAGCAAGGCCAATTCCAGCGTCCCGGTCGGCACCATCACCGGCCCGCGCCAGAACATCACGCTCACCGCCACCGGCCAGCTGGAGAAGGCCGCCGATTACCGCGACGTCATCGTCGCATGGCGCAATGGCATGCCGGTGAAGCTGACCGCGGTCGCGCGCGTCATCGACAGTGTCGAGAACGACAAGATCGCGACCTGGTTCAACGACAAGCGCGCGATCACGCTGGCGATTCAGCGGCAGCCGGACGCCAATACGGTCGAGGTCGTCGATGCGGTGCGCGCCAAGCTGCCGAGCTTCCGCGCGCAGGTGCCGGCCTCGATCGAAATGACCGTCATGATGGACCGCTCGATGTCGGTCCGCGAATCGGTGCACGACGTGCAGGTGACGCTGGCGATCGCCATCGCTCTGGTGATCCTGGTGATCTTCCTGTTCCTGCGGTCGGTCTCCGCCACGGTCATTCCGGCGCTCGCGGTGCCGATCTCGCTCGTCGGCACCTGCGCGGCGATGTATGCGTTCGGCTTCTCGATCAACAACATGACCCTGCTGGCGCTCACGCTCTCGGTCGGCTTCGTGGTCGACGACGCGATTGTCATGCTGGAGAACATCGTGCGCCACATCGAGGGCGGGATGCGGCCGTTCGAGGCCGCCCTCAAAGGCGCGCGCGAGATCGGCTTCACTATCATCTCGATCACGTTCTCGCTGATTGCCGTCTTCATCCCCGTGCTGCTGATGGGCGGCATGGTCGGCCGGATCTTCCGCGAGTTCGCGGTCACGATCTCGATCGCCATCATCCTCTCGGGGTTCGTGTCGCTGACGTTGACGCCGATGCTGTGCGCCCGCGTGCTGCGCGGGCACGATGAAGGCCCGAAGAAGCGCCCCAACATCGTCCTGCGCGCGTCCGAGGCCGGTTTCCAGGGCATGCTGCGAGCCTACGAATGGAGCCTCGACAAGGTGCTGGCGTGGCGGCTCGTCATGCTGACGATCACCTTCGCGACCATCGCCGGCACCATCTGGCTCTACATCGCGATCCCGAAGGGATTCTTCCCGACCGAGGATACCGGGTTCATCATTGCCGTGACGGAGGGCGCAACCAATTCCTCGTTCGCCGCCATGGTCGAGCGGCAGCGCCAGATCTCCGAGATCGTTCGCGCCGACAAGGCGGTCGCCTACGCCAACTCGACCGTGGGGGCGGGCGGCCCCAACCCGACCACCAACTACGGCCGCATGTTCGTCGCGCTCAAGCCGAAGAATGAGCGCCAGGAATCGTCCACGGTCGTGATCCAGCGCCTGCGCCGCGCCACCGCGGTGGTGCCGGGCATGAAGACGTCGTTCCAGAACCTGCAGAACATCAACGTCGGCGCCCGCATCTCCAAAGCCGAGTACCAATATACGCTGCAGTCGAGCGACACTGAGGCGCTCTACCGGATCGCGCCCGAGATGCGCGACAGGATCGCCAAGCTCGACATGGTGTGGAGCGTCGACACCGATCTCTACATCAAGAACCCGCAGATGTCGGTCGAGGTCGATCGCGAGCAGATCGCGGTCTACGGCATCACCATCGACCAGGTGCGCCAGCAGCTGTTCAGCGCCTACGGCAACCGGCAGGTCGGGACGGTCTACACGCCGTCGAACGATTACATGATCATCCTGGAGAGCGACCCGAAATTCCAGACCGATCCGTCCGACCTCTCGCGGCTTTATCTGAAGACGTCGGGCGGGCAATCGATCCCGCTGAGCGCGATCGCGCGCATCGTGCCGTCGGTCGGGCCGCTGCAGGTCAACCATCAGGGCCAGCAGCCGGCGGTGACCATTTCGTTCAACCTGACGCCGGGCCATTCCCTCGGCGAAGCGGTCGACGCGATCCAGAAGGTCGAGCGCGAAGTCCAACCTGCCGGCGACCGTGGTCTCCGGGTTCTCGGGCACGGCGCAGATCTTCCAGGAGTCGCTCAAAGGCCAGGGCATCCTGATCCTGGCCGCCATCTTCGCCGCCTATGTGGTGCTCGGCATCCTGTATGAGAGCTTCATCCATCCGATCACCATCATCTCCGGCCTGCCCTCGGCCGGCATCGGGGCGATCCTCACCCTGATGGCGTTCAAGATGGAGCTCACCGTCATCGCCATGATCGGCATCGTGATGCTGGTCGGCATCGTGAAGAAGAACGCGATCATGATGGTCGACTTCGCGATCGAGCGCCGCCGCGTCGGGGTCAGCGCCGAGGCGGCGATCCGCGAGGCCTGCCTGCTGCGCTTCCGTCCGATCATGATGACGACGTTCGCGGCGATCTTCGGGGCGCTGCCGATCGCGCTCGGCGCCGGCGCCGGCGCCGAATTGCGCCAGCCGCTCGGCATCTCGGTGGTCGGCGGCTTGTGCCTGTCGCAGCTCCTGACGCTGTACATCACTCCGGTCGTCTATCTCTATCTCGACAAGATCGACCGGCGGCTCAAGCGCCGCTCGAGCCGCAGCTCGAAGAGGTCGGCGAGCTGCCGGAGCGCCCGCGCGCCATCGCGGCGGAGTAGCGCGATAGGGCGGGAGCGTGAGCGAGACCCTTACGAGGGTAAAGGCCCTGGTAGCTGCCGGCGAATGGAAGCGATCATGACTCGAAGGACGGTCAAGCGCGTTCACGCCGGTAGATGCGCAGCAGAGGTCGTTGTCGACTTGATCGAAGACGGCGGTCCATGGGCGCCTTACCTGTCCCTCGATGACGCCAAAAGGCTCGACATGGTGCGGAAGGCGCTACGGGAGGGCGACATCGCCACCGCGGCAAATAAAATACGGAAAGGTGTTCGAGTTGCTTCCGGTATCAGCCTGATCGCAGTGCCCGATCGCGGGACGCGTCTCAGATCGAGAAGCTCGTCCCGCAGCCGCAGGAGGCGGTGGCGTTCGGGTTGTGCACCTTGAACGCGGCGCCGATCAAATCGTCGACAAAGTCGATTTCGGAGCCGGCGAGGTATCGGACCGAGATCGGATCGATCAAGACGACCGCGCCGGCGCGCTCGATCACGAGATCGTCGTCGGCGCGCTCGCGCTCCGTGTCGAACTTGTACTGGAAGCCCGAGCACCCGCCGCCTTCGACGCTCACCCGCAGCATGGTGCCCGCGGGTTCGCCTTGCAGGATGGCGCCGATCCGCTCCGCCGCGCGCGCGCTGACCTTGACGTCGAGTGCTGCAGCTTCCGTCATCGTTACCTTGTCCGGTGCCGCGAACCCCGTGCCGGGCGCAGCATTTGCCAGAACCTTTGATGGATAGTTAAGTGCGCCGCGGCGTGAGGTCAATGTCGCGCGGAGCGCTTCCATGGCGGTCGATGCCGGTCGCGAGCGTGCGCCCTATGCGTCCGATCCGCGGGTGAGCCGCGGCCGGCTGCATCCCGAGCCGGAAAGCTCAAGCCGCAACGTCTTCCGACGCGACTGCGACCGCGTCATCCACGCGACCGCGTTCCGCCGGCTCAAGCACAAGACGCAGGTTTTCGTGGCGCACGAGGGCGATCACTACCGCACCCGCCTGACCCACACGCTGGAAGTGACGCAGATCGCGCGGTCGCTGGCGCGAGCGCTCGGCCTCGACGAGGACCTCGCGGAGGCCTTGGCGCTCGCCCACGACCTTGGCCATCCGCCGTTCGGCCATGCCGGCGAGACGGCGCTCGACGCCTGCCTCGCCGCATTCGGCGGGTTCGATCACAACGTCCAGACCTTGCGGGTGGTCAGCCGGCTCGAGCGGCACTATGCCGACTTCGATGGTCTGAACCTGACCTGGGAAACGCTCGAAGGGCTGATCAAGCACAATGGGCCGCTCACGGACGGGAGCGGCGCTCCGGTCGGACGCTACCGCCAGGCCGGCGTGCCGGTCGCCATCCGCCGCCACGCGCAGCTGCTCGATATTCCCCTGTCGACCCACACCGGTGCGGAGGGGCAGGCGGCCGCAATTGCCGACGACATCGCCTACGACGCCCACGATCTTGACGACGGCCTGCGCGCTGACCTGTTCGGGGTCGACGATCTGGCCGCGGTGCCGCTGGTGGGCGACGTGCTCGGCGAGATGCGCGCGCGCTACCCCGGCCTGGAGCCCGCCCGACTTGTGCATGAGCTGATCCGGCGGCTGATCGCCCGGATGATCGAGGATGTCGTCGCCGCATCCAGCCGACGGATCGCCGACGTCGGACCAGCGTCGGCCGACGACATACGCGCGGCGGGACGGACCCTGGTCGCCTTCTCGCCGGAGATGGTGGAGACGGATCGGGCGATCAAGGGATTCCTGTTCCCGCGCATGTATCGCCACGAGCGCGTGATTCGGATCACGTCGCAAGCCCAGGACGTGGTGCGTGACCTGTTCGCTCACTTCACCGCGGCACCGCACGACATGCCGGACGACTGGCACGAAGGCCTACCGTCGACCGACGAGCACGGGCGCGCGCGCCGGGTCGGCGATTTCATTGCCGGCATGACCGACACCTTCGCGCTCGCCGAGCATGCCAAGTATTTTGACTCCACTCCGGAATTGCGTTAGCGGCGCGCCGTCGCCGTCATGGCCGGGCTGGTCCCGGCCATCCACGTCGTTCTTGCCGCGAGTCACCGAAGCAAGACGTGGATGCCCGGTCCGATAGTGCCGGACATGACGAAGATGGTACGGACATCCGTCACATGGGCTCGTCGGAAGCAGCCAAGAACATCTTTGCGCGCGTGCTTGATCGCGTGCATGGCGCGCTCGAGCGATTGAGCGCGGCAGGCGTCCTTCCGCCCGATACTCGACCGCTCGCGCGTGCTGGTCGAGCCGCCGCGCGATCCGACCCACGGCGACATGGCGACCAATGCCGCCATGGTCTTGGCGAAGGAGGCCGGCAAGAAGCCGCGGGATCTGGCGGAAACGATTGCCGCGGCACTCAAGGGCGATCCGCTGCTGGAAGACGTCACGGTCGCCGGTCCGGGCTTCATCAACCTGACCCTGACACGCCAGGCATGGCTCGACGAGCTGCGGGCCGCCATCGCGGCGGGGCCGGACTACGGCCGCAGCAACCTCGGAGGTGGCGAGCCGGTCAATGTCGAGTATGTCTCCGCCAATCCGACCGGCCCCATGCACGTCGGCCACGGCCGCGGGGCCGTGTTCGGTGACGCGTTGGCCAATCTGCTCGCCTTCACCGGATATTCGGTCTCGCGCGAGTACTACATCAACGATGCCGGCGCGCAGGTCGATCAACTGGCCCAGTCCGCCTACCTGCGCTACCGCGAGGCGCTCGGCGAGGACATCGGACCGATCCCCGAGGGACTTTACCCGGGCGAATACCTCAAGCCTGTTGGGCAGGCGCTCGCCGCCGAGCATGGCCGAGCACTGATGGACTGGCCCGCGAGCGAGAGATTATCCGCCGTCCGGGCAAAGGCGGTCGAGATGATGATGGCGGAGGTCCGCGACGACCTCGCCGCGCTCAATGTTCGTCACGACGTGTTCTTCTCCGAGCGATCGCTGACCGAGGGAAGCGGTGAAACCGGCACCAATCGGCGGACCGACCAAGTGTCCCGGACCATCGAAGAGTTGCGCGCGCAAGGACTCGTTTACGAAGGCCGCCTGCCGCCGCCGAAAGGCCAGCCCGATCGAGGACTGGGAGGACCGCGAGCAGACGCTGTTTCGCGCGACCGCGTTCGGCGACGACGTGGATCGGCCGCTGATGAAATCCGACGGCAGCTACACCTATTTCGCCGCCGATCTCGCCTACCACAAATCAAAATTCGACCGCGGCTTTCGTCAGATGATCGACGTCTGGGGCGCCGACCACGGCGGCTACATCAAGCGCATGCAGGCGGGCGTGAAGGCGGTCAGCGGCGGGGCGGCCGCGCTTGACGTGAAAATCGTCCAGCTCGTGCGCCTCCTGCGCGCCGGCGAGCCGGTCAAAATGTCGAAGCGGGCCGGTGACTTCGTCACGCTGCGTGAGGTTGTGGAAGAGGTCGGCCGGGACGCTGTCCGCTTCATGATGCTGTATCGCAAGAACGATGCGGTGCTGGATTTCGACCTCGCCAAGGTGATCGAGCAGTCGCGCGACAATCCGGTATTCTACGTCCAGTACGGTCACGCGCGGGGCAATTCGATATTCCGCAATGCCCGGGAGGTTGTTCCCGACTTGCCCGCCGACGATCGCTCACGCGCGAGCTATCTTCGTAACGTCCAGCTAGAACGCCTTGCGGATACAGGAGAAATCGCGTTGATCAAGCGCCTGGGACAATACCCGCGCGTGGTTGAGGCGGCGGCGTTGGCGCACGAGCCGCACCGGATCGCATTTTACCTCTACGAGCTCGCCAGCGAGTTCCACGCTCACTGGACGCAAGGCAATCATGCGCCACATTTACGCTTCATTATCCTAGATGATCGCACAATGACGCTCGCGCGCCTTGCATTGGTTCAAGGCGTCGTTACCGTGCTGACCTCTGGGCTCGGATTGCTCGGGGTCGAGGCACCCGAAGAGATGCGGTGAGCTCGCTCGGTGCCGTTGGACGCGTCAGACCGCGGTCGACGCCGCCGAGCAGTCGCGGAAAACCGGTGGGCAGTATGAGCATGGCCGACGACAGTAACGTGCGTACCAGGCGGTCCGAAAATCTCCACCCGGATAGCGAAGCTGGCAAGACAAGCGAGCGCCCTCCAGGCGATCCGCTGGCCGAGCTGGCGCGGCTCATCGGGCAGGACGATCTTTTCAATCAGATGCGAAAGGATGCCGCGCAGGCGGACGGGCGGGCAACCGCGCGGCACCCGGAAACTGATGAGCCCGGACCGGCTCCCGATTGGCTCAGCAGGGCTCGCCCTGCCGCAGGGGAATTCCGCGGTTCGTCCGGCGAGGCGAGCCAGGACGCGCGAGCCTACCCGCACGGCGATCCGCTTGCTGAGGCCCATCGGCAACCTGCTCGCGCCGCTGCCTCTGCGGATGATGCCCAGTATCCCGCAGGCACTGAAGGCGACGAGCACGACCCACGCTACGCCGATCCGCAGGGCTCGTACCCGTCGACGACCTACGATCAGCAGGCCGCCCACGACCAGTCCTATGCCGGCAATGATGCCGCCGGCTATGAACCCGATCCGTATGCGGCCGACGCCGGTTATGACGAGACCTACGAGGAGCCGGTCCGAGAGCGCCGGCGCGGCGGCTTGATCACGGTGGCCGCGGTGCTCGGCTTGGCCGTCGTCGGCACCGCCGGCGCATTCGGCTATCGCGCCTTCACGGGATCTGGCAGCGGAACGCAGCCCCCCGTGATCAAGGCGGACAGCATGCCCGCAAAGGTCGCGCCGGCGCCGGCGAGCAATGACGCTCAAGGCAGCAAGCTCATCTATGACCGGGCCGAGAAGCCACAGGCCGAGCGCGTCGTATCGCGGGAGGAGCAACCGATCGAGATGAGGGAGCCGAGGTCGGCCGGTCCGAAGCTAGTGACGACCTCGTCGATTTCGACACCGGGATCGCCGGGCACGCCGTCGCAGACCGCAATGGCTTATGGCCCGGGCTCGGGCGCGTCCGGAGCCGCCGCCACCGAGCCCAAGAAGGTCAAAACATTTCCGATCCGTCCGGACGCATCGCCAGGAGCGGACGCGAGCGGATCCCGGTCGCCGGGGACTTCGGCCCCGACGCGCGGCGCCACCGGGCAAACCGGAGACGCGACGCGCACGCCAACAGGCGCGCCCACTCGTACGGCCTCGATTCCGAGCCCCGGCGCGGCCGGTCCTACTGTCACGGCCTCGACGCCGCCCGTCAGCGCCTATGTGGTGCAACTCGTCTCCAACAAGAGCGAGGCAGAGGCGCAATCGGCGTTCAAGACGCTGCAATCAAAATACCCGGCTGTGCTGGGCAATCGTTCGGCGCTCATCCGCCGGGTCGAGCTGGGCGACAAGGGCACCTACTATCGCGCACAAGTCGGCCCGTTCGCCAATGCCGATCAGGCCAATGCCCTATGCGACAACCTGAAGGCCGCCGGCGGCCAGTGCATCGTCCAGCGGAACTGACCCGGCCAGCCTTGACCCCGGCATAGGGCGCGGGCTAACCCGCGCCATGCCGGCACGCGCTTTCATCACCGGGGTGGACGGACCCGCGCTCGCGGCTGCGGAGCGCGCCTTCTTGCGGGCAGCCGACCCGTGGGGCTTCATCCTGTTCAAGCGCAACGTCGGTGAGCCGCAGCAGCTCCGGCGCCTGGTCGCGGAATTGCGCGACGCCGTCGGCCGCGATGCGCCCGTCCTGATCGATCAGGAGGGAGGGCGCGTCCAGCGCCTCGGACCGCCGCATTGGCCGGCTTATCCGGCGGGTGCCGCCTATGGCGCGTTGTTCGCGGCAGATCCCATTGCGGGGCTTGAAGCCGCCCGGCTGGGAGCCCGGCTGATTGCCGCCGACCTCGCTGCGCTCGGGATCGATGTCGACTGCCTGCCGCTCGCCGACGTCCCGGCCGCGGGCGCCGACCCGGTCATCGGAGCCCGCGCGTACGGCGATACCGCCGGCCAGGTGTCGGCGATCGCTCAAGCCGTCGCGGCCGGGCTGATGGAGGGCGGCGTCCTGCCGGTGCTGAAGCATTTGCCCGGGCACGGGCGGGCAAACGCCGACAGCCACGAGCGGCTGCCGGTGGTCGGGGTCGACCGCGCCACGCTGGAGGCCAGCGATTTTCAGGCCTTCCGGCCGCTGGCCGGGCTGCCGCTCGGCATGACCGCGCACGTGGTCTATACCGCCATCGATCCGGTCGAACCGGCGACGACGTCCGCGCCCATCATCGCAGACGTGATCCGCGGCTGGATCGGCTTCGACGGCGCCCTGATGAGCGACGACCTGTCGATGAATGCGCTCGCAGGCGGCATCGCCGCACGCGCACGCGCCGCGCTCGCCGCGGGCTGCGATCTCATCCTCCACTGCAATGGCAAGATGCAGGAGATGGAGCAGGTCGCCGATGCGACGCCGCGCCTGGGCGGCGAAGCGGCACGGCGCGCGCAAGCCGCGCTTGATGCACGCACGAAACCTTCGCCGCTCGATGTTCCCGCGGCGCGCGCAGCATTTTCCGCTATGATGGCGCGCGTTTCGCGAATCAATCCCGTGACCGCCTGATGACGGAAGAGCTGCAGTTCGACACCGAAATTTCCCCCGAACGTGCCGCGGACGAGCCGGCGCTGATCGTCGACGTGGACGGCTTCGAAGGGCCCCTCGACCTGCTGCTCAATCTCGCGCGGCAGCAGAAGGTCGATCTCGCCCGCATCTCGATCCTGGCTTTGGCCGACCAGTATCTCGCCTTCATCGAGGAGGCGCGGCGCCTGCATCTTGAGCTTGCGGCCGACTATCTCGTCATGGCGGCGTGGCTCGCCTATCTCAAGTCGCGCCTGCTCATTCCGGTCGCCGACGCGGCCGAAGGCCCGAGTGCCGCCGAGCTTGCCGCATCGCTCGCGTTCCGCCTCAAGCGGCTCGAAGCCTTCCGCGCCATCGCCGGCGCGCTCACTGACCGGCCGCAACTCGGTCGCGATGTGTTCGCGCGCGGCATGCCGGAGCCCGTCAAGGCGGTGAAGCACCCGGAATGGTCGGCGACGCTGTACGATCTGTTGTCAGCCTATGCGGCGCAACGGCGCAAGCAGGCGATGTCCCACGTGCGCTTCGCGGCGCGCACGGTGTGGTCGCTCGCCGACGCGCGCGCAGCGCTCGAGCGCCTGGTCGGCGTCGGTCACGACTGGGGCCGGCTCGACAGTTTCCTGATCGCCTACGTGGTGGAGCCGGCGATGCGCGCGACCGCATTCGCATCGAGCTTCTGCCGCCACGCTGGAAATGGTGCGCGAGGGCGCGATCGAGATGCACCAGGACGGCGCATTCGGTCCGATCTATCTGCGCAAGCGCGCGGCGACCAATGACGACGGGACGGACGACCGCGGCGCGGCTGCCGCCCCTCCGGCACCCCGGAACTAGGAGGCCACAACGATGACCCCGTTGGCCGAGCGACATCTTCATCTCGCCACCTCCGAGCCCGAACCCGAACGGGAGTTCGAGACGCGGCCGGACGAGCTGCGCCTGCTGGAAGCGCTGCTGTTCGCGTCCAGCGAACCGCTCGACGAGGCAACCCTCGCGAGCCGGCTGCCCGCCGACGTCGACGTGCGCGCGGCGCTACGCCGGCTGCAGACCGAGTACGCCCCGCGCGGGGTCAACCTCGTTCGTATCGCCGGCAAATGGACCCTCCGCACGGCCAACGATCTCGCCTGGCTGCTCGCCCGCGAGGTGGTCGAGCCGAAGAAACTGTCGCGCGCGGCGCTGGAGACCCTTGCGATCATTGCCTACCACCAGCCGGTGACGCGCGCCGAGATCGAGGACATTCGCGGGGTCTCGGCGTCGAAAGGCACACTCGACGTGCTCTTGGAAACCGGCTGGATCCGCCTGCGGGGCAGGCGCAGATCGCCGGGCCGGCCGGTCACGTTCGGCACCACGGAGGCGTTCCTTGCGCATTTCGGCCTGGAGGCGATCGGCGACCTGCCCGGCCTCGAAGAGCTGAAGGGGTCCGGACTGCTGGAAGGCGGGCTGCCGCCCGGGTTCTCGGTGCCGGCCCCCTCGGACCGGCCGGATCTTGCGGACGACGAGGATCCGCTGGAGCCCGGCGAACTCGACCTTACGCTGGCGCCGCCCGCCGAGCGGGCGGAGGAATAGGAGTTGCTGGAGCGGGCGAGGACGAAGGGCGGGTTTCTACAGCGTCTCGTCTCGCGCGGCCGCACTCCGGCCACCATTGCGGCCCGGCTGACCTACGAAGACGTCACCCATCGATACGGCGATCTCGAAGCCGTGGCGGCGGTCAGCCTGGACGTCGCGCCGGGCGAGATCGTCTGCCTGATCGGGCAGTCCGGCTGCGGCAAGACGACGATGCTACGGCTCGCGGCCGGCGTTGAAATGCCGACCGCCGGTCGGATCCTGATCAACGGCCAGGATGTCACCCACGGCGCCACCTTGACTCCGCCGGAGCGGCGCGGCGTTGGGCTGATGTTTCAGGATTTTGCGCTGTTTCCGCACCTGACCAATCTTGCCAACGTGATGTTCGGCCTCAGGGCGCTGCCCAAGGCCGAGGCCGAGCGGGAAGCGCGGCTCGCGCTCGACCGCGTCGGCTTGGCCGACCTTGCCGACGCCTATCCGCACATGCTCTCGGGCGGCGAACAGCAGCGCGTCGCTCTTGCGCGTGCGGTCGCGCCGCGGCCGAGCGTCCTGCTGATGGACGAGCCGTTTTCCGGCCTCGACCACCGGCTGCGCGACGAAGTGCGCGAGGATACGCTCGCGGTGCTGCGTGAAACCCGAGCAACCTCAATCATCGTCACGCATGACCCCGAAGAGGCGCTGCGGCTGGGCGACCGGATCGCCCTGATGCGGGCCGGCCGCATGGTCCAGGTTGACGAGCCGGAAGCGATCTACCGGCGTCCGAAGGACATCTTTGCGGCGCGCTATTTCTGCGATCTCAACGAGGTCGCGGGCCGCGTCCACGGCGGCAAGGTCGAAACCCCGGTCGGGTTGTTCCCGGCGCCCGGACTGGCCGACGGCACCGAGGCCATCGTGGCGATCCGTCCGCAAGGCGTGCAACTGCGGCCGTCGGGCCTTTGCATCCCCGGCATGCTCGAGCACCGCCGTTTCCTGGGAGTGGTGGAGCTGCTCGACATCGCGGTCAACGGCCTCGATGCGCCGCTCAAGGCGCGCGTGCGCCAGAGCGCGGGTTTTACGGTCAAGAGCGAGGTGGGCGTCGAGATCGATCCGGCCGAAGTCCTTGTTTTTGCCGCTGCCGGGGCCTAGGTTCGCTCCCGAAACAGAAAACAAGACCGGGCTGGCTCGAGAGCCCCCGGCGCGGAGGGTATCCTGATGGGTTCATTGAGTATTTGGCACTGGCTCGTGGTCATCGTCGTGGTGCTGCTGCTGTTTGGCCGCGGCAAGATTTCCGAGCTGATGGGCGACATGGCGCAAGGCATCAAGGCTTTCAAGAAAGGCATGTCGGAGGACACCGAGGCCAAGGCCGAGCCGTCGAAGCCCGAACTCGGTGAAGACCATCGACCACCAGCCGGCGCCGGCGACCGCGTCGCCTGCAACTCCGGCGCCCGGCTTGGCCGGCCGTGCCGAAAGCGAGAAACGCGTCGAAGGCACGACGCTCTGATTTGCCGCCGCGCGACGCGGGCGGACGAGACCGGGGAAGCAGCGGCTCAGCCGCAAGCGGCCCCTGGAGTTGACACTCCCATGTTCGACATCGGCTGGGGCGAGCTCATCGTCATAGGCGTGGTCGCACTGATCGCGATCGGGCCGAAGGAGCTGCCGACGGTTCTGCGCACGGTCGGCCAGTGGATGGGCAAGGTCCGCCGCATGGCCTCGGAGTTCCAGGGCCAGTTCCAGGAAGCGATGCGGGAGGCGGAGTTCGCCGAGCTGAAAAAGCAGGTCGACGGAATCGGCGAAGGCGCGAACTTCAATCCGTTGGAGACCGCGCGCCGGGAGCTCGAAACCGCGATGGAGGATAAGCCCCCCTCGACCGATGCGGCGGTCGCGACACCGGCGCCACCTCCCGATTACACCGCGGCGGACGTCGCGAGTGCAGCGCCGCCAGCATCCGATGGACTCGCCGTCGCATCCATGCCGCCTGCCGCGGATGCGCCGCCGGTCCCGCCCGCGGCGGTCGAGCCCCAGCTTCCGTCGCCTGAGCCCGCGCCGCCGCTCAGCGAGAAGGATTTCAACCCCGATCGGCCGAGCCCGCCTGGCGTGCAGACCGGGGGAGGGCGCGCCGCATGAGGGCCGAGGACGAGGAAAAGGAGATCGAGGCGACCAAGGCGCCGCTGCATGGATCACTTGATCGAGCTGCGCTCGCGGCTGATCAAGGCGCTGATCGCGTTCGGCCTGGCTTGCGTGCTCTGCTTCTTCTTCGCCAAGCAGATCTACAACATTTTGATCTGGCCGTTCGTGTGGGTGGCGGGGCCCGAGCACTCGAAGTTCATCTACACCGCGCTGCTCGAATACTTCCTGACGCAGCTCAAGATCGCGCTGTTCGGCGGCGCCTTCCTGGCATTCCCGGTGATCGCCACCCAGCTCTACATGTTCGTCGCTCCCGGCCTTTACCGCAACGAGCGCCAGGCTTTCCTGCCGTACCTGGTCGCGACGCCGGTGTTCTTCGCGCTCGGCTCGCTGGTGGTCTATTTCATCGTGATGCCGCTGCTGGTGCGGTTCTCGATCGGCATGCAGCAGTCGGCGGTCGACGGACAAGCCGAGATCGCGCTGTTGCCCAAGGTCGGCGAGTATCTCTCGCTGATGATGTCGCTGATCTTCGCGTTCGGCATCGCCTTCCAGCTGCCGGTGATCCTGACGCTGCTCGCGCGCGTCGGCATCATCACGTCCGAGCAGCTGCGCACCAAGCGTCGCTATTTCATCGTCGGCGCCTTCGTTCTCGCCGCGATCCTCACCCCGCCGGACGTCATCAGCCAGATGTCGTTGGCGATCCCGCTGATGCTGCTCTACGAAGGGTCGATCTGGTCGGCGCGGCTGGTGGAGAGGAAGGCGCAAGCGGCAGCAGCCGGCGCCTCGGCCGCGCAAGGCAGTCCGGCGGAGTGACGTTGCGGCGGCTGTCTTTTCAGGGCTGTTGGTGTAAACACCGCGCCACGGAATCGAGCGTCATGCCCGGCCTTGTGCCGGGCATCCACGTCTTGCTTTCTTCGAGCCGCAAGCAAGAAAGACGTGGATGGCCGGGACAAGCCCGGCCATGACGAACAGGAAGCGCCGCTCGGCGGCGAAACGTTCGTCATGCACGACATTCGTTGGATCAGGGAGCATCCGGAAGAGTTCGACCGCGGCCTCAAGCGCCGCGACCTCGAGCCGCTCGCGCACGAGCTGATCGCGATCGACGAGCGCCGGCGCGCAGTCATCACCAAGCTGGAGCAGGCGCAGGCCCGCCGCAACGCGGCCTCGAAGGAGATCGGCGACGCCAAGAAGGCGAAGGACGAGACGCGCGCGCAGGCGTTGATGGCCGAGGTCGCCGAGCTGAAGACGTCGATTCCCGCGATGGAGGCCGAAGCGAAGAAGCTCGAAAACGACCTTCTCGGCTCCAATGGCCGTGCTCGCGCAGCTTCCCAATTTGCCGGCGGACGACGTGCCGGATGGTGCTGATGAGCACGCCAACGTCGAGCACCACCACTTCGGCGCCAAGCGCGATTACGCGTTCCCGCCGAAGCAGCACTTCGAGCTCGGCGAGGCGCTCGGCCAGATGGATTTCGAGACCGCCGCCAAACTCTCAGGCGCGCGCTTCGTGGTGCTGCAGAAGGGCCTCGCGCGGATGGAGCGCGCGCTCGGGCAGTTCATGCTCGACCTGCATACGCAGGAGCACGGCTACACCGAGGTCAGCCCGCCACTACTGGTGCGCGACGACGCGATGTTCGGCACGGCTCAGCTGCCGAAGTTTGCTGACGATCAGTTCAGCACGAGTTCGAGGTTTGACGACGAAGGAACTGACCAAGATCCCTTATTCAAGTTTACGAAGAAGATGCATTGGGAGCCGGTAACAGTGAGCGGCCCCGACTATATCGAATACAGACGCACCGTGAATGGAATTGACATTACTGGTCTCACCGATGCGGAGCGAGAGCGAGGCTTCAAGAACTCAGACAAGACGTAAGTTCGCTGTGGCTCATCCCCACCGCCGAAGTCTCGCTCACCAATCTCGTGCGCGAATCGATCCTCGACGAAGCCGAGCTGCCGCTGCGCTTCACCGCCTGCACGCCGTGCTTCCGCGCCGAGGCCGGCGCCGCCGGCAAGGACACGCGCGGCATGATCCGCCAGCACCAGTTCACCAAGGTGGAGCTGGTCTCGATCACGACGCCGGAGCAGAGCCGGGACGAGCACGAGCGCATGCTCAGCTGCGCCGAGGAAATCCTGCGCCGGCTCGACCTGCATTATCGGGTGGTGACGCTGTGCACCGGCGACATGGGGTTCGCCTCGCAGAAGACCTACGACATCGAGGTCTGGCTGCCGGGGCAGAACGCCTATCGCGAGATTTCCTCGTGCTCGGTGTGCGGCGATTTCCAGGCGCGCCGCATGCAGGCGCGCTATCGTACCAAGGAGGATCGCAAGGTCCGGCCGCGTGCACACCCTCAACGGCTCCGGCGTCGCGGTCGGTCGCGCGCTGATCGCCGTGATGGAGACCTATCAGCAGGGCAACGGCTCGATCGCGGTGCCGGATGCGCTGGCGCCCTACATGGGCGGCGTGAAGGTGATAGGAGAGGCGGCGTGACAGAGGACAGACGACGGACCACAGAGGACAGATGGAATGAGGCTAGCTCCTTCCGTCCTCTGTCATCTGTCGTCCGTAGTCCGGACTGATGCGCATCCTGATCACCAACGACGACGGCATCAACGCGCGCGGCCTCGCGGTGTGCGAGGAGATCGCACGCGCCCTCTCCGACGAGGTCTGGATCGTCGCGCCGGAGACCGACCAGTCGGGCGTTTCGCATTCGCTGTCGCTCAACGATCCCTTACGCCTGCGCGAGGTCGGCGAGCGTCACTTCGCGGTCAAAGGCACGCCGACCGACTGCGTGATCATGGGCGTGCGCCATATCCTCGACCGGCCGCCCGATCTCATCCTGTCCGGCGTCAACCGCGGGCAGAACGTCGCCGAGGACGTCTCCTATTCCGGCACCGTCGCCGGCGCGATCGAGGGGACGGTGCTCGGCGTCGCCGTCGTTCGCGCTGATCGCAGGCCTACGGGTTGGAGACGCGCAAGAACCCGTATTGGAAGACCGCGCTGCAATTCGGGCCGGACATCATCCGGCGCGCACTCGCGGCAGGCATCCCGAACGACGTACTCGTCAACGTCAACTTCCCGGACTGCCCGCCGGAGGCCGTCGCCGGTATCGCCGTCACCAGCCAGGGCAAGCGCGACCAGGACCTCCTGCGCATCGACGCGCGTCACGACGGCCGCGGCAACCCGTACTACTGGATCGGATTTGCCCGCAAGGAGCGCCCGGCGCCGCGCGACGGTACCGACCTCTCGGCGCTCGCGAGCCGCCGCATCGCGGTGACCGCATTGCGGCTCGACCTCACCGACGAGCCGTTCATGACCAAGCTCGCCGAGGTATTCGCCGGCGCCGCGGCCGCGCGCGCACCCGCGAAGCAAAAATGAACGAAGGCGGCCCATACTCGTCGTCATCCGTCGAGGCGCGGCCGCGTTCCGCGGCCTCGCACCCCGGATCAAGTCCGGGGCAGGCTCTCAGGATGACGAGGAATGAGAGTCGATGTCCTTAGGCGCTGGTGTAACCTACGCCTGACAGGAGGCAAAGTTTGTCCGAGTTCCCGCCCGGCGAGGGCAGCGTCGGCCGTATGGAGTTCCTGCTGCACTTGCGCCGCCACGGCATCGGCGATCCCGCCGTGTTGCGCGCCATGGACGAGGTGCCGCGCGAGCATTTCGTCACGCCGGAATTCATCGATGCCGCCTACGCCGACCAGGCGCTGCCGATCGCCTGCGGCCAGACGATCAGCCAGCCCTATGTCGTCGCGTACATGACGGAGCAACTCGGCGTCCGTCCGCATCACCGGGTGCTCGAGGTCGGCACGGGTTCGGGCTATCAGGCGGCGGTGCTGTCGCGGCTCGCGCGCGAGGTCTACACCATCGAGCGTTTTCGGACGCTGGCGGATACCGCGGCGGTGCGGCTGGAGACGCTCGGGTTCGACAACGTCACCGTTTGCGTCGGCGATGGCTTTGCCGGCCTCCCGGAGCACGCGCCCTATGACCGCATCATCGTCACCGCCGCCGCCGAGCACGTCCCGCGCGTGCTGGTGGACCAGCTCGCCGAGCGTGGCGTCATGCTGTTGCCGCTGGGTCCTCACGGAGGCACGCAACGCATCGTCAAGCTCACCAACACCCCACATGGTCTCGAGCGTCACGATCTGATCGCAGTGCGCTTCGTGCCGTTGCTGCCGGGCCAGGCGCGCGAATTGTAAGGTGGGGCCACGTGGCGTCCGGCCCGCGCTGCGCTGCGCCCGGGACGCGAGCTTCAATGCCTTTGTGTTAACGTTTAAGACCATTCACCAAGTTTAAAGCCTTGTTTACTCGCCGCGTGTTTACTCGCCGCTCAGGTTCCTTTGTAGCGTGTGAGTACCATCATGCCTTCCTTCGGGCCTTCCCGGGCGCCGGTCGTGGCGCGCCTGGCCTTTCTGGCGACGATCTCGGCGGGAATGGCCGGCTGCAGCGGCGACATCGGCCGCTTCCAAGAAAATCCTTTCACCGGCTCCATTGCCCGCGGCAACATTCCTCCGAGCGACCTGACGCGCTCGGAGCAATCCGCACCGGTCGGGCAGGTCGAGTCCCAACCCTTGGCCGGCTCGCCAAACAGCTTGCCGGCTCCGCCGTCGGCCCATCGCTCATCCCCCGGGTCCCAGCCGCGCGTGGCCGCAGGCCCTGCGCGTGCGCCGCAGACGTCCGGGATGCACGTGGTTGCGCCGAAGGAAACGCTGATCTCCATCGCCAGGCTCTACGGCAAATCGCGCTCCGACATCGCGCGGGCGAACGGCATCAAGCCGGGCGCTACTCTCCGCATTGGCCAACGGCTGGCCATCCCGGGCGTCGGTCAGGCCAAGATCAAGACGGCGGCGAATACTCCGGCGGCGCAGACGCTCGGCAAGCCGGAGAGCACGCTCAAGCCGCCCAAACCCGCCGCGGCTGCGGGACCGAAGTCCGCGCCGGCGCAAACCGTAGCTGAGGCAAAGCCGGCCGCTGCCAAGCCGACCGAGCCGGTCGCGACCGCGCGCATGGCAACCTCGGTCGCCGATGCCGCCGCGGAAGGGAGCAAGGATGCGGCAGCCGCCACCACCGGCGCAGTTCCGACCTTCCGCTGGCCGGTCCGGGGCCGCGTCATTGCGGGATACGGTGCCAAGACCAATGGCCAGCACAACGACGGCATCAATCTCGCGGTTCCCGAGGGGACCTCGGTCAAGGCCGCCGAAGACGGGATCGTCACCTATGCGGGGAACGAGCTGAAGGGCTACGGCAACCTGCTGCTGGTGCGGCACTCGAACGGCTACGTCACCGCCTATGCGCACGCCAGCGAACTGAAGGTGAAGCGCGGCGAAACCGTCAAGCGCGGGCAGATCATCGCGCTCGCCGGCCAGACCGGCACGGTCAACTCGCCGCAACTGCATTTCGAAATCCGCAAGGGATCAAGCCCGCTCGATCCGATGCAGTACCTGTCGGGCAATTAGGCCAACGTTGCCCCCCGATCAGCGTCGCCCTACCGGGCGGCACTGATCAGCGCGGGACGGCCGGCTCCGTCAGCGGTACGCCGAGCCGTCCCGCGAGATCCTGCACGTACTGCCACGCCACCCGTCCGGAGCGCGAGCCGCGCGTCGTCGCCCATTCGAGGGCCTCCGCGCGCGTAGCCTCGGCGTCGTGCCGGATGCCGTAGTGAGCGACATAGCCCGCCACCATGGCGAGGTACTCGTCCTGACTGCAGCGGTGAAAGCCGAGCCACAAGCCGAACCGGTCCGACAACGAGACCTTCTCCTCGACCGCTTCGCCCGGATTGATCGCGGTCGAACGTTCGTTCTCCATCATGTCGCGCGACATCAGATGACGGCGATTGGAGGTCGCGTAGAAGATGACGTTTTCCGGCCGGCCCTCGATGCCGCCCTCGAGCACCGCCTTGAGCGATTTGTAGGTGGTGTCCTCCGCATCGAACGACAGGTCGTCGCAGAACACGATGAATCGCCCCAGCGCGCCGCGCAGCAGCGCCATCAGGTCGGGCAGGCTCTCGATGTCCTCGCGATGAATCTCGATCAGCTTCAAGCCGTCGTGGGTGCCTGCCGAGGCGGCGGCATTGACCGCGGCGTGCACGGCCTTGACCAAAGACGACTTGCCCATGCCGCGGGCGCCCCATAGCAAGGCGTTGTTGGCCGGCAGTCCGCGGGCGAATCGCTCGGTATTCTCCACCAACGTATCGCGCACGCGGTCGATGCCCTTGAGCAGCGACATGTGGACGCGGTTGACCCGCCGCACCGGGGCGAGCTCGCGCGCCCCCGGATGCCAGACGAAGGCGTCGGCGGCGGCGAAATTCGGCGCCGCCGATGCCTGCGGGGCAAGCCGCTCCAGTGTTGCCGCGATCCGCTGGAGCGCGGCCAGAAGGGCGCCGCCGTCGAGATCGACCTTGTCGGGCATTGCAGGCGTTTTCCGTTTGGCCGCGCACCCTTAGCCGGGCTTGGCAAGGGCCGCAAGCAGGCCCACAAGAGTGAAAAATCGCCGCAGTGCGCCGTCGAGTCGCGGCGTTGCAATTGAGGCCCCGGCCGGTATAGTCCGCGCCGATTTCAGCGGCTCGCCGATCAAGGAACGCCGCGATGCCCCTTATGCCGCAAGGGTCGTCGGGCTAGAGGATGTTCGATGTTCATTTCGCCTGCCTATGCCCAGGCCGCCGGCGGCGGCAGCGACATGCTGGTCTCGCTGCTGCCATTCGTTTTGATCTTCGTGATCATGTATTTCCTCATCCTGCGGCCACAGCAGCGGCGGGTGAAGCAGCATCAGGAATTGGTCAAGAACGTTCGCCGCGGCGATACCATTGTCACGTCCGGCGGGCTGGTCGGCAAAGTCACCAAGGTGATGGACGACGATCACATCGAGGTGGAGATCGCCGACGGAGTGCGCGTGCGACAGATGCGGCAGATGGTGTCCGACGTGCGCGCCAAGGGCGAGCCGGTGAAGGACGATAGCTCGTCGTAAGACGGCGATCGGAGCGAGGCCATGCTCTACTTTTCGCGCTGGAAAGCGACATCGATCCTGCTCACGGCGCTGATCGTGTGTCTCTTTGCGATCCCGAACTTCTTCCCGCAGGAGACGGTGCAGAAGTGGCCGAAATGGGCGCAGCGCCACATCGTGCTCGGCCTCGACCTGCAGGGCGGCTCGCACCTGCTGCTCGAAGTCGATTCCAGTGCGGTGCGCAAGGAGAAGATCGAGTCGCTGCGCGACGACGTGCGCCGGCTCCTGCGCGAGGCGCGCATCGGCTACGACGGCCTCGCGATTCGCGGGAACACCGTCGATGTCCGCATCCGCGACGCGGGGCAGCTGCAACCGGCGCTGACCAAGCTGCGCGAGCTGTCGCAACCGATCGGCGGCATCCTGGCGGGCACCGGACAGCGTACCGTGGACGTGGTGGACGCCGGCGGCGGGCTCCTCCGGCTCACCGTCACCGAGCCGGCGATCATCGAGCGCATCCGCCAGGCGGTCGATCAGTCGATCCAGATCATCGAGCGCCGCGTCAACGAGCTCGGCACCGTCGAGCCGGTGATCCAGCGGCAGGGGGCCGACCGCATCCTGGTGCAGGTTCCCGGACTGCAGGATCCGTCGCGACTGAAGGAGATCCTCGGCAAGACCGCCAAGATGACGTTCCGGCTGGTCGACACCTCGATGAGCGCGGAGGCGGCCGCGCAGGGCCGCGCCCCGCCGGAGTCCGAGGTGCTCAAGGGCACTCAGAAGGAGGGCGGCAGCCTCTATCTGGTCGAGAAGAGGGTGATGGTGTCGGGCGAGGATCTGACCGATGCTCAGCCCGGCTTCGATCAGCGCACCAGCGAGCCGATCGTTACCTTCCGGTTCAACACCAACGGCGCCCGCCGCTTCGGCCAGGTCACGCAGGAGAATGTCGGCCGGCCGTTCGCGATCGTGCTCGACAACGAGGTGATCTCGGCGCCGGTCATCCGCGAGCCGATCATCGGCGGCTCCGGCCAGATCTCCGGCAACTTCACCGTCCAGGCGGCGAACGACCTGGCGATCCTGCTGCGGGCGGGCGCGCTGCCGGCGCCGCTCTCCATCATCGAGGAGCGCACGGTCGGCGCCGGCCTCGGCCAGGACTCGATCGAGAAGGGCACGCGCGCCTCCTACGTCGGCTCGCTCTTGGTCGTGATCTTCATGATCGTCACCTACGGGATCTTCGGCGTGATCGCCAACATCGCCGTGGCGATCAACGTCGCGATGATCTTCGGCGTCCTGTCGCTGTTGAACGCGACGCTGACCTTGCCGGGCATCTGCGGCATCGTGCTCACCGTCGGGATCGCGGTCGACAGCAACGTGCTCATTTACGAGCGCATCCGCGAGGAGGCGCGCTCCGGGCGCACCCCGATCACGGCGATCGACGCCGGCTTCAGCCGCGCGCTGGCGACGATCCTCGACACCAACATCACCACCTTCATCGCCGCCGTGGTGCTGTTCTTCATCGGCACCGGCGCGGTGCGCGGTTTTGCCGTGACCTTCGGCATCGGCATCATCACCACCGTGTTCACGGCGTTTACGCTGACCCGGCTGATCGTGGCCTACTGGGTGCGGTGGCGGCGCCCGCAGCGCGTGCCCCTTTGAGCCGACCATAGCAGTTACCAGCGAGACCGCCCGTGCGCCTTTTTCCCTTCCGCATCGTCCCCGACGACACGACCTTCGACTTCATCCGGTTCCGCCGGATCAGCTTTCCGATGTCGGCGGTCCTGTCGATCGTCGCGATTGCGCTGTATTTCTTTCACGGGCTCAATTTCGGCATCGATTTCCGCGGCGGCACGTTGATCGAGGTCCAGGTCAAGTCGGGGCAGGCAGACCTCGCCAAGATGCGCGCGACCTTGACGCAGCTCAATCTTGTCGAGGTTCAGTTGCAGCAGTTCGGCGGGCCGGCCGACGTGCTGATCCGCATTGCGCAGCAGCCGGGCGGCGAGGCGGCGCAGCAGCAGGCGGTGCAGCGGGTGCGAGCCGCGCTCGGCGACGAGGTCGAATATCGCCGCGTCGAGGTCGTCGGCCCGCGCGTCTCCGCCGAGCTCCTGACCCACGGCACCATCGGCCTGTTCCTCGCCATCATCGCGATCCTGATTTATCTCTGGTTCCGGTTCGAGTGGCAGTTCGCGCTCGGCGCGACGATCGCCAACGCGCACGACCTGGTGCTCACTATCGGCTTCATGTCGGTGATGCAGATCGATTTCGATCTCACCAGCATCGCCGCGCTGCTGACGATCCTGGGCTATTCGCTCAACGACACCGTGGTCATCTACGACCGCATCCGCGAGATGCTGCGCCGCTACAAGAAGATGCCGATGACGGAGCTGCTCAACGTCTCGATCAATGCCACGCTGTCGCGCTCGATCATCACCCACGTGACGGTCAGCCTTGCGCTGCTCGCGCTCCTGCTGTTCGGAGGCCAGGCGATCCACAGCTTCACGGCGACCATGATGTTCGGCGTCGTGCTGGTCGGAACCTACACGTCGGTCTTCATCGCTTCGCCGCTGCTGTTGTATCTCGGCGTCGGCACCAGCCGCTTCATGGCGGAAACGGCCGCCGACGCCGCCGAGCTGCGCGGCGCGCCTGCCAAGCCTTGACCTCGCGTTCGGAGGGACGCCCGGCGCCGCACTTTCCGCAGGCAGCGGTCATCGACGCCTACGGCAATGGCGGCTTCCGCTTCGCCGAGATGTCGCACCGGGGCTCGCTGCTGTGCCTGCCGTCCGGCGTCTGGGCGTGGCCGGTGACGGCGCCCGACGCGATCGACGAGGCGTCGCTGGCGCAGGTCGTCGCCGCCGCCGGCGATATCGATCTTCTGATCATTGGGACCGGTCGCGCAGCGTGGGTCGCGCCTGAAGCTCTCCGCTGGCGCCTGCGCGAGCTCCACATCGGCCTCGACGTCATGCCGACCGCGGCGGCGGTGCGCACCTACAACATCCTGCAGGGCGAGCGCCGCCGCGTCGCCGCGGCCTTGATCGCGGTCGATTGAGCGGCGCGCTAGGAGCGGATCCCGCTCGCGTTGACTTACCTCTCCCAGAGGGAGAGGTCGCCCGCGCTGAGCGAAGCGCGGGCGGGTGAGGGGTTAGAGCGCCGCCGGCTAAGCACAATGCCCCCTCACCCGGATTGCCCGCTGACGCGCGCAATCCGACCCCGGATCAAGTCCGGGGCAGGCTCTCTCCCCAACGGGGAGAGGTGAAGGGGCGACGCTGCCATGCACCAATCACCGGAATCCGGTCTAAGCTGCATCGATGCGCAAGGCGTACGAACACTGCGAGCGGCTCGTTCGTGATCGACAAGGATCGGTTTCTCGCGACTTTGTTCGCGCCGGCGGATCGCCGCCCGGCGCTTCATGCCCTTCACGCCTTCGACATCGAGACCGCGCGCGTGCGGGCGCTCGCCCGCCAGCCGCTGCCCGGCGAGATCCGGCTGCAATGGTGGCGCGACGTGCTCCACGGCGAGCGCGCCGATGAGGCAAGGGCAAACCCGGTCGCCGCCGCGCTGCTCGATACGGTCGCCGCCCGAGCGCTTCCGCGCGAGCCGTTGCTCGAACTGATCGACGCCCGCGCGTTCGATCTCTACGACGAGCCGATGCAAACGCTTACGCAACTGGAGGCGTACTGCGGCAGCACGTCAGGCAATATTTTCGCGAGCGCTGCACACATTCTCGACCCTGGCGCTCACCCGGCGACGGTCGATCTCGCGGTCCGTGCCGGCATCGCGGTTGCGGTTACCGCACTGCTGCGGACGTTTGCGTTGCATGCGTCGCGACGTCAGCTCTATCTGCCCCTGGACGTGCTGGAGCGGCACGCAGTTCATGCCGAGGACATCTATGCCGCGCGCAACAGCCCGGGCGTCCTGGCTGCGCTCGCGGGGATGCGCGAGCAGGCGCGCCGACACATGAGAGCGGCCGACGCGCCCGACGCGCTTGTGTCGCCGAGTGCGTTACCGGCAATCCTCCCGGTCGCTTTGGTGCCACTCTACCTCGATCGCATGGAACGCCCCGGCTATGACCCCTTCCGCACCGCAATCGAGGTTCCGCAGTGGCGGCGGCAATGGGCGCTGTGGCGCGCGGCGCGCCGCCTTTCGCGTCGCCGCTAGCGGGCGTGTTCGGCTCACATGTTGAACCGGTCGCGCAGATTGCGCCGGTTGGCGACGATGCGCGCCGTCACCGCGCGCTCGGCATCGTCGGTCATCAACGGCTCGATCAGATCGATCTGGTTCATGGCGATGAGGGACAGAATCTCGGTTCGCACCTCGCCGTGCCGATCGCGCGGCAACGCCTCGACCAGCTGCAGCTGCTCCGGCGCCTTGGTCTCGCCGAGGCTTTGCGCCAGGAAGTCGCTGGCTTCCCGCTCGGTCAGGCCGCCGTTGGCCTCGACGAAGGCGTACAGCCCGACGCCGGTCCTGCGGTCCGCAAAAGCCACGACCGCGGCGTCCCGGACGCACCGATGCGTCTTGAGCCGCGCCGCGATCGCGGGCGCATCGTAGGCCAGCCGCGGGCCGCCGCCCTCGCGGTCGGTGAACCGCAGCAGTCCGCGCGTGACCCACAGGTAGACGCGCTTGCCGGTCGCCAGCCATAGGCGGGCCGGCCAGCTCTTGCGGGCGAGGACGCGCCGCTCGGTCGGCGTCAGCGCGTGCGGCGCGTAGCGGCGCTTGTGCTTGAGCAGGTGGCGCAAATCTTCGTAGGCGCAAAGCCGGAACAGCCGTCCTCGCCGCGCAAAGCGCGCCGCCAGCTGGAAGTCGGTGATGTAGGCGCGCCCGTCGGGCCCGCGCAGCCAGTTCTGCTCCTTGGCAAGATCGTTGTGGCAGATCCCCGCGCGATGCAGCGCGCGTAACGCGGCCTTGGCGGAACGGAAGTAGGCGACGTCGCCTTCGGGCCGCGCGACATGCATCGCCACGCCGTCGATAAAGCCGCGAACGAGCGCGCTCGGGCCGGCGCACAGGACGCGAGGCGCGACGCCGAGCGGGCCGGCGATTTCCAGCGCCCGCGTTTCGCGCCGCAGAAAGTGCCGCGCCAGCGGGCGCGTCCACCACGGCACGGCGTCGATGCGGCGGAGCACGGCATCGACTTCGCCGCTGCCGGCACGAAACCGTCCGCGCTCGATGGTGGAGAAGACGTCGCGCTTGAGCACGGCGTCGTGGCGCCAGCGATCACCGAGCTCGCGCGGATCCGTGTTGCGGGCAATCATGCGGCGGGTACGGATGTCGGCGTCGTCACGGCAGTGCGCTCATTCGGCCGCCGCAACGACCGGCTCGGCCGTCATCCATCGGCCAAGGTCATCCAGCGCGCGCGAGCAAAGCGCCCGTTTCCTGGCGATCGTCTTCGCGGTCCCGCGCAGGCGCTCGCCGTCGTGCCCTCTCGAGGGAGCATGCGCCAGCGGCGGAAACAGCCCGAAATTGGCGTTCATCGGCTGGAACGAGCGCGGCCCGGCATCGATCGTCTCGATATGGCCGCCGGTGATGTGGCCGAGGAGCGCGCCGTGCGCCGTGGTCGGCGGCGGAATCAGCACCGGCTCGCCCAGGCGCTCGGCGGCGGCGAAGCGGCCCGCCAGCAGGCCGATCGCCGCGGATTCGACATAGCCCTCGCAGCCGGTGATCTGGCCGGCGAAGCGCAGCCGCGGCATCGCGTTGAGCCGCAGCGTTGCGTCCAGCAGCTTGGGCGAGTTGAGGAACGTGTTGCGGTGCAGGCCGCCGAGCCGCGCGAACTCCGCATGCTCGAGCGCCGGGATCGTGCGAAAGATGCGCTGCTGCTCGCCGTGCTTCAGCTTGGTCTGAAAGCCCACCATGTTGAACAGCGTGGCAAGCTTGTTGTCCTGCCGTAGCTGGACCACCGCGTAGGGCTTCTCATCGGGTCTATGGGGGTTGGTCAGGCCGAACGGCTTCATCGGGCCGTGACGCAAGGTCTCGCGCCCGCGCTCGGCCATGATCTCGATCGGCAGGCAGCCGTCGAAATACGGGGTCGATGCCTCCCAGTCGTGGAACGCCACTTTGTCGCCCGCAAGCAGCGCATCGATGAAGGCGGCGTATTGCTCCCGCGTCAGCGGGCAATTGATGTAGTCGGCGCCGCTGCCACCGGGCCCCGCCTTGTCGTAGCGCGACTGGAACCAGGCGACCGACAGATCGATCGAATCCCGATGCACGATCGGCGCGAGGGCGTCGAAGAACGCAAGCTCGGCCTCTCCCGTCAACTTGCGGATGGCGTCGGCGAGGTCCGGAGAGGTGAGGGGGCCGGTAGCGATGATGACCGAGTCCCACTGTTCCGGCGGCAGGCCCGCGACCTCCGCCCGCTCGATCGTGATCAGCGGGTGGCGTTCGATCGCCGCGGTCACCGCGGCCGCAAAGCCTTCGCGGTCGACGGCGAGGGCGCCGCCCGCCGGCACCTGATGGCTGTCGCCGGCGCGCATGATGAGCGAGCCGAGGCGGCGCATCTCCTCGTGCAAGAGGCCGACCGCATTGGTCTCGGCGTCGTCGGAGCGGAACGAGTTCGAGCACACGAGCTCGGCGAATGCCGCGGTGTTGTGGGCGTCGGTCATGCGCGCCGGGCGCATCTCGTGCAGCACCACGGGAACGCCGCGGCTGGCGATCTGCCAGGCGGCCTCCGACCCCGCGAGGCCGCCGCCGACGACGTGGACGGGCGTGCTCATGACCGGGATGTGTCGCCGTCGCGCGGCGGGGTCAAGGCCGCCGCCGAGCCGTTGAACGGCTGCGGCCCCGATATCCTCGCGGAACGGCTGCGTGAGCATGCGGTCGAGCCACAGCTCGCGCGCGTTGCGGAATTGCTCGATGCCGATCGTCATCCCCGTGTGGCCGGCCGCGGGCGCCGGCCGGTAGGTGCCGAACAGCCGGTCCCAGATGGAGAAATTGAAGCCGAAATTGGTGTTGGTCTCGTGCGGGTCGATCGAATGATGAACCCTGTGCATGTCGGGCGTCACCACCAGCCGGCGCGCGATGCGATCGAGCGCGACCGGGAGGCGCACATTGCCGTGACTGAACATGGAGGTCGCATTGAGGAGAATCTCGAAGATCAGCACGGCAACCGCCGGCGCACCCAGCCCGGCAACCACGGCGATCTTGATGGCGAGCGAAAGCAGGATCTCGATCGGATGAAAACGCACGCCCGTGCTGACGTCGAAGTCGAGGTCGGCATGGTGCATGCGGTGCAGCCGCCACAGCGACGGTACGGCATGGAACAGGACGTGCTGGAGGTAGATCGCAAGATCGAGCGCGACCACCGCCACAACGACCTCGACCCAGCCGGGCCAGTCGACTGCGCTGAGCAGGCCCCAGCCGGCGGCCTCGGCGTAGACCGCGACGCCCACCGCGGCCGTGGGCAGCAGCAGGCGCACCAGCAGCGTATCGAGCGCAACGACGCCGAGATTGTTCATCCATCGCACCGTCCGGCTCATGACGGGGTGGCGGCGCGGGGCGGCAACCTCCCACGCCGCCATCGCGGCGAACACGCCGGCAAAGCAGGCAATGCGAATGAACGGCTCGCTGGCAACCGATGCCCACATCGGGGCCTTGTCGTCCGCGCCAGCCGCAGGGTCAAGACTTTCCGATTCGGCGATCCGGCGCCGGATCACAGCTGCTTCCCAGGCCGCGATACGGTAAAGTACGCCATCCACAGAAAGGGAGCGCCATGAGATCGATGCACGTCATTGCGGCTGCCTTGGCCATCGGCGCGGCCGCGTCCGCAACCCCCGCCGCGGCGGCCGAGGTCAGGGTCTTGAGCGCCGGCGCGATGAAGGAAGTCGTGCTGGCGGTGATTCCGGAGTTCGAGAAGCAGACCGGGCACAAGGTCAGCTTCGCCAACGATACGGTGGGCGCGCTCAGGCGCCGCATCGAGGGCGGCGAGGGCTTCGACGTGGCAGTGCTCACCCCGGCCGCGGTCGACGACTTGGCCAAGAAGGGCAAGATTGCCGCCGGTGGCAGGGTCAACCTGGCGCAAGTCGGCGTCGGCGTGATGGTGAAGGCGGGCGCCCCCGCCCCCGACATCAGTACGGTCGAGGCGTTCAAGCGTGCGCTGCTTGACGCGAAATCGGTGGCCTATATCGATCCTGCGTCGGGCGGCTCGAGCGGCATCTATTTTGCCGGGCTGCTCGATAAGCTCGGCCTCGCCGAGCAGGTCAAGGCGAAGGCCAAGCTCAAGCAGGGTGGCTATGTCGCCGACCTGATCGTGAGCGGGGAGGCTGAGCTCGGCGTCCACCAGATCAGCGAGATCGTGCCGGTGAAGGGTGTGACGCTGGTCGGCCCATTGCCGGCGCAGATCCAGAACATCACCGTCTATGCGGCGGGTGCGGGCGCGGCGGCGCAAGACCGCGAAGCCGCGAACGCGCTCATCAAGATGCTCGCCGGTCCCGCGGCGGAGGCGGTGCTGAAAGCCAAGGGGATGGAACGCCCGCCGTCTTGAGCCCAGGTGTCGCCAGCCGGGGTGCCCGCCCGATCATTGCGGAAAGAAAACGCCAGCGTGAGCGGGCGCTTTTCGTCGCGGAATGGCTGCCCGCTAGGCGGATTGCGCGGCGTTCCAGGCAACCGCCGGGATGTCGCCTCGGTTGATCCCGATATCGGCCAGCTCACGATCGGTGAGGTGCGAAAGCTCGCGCAGGCTGCGGTTATAGCGCCGCCAGCGCTGCAGGAAGCGAATGAGATTGGTCAACAACATCGCTTAAGTCCTTGATTTGTTTGCGCCGAAGGATCCGGCGCCAAGGATCATGTAAGTATTGATATTGCGGTGCAGAACGGTTGCGGTTGCGTCGCAGCATTGCGGTATTTGCATGCCGTTCGGAGCAGGCCATGAGGACTATCGGGCTGTCGCCGTCGAGCGGTCCGCTCGCGTATCGAGCGGGGTTCTGCTTGCGTTTCGGCGATCGTCAGCCGATCGTTGACGCATGGACGGTTTGGCCGAGATTCCGGTCGTCGATGTGCGCTCAGGCGGGCCGCTCGCGCACGCGGCGATGCGCGCCGATGCAATCGAGGATCTTCGGCTTGCCTGTCTGAGCTCGCTGCCGCCGGTGGTCCGTCCTTTCGTTCCGCTCGCGGACGCGGCCTCGCGCAAGTGGCTCGAACGGTCGGCATCTCCCTACACGGCGGAAGTCGCGGCGATCGCCGATCTTGCGAAGGCGCCTGGGATCTTTCTGGTCAACGCATCGTACGAATGGGCGTGCACCGCTGCATCGTGCCGGCGAAGCGAAGCGCCGCTGCTGGTACGTACCCTCGATTGGCCGTTCGCCGGCCTCGGCCGCCATGTCACGGTGGCGCGGCAGGTCGGTCCGGCCGGCGAGTTCTGGAACGTCACCTGGCCGGGCGCCGTCGGGGTGCTGACCGCGGTTGCTCCGGGCCGTTTCGCGGCGACCATCAACCAGGCGCCGCTGCGTCGTCGAACGCGCGGCGGATTCTTGCGCTGGCTCGACCATGCGTTCAACGCCGTCCACACCTACGGGCGTGTTCGCCATGCGCCGCCAGCGCACGTGCTGCGCCAAGTCTTCGAGACGGCGACGGATTATGCCAGCGCGCAACGCATGCTGATGCGGACTCCGGTGGCGCGCCCGGCCCTTGTTGCACTCGCCGGAGCGAGGGCAGGCGAGACCTGCCTGATCGAGCGCACCGAGACGGACGGATACGTCCACGAGGGGCCGATCCTGGTGGCCAATGACTGGCAGCAGTCGCTGCCGGGTTGGGAGCCGCGATTCTGCGGTCTGCCGGTCGAGATCGACAGCCGGCAGCGCCGCGACACGCTGGCGGCACAGGTCACGGCGCTGGCCGAGCCGTTCGGCTGGCTGCACCCTCCGGTGCACAATTGGGCGACGCGGGTTGCCGTGGAGATGAGCGCGGCCAACGCCACGCTCCGGGTGATCGGCTTCGAGCCGGTCGGCACGGACGTGCCCTCCGCTCCTGCAACGCACATGCTCGATCTCAGTCCCGCGCGCATGGCGGCGTAGCGTCGGCCCCGGCAATCTCGGAAAGCGCGGCTGATTTTGCGGTGCGCTGGCCGAACGGTGTATCCTTCGCGCGGCGACGCACCGAGCAATCAGGAGAGGGACGAATGTCCGTAGACGGCAGCTGGAACCTCACGATGGAAACCCCGATGGGCGAACGCACGGCCACGCTCGACGTGACCAGCGCCGGGGGCGCGCTCAGCGGCACGCAATCCGCTGACGGAAATTCAGCGGAGATTTTCGACGGCACGGTCAGCGGCGATGATGTGGCGTGGAAGGTCTCGATCACCACGCCGATGCCGATGACGCTGGAATACACCGCCACCGTCGCAGGCGACGCAATGTCTGGCCAGATGCAGATCGGCGTGTTCGGCAGCTTTCCATTCTCCGGCAGCCGCGCCTAGACGCAGCGTCGGTGCATGCGAATCGCGGTCGTCGCCGACATTCACGGCAACGCGCCGGCCCTTGAAGCCGTGCACGCCGATATCGCGCGGCGAAACGTCGAGCGGATCGTCAATCTCGGCGATTGCGTTTCCGGACCGCTATGGCCGCGCGAAACGATCGAGGTGCTGATCGCCGCGCGGTGGCCGACCGTGCGCGGCAACCATGATCGATGGGTCGGGGAGCACCCGCCGGAGTCCCTCTGGGCCTCCGATGTCTATGCGCACCGGGCCCTCGATGCGCCCAGGCGCGCCTGGCTACGCGAGCTGCCCGCGCAGCTCGACCTCGGCGATGGGCTCATGGCCTTCCACGCGCGCCCCGGCGATGACGAGGCCTATCTCCTGGAGGACGTCGAAGGCGGTCGCATGGTGCGCGCGCCGCGCGAAAGGATCGCGGAGCGGCTCGCCGGCCTCGCAGCGACGATCATGCTTTGCGGCCACAGCCACCTGCCGAATGCATTGCTGTTGCCGGATGGCCGCTGGGTCGTCAATCCGGGGAGCGTGGGCTGTCCCGCCTATGCGGATTCGACGCCGCCCGCCCACGTATCCGAATCGGGCGCGCCGTCGGCCCGCTACGCCGTGCTCGAGCGTGACGGCGATCGTGTTGCCATCGACCTGATCGCGATCGCCTACGACCATGAGGCGGCGGCGCGCCGCGCCGAAAACAATGACCGGGCCGATTGGGCGCACGCGTTGCGCACGGGCTTCATGCCGTCGACGCGCTGAATCGTTTTCGGCGCGGTCCCGCGGCTATGGCCGATGCTGCCGGCCCCATGGGAACAGCGCTGCCGGGAACTCGGCCGCATAGCGCGGCGGCTTCTCCGGGCGCTCATGCTCCTGCGGTGGATTCGGGTTCGGCTCGACGACCTTGCGATAAAGGTGCCAGGTCGCGTGCCCCAGCACCGGCATCACCACCGCGAGGCCGAAGAGCAGCGGCAGCGAGCCGAGCACCAGCGCGACGGCGACGATCAGCCCCCACAGCGCCATCGTCACCGGGTTGGCGGCGACGGCCCGCACCGAGGTCACGACCGCGCCTGCGACGCCGACGTTGCGGTCGACCAGCATCGGGAACGACACCACGCTGATCGTCAGCACCAGCACGGCGAACAGGAAGCCGATGCCGTTGCCGACGATGATCAAGGTCCAGCCGGCCGGCGTGGTGAGCACCTGGCGGATGAATTCCGGAATTGAGGCCGCCGCCGCCGGCTTGTACCCGAGGGTCGCGACGTAGATCGCTTGCGCGACCGCGATCCAGACCAGGAAGATCGCCATCAGCAGCAGGCCGAGTACCAGGATCGAGCCGAGCGAGGGCGAGCGCAGGACGTCGAACGCGTGCCGCCAGTGCACGTCGAGGCCATATTCGCGCCGGCGGCTGAGCTCATAGAGCCAGATTCCCGCAAACGGACCGATCAGGGCGAAGCCGGCCATGATCGGAAACAGCAGCGGCAGCACGTCGTATCCGAACGCCGTGCGGGCCAGGAACAGGCCGGCGATCGGATAGATCAGGCTCAGGAAGATGATGTGGGTGGTCGGCATTTCCCAGAAATCGTCGAGGCCACGTGCCAGCGCGTCCTTGAGGTCCGCCGGTCCGATCCTGCGGACGGCGGGAAGGGCGGGCGTCGCGTCCTGGGCCGTAAAGACATCTTGCTGCGCCATGGCGGTTCCTCCTGAACCAACGAGGGTTCAAGCGGTCGCGTCCGGGAGTGACGCAAAGCGCCCGACATGGCCGCCCGGTCACGTCGCGCCGCGACCTCTAGTAGGAACGATTGTACGCCGACGGCGGCGCTTTGTCGCGCCCCAAACTCCGCGTCCCCGGCGGCCCCGCTGCCCCGGCCCGGCAGCCGCCGCGTCGGCGAGGCGGCGCCCCTGGGCCTTTCCGACAACTGCCGGACCAAGTACCGAAGACCCATGAAGATCATTTCGGGTGGACAGAGCGGCGTCGACCGCGCCGCGCTCGATGCAGCCCTGGCGCGGGGCCTAGCCTACGGCGGTTGGTGTCCCGATGGCGGCTGGGCAGAGGATTTCCCTCATCCGCCCGGCGTGCTGCAAAAGTATCCATTGCTGTGCCAGACCCCGCTCGCCGATCCGGCGCAGCGCACCGAGTGGAACGTGCGCGATGCCGACGCGACGCTGATCGTCGTCGAATCCGGAGGCCTTGCGGTTTCGCGAGGAACGATGCTGGCGCGCGAGCTCGCACAGAAATATCGCAAGCCATTGCTGGTCGCCGACCTGAGTGCCGCCGATGCATGCGGGCGCGCCGTACCTTGGCTGCGCGCGCTGATCGAGGCCCATGGCCGCGAGCTCGCCCTCGGCATCGGTGGCCCACGCGAGAGCGAGGCGTTGGGGATCTACGGAAAGGCAAGGCGGCTCATAGAGGTTATGTTGGACCGCGTCGGCGCCGACTAATTTAATTTAGGGCTCGAGCCGCACTCCGACCTCTCGGATCACGGCGCCCCAGCGATCGGAGAGGCTTTTCACCTCGCGCACCATTTCGGCCGGCGGCATGCCGGAGGCTTCCGAGCCGCCCTTGGCGAACAGCTCGCGGACGTCCGGGCTTTGGATCGCCTTGGCGAGATGTGGGTAGAGCGCGTCCACGGTGGCGGGCGACATGCCCGCCGGCCCCCAGAACCAGAGGTAACCCCACATGCCGATGTCGTAGCCTTGCTCGCGCATGGTCGGCAGGTCGGGCAGCGCCGCATAGCGCGTCTCCGCCGCCGCGGCGATCAGCTTTACCCGGCCGGTCGCCGCATTCGAGATCGCTGTCGTCGGTCCGTCGAAGAACAACTCGACCACCCCGGCCAGATGATCCTTCATCGCTTCCCCGCTGCCCTTGTAGGGCACGTGCACGATGTCGATGCCGGCGCGCTGGCGGAACAGCGCGCCGTTGAGGTGCGAGGTCGTGCCGGTGCCGAACGAGGCGTAGTTGAGCTTGCCGGGGTTGGCCTTGGCGTAGGCGACGAGCTCGGCGACGTTATTGAACGGAGCGGAAACATGTGCGGTGAGTACGGTCGCCGAGCGCGCTCCGGCGGTGATCGGGGTGAAGTCGGCGAACACGTCCCAGGGCGGGTTCTTGTAAAGGTGCGGCAGCTGCACGTGGATCGCAATCGTGTAGAGCAGCGTGTGGCCGTCGGGCGCGGCGCGCTGCACTTCGCGCGCACCGAGCAAGGTGGAGCCGCCCGGCTTGTTCTCCACGATCACCGCTACGCCGAGCGATTCCGCCAGCTTTTGCCCAATCGCGCGCGCCTGCACGTCGGTCTGCCCGCCGGCCGGGAACGGCACCACGATGCGGACCGGCTTTCCCGGCACCGGAAAATTTTGTGCGTGCGCGGCGCCGGCGCCGGCGAGCGCCAGGCTCGCGGCCGCGAAGGCGAGTGCGATGTAATGGCGTGTCATTGAGGTCCTCCCAAGTCGAATATGACTAGGCCGAGCGGGGGGAGGAGGCAAACTGCAGCG
>CAVTXS010000049.1:0-64270 GCA_963738705.1 uncultured Alphaproteobacteria bacterium
CGAGATCATTGCAGGGAGCAACTGGCGCAATCTAAAGGTCCTCGTTCCGCTGGCGGTTCTCGGCGCAGGCAACATCCTCTTTCATACGGAGACATATGTAAGCGGTGCGGCCGATGTTTCGATCCGTATCGACGAAGCTGCGATCTTGCTTCTCATCATGATCATTGGCGGCCGGATTATACCAAGTTTCACTCACAACTGGCTCGTCCGCGAAA
This sequence comes from uncultured Alphaproteobacteria bacterium, assembly GCA_963738705.1. Lineage (GTDB taxonomy): Bacteria > Pseudomonadota > Alphaproteobacteria > Rhizobiales > Xanthobacteraceae > CAVTXS01. The sequence goes on from CAVTXS010000049.1 coordinate 216, forward strand.
ATCCCGGACGGATGCCAGCTTCTTTTGGACACTTCGACGCGATCGTGATTGCCGTCAGCGCCGCCGCCCTTGTGCTGTGGATTGTGCAACCGTTAGGCACACTGACGGGGCTTACCCTGATAGCCGCTTCCGGTGACTCAGGCCATCCGGTTGGGAAGGTGGGCGGGAGACCGGACGACGCCGCGCCCGTTCTGGTGTTGCATCTCGGCTACCTCTTTTTGCCCCTAGGCTTCTTTTGACTGGTCTTGCGGCATTCGAGCTTGTTCTGCCTAGCGCGGGAACCCATGCCTGGATGACCGGAGGCGCTGGGCTGATGACCCTCGCTGTTATAACTCGCGCGAGCCTCGGCCACACGGGCCGAGCACTCATAGCATCGCGAGGGACGCAAGCGATCTATATCTTCGCGCTAATCGCCGCGGCGGCGCGCGTGCTCGCCGCGCTGTTGCCTGGCTTGTCGCAGGTTCTGGTGCATGTCGCCGCATTCGCCTGGATTGCCGCATTTGGCGGCTTCTGCCTACTTTACGGACCAATGCTCCTGCGGCCTCGCATCCGAACGGAGCATGCTCAAGGATGACTCTAGGGGATCCCTGAAGTTCGGCATTGAATGCAGTGCTGCCGCATCTGAAGCTGCTCCATTTTGGACGCCGATTGACAATTGCATTCAGAGGGTGCGAATGCGTGACTATCATGCAGGAGTGAACTAGCGTGAAACGCGACGATTTTGTCGTTTCGCAGCGTCCTAAGCTTGGTGCCGTAACGAGGCACCCAAAAGTTGATTTTGCAGATTACGAGCGCCAGCTCAGTTCGATGCAAGCCACTCTTCAGGCGATCCAACAGGCCTATCTGGGGACGCGGGAGCGGGCAGTTATCGTGCTCGAAGGATGGGACACTGCCGGAAAGGGCGGCGTTGTTCGGCGGCTTGGATAGGGCTTTGGATCCTCGGAGTTTTAAGGTTCATCCGATTTCCGCACCCTCCTCACACGACCGAGGAAAACATTATCTGCAGCGGTTCTGGGAGAAGCTTCCAGAGCATGGTCAGATCGTGGTTTTCGACCGCTCTTGGTATGGGCGTGTTTTGGTTGAGCGTGTCGAGGAGTTTGCGAGCCCGCGCGAATGGCGACGAGGATATGAGGAGATCAATCAATTTGAACGAGCTCTAGTTGTGGACGGAACGCGGGTGATCAAAATTTTTTTGCATATCACGCCCGCGGAGCAAATTCGGCGGTTCAAGGACCGACTGAACGATCCGTTGAAACGCTGGAAGCTATCTTATGAAGACTTTCGCAATTGCGAGCATTGGGGCGAATACAAAGTCGCGATCGAGGACATGATGGAAAGAACGTCGACCAAATGGGCACCATGGCACCTTGTCCCGACGAACAACAAGCCATATGGACGGCTTGCCGCGTTTAGAATTTTGATTGATCGGCTGGGCAAGAAAGTGGACTTGGCACCCCGCCCCCTCGATCCGAAGGTCGCCGAGAGCGCAAGCAAATTATTCGACCTGCGTAAGTAGTGTAATGATTGATCGAATAAGGCGGCGGATTGCGTCCGACCGATTGCCATTCAAGAATTGCGTTGGTCGGAATGACCGCTTATGGCACGACGCTGCCGTAAGACGGTGGGCAGAGCATGTCTGCTGTGCCCGGATTCTCAGACGTCGACTTGCTCAGCTATCGCCAATGCATCGTCCACCTCGATGCCGAGGTAGCGTACTGTGCTCTCGATCTTGGTGTGTCCCAACACAGTTGGACGGCTCGCAAGTTCCCTGTGCGACGGTAGATGAACGTCGCCTTGGTTCGACGTAGCGAGTAGTATCGAAAAAACTTGGCTCCAATCCGATACTTGCGATCCAATCGGACACCAATCGCGCATACTGCCGCGTCGTCAAGCATCGCCCGTTGCGGGCGACGACTTGCGAATAGGAACTCGCCTGGCCTCTTGCCGGAGGCCTTGATGTGCTCATCGAGCACTTCCGCGTCTGCTCGGTCAACTCGAACCTGACGGGACGTCCGGTTTTCTTCTGACGCACCGTTGCGCGATCGACCACAAGGCCGTGTGGAGCAACGTCCCCGACTTCGAGGCTGACGACGTCGCAGCCTCTGAGCTTGCTATCAATGGCGAGGTTGAACATGGCAAGGTCGCCATCGCCAACAGTGGGCCATTCGCAGTCCGACGGCAAGGTCCGCTTCACCTGGAAAGACTATCGAGGGAACGTCAAGATCAAAGTGACGATGCTTGCAGCCGATGAGTTCATCCGACGCTTCCTCCTACACACCTTACCGGGTGGCTTCCATCGCATCCGCCACTATGGCTTCCTCGCCAACGGCTCCCGCAGCGACAACCTCGCCCGCTGTCGTCGGTTGCTCGATGCGCGCGGGTGGTCGGCTTTTGGAGGGGCCGACCATGGTTCAGCAGGACGTCGGATTGGAAAGACGAGCTTGGGCTTGGGCTTTGCTCAAGCCTTTTCTGGACAGGTTGGGGCACAAGTCGCGGCGACGAATGTGTCCGCTTTACGTGTCGGGATTGATCGGTCCCGGCGATCGCAAGAGCATTGCGCCAATGGCGAAGCGGCTCGCGCTCGGCGCAAGCGATCAATTGCACCACTTCATTGCTGCCGGGGTCTGGGCCGCAGCGCCTGTGGAGACAGAGCTGCTTGTTATCTGGAGCATAAGGGACCTCCCCTAATTTTGGGCCGTCGATGTGATTGGGACGGGCACTGCCAAGTCTTGCGCCGCGCCGTCAAACTGCGCCGCCGCCTAGGCGCCAATCGAGGTGCTCAATCGGCTGAGCAAGCGGGCTCTGCTTCAACGACAAGCTATGGAGGCGGGCCAGAATTCCGATTGGGGGGCACAGACCTCGATCCGCCGGACGACCTGCTGCCGCACTGATCCCTAGCCTCCCATTGCGAATGTGAACTTGAACCCATCAGCGGCTGGCGCCCATTCGCTCAGGAGTCTCTCACCATCAAGGTCAGAGGACCGGGCGGACCTGCGAGCTTGACCGGCTCCCCATCCCCGAACTTGGCCGGGACCCGCTCCTCATACTCTCGCTCATATGGAAGGTCCTGGGCCAACGTTCCCTCCACCAAGAAAGCCCCAGCTGGGACAGCCATCTCGAGGTCGATAGTCAGCGAACCGTCGGGTTGTTCGGTGACGATGCCACGATAGCGGCCGCCGGACCCGTCGGCGCCTTTGAGCGTGTCGCAGTTGACGGTGAATACACCGATGCCGAGGCCGGTCGGCTAGCCCCTGCTGCGGTCCTTTTTTCAGGTTCCTTGTTGCTCGCTTCCTTCGCCAGCCGCAGTGCCCGTAGCCGTTCGGTTTTCGCTTTCATCCGCTGAGCATCCGTTTCAACGATCGCCATTGCTGTCGCGTGTATGCGCTCGGCCTTGCTGGCCCGCAACTCTCCCGGTGGTCCGCCCTCCTTGCGCTTTGTCATCAGCGTCGACCCTACCGCTTACAATCCTCCGTCCGCCGCGCGTGTCGGAACATCATCGGCTCGCCACTAGCGCCGCATTAAACGCGCGCATCCCGGAGCAACGTCGGCCGGCTGGAGGGGCGCCGTGCTAATCGGCCTGGACGGCCGGCCGATGCCGGTCGTGCGCCGGGTAAGGCCTGCCGGAACACCTCACTTCCCCTCCTGGAGGGCAGCCAGGGTATGGCTGTTCGGGCAATAATTCTGCCACCTGGGATCCTGCGGGTGATTATCCAGATCGTGTCCGCACTCCGCCTTGCTGTTGCAGCACGGGCCGCAGCGTTGCAGATCCCGCATGACGGCGGTCTGCTTCGCGCCCACGACTTTCGGGTCTAGTCCCAGCACCTGCATGCGTTGGAGCAAGAGGTCGGCAAAGTCCGGCCGTTTCGCGGCAAGGGTGAATAGGGTGGCACGATTGAGACCGAGATCGTCCGCGATGTGGTTCATTTCCACAGGATCGCATCTCCTCAGGTCGGCGAGATCGGCCTCGCGCCGCCGCCATGCTTCCCATGTCTCCACAGCGATCTGCCAGAACATGCGGGGCAAAGAGATGGTGTGCATCGTCTCCTCCTGCAGCCGTGGCAACCACGATGGCCCATTGAGGGTTGATAGTGTTGATCTGAATCAATTCGCGTTTGGCGAAGCATCGTCAGCGACGGATCACCTCAAGACGCGCTTTGCCCAGCCGTTTCCCGATCCTGTAGGTGGCGGTGCTGGCATGCCTTGTCCGTTGTGCAATACGAGTGACCCGCCCAACCTGCCGCGGACCAGCTTCAAGATCACCTGTGATAAGGAAGGCGGCTGGCGCCACTAAGCGCAAACGCGCGGCGGCCGATTGGTCGGCTAAGCTCACGCGTTCGCTCACGCTGAAAGACGGAACCAAGCTGGTCACGCTGGCCGATGCTCGCGCCGCGCTGATCCGATATTTCGAAGTCCGTGACGAGCAGCCGCGGCGTGTCGCTTGCGATCGAGCTGCTGCTCGCGGCTGCGAAGTGGGGCACATGTAGGCGATCGAGATGTTCGCCTCGCACGTTCAAGAGGGGGCGATCTGTCGGAACGCTTCCCTAACGCGAGGGCGCTTACCACCGTTAGGCGCCAAACGTTAATTCAGGTCAAAAGCCTTCCGGCGAAACAGGTGAAGATCATCGACGGTCACGAGCGGGGCAGGATCTCCGTGTCGTGTTGACGGCCCTGACCGAACGAGTAAGACGCCCGCTCGGGGATAGCCCGTCGGCGCGGTCCTGGCCTCGATAACTCGCCCGCGACGGGCAGCTTTGCCGACCGCAAGGCCGCGACCGATCAAGTGAGGGCCATCCAGGTGGCCTATGGAGAAGGCAGCGATGACCAAGAGCGGTAAGGACGACTTTTTGCTTTCTCTGGAACAGGCACAAGAAGTCCAACTCCTTGACCCGGCTTCGCCAGCTCCTCTTTGAGAACGAACTGCCTCTGCCCCAACGCATCGACGCCAGAAGGCCTGGGGCTTTCGTGCTCCAGATGGGTCAAACGGAGCAGTCGCTTGGCCTCGTTGACACTGAAGGCCACCCTCTGCTGACGACGGTCTGGGGATACGGCCAGCCTGGGCAGATGCCAACCTATCCGGGTCCGACAATCGTCGCCTATGAGGGCATTGCGATTAAACTGAACTGGCAGATAGACCTTCCCGTCGACGGCCATCTCCTGCCGGTGGACACCACACTCCACTGGGCAGCCTCAACCGAGAAGCCCCTCGAAGACGGCTATGTCCCGACCGTGACCCATCTTCACGGAGGACACAGTCCCGCCGGGAGCGATGGCTTGCCGGAACAGTGGTTTACCCAGCACCATAGCTCAAGGGGGCCTGATTTCCAGGATCGGATCTTACACATACCCGAACGATCAGGAGGGGGCAACTCTTTGGTATCACGACCACGCGCTCGGCATCACACGCCTGAACGTCTACGCTGGTTTGGCGGGCTTCTATCTGCTTGAGGACGAGAACGGCCAAAATCTGATCAACGACAAGGTGCTACCAGGCGGGTCCTACTCTATAGAGATGGTTATCCAGGATCGCGCGTTCACTGCCAATGGTCAGCTTTACTACCCGGCCTATAAGAATGACCCTCTCCCAGGTACAACTGACACCGTCGGAGATATTGTTCCTCAAACCTTCTATGAAGCCAATAGTGAGGATGCTCCATCAGCGGTGCCTGAGTTCTTTGGCGACCACATTCTCGTCAACGGCGTGGCATGGCCAAACCTCAATGTCGCAGCTGGCGACTACCAGTTCCACTTCCTGAACGGGGTCGGATTCGCGCTTTTACGTGCTACAAGCTCAGCGATCCTGACGTGACCGTGCACCTGGTCGGGGTGGATGGCGGCCTCCTGCACGAAGCGCAGACGATCATGGACGGTGATGGCGTCCAAGAGGATGGCGAGTTCTTGGTGCTTGCGCCCGGTGACCACGTGGATCTCGTGTTCAATTCGGTGGAGCGGAGGTCGATCCCTACGTGCAGTTGTTGAATATCGGACCCGAATTTGAGCCGTTTAAAGGCTTGGCTGGCTCGGATGGCTCCCTCGCGGGGGGCGTGACTGCCGCTACCTCGGATGCCCGCGTCGGCAACATCATGCAGTTCACGATCGATCCTACCCTCGTGCCGTTCGACGCCTCCGTGACGAACGGAACAGTGCTCAACGCCCGAGTTTCGCTTTATTGCGCAGGATGCAAACGCAGACGGCATAGCTGACCTTGCCACCAATGTGCGGAACCTCGGGCTCTTCGAAGGCGTTGATGAGTTCGGCAAATCCAGCCTTTGCTCGGGATGGCGAATTCGGGCCCGCTTCACAGCGACAGCATGACGCCCGACGGAACGTTCGGGCCCTTGATGTGGGATGCTCCCAGTGACGGAAACGCCGTCGCTGGGCACGATCGAGCAGTGGGAGCTCTTTAACTTCACTGAAGATGCGCACCCAATCCATCTCCACCAGCCACAGTTCCAGGTTCTGGAGAAGAGGCCGATCGACTTCATGGATCTCTGGACAAAATGGCATTCCGGACGACACCAACGAGGACGGCGTCATCTCTTACGGGTACGGGACCGCAGCTTTCATCGAGAATGACATATGGATTGGCGATCCAATCCCGCTATCTCCAGAGGAGACCGGGCGGCAGGATACCATCTTCGTTGCTCCCGGCGCGATGGTGCGTCTTGTCGCCGAGTTCGACCTGCCCCGGTGAGTACGTCTGGCACTGCCATATCCTCTCTCATGAGGATCACGAAATGATGCGACCTTTTCTGGTCGGGCAGCCCAGATCCAGGATTGATGCTGCTGTAACTCTCGATTGCCTCTCGATGTGACCAAGGGCCCGGATTGTCAGCAGCAAAGCACCGTCTCTATTTGAGGGAGCCGCAATGAATAAAAAGGGCAGTCCAATCGCGACGCTGATATTCATCGCCGCCCTTACGGGCAGTCAAGCATTGGCGCAAACTGCGGGAGACCGTGGCAAGGGGCTGGTCTTGGCGCGCCAGATCTGTTCGGAGTGTCACGCCATCGACCTGTCGCAGCGCGCCTCGCCAAACTCAATGCTCCTCGCTTCGGGCTGATCGCCAACATTCCGGGCATGACCGGCATCGCCCTCTCTGCCGCTCTGCAGACCTCGCATCGAACAATGCCAAATGTGATGCTCGGGCCCGACGAGTTGAATAACATCATTGCTTACATTCTGAGCCTCAAGCACCCCGGGTGACGATGAACCAACTCATCGGCGCTGCGTTCTTGATTCTCGGTCAGTCGATCTGCTGCGCCATGGCGGACGATCTCGACGTGCGCGTACGGCGCGGCGCGGCCCTGGCGAGCAGAATGTGCGCGCAGTGCCACGCAATCCATCGCACGGGCCAGTCTCCGCGTGTTGGCGCTCCGAAATTCAGCAGCCTTGACGAACGCTTCGACCTCGATGCCTTCATGGATCGCCTGCGACAGGGCTTGACCTCGGGTCACCGCGATATGCCGACATTCCGCTTCACGCGCGATGATGCTCGAGCGCTGATCGCGTATCTGCGATCGATCCAAGCTCCTTAGGGGCCCGCACGAGGAGCCGGGCGAACGGCAATTGGAAGCACGGGCGAGATTGCCAAGAACTTCGAGCCTCGTTGCGGCTGTTCAAGCTGCTGGCCCGCATTGCGAGGGAAGGGCATGATAAGAGGCGGACGAGTGAGAAGTCTGACTGCTTGCCCAGAGCAACGAGGCTTCTGCAAAGGAGATAGCAAGCGACGCTCATCGGTGTGGCGCTCGTAGCGCTCTTGCTGGGTGCCATTCCCTAAGTTTTGCGCCCATTGGTCAGATGCAATTTTCAGTCGGTCGTCGGACTTACGTCACGCTTGGCGGGGCGCTTATTCCGCTCGCTACCTTACCCGGCCCGGAAATAAGCGGGTAAAGCTCCGGAACATTCCTTAAGGAGATCATCTGAAGTTTTCCGGACGTCCAATCGTCAGACGATAGCTCTGCCACCAGGGAGCCCGCCATGTCGACTGACGCCAGAAACAAATCCGAGACGCCCAATTTAGGCCCAGACGTCACCACAATACGTATTGGCCTTCTTGCTCTGGCGCTCGCGATGCTGTGCGCTGTAATAAGCATCGCCGTTTCGACCGTGACCGTGAAGTCGAATGTTCAGCTTCCCCCGCAAACTGTGAACCGCATGCTCAAAGGCGACCGCATAGTTTCCGCATTCACCACAAATCTCTCAGACGAGCTCCTGAAATCAAGCCGCCTGCGCAGAGCCCCGATACCAAATTGCCGGATGGCTGCGAGGCGCTGGTTAGTCCATTTGCAAATCCGCACCTCGCGCGCACCGCGGGCCGCTGCATGTCGTAGCTCCCACAGATCGCGCGGACCGCTCGGCCAAGCGGTACCAGCATTGTTCAATGTGCAGACACGTGAGCTTGGCGTCGGGGCCGGTTTCTCTATCGTAATTGCGGCGCGCTTCAGCAGCAACGTGATGAAGTTCGGCACCAGCATGCGCCAGAAGCCGACGTCAGACCTCTGATGCGCCCCGTAGGATATCGCGTCTGGGAGTCCTAACCCAACCAATCCGATATAGGATGGCGGCTCTGGCCATGGGGAGGGAGATGAGGCGGCGCGAATTCATCAGGTTGTTCGGCGGCGCTGCGGCAGTTTGCCCACTCGCAGGGCGCGCGCAGCAGGCCGACCGGACGCGGCGCATCGGCGTGCTCATGCCGCGGACGATCCTGTAGGGCAGGCACGCATCGCGGCGTTGCGTGAGGGACTTGAGAAGCTCGGCTGGATAGAGGGCCGCAATATCCGGATCGACACCCGCTGGACGACAACCGGCGACGTCGAGTCGATGCAACGATTTGCGAAGGAACTCGTCGCGCTGCAACCCGACCTCATTGTTACGAGCCAGGCTAGTAACTTGCCAGTTCCATAGGCGGTATCGGCTGCAAGCCGCGTAGGCTTCAGCCCGAGTGCCCGTTCGGTACGATCGAGCATGGTCCTGGTTGCGGCCACCTCGTCATACGTGCGTGCTGGCGTTGCCTCGACATCCACGATGACCGCTTGTGTAGTATCGATCATATAGTTGAGGCCGTAGCCAAACTGGACCCGTTTGTTCGCCTTCGCGGTCCAGGCCGAGCAGGGATCTGTCGGCGAGATCACTTTCGGCAGCTTGCGATCTGCGTCTGGATCACGCGCAGGTCCGCCAGCACCACCGGATTGACAAATGCCCCGGCGGAATGCGCTCTTCCAGATTGAACAGGTAGAACAGCTGGCTCTGATCGCCCGTTTGCCGGCCCATCATGGCAAACCTCCGCCGCTGAACGCCTCAAGCTGAGGATCACTGTTCGCCAAAAACCACGAGCCCTTTTTCAACACCATCGACCGACGTCGGAAGTCGCCAAAGTTGCGATTGTGCGACATATCAAGAATGGCTCTGTTGAGCCACTTCCCCGCTATGTGCCTGATGTCAACGGTAACCGGCATCAAACACCGGCTGGTGGACATTGATCGAGATCAAGCTCTGAGGCTGGTGTTTGTGCCAGATGAGCGCGATTGCAGCATCCGGCCAACGCTCGCGCACATGTCGGCGGGTTTACCAATTTGGAGGTCCACGACTGTTGTCGCACCGCTTCGGGCTTCTTTCGCCCCGACGCGCTTTCCGGCGCTTTCCGGCGCGTTGTGATAGCCTGGCAAAAAATGTCGGGGAGACGACGTGGCAGAGCGGCAAGGTCGACTGGGCGTAACTGTTGCGGCGTTGGCCGCGGCCGTATGGGCTGCGCCTGGGGCGGCGCAAACCGACCAGAATGCCCGCTGGTGCCGCGGCGAGGACGGCGCTTCGCTCGAGCAGACGATCGGCGGCTGCACGGCAGTCATCGAACGCCGGCAGGATACTCCGCAGGAAATCGCGCTCGCCTTCAGCTTGCGGGGTGGCGCCTTCTACTACAAAGGCGATCTGGCCCGCGCGATCGCCGACTACGACCAAGCGATCCGGCTCGACCCGGCTTTCGCCCGCGCGTTCAACAACCGCTGCTGGGCGCGCGCGGTCGTCGGCCGCGTGCGGGAGGCGGTGGCCGATTGCGACGAGTCGCTCCGCCTCAAACCCGACGTCGCCAACACGCTCGAAAACCGCGGCTTCGCCTATCCGAAGATGGGTCAGTACGAGCGCGCCATCGCCGACTACGAGGCCGGGCTGCGGCTCAATCCTTCCAACAAGGCCGATTTCCTGGACGGCCGCGGCCTCGCCAAGCTGAAGAAGGGCGACGCCAGCGGCGATGCCGACGTGGCGGCCGCCAAGGCGCTGCATGCCAATATCGCCGAGGAGTTCGCGAGCTACGGCGTGCGCTGATGACCAGGCGTAGGGTCGCCCCTACGGTCCAGCTGCACCGCCGTGCACCAAACGTGACTGGAATCCGTCTAGCGGATCAGATCGCCGTACTCCGGATGCTTGGCGATGTAGCCGGCGATGAACGGGCACTGCGCCACCACCTTGAGCCCGCGCGCTCGCGCCTGCTCGAGCGCGCCGCGCGCGAGTTGCGAACCGATCCCGCGCCCGCCGAGCGCCGGCGGCACCTCGGTATGCATGAAGGTGATCACGCCGGGCGCGAGCGAATAATGCGCGACGGCGGTGTGACCGTCGGCGTCGAGCTCGAAGCGATGGCGGGCCGCGTTGTCGCGAACCTGATCCGACATCATGGCGTCACCCCCTTGTCCGCCAGCTCTTTCAGCGCCTTCCTGCTCTTGGAAAGAGCAAGCCCCATCGCGCGCAAAACCTGCGGCGTCTTGCTGAACTGGATATCGGAATACTCGACCACCTCGATACGGTTCCCCCAGGGGTCGAGGAAATCGAGGAAGGGACCCGGGAGCATCTTTGCTCCGGCCGCCGCCGCCAGCCCGCGCACCGCCGAGCGATCATCGACCACCAGCCCGAAATGCCGGGCGTCATCGCGGTGTCGCGTCTTCACTTCCATCAGGGCAAGGAACTGATCGCCGATGTCGATGAAGGCCTGGCCCTTGCCCTTGCCGCGCAGCGTGAACGCGAAGATCTTGCCATAAAAGGCGAGCGCCTCCGCGACATTGCCGACCTCGAGCGCGACGTGGTTGATGCCGACCAGCCTGGGCTTGCCCGCGTCGGGATTTGCACTCTCGTTCATGGCTCGCTCCGCCGCCCCTCATGCAGCATGTAGGATGGGTTGAGCGAAGTGAAAGCCTCAAATCTTGCGACTGTCGTAGGCCCAGTGCAGCAGCGCCTGGCGCTGGCGTTTGCGGCACAGCAGGTCGCCCGGCTCGCAGTGCTTGCGCACTTGCGCAACGTGGCGGCGGATTTGCTTCCAACGCCCGATTTGGCGCTTGTCCTCCGCGGGCATGCGCCGGCCCAGATAGTAGCGGCAGTACCATTGGAACCAGCCGCGCGGGTCGGCGGGATGCAGCCAACCGTTCCGGCGCCAGACCGACAGCGGTTGGCTTGCGTCGACCCCGAAGAAGTTGAGCGCGCAATCCTGGCCCTCGGTCGCGAGCCTCGCGCGCGCGAACCAGGTCTGGGGGAACTCCTTGCGACAGTCGGTCATGTACTTGCCGCCGAACACGCCGAGCCGCAGCATCTCGGCCGGTGTCAGCTCGGGACGAAACTCAGGATCAAAATTGCGGCCGGGCGGCGCCACCAGCTCGTAACGATAGCCGCGCTGCATCTTGTCGTTCACTACCACGGTCTTGCGTTTCACTTGACGAGCCTCAGGCGTCGGCCCGGCTGGTTGGGCACGGCCGTGTTGACGTCGACATACACCACGTCCACGCACTTTTGCGTCATCCCATGGCGGTTCCCTGTGTGCCACGGCCCGGCGCGTGACTCGGCCACGCTGACGTCCTCGAGATAGAAGCAGCGCCATTGGCCGCCGGCGGGAAGCTCCGACGTGCTTTGGCCCCCGAACTGGTAGACAAGGGCGACCTCGCGTCCGTTCGTGTGACCGAGCACATGCGGGCAAATCTCGCGATAGCAGCTCCTTTGAACACAGGTGATTTGCTTCCGATCGAGGATGGCGCGGTGGAAGAGCTTGAAGGTTGGACTGTGCATGAGCGTGCCTGGGACGTCGGAAGGTTCCTTTCACCATAGAACTTCAAAGGCTCGGTCGCGGTTGCTTCCATAACGGTAGATTGAGAAATCGTCGTCGAAACTTGCGGCGCGGGTGATGCCGAGCCGCTCCATCACGACGAAGCTAGTGCGGTCGACGATGGAGAATTCTTGATGCGGAAAGGCTTCGCCGATCGCCCAGGCCGCCTCCATGTCGGCGGCGGTCACGATTTCGATATGCACGCTGCCTTGCCGAATGCGCTCCCAAAAACGCTCCGCCCCATGACGATGATAACGGCTATGCAACAGGAGCCATGTCTCGACCGCGACATGATCGGTGGTGACGTGCTCGCGCTGTCCCTCCAGGACGGCTTTCGCCCGCGCGTTATTGCGGTCGCGTGCGACCACGGACGCGAACCAGAACGAGGAATCGACGAAAACGCTCAACGGCAACGTTGCCTTAGCGGCCGCGCCGCGGCTTGCGGCCGGTCTTGCGCAAATAGTCCCGCCACACCGCTTCGCCGATCATCTTGTCGTTGTCGCGCGCGATGTCGGTCGGCGGACCTTCGTCGATTAGATCGAACACGATCGAGATGTCAGGCTTCGGCTTCGGGGCCCGGAGGTCGTCGGCCACTACCCGTCGCACGTATTCAGCAAACGAGATGCCAAGCTCGGCAGCCTTGGCGTGCGCTCGTCGCTGCAGCTCGGGATCCATGGTAATTTGCGTGCGCACAGTCATGATGGCGCCATCATGCCCATCACCTCGGCCGCGCCGCAAGCATGCGGCCGGCATCCTGGCGGCCGGCAAGGCCGGGGAACCGTCCGTGCGGAGCAGATACTCGCGCGCTTGCGTTTCCTCTGTCCCGGGGATGATGCTTCGCACAAGCCAATCGAACAGGAGTGAAGGAATGACCAGGCTGTTTCTCGCCGTCGCGGTTGCAGCTTTCGCCAGCGTCATCGGCGCAGGCGCTCAGCAAACATACCCGACGCGGCCGGTGACCTTGATCGTGCCGTTCGCGGCCGGGGGTCCCGCCGACGTCACCGGGCGCATCGTGGCCGATCAGTTCTCGCGCAGCCTGGGCCAGCAGTTCACCGTCGAGAACGTGGTCGGCGCCGGCGGCACCACCGGCATCGCGCGCGGCGCGCGCGCCAACCCCGACGGCTACACGCTGGTGCTCGGCCACATGGGGACCCACGCGGCCGCGGTCGCGCTCTATCCCAACCTCGCCTACAAGCCGGACGCCGACTTCGAGCCGATCGGGCTGGTCGCCGAGCAGCCGATGCTGCTGGTGACGCGCAAGGACCTGCCGCCGAACAATCTGGCGGAGTTCATCGCCTATGCGAAGGCCAACGAGGACAAGCTTAACATGGCGCATGCCGGCGTCGGCTCGGTGTCGTATACCGGCTGCCTGCTGCTCAATGCGGCGATCGGCATCAAGCCGACGCTGGTGCCGTTCACCGGCACCGCGCCGGCGATGAACGCGCTGCTCGCCGGCCAGGTCGACTACGTCTGCGATCCGATCCTCGGGCCGCTGCCGCACGTGCGCGCCGGCACCGTCAAGGCGCATGCCATCGCGACCGCCAAGCGCCATCCCGCGCTGCCGGACGTCCCGACTGCTGCCGAGGGCGGGCTGCCGCAGTTCTCCGCCGCGCCGTTCTACGCCGTGTTCGCCCCGAAGGGTACACCGCAGCCGGTGCTCGACCGGCTGATTGCGGCGCTCGACAGCGCACTCGACGACGAGGCCGCGCGCAAGCGGCTGATCGATCTCGGCGCGGAGATCGCCGAGAAGGGCAGGCGCGGCCCGGCGCCGCTCGCCGCGCTGGTCAAGAGCGAGATCGCGCGGCTCACCCCGATCCTGCAGGCTGCGGCCGGGAAGTGACCCGAAGGGTGCATCACGGCGCCTTGAGCGCGCGCGTAAGCAAATCCTTCAGCGACCAGTCGCGGTCCCCGAGGCGGCTGCGGATATCGTCGATCTTCCAGCGGCTGCCTTCCAGCACGACATCGTAGCGCACGACGTTTTCCTCCGGCGACGCTCTCACCCATTCGCCCTTGGGTACCAGCGTGGCCGCAACGGTCGCGCGGCCCTCGCCGCGGCTTTCGACCTTGAGGGTGTACGAGGCAACGGTCTGCATGCCGCTCGCGCGCATCGAGCCAGCGGGCCCGCTGGCCTTTGTCAGCCCTCAGCATGCCGTCATAGATCGACGTGATGAGGCCGACCGGATCGTTCGGCGCAGAGAATTTGGTCGCCGCGACCGCTGCGCCGACGGTCAGCAGCATCGCGGCGGACAATGCGATGAATAGTCCGGCAAACACGAGACTTTCGGTGGCTCTCCGCGCGCGGACCTTAACCGAGGATGATGCGGTAGCGAAACGCGGATCGGCGCTTTTATCCGGGTCCAGCTTCCCTGTATCTTGCGGCCAGGCGCCGTGCGCGCCGCCATTATGGGGCAGGCAGGAATGAAGACCGACATCGACATGCGTATTTTCGCAAAGCGCGCGGGGGTGAGCGTCACGTTCGGCTATGGGGCGATCGTGTTCAACCAGGGCGATCCGGGGTCGTGCATGTACGTCGTTCAATCCGGCGTCATCGAAATGGTGATCGGCGACAAGGTCGTGGAAGTGTGCGGACCGAACGAGGCGATCGGGTTCATGTCGATGATCGATGAGGCCCCACGCAGTTCGACCGCGCGGGTCAAGGAGCCATGTGAGCTTTCCGCCATCGATCAGCGCCGCTTCCGGTTCATGATCGACGAAGTGCCGAACTTCGCGCTTTACATCATGGGCGCCATGGCGCGCCGCATCCGCGGCATGGGCCAGGCGATGTGACCCAAAGGGTGGGCAAGGTGTCGCGCAGCGGCACGTGCTCGCGGCACCGGAGTCTGCGCCCGAACGGCGCGACGCGCCGATCCGGGTGGCGCCTCGCGCACCCTACTGATTGTCGCGCGTGCGCTTGCGGAAGTCCGCGATCGCCCGCCCGGCGAGCCGCCCAAGCTTGGTCGCCGCGGTCTCCTGCACGACCTTCGCGGGGGGCATGCCGGTCTCGAATTCCGCAAACCAGACGCGGAACTTGGCGAGCTCATCGGGCGGCAGCCGCAGGATGGCTTCTTCGATCTCTTCGATCGTCATGAAGGGGAGACTACCACGCCCCTCAGCCGCGTTGAATGAGCGCGCGAGACGGTTTGAAGCTCGCGCGCAGCCGACCGCGGCCGACGCCGTTGTAGCAAGGAGCCCGGAACTTTCCGCGGCAAGCGCTATCTTCCCAGGGCTAACTGGGTGGGCGGGCAAAGGCGCGCAACGCGCGCCGTCCCTCGCGCTGTTGCGGCTCGCCCACGCGGCTTTCCATGCGACGAACGTGGGCACACACCGCGTCGCGACGCTTTGCTTAACCGTCCATTGCTCACAGCCGCGTCACATGGGCCGACACGGCAAGCCAGCGCCCGTCGCGCCGCACCCATACGTCGGTATAGCGCCCGCCGCCCGCGCTGCCGTCCGGCTTGGTGTAGGCGGTGCGCGCATGGATGATGGCGACGTCATCCAGGATCCGAATGATGACGTCCTCGGCCTTCAGGTTCGAGATCGTCACCGGTCTTGCGGTCTGCTTGAGGAAGGCGGCGCGATCGACGAGCGAGCCGTCCGGATTGCTGCAGTAGAAATCGTCGGCGAGAATTTCGTCGAAGCGGTTCACGTCCGAATGCTGCACCGAATCGATGTAGTCGCGGTTGAGTTGCTCCAGAACGTCGTGATCCGACTGGGTCGCGGCTCGCAAAGCTGTGGCCGGCATGGCGCGTCTCCATGATTGAACGATTGCTGTATCTGCTTCGTCGTCCTACATAGCGCTTGTTGACGGCGCTGGCTTGGGGAAAATTGCTATCCATGACGCACCGAAGCGACGGCATCACATCGACCCACGGCGCCGGCGTGACATCCACCCGGACGTTGCTGGCGCAAGGGCAGGGCTGGCGCGTGAGCGACGTGGTGTTTCGCGCCGCATCGGAAGGATCGCGCTTCGAGGAGCGCCACGAAGGCCTTGTGATTGCCGCGGTGACGGAAGGAAGCTTCGGTTATCGGTCGTCGCGCGGCCGTGTCACGCTGATGCCCGGCGCCGTATTGCTCGGCAACGCCGGCGACGCGTTCGAATGCTCCTATGAGCAGCCCCTGGGCGATCGCTGCATCTCGTTCAACTACACCATCGAATGTTTTGAGCGCCTTGTCGGGGCGATGTCCGGAGCGGGCACGTTCGTCTTTCCGACCCATCGCCTTGCGCCCACGCCGGCGGTCGTCGCGCTCACGACCGCGATCGAGACGGAATCCGCGCTCGCGGACGCCGGGCGGGTTGAGGAATTCGCCCTGCGCCTGGCGGGCGACGTCGTTTCCGCACTGCATGGCCTGCCGCAAAACGATGCCGGGCCAAACGGCCGCGACGAGAAGCGCATCATCGACGCGCTGCATCTGATCGAGGCGCGCTACACCGAGCCGCTGTCGGTGACGTCGCTCGCGGCCGCGGCGCAGATGAGCCCGTATCATTTCCTGCGGGTGTTCCGCGCCGTCGCCGGCGTCACGCCGCATCAGTACCTGGTGCGCACCCGGCTGCGGCGCGCCGCCATTGCGCTCGCGACCACCGATCAGACCGTCGCGACGATTGCGTTCGCGCATGGTTTCGGCGACCTGTCGACCTTCGTCGCGACCTTCGGCCGCGTTTTTCGCTTGAGGCCGCGCGACTATCGCCGCGCCGCGCGTACGGGGCGAGCCGCGGCGTGGTGTGCTGGCCATTAGGTCGCAGCAAGTAGCCGGTTGGGCGGCAGCGAAGAGTCCGGACGAAAACAACACCGTCGTCCTGAGGCGCTCAACCGCGAAGCGTCCGAGCCGCGAAGAGCCTGTCCTCGGACCTGATCCGAGGAATGCTCCGACAGTTGCCAACGGTGCCG
Source organism: uncultured Alphaproteobacteria bacterium (assembly GCA_963738705.1). Lineage (GTDB taxonomy): Bacteria > Pseudomonadota > Alphaproteobacteria > Rhizobiales > Xanthobacteraceae > CAVTXS01. The sequence continues at coordinate 17,176 of CAVTXS010000049.1, forward strand.
CGCGTGCGTGCTTCGAGGCTTTCCCCGACTTCGTCCGGGAAAGCACCTCAGCATGACGAGGTTGGAGGGCACTGAAGCCAGGTTGGCCTCGGGTTTCGCTGGCGCTCAACTCGTCCTCGCACTACGCTTGCCAAGGTTGTGCGGGCTGCCACGAGGGAGGGAGGGCAATGCGCATCATTCGCTTCTGCGTCTTTCTACTTGGCCTGTTCTGCGTCGGAGTGGCGCCGGCCCTGGCGCAAGAGAAATATCCGAACCGGCCGGTGCGCTTCGTCGTCAGCTTTGCGCCCGGCGGCTCCAACGACATCATCGCCCGCGTGCTGTGCGAGTGGCTCTCGGAGCATCTCGGTCAAACGTTCATCGTGGAGAATCGCACCGGCGCGAGCGGCAATGTCGGCGCCCAGTCGGTGGTCAATTCGCCGCCCGACGGCTACACCGTGATGTTCGTCGGGCCGAACAACGCGATCAGCGCCTCGGTGTTCAAGAAGCTCCCGTTCGATTTCCTGCGCGACACGACCCCTGTCGCCGGGATCATGACGCTGGTCAACATCATGGTGGTGCCGCCCTCGCTGCCGGTGAAGACGGTTGCCGAGTTCATCGCCTACGGCAAGGCCAATCCGGGCAAGCTCAACATGGCCTCGCCGGGCGCCAGCACCTCGCCGCACATGTCCGGCGAGCTGTTCAAGTTGATGGCCGGCATCGACCTGCAGCACGTGCCCTATCGCGGCGCGGGCCCGGCGTATCCCGACCTGATGACCGGCAAGGTCGACGTGATGTTCGACAACCTGCCGGGCGCGGTCGAGTTCGTGAAGTCGGGCAGGCTGCGCGCGCTCGCGGTGACGTTGGCGACGCGCTCGTTTGTCTTTCCCGAGCTGCCGACGGTCGGCGAAACGATCCCAGGCTACGACGTGAGCCTTTACTACGGCATCGCCGCACCGAAAGGGACGCCGCGTGACGTCGTTGCCGTCCTGAACAAGGCCGTCAACGCCGCCTTGGTGGATCCGAAGATGAAGACACGCATCGCCGAGTTCGGCGGCACGCCGCTCGCCTTGTCGCCAGAGGGATTCGGCAAGCTCGTCGCCGACGAGACCGAGAAATGGGCCAAGGTGGTCAAGACCGTCGGCCTGTCGATCGAGTGAGCAGCCTTACAGCTCCTGATGCATGAAAGCGCCCGTGCGGCGCGCCTTTCGGCCAAAAAACTCCGGGGGGCTGGCGTTGAGGACGTGCCGGCAAGTCATTGTTGGCGCACAATAGGCGCATGGCCCGACACCGCACCATCAGAATGCCGGCGCCCTATCTGCGGCGCATCTGGGTCGACGCGGCGCGTGTGCGCGAGCCGGAGGCGTATCCGTTCTGCCTGCCGTTCCTGCGGGGCGATTTCTCGCTTGAGTTTCGCGACCCCATCACCATCATCGTGGGCGAGAACGGCACGGGCAAATCGACGCTGCTCGAAGGCATCGCCGCCCTCGCGGGTTTCGACCAGGCGGGCGGCGCCAAGGGCTACCGGCCGGTCGACCACTCCCGCGCCATCGAGGCGATGGGCGGCCGGCTCGCCGACGCGTTGCGCGCAAGCTGGCTGCCAAAAATCACCTGGGGATGGTTCTTTCGCGCCGAGAGCTTCTTCGCCGTCGCGCGCTATCTCGACGAAGCCGCGCAGGAGCCGCTCTCCGGCCCGCCGCCCGACTTCCTCTCGCATTCGCACGGTGAGGGCTTCCTGCGCTTCTTTGCCGAGCGCTGTCAGCGGCAGGGGCTGTTCATCTTCGACGAGCCGGAATCGGCGCTCTCCCCCGCGCGGCAGATCGAGTTCCTGAAACTGCTGCGCATGATGGAACGGTCCGGCATCAGCCAAGTGATCATGGCGACGCACGCGCCGATCCTGATGGCCTATCCGGGCGCGACGCTGTTGCGCCTGACGAAATACGGGCTGCAGCCGGTGACCCTTCGCGAGACGGACCACTACCGACTGATGCGCGAATTCTGCCTCGATCCGAAGACCTTCATCGAGGCGATGATGGACGAGTAGGAGCGGGAGCCAATGCGTCGCGTGCCCGTCCCTCGGCCCTCCGCACGGAAGCACGTGACCCAACTCGTCGCGGTGTAGGGTGCAATAGCGAAGCGTATTGCGCTGCTCTGCTGCGGGGCGGAATTGGCGGATTACGCTGCGCTAATACCAGCGGCACTAAATTCCAACTCGTCATGCCCGGCACCCGGGTCCGGCCCTTTGGCCGGCCCGGGCGTGAAACCTTGTGCCGGGCATCCACGTCTTTCTTAGCGGTGCCGCACTCAAGACGTGGATGGGCCGGGACAAGCGCGGCCATAACGGGTGGATGGGTCAACACCTGGTGCTGTTGGCATAGTCCGCCCTACGGGCTGTCGTTGGGCGGGCATTGAGCGCGCAGGCCTAATCGAGCGGCAGCGAAGTCCGGCACCGGCGAACCACGGATATCGCTACGCGCATCCGCGCCGCTTGCATGGCATCTATCAAGGATTGACGAGTTTCGTGTCTGCGATCAGAATGAGGAGGTTCTCTTTGGCGCTCCAGTCATCTGCGAAGGCGGAGGTCCTGCCATGACATCGATGAAGCGAGGTATTTCCTGGGCGTTTGCACTGATCGTCCTGGTCGCACTCACTCTTCCGGTGCTGCAGGCGCGTGCCGAAGACACGCCGAACGAACAAAGCATGACGTTGGCGATGCTGGGGCCGGTGGGCAAGAGCATCGCCGTGCCGTCGCTTGTCGAGCCGGTCCTGCTGTGCGGGTCGCGCTGGGTCACGGGGACCTACGTGCTCGGCTCGAATTGCATCGCGGCGTGCCGCCGTCGCCATTCGGCTGCGGAGTGCGCCACGCTGGTGCCTCTGTGCCGACGGTGCTGGCGCGATCTGCAGCGATGTGCCGTCGATCCGGCGATCCCGCCGCCTTTGCGATGCCAGCGGTGCAGCGCGCGCTACGCAAACTGCATGTGGCCGTTCCTGCACTAGCGAGCTCGTAGGGCGCACTAGCGAAAGCATATTGCGCCGCTGATGCAGGGCGCAACCGGCGGATTACGCTGCGCTAATCCGCCCTACGGCAGTGCGCTCGGGATTTCGATGCCACTCAATCCGGGCTACTCCGCTAAATCTGAAGAAGGCCGCCGTCGGTGAGGATAGCTGTGGTCTTGCAATTGTCGCAAAAATAATGAGTGTCTGATTTAAGCGTGCTTCATCAGATTGTATAGCACTTAGGAACTTTCTCTGCGTTGGACATAAAATCGTTCCTGTTCTGTGCACCTGCGGCAGATCCTTCGTTGATTTAGATCTGGATTGATTGCCCAAGCGAGATCCATCGGAAAATGAACTTGATAGTCATCGCGGTATCTACTCAGACTACTGGTTTGGTTGACTTGGACTTCGGCTAGGACGAGTTGACTGCTGATCGGGGCAACGAGCTGTCGATGAACGGCAGCGGCAGTACTTCATACGATCCTCTCGATGGAGCGCCATGAACATCGCAAGATCGCTGTTCGCCCATGCTGGATTTCTCTGCCTATAGAGCACTTTCGGATTGTCAGACCATGGCGGCGACGTGCGGGCGACGCTGAACGGTGTCTGATCGGCAGGCTCGCCACGCTCCGCGAGGCGCGCGGCATCGAAGCTTCTGGCGTCGCATCGAACTTGCTCTCTGAATCCGCGAGCGTGCGGCGATCGACGCTGTCGAGCCACGAGAGCGGACAGGCGCATTTATGCGGAATTCGAATCGTTGATCGCTCAGTCAGAAGCTGAACGCCTTCGAGCCTGGCTGGACTAACAGAAAGGTTTGCATCAACTCCAAGACCACGATCTAGTTCGCGCGGGGCGTCATCGCATAAGGCAGCTATGCCATCTCGAACTGCGCGCAGCAAACGGCACGATCCGGATCAAGCTGATCGATGTTCGCGCCCTCGACTGACTGCTGCACGCGTCCGGTGGCGACCGACGTTATGATCGCGGCGCCGATCTTTGCTGCATCTGCCGTGCTGCATCAGGAAGCGTTCTCGCACCCGCCCGGAACTGCTCCCATCGCCTCAAAGCTGCGTCGACCGATGCTCAAGCGGCATCATTTGCGACCAGACAATGCTTGGACGGGTCGCTGTGCCGAAACACGAACTCTGCGTCGTGCTTCGACAACGAACAGCCTAGGCTCGTCACGGCCTTCGTCGTGTCGGCATCGACCATAGCGCCTCAGAAGACCGTAGCAGATCGAGCTCTTCCAAGCGGCCGTCATCTTCGCATGGTTCTAAGCAACTCGGATGTCGTGACCAAATCTGGATCCGTCTAGGTCTAGTGACGTCGCATTCTCAAAAGTGTTGCTTGGACGTCTCGCCTACCGCTGAACTGGCCGGAACCTGCAAGATGCCATTGAATTCACATACTACGGCGCGATCTTAGCGTCACCGGTCGACAATCTATATTCAAACTGGCGGCAGAACGATTGAAACTCAAAATTGGCGCATAAGCGCTCCTACTCCGCCGCCTCGACGCCGGCGCGCCCGCGGCCCGCCGCCGGCGGCCCAGCACCGGCGCCAGGAACCGCCCCGTATAGCTCCGCTTCTCCCGCGCGATCGCCTCCGGCGGGCCGGCGGCCACGATCTCGCCGCCGCCGTCGCCACCCTCGGGGCCGAGGTCGATGATCCAGTCGGCGGTCTTGATCACTTCGAGATTGTGCTCGATCACCACCACGGTGTTGCCCTGCTCGACCAGCTCGTGCAGCACGTCGAGCAGTTTCGCGACGTCGTGGAAGTGCAGCCCGGTGGTCGGCTCGTCCAAAATGTAGAGCGTGCGCCCGGTGGCGCGCTTGCACAGCTCCTTGGCGAGCTTGACGCGCTGCGCCTCGCCGCCCGACAGCGTGGTCGCCTGCTGGCCGACGTGGATATAGCCGAGGCCGACCTGCTGCAGCGTCTCGAGGATGTTGCGCACGCGCGGCACCGCGCGGAAGAACTCGGCCGCCTCGTCGACCGTCATGTCGAGCACGTCGGCGATCGACTTGCCGCGGAACTCGACGTCCAGGGTCTCGCGGTTGTAGCGCTTGCCCTTGCAGACATCGCAGGTGACGTAGACGTCGGGCAAAAAGTGCATCTCGATCTTGATGACGCCGTCGCCCTGGCAGGCCTCGCAGCGCCCGCCCTTGACGTTGAACGAGAACCGTCCCGGCTCGTAGCCGCGCGCCTTCGCTTCGGGGAGGCCGGCGAACCATTCGCGGATCGGGGTGAACGCGCCCGTATAGGTCGCCGGGTTGGAGCGCGGCGTGCGCCCGATCGGCGACTGGTCGATGTCGATGATCTTGTCGATGTGCTCCAGGCCCTCGATGCGGTCGTGCGCCGCCGGGGCCTCGCTCGCATTGTTGAGCTGGCGCGCCACCGCCCGGTAGAGCGTGTCGACCAAGAGCGTCGACTTGCCGCCGCCGGAGACGCCGGTGACGCAGGTGAACAGGCCGAGCGGGATCTCGGCGGTGATGTCCTTGAGGTTATGGCCGCGCGCGCCGATCAGCTTCAGGGTGCGGCGCGGATTGATCATCTGGCGCTCGGGGATCGGGATCGTCAGCTCGCCGGTGAGGTATTTGCCGGTGAGCGAGCGCGGGTTCGCCATGATGTCGTCGGGCGTGCCCTGGGCGACGATCTCGCCGCCGTGGCGGCCGGCGCCGGGGCCGACATCGACCACGTAGTCGGCGGTGCGGATGGCGTCCTCGTCGTGCTCGACCACGATCACGGTGTTGCCGAGGTCGCGCAGGCGCTTGAGCGTTTCGAGCAGGCGCGCGTTGTCGCGCTGGTGCAGCCCGATCGACGGCTCGTCGAGCACGTAGAGCACGCCCGTGAGCCCCGAGCCGATCTGCGAGGCGAGCCGGATGCGCTGGCTCTCGCCGCCCGACAGCGTCCCGGAGGCGCGCCCCAAGGTCAGATATTCGAGCCCGACGTCGACCAGAAATTTCAGCCGGTCGCGGATCTCCTTGAGCACCCGCACCGCGATCTCGTTCTGCTTCTTGCGTCAGCTGCTCGCGGCAGCCCGGTGAACCATTCGCCGGCCCGCTTGACCGACATTTCGCTCGCTTCGCCGATATGTAGCCCGGCGATGCGTCACGCACAGCGCCTCGGGCTTGAGGCGGTAGCCGTTGCAGGCGTGGCACGGGATGTCGGTGAAATACTTCGCGATCTCCTCGCGCGCCCACTCGCTCTCGGTCTCGCGGAAGCGCCGCTCGAGGTTGACGATCACGCCTTCGAACGGCTTCCGGGTCTCGTAGGCGCGCAGGCCGTCGTCGTAGACGAACTTGATCGCGTCCTCGCCGGAGCCGTAGAGGATCGCGTCCTGCGCCTCGCTTCGGCAGCTCCTTCCATTTGGCCGGTGAGCGCGAACCGGTAGTGCTTGGCGAGCGCCTCCAGCGTCTGGATGTAATAGGGCGACGACGATTTCGCCCACGGCGCGATGGCGCCGCGCTTGAGCGTCGCCTCCTTGTCCGGGATGACGAGGTCGGGGTCGATCTTCTGCTCGACGCCGAGGCCGCCGCAGGCCGGGCAGGCGCCGAACGGGTTGTTGAACGAGAACAGCCGCGGCTCGATCTCGGAAATCGTGAAGCCGGACACCGGGCAGGCGAATTTTTCCGAGAAGATCAGCCGCTCCGGGCCGCTGCGGTCGTGGATTTTTGCGACTTTCTTCTCGTCCTGGCCCGGGCCCTCGTCCTTCGAGACGGCGCTGCGCGCCTCCTCAGGACGAGGGGCCTTGCGCCCAGCGCCCTTGCCCCTCGACGCGCGCTGCCATCCGGAGCGCCCGCAGGGCGCGTGCCCTTTCCCTCATCCTGAGGAGCGCCCGCAGGGCGCGTCTCGAAGGATGCGGGCCGCGGCGCATCCGCGAACTCCGCGACCGCCAGCCCGTCGGCGAGCTTGAGGCACTGCTCGAGCGAATCCGCCAGCCGCGGCGCGATGTCGGGGCGCACCACGACGCGGTCGACCACCACGTCGATGTCGTGCTTGAACTTCTTGTCGAGCGCCGGCACCTCGGCGATCTCGTAGAACTTGCCGTCGACCTTCACGCGCTGGTAGCCGCGCTTGAGGAACTCGGCGAGCTCCTTGCGGTACTCGCCCTTGCGCCCGCGCACCACCGGCGCCAGCAGGTAGAGCCGCGTGCCCTCCGGCAGCGCCAGGATGCGGTCGACCATCTGCGACACGGTCTGGCTCTCGATCGGCAGCCCGGTCGCCGGCGAGTAGGGCACGCCGATGCGCGCCCACAGCAGGCGCATGTAGTCGTAGATCTCGGTGACGGTCCCGACGGTCGAGCGCGGGTTGCGCGAGGTGGTCTTCTGCTCGATCGAGATCGCGGGCGAGAGGCCGTCGATCTGGTCGACGTCCGGCTTCTGCATCATCTCCAGGAACTGGCGCGCGTAGGCGGATAGCGACTCGACGTAGCGCCGCTGGCCCTCGGCATAGATCGTGTCGAAGGCGAGCGAGGACTTGCCCGAGCCCGACAGGCCCGTGAACACCACCAGCCGGTCGCGCGGGATCTCCAGATCGACGTTCTTGAGGTTGTGCTCGCGCGCGCCGCGGATGGCGATCACGCGGGCGTCGGCGCGGGGGCCGCGGGCCTTGTCGAAAAGCTCGTCCATATCGGTCTTTGCCGCGCGAGACGGCCGTTTCTGGGGTCCGCGCGACGCGGCCCGCGGTCTTGGTGGCATATCCCGGAACGCTCCGAACGTAGTAATCGCCTCCGCGCGACGCCAGCCAAAAAATGCCGTCATCCCAAGCGGCGTGCGGGTCCCCGGCCTCGGGCTGGCCGACTCAAGCCCGGAGTTGCGCGGCCTGCGACAGTATGCTAGGAACAAATAGAGAACAAGGGATGTCCCGCCAAGAAGGTCTGTGGAAAAGCACAACGTGCCGTCCGCGCCTGCAATGGCGGGTCTAGGGTGCATCGAGCAGCGGATGATCGGGAGCGTGTCATGGCGGGTTCAGTGAACAAGGTGATTTTGGTGGGGAATCTCGGGAAGGACCCCGAGGTGCGGCGGCTCAATTCCGGCGAGCCGGTGGTGAACTTGAGGGTCGCGACCTCGGAAAACTGGCGCGACAAGGCGACCGGCGAGCGGCGCGAGCGCACCGAGTGGCACAACGTGGTCATCTTCAACGAGAATCTGGCCCGCGTGGCCGAGCAGTATCTGAAGAAGGGCTCCAAGGTCTACATCGAGGGCCAGCTGCAGACCCGCAAATGGCAGGACCAATCGGGCCAGGACAAATACACCACCGAAGTCGTGTTGCAGCGCTACCGCGGCGAGCTCACGATGCTCGACCGCATCGGCGGCGGCGGCGAGGGCGCCTTGGAGGACGGCAGCAGCGATTTCGGCTCGCAAGGTCCGACCGCATCGCGCAAGCCGGCGCCGGCGCCGGCGATGGCGGGCGCGGGCAAACGCGCCGACATGGACGACGAGATCCCGTTCTGACCGCCTCGCCGCCGCCGGTTCGCATCGAACCGGCAGGGCCCGAGGCAATCGCGGCTGCAAACACCAATCGGTCATTGCCGGGCTTGACCCGGCAATCCATCCGACAAGTAAAGACTCTTGCGAAGAATGATCGATGCCGGGGTCAAGCCCGGGCATGGCGATTCTATTGTGGACGAGCAGCCGGCAGACGCCTCGCCGGCACGGCCTCATATCTGGGCTCGACAGCATGGCCGGCCATTGGCTATGCGGATGCGAGCAACCTTCAGGAGGATCGGATGAGAGTTTTGTTTGCCCGGCTGCTGCTCTGCGCCGGCGTCTTGGCGGCCGGCGAGGCCGCCGCGCAGGACATCAAGATTGCGCTGCTGGCGGGGCGCACGGGTCCGCTGGAAGCCTATGCCAAGCAGACCGAGGCCGGGTTGATGCTCGGCCTGGAGTACCTGACCAACGGCACGATGACGGTCAACGGCCGCAAGATCGTCGATCCTGTCCAAGGACGACCAGGGCAAGCCCGATCTCGCCAAATCGCTGCTCGAGCAGGCCTACGCAGACGACCGGGTGGATCTTGCCATCGGCACCACCTCCTCGGGCGCCGCGCTCGCCATGCTGCCGATCGCGGAGGAGAACAAGAAGATTTTGATCGTCGAGCCGGCGGTCGCCGACTCGATCACCGGCGACAAGTGGAACCGCTACGTCTTCCGCACCTCGCGCAATTCCACGCAGGACGCGCTGGCGACCGCGGTGGCGTTCGGCAAGGGCGACATTTCGGTCGCGACGCTGGCCCAGGACTACGCCTTCGGCCGCGACGGCGTGGCGGCGCTCAAGCAGGCGCTCGCCGACACCAAGAGCACCGCCAAGGTGGTGTTCGAGGAGTACGCGCCGCAGACCACCACCGACTTCACCGCCTCGGCGCAGCGTCTGTTCGACGCCTTGAAGGACAAGCCGGGTCGCAAGGTGATCGCGATGATCTGGGCGGGCCCGCATCCGCTGACCAAGATCGCCGATCTCAAGCCCGAACGGTTCGGAATCGAGCTTGCGCCCGGCGGCAACATTTTGCCGGCGATGAAGCCCTACCGGAACTATCCGGGCATGGAGGGCGCCGTTTACTACTATTACGGCTTCCCGAAGAATCCGATGAACGACTGGCTGGTCGCCGAGCACCAGAAGCGCTTCAACGCGCCGCCCGATTTCTTCACCGCCGGCGGGATGTCGGCCGCAGCCGCGGTTGTCGCCGCGATCAAGAAGGCCGGCGGCACCGACACCGAGAAGCTGATCGCCGCCATGGAGGGCATGGAGTTCGACACCCCGAAGGGCAAGATGGCGTTCCGCAAGGAAGACCATCAGGCGATGCAGCCGATGTATCACTTCAAGGTCAAGAGCGGCGGCAAGGACGAGAACGATCTGCTCGATGTCGTTCGCGAGATCCCGATCGCCGAGTTGCCGGTGCCCGTGCGAAACAAGCGATGAGTGTGCGCTGACGACCTCGGACGTCGTCCCGCGACGCGCGGCCCAGCATTCGCCGGCCGAATGGTGTTACTGGGTGCCGCCTGCGCGGGCATGACATGTCGGTTCTGGAAACGCGCGGATCTCACCATCCGCTTCGGCGGCCATGTCGCCGTCAACGCGGTGAGCTGCGCGTTCCAACCCGGTACGCTGACCGCGATCGTCGGGCCGAACGGCGCCGGCAAGACCACCTACTTCAACCTGATGTCCGGCCAGCTCAGGGCGACCGCCGGGCAGGTGCTGTGGGACAATGAGGACATCACCGGGCTGCCGGCCTCCGCGCGCGCGCGCCGCGGCATCGGCCGCGCATTCCAGCTCACCAACCTGTTCCCCGGCCTGAGCGTGCACGAGAACGTGCGGATCGCGGTCCAGAGCCAGGCCGGCGTCGGCCTCGACCTCTGGAGGCTGTGGAACAGCCACCGCGACCTGATCGCGCGAAACCGACGACCTGCTGCGGCAGGTGAACCTGACCGCGCAGTCCGATGACCACCGCGGGCTCGCTCTCGCACGGCGATCAGCGCAAGCTCGAAGTCGCGATCATGCTGGCGCTGCGACCGAAGATCTTCATGTTCGACGAGCCGACCGCGGGCATGAGCGTCGACGAGGTGCCGGTCATCCTCGACCTCATCCGCGCGATCAAGGAGGCGCGCGACCGCACCATCCTGCTGGTCGAGCACAAGATGGACGTGGTGCGTTCGCTGGCCGACCGCATCATCGTGCTGCACAACGGCACGCTCGTCGCCGACGGCGAGCCCGCCGAGGTGATCGCGTCGCCGATCGTGCAGGAAGCCTATCTGGGGGTCGCGCATGCGCTGATCCGCTCCTCGCATTGACCGCGGTCAACACCCATGTCGGGCCCTACCACATCCTGCAAGGCGTCGATCTCACGGTGCCGCGCGGCGGGCTCACCGCGCTGCTCGGCCGCAACGGCGCCGGCAAGACCACGACGCTGCGCACCATCATGGGCCTGTGGCACGCCTCGTCGGGAAGCGTCCGCTTCGACGGCAACGAGATCACCGCCTGGGCGACCCCCGACGTGGCGCAGGCCGGCATCGCCTACGTGCCGGAGAACATGGGAATCTTCGCCGACCTCACGGTGCGCGAGAACCTGCTGCTGGCGGCGCGCGACGGCGACATCGATCAGACGCGGCTGCGCTGGATCTTCGATCTGTTCCCGGCGCTGAAGAAATTCTGGTCGGCCGCCGCCGGCGTGCTTTCGGGCGGCCAGAAGCAGATGCTCGTCGATCGCGCGCGCGATCGTCGAGCCGCGCAAGCTCATCCTGATCGACGAGCCGACCAAGGGGCTCGCGCCATCGATCATCGTCAACATGATCGCGGCGTTCCAGGAGCTCAAGCGCACCGACACCACCATCCTGCTGGTGGAGCAGAATTTCATGTTCGCGCGCACGCTCGGCGACACGGTCGCGGTGATGGACAACGGCCGGGTGGTGCATACCGGCGCGATGGCGGAGCTGGCCGCCGACCGCGAGCGCGCAGGAGCGCCTGCTCGGCCTCACGCTGGATTCGCATCAATGAGCGCGGCCGAAAGCAGCGGCGACGCGGTCGCCAAGCGCGCCATCGACTGGCAGCCGCTGGTCTTGGCGCCGCTGATCATTCTGATTGCGCTGCCGCTGGTCGGCTCGCCCTCGACCTGGGCAACGCTGACTCTGGCCGGCCTCGCCATGGGGATGATGATCTTCATCATGGCTTCGGGCCTCACCTTGGTCTTCGGCCTGATGGACGTGCTCAATTTCGGCCACGGCGCCTTCATTTCGCTCGGCGCCTACACCACCACCTTGCTGTTGCTGCCGCTGTCGGGCTGGCTTGCCGCCGACTCGCTGGCGCTCAACTTCCTCGCCCTGATGGCGATGATCGGCCTGGCGATGCTGATCACCGGCATCGCCGGGTACTTCTTCGAGCGGGTCATCATCAAGCCGGTCTACGGCCGGCATCTGCACCAGATCCTGGTCACCGTCGGCGGGCTGATCGTGGCGCAGCAGATCATCATCGTGCTGTGGGGGCCGATCCAGATCACGCTGCCGCTGCCGACGGCGCTGCGCGGCATCATCGTGTTCGGCGATATCGCGGTCGAGCGCTACCGGCTGGTCGCGGTCGTCATCGGCCTCGTCGTGTTCGCCGGCATGCTGCTGGTGCTCAATCGCACCAAGATCGGGCTGTTGATCCGCGCCGGGGTCGAGAACCGCGAGATGGTCGAAGCGCTCGGCTATCACATCGACCGGCTGTTCATCGGCGTGTTCGTGGCCGGCTCGGCGCTCGCGGGCCTCGGCGGCGTGATGTGGGCGTTCTATCGCGAGGCGCTCACCCCCGGCATGGGGCTCGAGCTGCTGGTGCTCATCTTCATCGTGGTGATCATCGGCGGTCTCGGCTCGGTCGGCGGCTGTTTCATCGGGGCGCTGCTGGTGGCGCTCACCGCCAACTACACCGGCTTCCTGGCGCCCAAGCTGGCGCTCGGATCCAACATCCTGCTGATGGTATTGATCCTGCTGTGGCGCGCGCGCGGCCTCTATCCGGTGGCGAACCGCTGAGATGCGAGAGCAACCGCCCATCGCTTTGTGCATCCTTCGAGACGCGGTCCTCCGGACCGCTCCTCAGGATGAGGTAGCAGCGCATGGCTGGCGCCAACCTCCTCATGCTGAGGAGCGCGCGGAACGCGCGCGTCTCGAAGCACGCAAGACGCCCTTGTCAAACGGTCTCTGATGCTGCGCGCGATCCTCTCCGACGATTATCCGCAGAGCCGGGTCCTTTCCGCCGCGCTGCTGGTCATCTTCGTCGGCTTGGCACTGGCGCCGTTTCTGTTCCCCGGCTCGCAGTCGCTCAATGCGGCGGCGAAGATCTGCTACTTCATCGTGCTGGTGGCGAGCTACGACCTGCTGCTCGGCTATACCGGCATCGTCTCGTTCGCCCACACCATGTTCTTCGGCATCGGCGGCTACGGCGCCGGCATCGCGCTCTACACCTGGGGCCCGACCTGGACGTCGGTCGCGCTCGGCACGCTGATCGCGCTCGTCGTCTCGGTCGTGCTCGCGCTCGTCATCGGGCTGTTCTCGCTGCGCGTGCGCGCGATCTTCTTCGCCATGATCACGCTGGCGGTCGCCACCGTGTTCGCCATCCTGGCCTCGCAGCTCGGCTGGCTCACCGGCGGCGAGGACGGCCGCACCTACCAGATCCCGGCGCTGCTGCGGCCGGGCTTTCGCTTGTTCGAGCAAAGCCTCTTTGGCGTGCCCATCAACGGCCGGATCATCGCCTACTACCTGCTGTTTTTCACCTCGCTCGTGCTGTTCCTCGTCATGCTCCGCGTGGTGAACTCGCCGTTCGGCCGCGTGCTGCAGGCGATCCGCGAGAACGACTTCCGCGCCGAGGCGCTCGGTTATCGCACGGTGCTCTATCGCTCGATCATCAACTGCGTATCCGCCGGCATGGCGACGCTGGCCGGCGTGCTTTGCGCCGTCTGGCTGCGCTATACCGGCCCGGCGACGACGCTGTCCTTCGACATCATGCTGGATATCCTCCTGATGGTGGTGATCGGCGGCATGGGCACGCTGTACGGCGCGGTGCTCGGCGCCACCATCTTCCTTCTGGCCGAAAGCTATTTGCAGAACCTGATGGGGCTGATCGGCAAGGCGACCGAGGGCCTGCCGGTGCTTCCGCAGCTGTTCCATGCGGACCGCTGGCTGCTGTGGCTCGGCTTGCTGTTCATCCTCAGCGTCTATTTCTTCCCGACCGGGATCGTCGGCAAGCTGCGGGGTCGCGCACGATGACCGATCCACGCTCCCGCTACGCGACCGTGCTCGATCGCGAGATCCATTACATGGAGTGGGGCGAGCGCGGAAAGCCGCCGCTCGTCATGTGGCACGGGCTCGCGCGCACCGGCCGCGACTTCGACGATATCGCCCGCGTGCTCGCGAGCGACCGGCACATCATCGTGCCCGATACGATCGGTCGCGGATTGAGCCAATGGAGCCCGGCGCCGGAGCAGGAGTATTGCTACGAGTTCTATGCCCGCTTGGCGACCGCGCTGCTCGATCATCTGGAACTGGGGACGGTCGATTGGCTCGGCACCTCGATGGGCGGCGCCATCGCGATCCGCGCCGGCGCCGGGCCGCTCAAGGATCGCATCCGCCGGCTGGTGATCAACGACATCGGCCCGCAGGTCGCGGCCGCCGCGGTCGAGCGCATCCGCTCCTATGCGGGCAAGCCGCCGCGCGTTCGATCGCGTCTCGGAGCTCGAGGCCTATTTCCGGCAGGTCTACAAGCCGTACGGATATCTCAGCGACGCGCAATGGCGGCGCTTGACGGAGACCTCGGCGCGCCGGCTCCCGGACGGCGGAATCACCACGCACTACGATCCCAAGATGGTGCTGCAGTTCGAGTGCCATCCGAACGACAACGATCAATGGCCGCAGTGGGATGCGCTGGCGTGCGAGATCCTCTGCCTGCGCGGGGCGCAGTCCGACCTGCTGCTGCCGGAAACCGCCGAAGCCATGGCCCGCCGCAATCCGCGCTGCCGCGTCGTGACGATCGAGGGGTGCGGTCACGCGCCGGCCTTGAACGTGCCGGAGCAGATCGCGATCGTTGCGGAGTTTCTGGCGCGTCCGTAGCGGCGGCGGGCCGTGGAGGCGGACGGCAGTGAAACAGCGGCGCAGCGGTGGTGTAGGCGGAAGGGCCAAGATACGGCCGACCCTCGCGACCGCGCTGCTGCAAGGCCTGAAGGACCATGGCGCCGGCGAGATCTTCGGCATCCCAGGCGACTTCGTGCTGCCGTTCTTCAAGGTGATCGAGGAGAGCGGCATCCTCCCGCACTACACCTTGAGCCACGAGCCGGCGATCGGATTCGCGGCCGACGCCGCCGCGCGCTACCGCTGCGACGCTCGGGGTTGCGGTCGTCACCTACGGCGCCGGCGCCTTCAACTTGGTCAACTCGATCGCCGGCGCCTATGCGGAGCGCTCGCCGGTGGTCGTGATCGCCGGTGCGCCGGGTGCGCGCGAGCGCGCGAGCGGTTTCCTGCTGCACCATCAGGCCCGCACTGTCGACACGCAGGCGGCAGTCTTCAGGGAGATCACCTGCGACCAGGCGGTGCTCGATGACCCCGCGACCGCGCCCGAACGAGATCGCGCGCGTGCTGCGCAGCGCGCGCGAGCGCTCGCTGCCGGTCTACATCGAGCTGCCGCGCGACCTGGTCGGCGCCGAGACGGCGGCGGTGCCCGTTCTGCCGCGGCGGCCGGCGGATTCGGGGGCGCTTACGGAATGCGCCGAGGAGATTCTGGCGAAGCTCGCGCGCGCCAAGTCGCCCGTGATCATCGTCGACGTCGAGGTGCGGCGTTACGGCATCGAGGCGCGCGTCGCCGACCTCGCGCGCAAGCTCGGCGTTCCGGTGGTCACCACGTTCATGGGGCGCGGGCTGCTCGAGGACGCGCCGGACGTGGTGATCGGCACCTATCTGGGCGCCGCCGGGCATCCGGCGGTCACCAAGCTGGTCGAGCGGGCCGACATGGCGCTGCTGCTCGGCGTCATCGTCTGCGACACCAATTTCGCGCTATCGCAGCGCCGCCTCGACCCGCGCCGCACCGTTCTCGCCATCGATCGCCAGGTGCGCATCGGCCACCACGCCTATGCGGAGGTGCCGATCGAGGATCTGGTCGAGGCGCTGCTCGCCCGCGCGCGGCCGCTTACCGCGGCGCAAAGCGCCGGCCGACGCCGCCGTTCGTGCGCTATCCGTGCGGAATGCGAAGAGACGATGCGCCGATTGCACCGTCCGACATCGCGAGCGCGATCAATGACCTGTTCGACCGAGCACGATCACATGCCAATGACCGCCGACACCGGCGATTGCCTGTTCGTCGCGATGGAGATCGAGAACACGGCGCTGGCCGCGCCCGGCTACTACGCCGGCATGGGATTCGGCGTGCCGGCCGGCATCGGCGTCGCCGCCGCGACCGGACGACGGCCGATGATCCTGGTCGGCGACGGCGCCTTCCAGATGACCGGCTGGGAGCTCGGCAACTGCCGGCGCTACGGGCTCGACCCGATCGTGGTTCTGTTCAACAACCGCAGCTGGGAGATGCTGCGCGTGTTCCAGCCCGAGTCGGCGTTCAACGATCTCGACGACTGGCATTTCGCCGACATCGCGCCGCTCGCTCGGCGGACACGGCGAGCGCGTCACCACGCGCCGGGAGCTCGCGGCCGCGCTCGAGCGCGCGGTCGAGCGGCGCGGCGTCTTCTCGCTGGTCGAGGTGATGCTGCCGCGCGGCGCGACCTCGAACACGCTGGCGCGCTTCGTCGCCGGCTTCAAGGCGGCACGGGAAGAACCGACGCGACGCTGATTTCGCCGCCTTGTGGCGCCACCCTCACCGCATCAGCGCGTAGGGACCGCCGCGCTCGAGCGCGCGGACATAGGCAGGACGCGCGTGGATGCGCGCGAGGAAAGCCTGCACTCTCGGCCGGCCTTCGGTCCCCCGTCCGCGCGTTGCCGCCGCCTCGAGCGGGAAGCTCATCTGCACGTCGGCGGCGGTGAAGTCGTCGCCGGCGAACCACGCGTGCCGCGAAAGCTCCGCCTCCCAGTAGTCGGCGTGCGCCTTGAGCTGCGGATCGACGAAGCCGCGCTGCGCTCCCGCCATGACCCGACGCACGAGCGGGCGCAATAGCGCCGGCGTGCGCCCGGGCAGCCGCCCAAACACCAGTTTCATCACCAGCGGCGGCATGGCGGAGCCTTCCGCATAGTGCATCCACATGGTGTAGCGGACCCGCGCCGGCGTTCCGGGCGGAGGGATCAGCCGTCCTTGTCCATAGGCTTCGACCAGATATTCGAGGATGGCGCCCGACTCGGCGAGCGTCCGTTCGTCATCGGTGATCACCGGCGCCTTGCCGAGCGGATGCACGCGGCGCAGCTCCGCGGGCGCCAGCATGGTTTTGGGATCGCGCGCGTAGCGCACGATCTCGTACGGCAGCCCGAGCTCCTCGAGCAGCCACAGCACGCGCTGCGAGCGGGAGTTTTCGAGATGATGGACGGTGATCACGGTTCGGCTCCTTCGGATTGTTCGGCAGCGCGCTCTTCAGGCGCCCAAAGACGCATCATGCAACCGCGAGAGCATGATCCCGAAAAGTGGCCACCGGTTTTCGGAAAAGATCATGCTCTAGCAAAAAAGCTAGAGGGGGATGACGGTTCGAAGAAAATCATCCCGCTCTAGGGATGGGCCAAACCCGTCACGCAGGCGTGAACGGGGTGATGTTGACGCGACCGATGTTAATGTTATATACATTCACATCAACATAGGAAAGCCCGGAGAATGACCATGTCGCTCGCCGCTGCTCAATGCCAGCTCGGTAGGGCCGGTCTACCCCTTCGCCATGGGGGCATTCGCGCTTGCCGGGGTGCGGCTGACCGTTCCCAGCGACACGAAGACCACTTTGGATAAGTCGCTCTATCGCGACGTCATCGCCTGGCGCGGCTGGGCCCCAAACGGCGACGTCCCGCGCGATTGAGCGGGGCGCCCTTGACGGCGTAGCACTGTGAGAATGGGGGAATGACCATGTCGCTCGCGCCGCTGCTCAGCTCCAGTCCGGTGATCCAGCTCCACGCCTTCGCGGCCATGGGTGCGTTCGCGCTTGGCGCGGTGCAGCTGGCGGCGCCGAAGGGCACGATCCCGCACCGGACGCTCGGCTGGATCTGGGTGGTGCTGATGCTCACCGTCGCGGTCAGTTCCTTCTGGATCCACGACATCCGGATGTTCGGCCCCTTCAGCGCCATCCATCTGCTGTCGATCCTCACTCTGGTGATGCTGCCCCTTGCCGTCCTCGCGGCCCGGCGTCATCGCGTCGGGGCGCACCGCAAGACCATGACGTCGATCTTCATCGGCGCCCTGGTGATCGCTGGCTTTTTCACCTTCATGCCGGGCCGCATCATGTACCGGGTGGCGTTCGGCGGCTGATCCTTACACCCGGCAGCACCGCGCGCACGCCGTCGATCACGAACTGGACGGCGAGCGCCGCCAGGATGATGCCGAGCAGCCGGGAGAGCACGAGATTGCCGGTGGTGCCGATCGCGCGGCCGATCGGGACCGCGAGGCAGAACACGATCAGGGCGATGCCGACGACGACCGCGATCACGGCCAATAGCGCGGCCAGCAGGGCAGGGCGGCCGCCGGTCTGACCGGCGAGGAGCAGCGTGGCGGTGATCGCGCCGGGGCCGGCGAGCAGCGGAATGGCGAGCGGGAAGGCCGCGATATGCTTGGCGTGCTCCTCGTGCGCCGCCTGCTCGGCCGTCCTGCTCTGCCGGTCGCTGCGCCGGCCGTAGACCATCTCGAACGCGATCGCGAACAAGAGCAGTCCGCCTGAGATGCGGAACGCCGGCAGCGTGATGCCGAGTTGCGCGAGCAGCCACTGCCCCACGAGCGCGAATCCGGCGAGCACGCCGAAGGCGATCAGGCTGGCGCGTGCCGCGACGCGCCGGCGCGCCGCGTCGGTCATGCCCTCCGTCAAGGCGAGAAAGATTGGCGCGAGCCCGATCGGATCGACCACGACCAGGAGCGTCACCAGCGCCGAAACGAGGGTATCGACCGGCATCGGGCGAGCGTCGCGAGGGCGTGGGCGCAGGTCAAGCCGGAGGCGTTTCGCGGCCGTTCTGCGGGCTTTGCCCGCGGTCGCCCGCGCCGAGCGTCGCGCGGCTCCAAAAGGTGCCATCAACCTATTGAAATATAGAGGTAAAATACTACATGGCAGATGCGCTTTGCGATGGCTTTCCGGGCCCGAAAAGCGTATAAAAAATCACCGTTCCAGCCGTCCGAGATTCGTCACTTGTCCGACATCGACAATACCCGGCCGGGGGACCCGCCTCCCTCGGACATAAAGCCCGTTTCGATCACCGACGAGCTCAAGCGCTCGTACCTCGATTACGCCATGAGCGTGATCGTGGCGCGCGCGCTGCCCGACGTGCGCGACGGGCTCAAGCCGGTGCATCGGCGCATCCTCTACTCGATGCACGAGAACGGCCACACGCCGGACAAGAAATATGTGAAGTCGGCGCGCATCGTCGGCGACGTGATGGGCAAGTACCACCCGCACGGCGACCAGGCGATCTACGACGCGCTGGTGCGCATGGCGCAGGATTTCTCCATGCGCCTGCCGCTGATCGACGGGCAGGGCAATTTCGGCTCGGTCGACAACGATCCGCCGGCGGCGATGCGCTACACCGAGTCGCGGCTCACCAAGGCCGCGATCGCGCTGCTCGACGACATCGACAAGGACACGGTCGACTTCCAGGCCAACTACGACGGCAACGAGCGCGAGCCGGTGGTGCTGCCGGCGCGGTTCCCGAACCTCCTGGTCAACGGCGCCGGCGGCATCGCGGTCGGCATGGCGACCAACATCCCGCCGCACAATCTCGGCGAGGTGATCGACGCCTGCGTGGCGCTGATCGACGACCCGGAACTGACCATCGATGAGCTCAACGCCATCATCCCGGGCCCGGATTTCCCGACCGGCGGCATCATCCTCGGACGCGCCGGCATCCGCGCCGCCTATCATCTCGGCCGCGGCTCGATCGTGATGCGCGGCAAGGTCGAGTTCGAGACGCTGCGCCGGGAGCGCGAGGCGATCATCATCACCGAAATTCCCTACCAGGTGAACAAGGCCAATATGGTCGAGCGCATCGGCGAACTGGTGCGCGAGAAGAAGATCGAGGGCATCGCCGAGATGCGCGACGAGTTCGAACCGCGACGGCTATCGCGTGGTGATCGAGCTCAAGCGCGACGCCATGCCGGACGTCGTGCTCAACCAGCTCTACCGCTTCACCGCCTTGCAGATCGACATTCGGCGCCAACATGGTGGCGCTGGACGGCGGCCGGCCGCTGGTGATGACCCTGAAGGACCTGCTGCGCGCGTTCGTCGCGTGTCGCGCGAGGAGGTCATCTCGCGGCGGACCAAGCACCTGCTGCGCAAGGCGCGCGAGCGCGCCCATACGCTGGTCGGGCTCGCGATTGCGGTCGCCAATATCGACGAGGTGATCCGCATGATCCGCGGCGCGCCCGATCCGAATGTGGCGCGCGAGGCGCTGATGGAGCGCGAGTGGCCGGCCTCCGCGGTCGCGGACCTGGTGGCCCTGATCGACGATCCGCGCCACCGGTTGACCGAAACCGCGACTTATCGGCTGTCGGCCGAGCAGGCGCAAGCGCGATCCTCGATCTGCGCCTGCAGCGGCTCACCGCGCTCGGCCGCGACGAGATCGCCGACGAGCTCGACAAGCTTGCCGACGAGATCACCGACTATCTCGATATCCTGCGCTCGCGCGCGCGCATCCTGGCAATCGCCAAGGACGAGCTGCTGGCGGTGAAGAAGGAGTTCGCGACGCCCCGGCGCACCGAGATCATCGAGCAGGAAGGCGAGGTCGAGGACGAGGACCTGATCCAGCGCGAGGACATGGTCGTGACCGTCTCGCATCTCGGCTACGTCAAGCGCGTGCCGCTGTCGACCTATCGGGCGCAGCGGCGCGGCGGCAAGGGCCGAGCCGCCATGCAGACGCGCGAGGAGGATTTCGTCACCCGCCTGTTCGTCGCCAACACCCACACGCCGGTGCTGTTCTTCTCCTCGCGCGGGCAGGTCTACAAGGAAAAGGTTTGGCGCTTGCCGCTTGCCGCGCCGCAAGGCGCGCGGCAAGGCGCTGATCAACATCCTGCCGCTGGAGCAGGGCGAACGCATCACCACCATCATGCCGTTGCCGGAAGACGAGAGCGTCCTGGGCCGAGCTCGACGTGATGTTCGCCAGCACGCGCGGCACGGTGCGGCGCAACAAGCTGTCCGACTTCGTCGATGTGCGCCGCTCGGGCATGATCGCGATGAAGCTCGACGAGGGCGAAGGCATCGTCGACGTGCAGATCTGCACCGAGAAGGACGACGTGCTGCTGACCAGCGCCGCCGGTCAGTGCATCCGCTTTCCGGTCTCCGACGTGCGGGTGTTCCAGGGCCGGACCTCCATGGGCGTGCGCGGCATTGCGTTGGAGAACGGCGACCGTGTGATCTCGCTGTCGATCCTGCGGCACTTCGATGCGACCTCCGCCGAGCGCGCGGTGTACCTCAAGCAGTCGGGCGCTATCCGGCGGGCGGCCACCGGGGAGGAGGTCGAGCCGGAGGAGCCCGTTGTGGAGGCTGAGGAGGCGCACGGCGATGTGTCGCTGTCGTCCGATCGCTATGTGGAAATGGGCGCCGCGGAGCAGTTCGTTCTGACCATCGACCGAGCTCGGCTACGGCAAGCGCTCGTCGTCGTTCGAGTTCCGCGTCTCCGGCCGCGGTGGCAAGGGCATCCGGGCGACCGACCCCACGAAGCTGAAGGAGATAGGGCCCTTGGTCGCCGCTTTCCCGGTCGAGATGTCGGATCAGATCATGCTGGTCAGCAACGGCGGGCAGTTGATCCGCGTCCCGGTCGACGGCATCCGCATCTGCAGTCGTGCTTCCAAGGGGGTGCGGGTGTTCGATACCGCCGAAGGCGAAAAGGTGGTCTCGGTCGAGCGGCTGAGCGAGGACGCCGGCAACGGCAACGGGATGACGGACGGCGAGGGGTGATCGCGTGATCGTCCAGGCCTGCCTCAACGGCAGTCGCGATCAAGCGTTCCATCCGGCGCTGCCGACCACGCCGGACACGATCGTCGCCGACGCGGTCGCGGCGGTGCACGCCGGCGCCGGCGAGCTCCACGTGCACATCAGAGACGACACCGGCCGCGAGACGCTCGCGCCGGATGCGGTCGATCGCACCATCATGGCATTGCGACGAGCGTGTCCTGGCACCCTCGTCGGCATCAGCACGGGTGAGTGGATCGAGAACGACGATGCACGCCGGCGGCAGTACATCGGCGCCTGGTCGGTGTTGCCGGACTACGCCTCCGTCAATATCGTCGAGCGGGACTGTGCTGCGGTAGTCGCAGCCCTGCGCGAGCGCGGCATCGGGGTCGAGGCCGGCCTCTGGACGGCGGCCGATGCAAAAAGGTGTCTCGCGCTCGACCTCGCGCGCCCGGCGTTGCGCTACCTGCTCGAAATCAATCATCAGGCCGAAAGCGAGGCCTTCGAGGAATTGAGCGCACTCGAAGCGGTGCTGGTCCGCGCATCCGTCAAAGCCGGTTCTCCTGCATGGGCTCGATGCGACCGTGTGGCCGTTGCTGGATGCTGCCTTTGCCCGTGGTTATTCGACCCGCGTCGGATTCGAGGACGGCTGCGCCCTGCCGGACGGCCGCGTGGCGCCGTCGAACGCCGCGCTGGTCAAAGCTGCGCTTGAACGGCGTGCGCCGCTGACCCGATAACAGCCCGGAATGACCTCATCGAGTCTCGAGCTCTATATCGTCTTCGTGCTTGCCTCCGCGCTGCTGATTGCGACCCCCGGGCCGAACGTCGCGCTGATCGTCGGCACCAGCCTGCGGCACGGCGCGCGCGCCGGGTTGCTGACTGCCGCCGGCGTCAACGTCGGGGCGCTGTTGCAGCTCTCGGCCATCGCCTTCGGCCTCGCCTGGGTGGTCGAATTCTACTCGCGCCACTTCGACCTGATCCGTTATGCCGGCGCGGCCTACCTGGCCCTGCTGGGGCTGCAGCAGCTGCTGTCCAAGCAGCCTCCGGCCGGCGATGCCCTGCCGGCGTTGCGCGGCGAGCGCGCCTTCGGGCGGGGGTTTGCGGTCGCCTTCGCCAATCCAAAGACCCTGATCTTCCAGGCGGCGTTCCTGCCGCAGTTCCTCACCGATCCGCTTCAGAGCGGCCGGGTGCTCTGGCAGCTGGCGCTGACGTTCTGCGCGATCGCTGCGCTCGGCGACTGTCTCTACGCGCTATTTGCGGCGCGCGCCCGCTCGGCCGTGACCGGACGCGCGCAAAGGATCGCCGACAAGGCCTCGGGCGCGATCCTGCTCGGCGGCGCGGCGGTGCTGCTGGCGGCCGGCCGGCGATAGTCCTTACCTCTCGCCGCCAGTAGGGAGAGGTAAGGGGCGGGGACATTCGCGATTGCATACGCGGCGTGGTGGGGGCTCACCGCGCGCCGGCCGCTTCCAGGATCCGCACCATCTCGGCGTAGCCGCGTTGGCGCGCGTGGCCGAGCGGCGTCACGCCTGCGCGGTCCGCAAGGTTGACGTTGGCGCCGGCCTTGACCAGCGCGTCCAGCGTGTCGGTGTGATCGCGCCCGCCGTTGCCGAGCACGATCAACTCCATCAGCGCGGTCCAGCCGAGATTGTTGACGTGGTCGAGCGGCGCCTTGGCGGCGATCAGCGTCGCGCACGATCTCGGCATGACCGAGATGCGCCGCGGCGATCAGCGCAGTGCCGTCGTACGGGCTGGTGATCGTGCGCGCATTGGCGCCGCCTTCCAGCGCGATCTTGAGCATCGGCACGTCGTTGCGCACCGCCGCGATGGTCACGATGTCGTACTTCTGGGCATCGAGCGCATTGGCGTTGGCGCCGAGCCGGAGCAGCGTGCGCGCCGCCGCCTGGTGGCCGAAGAACGCCGCGACGTGCAGCGGGGTGCGGCTGTTCGCGTCCTGGACGTTCGGCTTGCTCGCCGGCCGCCATCAGCCGCTCGATCTCGGCCGCGTCGCCTTTGACGGCCGCGGCATGCAGGCCGGCGTAGACGCGCAGGTCATTCGGGCTGGGAGGCGTTTGTGCCACGATCGAACCGGCGTTCCCGGCGACAGCGCACAAGGCAGACGGCGAACAATGTCGTGCGCATGATCGCTCCCTCGACGATGATCGAACCAACATAGCAAATTCGCAGCGAGGCGCGGCCGCCGGCCTGCGGGCCGATCTTGCGGCCAGCTTACGCCGCAGGCTAGACCCCGCTGATGCCCCGCACCGCGCTCTATGCCGGGTCGTTCGACCCCGTCACCAACGGTCACCTCGACGTTGTGCGTCAAGCCGCCCGGTTGGTCGACCGGCTGGTGCTGGCGATCGGGGTGCATCCCGGCAAGACGCCGCTGTTCTCCGCCGAGGATCGCCGCGACCTGCTCATCGCGTGTCTGCGTACCGATCGCGCGGGACGCCGGTTGCGAACTGGCCTGCATCACTGTTCGACGACCTGGTGGTCGACGGCGGCGCAAGCGCGAGGGCGCAAGCATGCTCGTCCGCGGCCTGCGCGACGGGACCGATTTCGACTACGAGATGCAGATGGCGGGCATGAACGCCGCCATGGCGCCGGACGGTGCAGACGGTGTTCCTTCCGGCTTCGCCTGGCGGTCCGCCCGATCACCGCCACATTGGTCCGCCAGATCGCCGCGATGGGCGGCGACATTTCGGGCTTCGTGCCGGCCTCGGTTGCCGAGCGCCTCAAGAGCAGGTTCGCCGGCAAGACCGGTTCCTGATGCAACGGCGGCAAACGCTGCAAGGAAGCCTCATGAAAACGCGTCCATCGTTCCTCGCGCTTGCCACGGCGCTGCTTGATTGCCGCATCCGCGGCGCCGGTGTTCGGCCAGGCCGGCAATCTCGCCAATCCCGTCGCACTCAACGAGAAGGCACCCGCCACCTATAAGGCCCGGCTCGACACCAGCAAGGGCGTGGTCGTGATCGAGGTGCGGCGCGACTGGGCGCCGAACGGCGCCGACCGGTTCTACAATCTCGTCAAAAACGGATTCTACGACAACGTTCGCTTCTTCCGCGTTGATCAGCGGATTCATGGTGCAGTTCGGCATCAACGGCGACCCGAAGCTTTCGGCGCCTTGGCGCGGCAGCGACGATCAAGGATGACCCGGTCAAGCAGAGCAACAAGCGCGGCTCGATCACCTTCGCGACGTCTGGCCCGAATTCGCGCACGACCCAGGTGTTCATCAACTTCGGGGACAATGCCGGGCTTGACGGACAAGGGTTCGCGCCGTTCGGCCAGGTGCTCTCCGGAATGAAGGTCGTCGACCAGTTGTTCAACGAATATGGCGAGGGTGCGCCGCGAGGCCGTGGTCCCGACCAATCGCGCATCCAGCGCGAAGGCAATGAATACCTGATGAAGGACTTCCCGAGGATGGACTACATCAAGAAGGCGACGATCGAGAACTAATGGCGCGCGTCCTCGCTCCGCGGCATGCTGCGATGGGCGCGGCATCACGGATCGATCGTGCGGGCTTCGCATGATCGGCATCGGGCGTCGGCGCGCGCTGCTCGCGCTCCCGATCGCGGCCCCGCTGATCGTCGGCGCGGCGCCCGCGGTCGCGCAGCCGGGAATCACCTGCAATCTGCTCGGTCCGAAGCATCCGTGCGAGCCGTATCTGCTGTATCCGCTCGGTCAGGATTTGCGACTGACGGTCAGAAGCCGCAGGGGCGAGGCGGACCGGCCGGTCACCGACGGCGACGAGCTCGACACGCTGCGTGATCTGTTCGTCGCCCTGCGCGCGTGCTGGACGCCGCCGCCGCTCGACGAGGGCCGGGCCGGCATGGAGATCTCCGATCCGGTTGAGCTTCGACCGCGTCCGGCGAACATCATCGGATCGCCGCGGTTCACCTACACGACGCGCGACGCGCCGCTCGAGCAGCGCGACCTCTACCGACGGGCGGTGACCGACAGTCTGGCGCGCTGCATGCCGCTGCCGCTGTCGAAGGGCCTCGGCGGCGCGATCGCCGGACGACCGATCGCCATCCGCTACATCGACGACAGAGCATTCCGCCGTACAGGAGGTTGAGATGGCCAAGGATTTGGAGAACCGCTTGCTGATCGAGACGACGAAGGGCCCGGTGGTCGTCGACATGCGGCCCGATCTTGCGCCCGGGCACGTCGCTCACATCAAGCGGCTGGTGCGCGAGGGCTTCTACGACGGCATCGTGTTCCATCGCGTGATCGATGGCTTCATGGCGCAGACCGGCTGCCCGCACGGCACCGGCACCGGCGGGTCGAAATACCGAACCTCAAGGCCGAGTTCAGCGCCGAGCCGCATGTGCGCGGCACGCGTGCTCGATGGCACGCGCGCAGAATCCCGACAGCGCGCAACAGCCAGTTCTTCATCTGCTTCGACGACGCACGGTTTCTCGACAAGCAGTACACGGTGTGGGGCAAGGTCACCGACGGCATGGAGAACGTCGACAAGATCAAGCGCGGCGAGCCGGTGCGTGATCCCGACAAGATCGTGTCGGCGCGCATGGCGGCCGACGTGGCGGACGCCAATTGAATCGGAGGACAGACGACGGAGGACGGACGACGGAATTCTCCAGCTCTGACCTGGTCCTCCGTCCGCTGTCCTCCATCGTCCGATGCGCACCGACCTCTTCGACTTCGACCTGCCGCAGGATCGCATCGCGTTGCGCCCGGTGAGCCCGCGCGACGCGGCGCGGCTGCTGGTCGTGCAGCCGGACGGCATGCCGGAGTTGGCAGATCACGGCATTCGCGACTTGCCCGACTTGCTGCGTCCCGGCGATGCGCTGGTGGTCAATGAGACGCGGGTGATCCCGGCGCGGCTGACCGGCCGCCGCCTTGGTCCGGGCGGCGAGGGGCCGCGCATCGAGGCGACGCTGCACCGGCGGCTCGACGGCTCGCGCTGGCGGCGTTCGTTCGCCCGGCCAAGAAACTCAAGGCCGGCGACGTCGTGCGCTTCGGCGACGAGGGCAAGGTCTGTTTCCTCGGTCAGCTCGACGCGACGGTGGAGCACAAGGGCGAGGGCGGCGAGGTGACGCTGGCCTTCGCGTTCCACGGCCCGGTGCTCGACCAGGCCATCGCCGAACGCGGCGACATGCCGCTGCCGCCCTACATCGCGTCGCGCCGGCCGCCCGACGAGCGCGACCGCGGCGACTACCAGACGGTGTTCGCGCGCCAAGAGGGCTCGGTCGCGGCGCCGACCGCAGGCCTGCATTTCACCGATGAGTTGCTCGATCGCATCAAGGCGCGTGGCGATAAGCCTGCATTGCGTCACGCTGCATGTCGGGGCAGGGACCTTCCTGCCCGTCAAGGCCGCCGATACCGAGGACCACCGGATGCATCCCGAATGGGGCACGGTCAGCGCGGCGACCGCCGACGCGCTGAACACGACGCGCGCTGCCGGCGGCCGTATCATCGCGGTCGGCAGCGACCGCGTTGCGGCTGCTCGAAAGCACGGCCGCCGCCGATGGGCGCTTGCAGCCTTCTACCGGCGAGACCGCGCTGTTCGTCACGCCCGGCTATCGCTTCCGCGCCGTCGACGCGCTGCTGACCAATTTCCACCTGCCGCGGTCGACCTTGTTCATGCTGGTGGCGGCTTTTTCCGGTCTCGACGTGATGCAGCGCGCCTACGCGCATGCGATCGCGATCGGCTACCGGTTCTACTCGTACGGCGACGCCTGCTTGCTGTTTCGGGCGCAAGACTGATACGCGTGTCCAGGGCGCGCTGCATCGCGTGCGGGACACGCTAGATTCCTTTCGGATGAGTCCACCTTCTCCTTCCGTCTTCTCGCCACCGATGGCGCGGCGCGCGTGGGCGAGATCGCGACGCCGCACGGCGTGGTGCGCACGCCGGCGTTCATGCCGATCGGCACCCAGGCGACCGTGAAGGGCATACTGCCTGACGCGGTGCGCGCGTCCGGCGCCGACATCCTGCTGGCAATACCTACCACCTGATGCTGCGCCCGGGCGCCGAGCGCATTGCGCGGCTCGGCGGCTTGCACGTGTTCATGAACTGGCGGCACTCGATCCTCACCGACTCGGGCGGCTTCCAGGTCATGTCGCTCGCGCCGCTGCGCAGCATCGACGACGACGGGGTGACCTTTCGCTCGCATCTCGACGGCAGCACCGCACACGCTCACCCCCGAGCGCGCGATCGAGATCCAAAACCTGCTCGGCGCCGACATCGCGATGCAGCTCGACGAATGCATGCGGCTTCCGGCGGCGCCGGCGGACGTCGAGCGCGCGATGCGGTTGTCGCTTGCGCTGGGCGGAGCGCTGCAAGCGCGCGTTCGGTACCGACGCATCCGGCCGTGCGTTGTTCGGCATCGTGCAGGGCGGCGACGATCTCCGCCTGCGGATGGAGAGCGCGCGGGCGTTGATCGACATCGGCTTCCCCGGTTACGCGATCGGCGGCCTTGCGGTCGGCGAGCCGCAGGAGGTGATGCTGCGCATCGTCGAAATGGTTGGACCCGCGCTGCCGGCCGATCGGCCGCGTTATCTGATGGGCGTCGGCACCCCGGAGGATACGCTGGAAGCGGTCGCGCGCGGCATGGACATGTTCGATTGCGTGCTGCCGACGCGCAACGGCCGCCACGGCGTCGCCTTCACGCGCTTCGGGTCGATCAATCTCAAGAACGCGCGGCACGCCGACGACCCACGCCCGATCGACGAGGAGAGCGGTTGCAGCGCGGCGCGCGACTACAGCCGCGCCTATCTCCACCATCTGGTCAAGGCGAACGAAATGCTCGGCGCGATCCTGCTGACCACGATCAACCTTGCCTATTACCAGGAGCTGATGGCCGGCATCCGCGCCGCGATCGCCGAAAGGCGGTTCGCGGCATTCCGCGTGGGGCTCACCGAGCGTTGGCGCACAGGCGACATCCCGGCCCCATAGTCGGCGACGCACCCCTCGACCGATTTCTCAGCCGAGCGCAGAATGCGCCGTCAGCCTGACCGAGAAGCCGCGCGGTCGGCGCGAGATTCGGCGATGGAGGAACGTCATGACGATGACGAGGTGCCCTTGGACGGCGGGCGGGCGATGGACGCAGGCCCTGGCGGTCGTTGCGGCCGCTTGCTCGGGCCTTCCTGCCGCGGCGCAAATGCAAAAGGTCGGAGCGCCGCCCGAGGCCAGAGACATGCGCCTCGTCGGCTACAACGATCTGCAGGCGCGCAGCGCCTACCAGCCGACCATCCACCGGCAGGGCAACCGCTACATCGCCTATATCGGGCACCACGGCGGCACCGACGCGGTGCCGAAGCCGGTCAATCCGGCGACCGGCCAGGCGGAATTCAACGGCACCTCGATCGTCGACGTGACCGATCCCGCCAATCCGAAGTATCTCAAGCATCTTCCCGGGCAGGAGGGAAAGTACGAAGGCGGCGGCGCACAGATGGTGCGCGTCTGCGACGGCGCCTCGCTGCCGAGGGGCGATCGCGGCGCCGTGTACATGCTGCGCACCTTCGGGGGCGCCGCGCACGAGATCTGGAACGTCGCCGATCCGGCCAATCCCGCCCTCGTCACGCGCATTGCGAGCGGCAAGGACACGCACAAGAACTGGTGGGAATGCGACACCGGCATCGCGTACCTGGTTTCCGGCGAGTCCGGATGGCGGCCGCGCCGCATGACGCAGGTCTACGATCTCGGTGACCCGGCCAAGCCGGTGAAGATCCGCGACTTCGGTCTCGCCGGTCAGGAGCCCAATTCGTTCGGTCCCGTTCCGACCGACCTGCATGGGCCGATCTCGACTGGGCCGCAAGGCAACCGCATCTATTTCGGCTACGGCACCAACAAGGGCGGTATCCTGCAGATCGTCGATCGCGAGCGGCTGCTCGCCGGCCTCAAGGAGCCGACGCCGGAGAACCTTCGCTACCCGGTGATCGGCCAGCTCGACATGTCGCCGACCGTGGGCGCGCACACCGCGTTTCCGCTCGGCAAGATGCGCATGGCCGAGTACGCCAGCGACAAGGTCGGTCAGGAGCGCGACATCGTCATGATCGTGAACGAGTCGCTGACCAATGAATGCAACGAGCCGCGCCAGCTGGTGTGGTTCGTCGACGTGACGATCGAGAGCCGGCCGATGGTGATCTCGAACTGGACGGTGCCGGAGGCGAGCGGAAAGTTCTGCGAACGCGGCGGCCGGTTCGGCGCCCATTCCTCGAACGAGAGCATGGCACCGGTATTCTATAAGAAGCTGGTGTTCATCGCGTTCTTCAACGCCGGGGTCCGCGCACTCGATGTGCGCGATCCGTTCCAGCCCAAGGAGGTCGGCCACTTCATTCCGGCCATCACCGAGGCCACCGACAAGCGCTGCGTCAAGGTCAACAATCAGGACCGCTGCAAGACCGCGATCCAGACCAACAACCTCGAGACCGACGACCGCGGCTACATCTACATCGTCGACCGCGCCAACACCGGCATGCACATCCTCGAGCTGACCGGCGAGGCGAAGCGCATCGCGACGGGGCAGTAAGGCAAACCGCGCACATCAGCTGGCTCGCCAGCAGGTTCCTCTGACTCGTCATCCTGAGGCGCTCGCCCGACGACGTCGGGCGAGCCTCGAAGGACGCACAAACAGAGCAGCTGCGCGGCGGAGGCAGCATCGTTCGAGGCCCTCGCTTCGCTCGGGCACCTCAGGATGACGGCGTTGGGGAATACTGCCGCTTGACTCGTCATCCTGAGGCGCTCGCCCGACGAAGTCGGGCGAGCCTCGAAGGACGCACGGCGGAGCAGCTGCACTGCAGGGCAGCATCCTTCGAGGCCCTCGCTTCGCTCGGGCACCTCAGGATGACGGCGTTGGGGAATGCTGCCCTCTAACTCGTCATCCTGAGTGCGCTCGCGCGACGAAGTCAGGCGAGCTTTGAAGGACGCACGGCGGAGAGCAGCATCCTTCGAGGCCCTCGCTTCGCTCGGGCACCTCAGGATGACGGTTCGGAGTGCGCTTCGCTCGGGCTACTCCCCGCCGTACAGCCACGCCACGCTGTCGTAGGCGTCCTGCGGCGTGCGCGCGCCCAGCATCTGGTCGCGCAATTCGGCGGTGACGCCGCGCGCGTGATAGAACTCGCCGTAGACGCGCGACATGATCTGCAGCCGCCCGGTGCGCAGATAACGCGCCTCCTGGTAGGCCTTGAAGGCGGCCGGCAAATCGTCGGGCCGCGCCGCCACCTCGTCGGCGAGCCGCACCGCGTCCTCGACCGCCATGTTGGCACCCTGGGCCAGGTATTGCAGCATCGGGTGGGCGGCGTCGCCGAGCAGCGTGACGCGGCCCAGTGACCAGTCCCTCACCGGCTCGCGGTCGCACAGCACCCACATGCGCCAGGTCTCGATCCGTTCGAGCAGGCGCAGCACTTCCGGCCGCTGGCCGTTGAAATGCTCCCACAGCAGGCTGGCGTCGGCGGTCGCGTTCCAGCCTTCCTCGTAGCGGTCGGAGTGGAACACGGCGACCAGGTTGTAGAGCTCGCCGCGCCGCAGCGGATAGTGCACGAAGTGCGTGCGCGGGCCCGCCCACAACACCACGTCGGGCCGCCACAGATCGGCCGGCACCTCGTCGCGCTTGAGCACCGCGCGATAAGCGATGTGTCCGGAAACGCGCGGCTTGCCGTCGCCGATGATTTTCTCGCGGATGCACGACCATACGCCGTCGCACCCGATCAGCGCACGGCCCGCGAGTTTCGTTCGCGCGCCCGTCTCCACATCGTCGACCGCCACCTCGACAAGCTCACCGTCTTCGGCGCTGTCGACCACGCGTTTCCAGGGGTCGAGATAGACCAGATCGCTCGCCCGGACTGCGCTCAGCAGCGCCGCATGGAAATCGTGGCGGTGGGTGACGGCGTAGGGCTCATTGAAACGTGCAAAGAACGCGTCATCGAGCGGAATGTGCGTGATGCACTGGCCCGACAGCGCGCAGCGCATTTCCTGCGCGCCCGGACGCCAGGCGTCCTGCAGGATGGCGTCCTTCAGTCCCAGCCGGCCGAAGGCGCGAAAGACGTTCGGCCCGAGCTGGATGCCGGCGCCGACCTCGCGAAACTCGCCGGCCTGTTCGAGCACGTGCACCGGGAAGCCCTTGCGCGCCAGCGCGAGCGCGGCCGCCAGTCCGCCGATGCCGCCGCCGGCTATGAGAAAGGGCCGATCCGTGCCGCTACCCATTCGTCTTCTCCTAGTCCCCCTCACCCGGCGTGCGTCATTGCGAGGAGCGCAGCGACGAAGCAATCCGAATGCGGCACCGCTGCCCTGGATTGCTTCGCCTTCGGCTCGCAATGACGGCCCACGACTTCCGCGCGCCATCCTATGAAGCCTTCGCGGACCGCGGTAGTATGATCGCTTGGCACCGGCGGCATTCGCAACGATCATCGGTCCGAGGGGACTTCGCCATGACTTCGATGAATATCGGCACGCGTGCGGGAGGGCTGTTCCGCTATCATCCGATCGTTCTGTTCACCGCTGGCGCGATCTCGGTGCTGGTCTTTCAGCACGGCACCATTGCGATCCTGAATGCGCTCGGGCAGGCCGGTCCGCCGTTCGGCTACACTCCGACCAAGCCGATGGGCGTGCCGCAAATCTGGTCGGGGGCGTTCTGGGGCGGCGTGTGGGGCATCGTCTACGGCGCACTCGAGCAGCGCTTTCCGAAGGGGCCGGCCTATTATGTGGCGGCGTTCCTGTTCGGCGCGATCCTGCCGGTATTGGTGCTGTGGTTCGTGGTGTTTCCGCTGCGGGGACTGCCGATGGCGGCCGGCTGGAACGCCACCCGCATGATCGTCCAGGTGATCCACCACGGCGCGTTCGGGCTCGGCATCGCGTTGCTGCTCAAATGGGCGTCGCTGAGCGGAGGCCGTGCGCCCGAGCGCGCGTAAATTGGACCGTAGGGGCGCCCACAACAAGGGGGCGCCCCTACGACCTGATCGCACGCGCGTTACGCCACCGCTTGGGCGATCGGGGTTGCGGCCTCGGCCTCGACCTCGGCGCCCGCCGGTTGCTCGGCCTCACCCAAGAGGTCCAGTGCGGCGAGCTCGACGCGGTTGCGGCCGCGCGCCTTGGCTTGGTAGAGCGCCTGGTCGGCCTTGGCGAGCAGCGAGGTCAGATCTTCGCGTGGGTCCTGGATGATCGCGACGCCGATGCTCATCGTCGCGGCGAGCGGCGGATCGCCGCCGATCCTGGCGGCGGCTGCGAACGCCGTTCGCAAGCGTTCTGCCACGACGAACGCGTTGTCGCGGGTGGCGTCGGCCAGGAGGACGCCGAATTCCTCGCCTCCCAGGCGCCCGACAAGATCGCACGAGCGCAGGTTCGCCATCGTCACCTGCGCGAACAGCCGCAGCACCCGATCGCCCGTCGGATGCCCGAACCGGTCGTTGATCGATTTGAAGTGATCGAGGTCGAGCAGGAAGACCGCGACCGGCCGGGCGCGCCCGACCTGCAGGCGCACCAGCTCTTCGGCATCCTGGAAGAATGCCCGGCGGTTGGCGAGCCCGGTGAGCGCGTCGATCCGCGCCGCATTCCGGTGGCTGAGCTCGGTGCGCTCCTTTGCCATCGCCACCAGCACGAACGCCACCGCGATGGTAAAAAGCAGGGACTCCACGCTGATCACCGTCAACCACGCGCTGGTGAGCGCCTTGTCGGGCAGCGACGCAGGCAGCATCGCGGTCAGCGGCGTGCGCAGCAGGAATATGGCGCCGTGCACGAACAGGAGCGCGATCGCGGGCCAGCGCGAAACCAGGTTCTCGGTGCGTCCGCGCCAGAACTCGTAGGCCGCAACGCCGAACGCGAACTTCGACGGCACCGACAGCTTCACCTACACGGTGACCCCGCCGAACGGGACGGCCGAGACGGCGACGGTGAGCATCACCATGACGCCGGTCAACGACGCGCCCGCGCTGAATGCGGCGGCGACGCCCGTCATGTCGGCCCAGACTGAAGACTCGGGCGCCCCGGTCGGGGTGGTGGGCACGCTGGTGGCGAGCCTGGTGGATCTCGTCGGCGGCGGTGGCGTCGACAACGTCACCGAGCTCGACAGCGGCGCGCTTGTCGGCATCGCATTGACGGGGACCAACACGGCGAATGGGACCTGGTTCTATTCGACCAACAACGGCACCAACTGGACTGCGGTGGGCGTCGTGAGCGACGCGTCCGCGCTGCTGCTGGCAGCCGACGTCTCCACGCGGCTCTACTTCCAGCCCAATGCCGATTTCAACGGCACGGTGACCAATGCCGTCACGTTCCGCGCCTGGGATCAGAGCAACGGCATCCCCAACGGCACAAGCGGCGTGAACACATCGCCGAACGGCCTCACGACGGCGTTCTCCACCGCCAGCGATACCGCCAACCTGACCGTCAATGCGGTTGCCGACATCGCCAACGACGGCGTGACCGTGGCCGAGGATTCGGGAACCAATACCCTCAATCTTCTGGCCAACGACACGTTCGAGAATGCCGCGCGCGCGATCACGGCGGTGGGCGCGGCCCTGAACGGCACGACCGCGATCAACACCAACGGCACCGGCAACACCGACGACGACTTCGTCACCTATGCGCCGAACGCCAACTACAACGGCCCGGACACCTTCACCTACACGGTGACCTCGGGCGGCGTGACCGAGCAGGCGACCGTGACCGTAGCGGTGACGGCAGTGAACGACGGGCCGGCGAACACGGTCCCGGGGGCGCAAGCCGTCAACGAGGACACCGCGCTTGCGATCACCGGGCTGTCGATCGCCGACGTCGACTCAGGCTCAGGCACGCTGACCACGACGCTGTCGGTCGCTAAACGGCGTGCTCACCGTCGGTTCGGTCGGCGGTGGCGCGGCGGTGTCGAACAATGGCACCAGCGCGGTGACGCTGACCGGCACGGTGACGCAGATCAACACCACGCTCGCTGCGGCGGGGGCGGTGCTCTACACCGGCAACGCCAACTTCAACGGCGCCGATACGCTGACGGTCACCACCAACGACGGCGGCAATACCGGCATCGATCCGGGGCTGACCGGCAACGCCACCAGCGAGCAGGATACCGACACCGTCGGCATCACCGTCAATGCGGTGAACGACGGACCGGTCAACACCTTGCCGGCTTCGGTGACGGCGCTTCCCGACCACGACAGGGCGATCGCCGGGCTTGCGATCAGCGACGTCGATGCCGGCGCCGGTGTGCTGACCACCCAGCTGCACGTCGACAACGGCATCCTCAACGTCGCCTCGGCCGGCGGCGCAGGCGTCGTCGGCAGCGGCACCGACACGGTGACGCTCACCGGCACGCTGACGCAGATCAACACCTCGCTCTCGGCCGCCGGCAACGTGGTCTACAACGGCGACACCGGCTTCCTCGGCACCGATACGCTGACGATGACCACCAACGACGGCGGCAACACCGGTATCGATCCGGGGCTGACCGGCACTGCCACCAGCGAGCAGGACATCGACCAGATGTCGATCGAGGTGCGCACCAGCGTCAACACCAACGACTTCAACGGCGACGGCAAGTCGGACATCCTGTGGCGGCACGAGAGCGGCCCGCTGGCGACTTGGGAGCTCGATAGCGGCGTCATCGTCCACTATCACTTCCAGGGCGGGGTCGATAACTCCTACAGCGTCGACGCGGTCGCCGACTTCGACGGCAACGGCACCGCCGACGTGCTGTGGCGCCACGACTCAGGCTTCATCATCACCTGGGACATCGACCACACCCAGACCGGCTACCACGCCATCGGTCCGAGCAATCCGGCGGACGAGATCGCCGGCACCGGCGACTTCAACGGCGACGGCAAGGCCGAGCTGTTGTGGCGCAACGCCGATACCGGGGTGGTGAGCTGGCAGCTCAACACCGGTCCGTTCGTCGACACCGACCTCAACGGCGACGAGATCGCGTTCACGCGGACTTTCCCGGCGGTGACCAGCGACTGGGATATCGTCGGCACCGGCGACGTCAACGGCGACGGCAAGAGCGACATCTTCTGGCGGCACGACTTCGGCCAGCTGGTGAGCTGGGAGGTCGATGACGGGACGATCATCGGCTTCCACGACTACGGCACCGTCGGCAACGACTACGAGGTGGTCGGCACCGGCGACTTCAACGGCGACGGCCGGAGCGGCGACCTCGTGTGGCGTCACGTCGGCGGCCAGGTGGTGACCTGGGAGCTCGATGGCGGCACGCAGGTCGGCTACCACGACTTCGGGGTGGTCACCAACGACTACACGATCGAGGACACCGGCGACTACAACGGCGACGGCCGCTCCGACATCCTGTGGCGCCACGACAGCGGGTTGCCGATCACCTGGGAGCTCGATGGCGGGGCCATCATCGGCTACCACGCCTTCCCGATCGTCGATCCGGTCTGGCAGATCCAGACGTAGCTGAGGGCCGCGTGCCCCGCAGGCGGTGCAGTGCGGGACGAAGCTCTCTCCGTCATCCTGAGTTGCTCGGCGCGGAACGCGCCGAGCCTCACTTCGTCATCCTGAGTTGCCAACCGGCGTTGGGTCGACCCGCTGCGGATGAAACGATCTATACATTGCGGGTACTCGCCAGTGTTCGCTCTATATGTCGATCGTTTCTTATTAGGTGCTCGGCGCGGAACGCGCCGAGCCTCGAAGGACGCTGCTCTGCTGTACAGCTTCTCTGTTGTGCGTCCTTCGAGGCTCGCCCGACTTCGTCGGGCGAGCGCCTCAGGACGACGCGTCAGGGGAGGGGCCCGAGCGAAGCGCACTCTGAACCGTCATCCTGAGAGCCTGCCCCGGACTTGATCCGGGGTGCTCGGCGCGGAACGCGCCGAGCCTCGAAGGACGCTGCTCTGCTGTACAGCTTCTCTGTTGTGCGTCCTTCGAGGCTCGCCCGACTTCGTCGGGCGAGCGCCTCAGGATGACGCGTCAGGGGAGGGGCCCGAGCGAAGCGCACTCTGAACCGT
Organism: uncultured Alphaproteobacteria bacterium; assembly: GCA_963738705.1. Lineage (GTDB taxonomy): Bacteria > Pseudomonadota > Alphaproteobacteria > Rhizobiales > Xanthobacteraceae > CAVTXS01. The sequence continues at coordinate 53,571 of CAVTXS010000049.1, forward strand.
CATCCTGAGAGCCTGCCCCGGACTTGATCCGGGGTGCTCGGCGCGGAACGCGCCGAGCCTCGAAGGACGCTGCTCTGCTGTACAGCTTCTCTGTTGTGCGTCCTTCGAGGCTCGCCCGACTTCGTCGGGCGAGCGCCTCAGGACGACGCGTCAGGGGAGGGGCCCGAGCGAAGCGCACTCTGAACCGTCATCCTGAGTTGCCAACCGGCGTTGGGGCGACCCGCTGCGGATGAAATCGATCTATAGCATTGCGGGTACTCGCCAGTGCTTCGCTCTATACGTCGATCGTTTCTTATTAGGACGCTGCTCTGCTGTACAGCTTCTCTGTTGTGCGTCCTTCGAGGCTCGCCCGACTTCGTCGGGCGAGCGCCTCAGGACGACGCGTCAGGGGAGGGGCCCGAGCGAAGCGCACTCTGAACCGTCATCCTGAGTTGCCAACCGGCGTTGGGGCGACCCGCTGCGGATGAAACGATCTATACATTGCGGGTACTCGCCAGTGTTCGCTCTATATGTCGATCGTTTCTTATTAGGTGCTCGGCGCGGAACGCGCCGAGCCTCAGCTTCGTCATCCTGAGTTGCCAACCGGCGTTGGGTCGACCCGCTGCGGATGAAACGATCTATACATTGCGGGTACTCGCCAGTGTTCGCTCTATATGTCGATCGTTTCTTATTAGGTGCTCGGCGCGGAACGCGCCGAGCCTCAGCTTCGTCATCCTGAGTTGCCAACCGGCGTGGCCGACCCACCGCGGATGAAACGATGGCATACTGGCGGGTCGTCGGCGTGGAGGTCGGCAATTTCCTTGGTGCATGTGAGCCCGATCCTGAGTTTGACCGTGGGACCTTGGAGCACCCCCGACTGTCGCCAATCGGCCTGTCCGGGCCGTGGAGCACGCTTATTAGAGTACCCTGACGAGGTCCCTGGCCGGCGACGCAACTGGAGGATAGCGATGGAGCTTCTGCATCAACGTTGCGCCGGCCTCGACGTTCACAAGCAGACGGTGGTGGCCTGCGTGCGGCTGGCCGAGCGAGGGCAAGGTCGTCACCGAGGTGAAGACGTTTAAGACGACCACGCAGGGTCTGCTGGCGTTGGCGGACTGGCTTTCGGAGAACGACTGCACGCATGTGGCGATGGAGGCGACGGGCGTGTACTGGAAGCCGGTCTGGCATGTGCTTGTCGGACGGCGAGCTTCGAACTGATTCTGGCCAACGCCGCGCATGTCAAGAACGTGCCCGGCCGCAAGACCGACGTGAGCGATGCGGTCTGGCTGGCGGAACTGCTGGCGCATGGCCTGATCCGGGCGAGCTTCGTGCCGGATGTCGCGACGGCAGGACTTGCGCACGCTGTTGCGCACCCGCAAGCAGCTGGTGCGCGAGAAGACCCGCCACACCCAACGCATCCACAAGACGCTGGAGGAGGCCAACATCAAGCTCGAGGCGGTGCTCTCCAACGTGCTGGGCAAGAGCGGTCGGGCGATGCTCGACGCGATGGTGGCGGGCGAGAGCGATCCGGAGCGCCTGGCCGCGCTTGCGCATACAGGGCGTGAAGTGTCCGCCGGAACAAGCTGCGCGAGGCGTTGCGCGGGCGCGTGAACGAGCAGCATCGCTTTCTGCTGGGCATTCATCTGGGCCAGATCGATGCGATCGATGCCGCGATCGCGCGGATGGACCAGCAGGTCGAGGCCAGTCTCGCGCCCTTTCGCGACGCCGTCGAACTCGTGAGCACCATCCCCGGCGTGAAAGCGCTCGGCGCCCAGGGCATCGTGCTGCGAGATCGGCACCGACATGAGCCGCTTCCCCACCGCGGGGCATCTTCTGTCCTGGGCCGGCTTGTGTCCGCGCAACGACGAGAGTGCCGGCAAGCGCCGCTCCACGCGCCTGCGCAAGGGCGCGCCATGGCTCAAGACCCTGCTGGTTCAGTGCGCCTGGGCCGCCATCCGCAAGAAAGGCAGCTATCTGCAGGCGCAGTTCCTGCGTCTCAAAAGCCGCCGCGGCCCGCAAAAGGCGATCTGCGCGGTCGCCGCCTCCATCCTCACCGCCGTCTACCACATGCTCAAAGACGGAACGCTCTATCACGACCTCGGCTCCGATCACTTCCACCGCCGCTCCAAGACCACCCAAATCCGCCGTCTCCTCACACGTCTCCAACACCTTGGCTGTACCGTCGAGATCACTCCAATGCATGCCGCCCCTTGATCAGTTTCTTATTAGGTGCTCGGCGCGGAACGCGCCGAGCCTCGAAGGACGCTGCTCTGCTGTACAGCTTCTCTGTCGTGCGTCCTTCGAGGCTCGCCCGACTTCGTCGGGCGAGCGCCTCAGGATGACGCGTCAGGGGAGGGGCCCGAGCGAAGCGCACTCTGAACCGTCATCCTGAGGTGCTCGGCGCGGAACGCGCCGAGCCTCGAAGGCGTCATCCTGACAGCCTGGCCGAATATTAATCCTCATGCCTGAGGAGGAGCGTCGCGTGAGCGACGCGTCTCGAAGAGCCTGTCCTCGGACTTGATCCGAGGAATGCTCCAGAAGTCTCCAACGGCGCCGCGGTGCGTGCTTCAAGGCTTTCCCCGACTTTGTCCGGGAAAGCTCCTCAGCATGAGGGGGTTGGAGGGCACTGAAACCACTGGATTCTGTTCGGCGAGACTTTGAGGTGCGCGGCACGGAATGCGCCCAAGCCTCGAAGGATGCTGCTCAGCGGGCGCCCCCGGATCAAATCCGGGGCAACTCCCGAGTCCCGCCCCGCGCAGCGTCGGGTTACGATGATTGCATGCCCGATGCCGATGCCGGGGGACCGTCAAGGGTCGCCCCGATCAAAGGAGCAGGACATGAGCGTCATGGAAGAATGCAAGCTCGTTCGCCCAGCCGGTTGACCCAAGGATCTTTATAGAGCCGCCATCCCACGAAAGAAGCGTGCTGTCGGCGATTGAATCTCCGTTCGTGTCGATCGTCGTGAGGTCGAAGAGGTCGGAGAGCTGTGCATCCGTCAGGCCGGCGAGGCCATCGAGCTCGATGGTATCGGCGTTCGGTCCGGCGTTTTGGAATTGCACGATGGTGTCGTGCCCGTCGGACGCCGAGATCGCCGCAGGTCCTCCTCCCGCCGCAACCGTGGTGACGGTGTCTTCATAGAACCATGTAGTGAACCCGCGGCCGGCCGGAACATTCACCGACTCGATCGTGCTGTCGTCTGTTGTAACTCCTTCCAGGAAGTCGATCAGCGGGTCCGTCGGGGGGCCGTCGGGTCCGTCGAGTTTGTCTTGGTCCACTGGAAATCAGTGATAGCACCGAAGGACTGCAGGAAACTTATGTACTGCGACTCAAACATTGACCCTTTGGCCAATGGGTCATCCACGGTGGGATCGAAGTTGAACACGAAGGTGTGGGTCTGCGTTCCGCCGCCGGCCACGTCGAAATGAAAGCGGTAGGTATCGGAACCCCCTGCGGACGTTCTGAGCAACGTCGACCTGTCGGCGATCACGCTGACCGACGTCGATTCCGGCCCCGACAACATCACGCTGACGCTGGCCGCGTCGGCCGGCACGTTGACGTCCGCGAACGGCGGCGGCGTGACGGTGGGCGGCGCCGGCACCGGCACCCTGACGCTGACCGGCACGGTGGGGAACATCGACGCCTTCCTCAACACCGCGACCAACATCAAGTACACCACCGCGCTCAATGCAGCCGGCGACAATGTCGCGACGCTCGCGCTCACCGCCAACGACGGCGGCAACAACGGCACCGGCGGCGGCGGCAACGTCGCGCTCGGCACGGTCAACATCGACTCCGACCGCGGTCAACGACGACCCGGCGGCGGCCGGCGTGCCGACCGACGTGACCGTCACCGAGGACGTTGCCGAGCAACCTCGACCTGTCGGCGATCACGCTGACCGATCTCGATTCCGACCCCGACAACATCATCCTGACGCTGGCGGCAAGCGCCGGCACATTGACGTCGGCGAACGGCGGCGGCGTGACGGTGGGCGGCTCGGATACCGGCACGCTGACGCTGACCGGCACGGTGGGGAACATCGACGCCTTCCTCAACACCGTGAGCAACGTCCAGTACACGACCGCGCTCAACGCGGCCGGCGACAATGTCGCGACCCTGGCGCTGACCGCCAATGACGGCGGCAACAATGGCACCGGCGGCGGCGGCAATGTCGCGCTCGGCACCATCAACATCGACTCCGACCGCGGTCAACGACGCGCCGGTGAACACGGTGCCGGGCGCGCAGGCAGTCAACGAGGACACCGCCTGCGCGATCACCGGGCTGTCGATCGACGACATCGACGCCGGCGCCGGCAGCTGACGACGACGCTGTCGGTCGCCAACGGCATGCTGGCGGTGGCCTCGGCGGCGGCGCCGCGGTCGACGGCAGCGGCACCGATACGGTGACGCTCACCGGCACGGTGGCGCAGATCAACGCCACGCTCGCGGCCGGGGCAGCGGTGGTCTACATCGGCAACTGCAACTTCAACGGCGCCGATCCGCTGACGATGACCACCAACGACGGCGGCAACACCGGCGTTGACGGGACGGTGCGACAGGAGCCGACACCGACGCCGTCGTGATCACGGTCAAGGCGGTCAACGACGCGCCGGTGAACACCCTGCCGGCGTCGTCGACGGCGCTGCCAGACCAGGACCGGGTGATCGCCGGGCTGGCGATCGCCGACGTCGACGCCGGCGCCGGCGTGCTGACGCACCACGCTGCACGCCGACAACGGCATCCTCAACGTCGCCTCGGCCGGCGGCGCGGCGGTCGCCGGCAGCGGCACCGACACGGTGACGCTCACCGGCACGCTGGCGCAGATCAACACCACGCTCTCGGCCGCCGGCAACGTGGTCTACAACAGCGACACCGGCTTCGTCGGCACCGACACGCTGACGATGACCACCAACGACGGTGGCAATAGCGGTTTCGATTTCGAGGCGATCCCGCCTTCGAGCCGACGTCGACGTGATGTCGATCGAGGTGCGCACCAGCGTCAACACCAACGACTTCAACGGCGACGGCAAGTCGGACATCCTGTGGCGGCACGAGAGCGGCCCGCTGCTCACATGGGAGGTCGATGGCGGCACGATCTTCGAGACTCACTTCCTGGGAGGCGTCGACAACTCCTACAGCGTCGACGCGGTCGCCGACTTCGACGGCAACGGCACCGCCGACGTGCTGTGGCGCCACGACTCAGGCTTCGTCATCACCTGGGACATCAACCACACCCAGACCGGCTACCACGCCATCGGCCCGAGCAATCCGGCCGACGTGATCGACGGCACCGGCGACTTCAACGGCGACGGCAAGGCCGAGCTGCTCTGGCGCAACGCCGATACCGGGGTGGTGACCTGGCAGCTCAACACCGGGCCGTTCGTCGACACCGACCTCAACGGCGACGAGATCGCAGTTCACGCGCGATTTCGGGCCGGTGACCAGCGACTGGGACATCGCCGGCATCGGCGACGTCAACGGCGACGGCAAGAGCGACATCTTCTGGCGCCACGACTCGGGCCAGCTGGTGAGCTGGGAGGTCGATGACGGCGCCATCATCGGCTACAACGACTACGGCTTCGTCCCGCAACGACTACGAATTCATCGAGACCGGCGACTTCAACGGCGACGGCAGGAGCGGCGACATCGTGTGGCGGCACGTCGGCGGCCAGGTGGTGACCTGGGAGCTCGATGGCGGCACGCAGATCGGCTACCACGACTTCGGGGTGGTCACCAACGACTACACGATCGAGGACACCGGCGACTACAACGGCGACGGCCACTCCGACATCCTGTGGCGGCACGACAGCGGGTTGCCGATCACCTGGGAGCTCGATGGCGGCTCGATCATCGGCTACCACGCCTTCCCGACCGTCGATCCGGTCTGGCAGATCCAGCCGTAAGCCGCGTCATTGCGAGTTGCGCACCGGCCGCGGGCCGAATCGCAATGACGGCTGAGCCCCCGTCATTGCGAGGAGCGTCAGCGACGAAGCAATCCAGATCGGCACCGTGGGACTGGATTGCTTCGCTTCGCTCGCAATGACGGCCTCGTAGCACCGTCATTGCGAGGAGCGTCAGCGACGAAGCGATCCAGATCGGCACCGCGGGACTGGATTGCTTCGCTTCGCTCGCAATGACGGCTGCGCCCCCGTCATTGCGAGGAGCGTCGGCGACGAAGCAATCCAGATGCGGCACCGCGGTACACCTTGAACCGGCCGGTGCGGCCGACCGACCAATCAGTGTGACCCAGCGGCTGATGACGCGGCGCGCCAATCGTGGACGAGGAGGGGAAGCAGAATGAGCTGGCAAATCCTCGGCTGGCTTGCGCTAGCCGGCCTTCTCGTTGGAACGCTGCTATGGCGCCGTTTTCGACCGCGACGGGAAATATCGTGGCCGCCGGTGTCCCGGTTTCGAGGAAGGGGCGCCGCGATACCTCATTCAGCCGCGCAAGATGGCGGATGGCTGAGTGCTGGCGGCATCGACAACAGCGGCGCCGGCCCTGATGGCGGCGAGGGCAGTTCTGCCGGAAGCACATAGGTTCGGCATCGGCCGCGGCCTTGCGGTCGACCATGTGCCCGTCTCAGCGGGATAGCGGAGGTCCGGCAGGATTGGGGCTGCAGTAGCCGCCTTCACCGCTCCGGTCTTGCAGGCACTGCTCAAGGGTCGAATAGACACATTCGCCTGTGGTGTATCCGCTTTCGTTCAGGCACCAGCGTGCAGGCGGTGATGCAGCGGCCTGACTGGCGGACGTCGAAGCCAGCAGCCCCAGGGCGAGGACGCCGGCACGCAAATAGCTGGAATTGTTCATCGGATGTCTCCTTTCAAAACAGGTTCGGTGGGCCCACGACTCCCTGAGGGACTATGGGCGACCCACAAGACATGGATGGGCGATCTCAACATCGCTTTTCGGTTATTGCTGGTTTTGCTTGGCGTTTGCGGTTATTTCGGGCTGTTGCCGGTCGGCTATCGCCAGGCACGAAAGTGGAAGCCGCGAACCTCCAGCTCCATCAGCCGCTCGGCCGCAAAGCCGATCATCTCGCGCAAAAAATCCGCGTCCGGGCTCTTCTCGATCAGCGCTTGAAGGTTCATCTTCTCGTCGGTCATCGTAGGGTCCTCGCCTAGGTGTAAGTCTTGGCGACCCAACCCTACCGAAGATCCACGATGACCACCGCGAAGCCGCTCGCTCCGCCGCCGCGGACCTAGTGGTTGAAGGGACGTTCATCGATTGCATGTTCGCGCCGCGGGCGAACAGGAATGAACAATGCGCCGAATGACGCCCGGTTCTGCTCGGCGCGGCTCGTAGCACATGAGTCGAGCGATCCGAACAAAGGAGAGGAAAGATGCGGAGATTTGCGTTGTTGTGGACTGTCACTTCGGTCGCGATGTGCGTCGGACTGACCGCGGGGGCAGCGGAGCTTCGGCCGACGCAGCTCAAGGTCCTGGTCCCAGAGACCACGACGCCCATGACTCGGATGCTTGAGATTCCGTTCTGGTTGGAAACGGTGGCTCAGGCGTCCGGGGGCAGAGTGACGGCCGATGTCCTTGCGATCGATACGATGGGAATCGCAGACACCGCCGTTCTGAGACTGCTGAAGCTAGGTATGTTCGATATTGCAAGCCTCGCCATCGCCAAGATGTCCGGTGACGACCCGCGCTTTGAGGGTTGCGACCTCGCCGGACTGAGCGGCGACATTGACGTTGCGCGCAAGGCTTGCGACGCCTATCGCACCGTGCTCGACCGCCTCATGCAGGAGCAATGGAACGCGAAAGTGCTGATGATTGCCACGGCGCCGCCACAGGTGATCTGGTGCAAGGGAAAGATCGGTGGTCTCGCCGACCTCAAGGGCAGAAAGGTCCGCGTATTCAACAAGTCGATGGGCAGCTTGCTTCAGGGTGTCGGCGCCGGGTCGGTCGCCATCAACTTCGCCGAGGTCGTTCCAGCACTACAAGCCGGCGTGGTCGACTGCGCGGTGACCGGCTCGCTTACTGGCAACACAGCCCGCTGGACGGAAGTCACCGACCACATCTACCCCCTGTACATGGGTTGGGCCATCAGCGTTCACGCGGCAAACCTCTCCTCTTGGAACCGGCTGGACCCGCAGGTGCGGGCCTTTCTGCTCAAGGAGTATGCCGTCTTTGAGGATAAGTACTGGGAGACCATGCGGCAGGCCATGGCCGAGGCCGACGGCTGCAACACTGGCAAGGGCCTATGCACGATGGGCAGGCCCGCGAAGATGACCTTGGTAACGATTACGGATGAGGACAATGCGCGCCGCAAGAAGATCATCGAAGATGTGGTGTTGAGGCAATGGGCCGCGCGCGCCGGGAAGGACGCCGCGAAGGAGTGGAACACGACCGTCGGCCCAGCCGTCGGCATGAAGGCGCCGATCGATTAGCGTTCCGCCGCGGGTTCCTCAATGGGGAAGGAGCCGGCCTATAGAGCGAGCACTGGCGAGTAACCGCAATGTATGGATCGTTTCATCCGCAGCGGGTCGACCCAACGCCGGTTGGCAACTCAGGATGAGGATGCGGCGCGTCGCATAGACGCCCGCCCTCATGCTGAGGAGCGCGCGAAGCGCGCGCGTCTCGAAGCACGGGCAACGGCTTTCCACGCTCGAACGCATTCTCAAACGGTGGCTAAGGAGGACGGTTGGATTTGCGCTGCGCCGCGTTAGCGCCGTGATAACGCTGCGGCGCGCAACGAGCGGCGCGGCGCGCACGCGTTAACCAACCTTAAAGCCTTTCCTTTGAGTTTGAGCCCCAAGGAATCAAACTTGAACCTTCTCCGGAGAGGGAGCGTCGCGCCGGTCCGGCGCGATTTTCATCGAAATCCGACGCTTCTCGAGGCCGGCCTGGGCGCGGCGATAGCCGCCGGCGGGCCATGAGAAGCGACGGGCCGGAGAAACGGGGGAATCTCGCTCTATGGCGCGGCGGCCATCGGGGGCGGAGCGCGGACGTTTCATGGGGCTCGGCGCGCTCGCGCTGGGCGCTCTCGCGCTCGCGGCCTGCAACAGCAACACCCGATTAACCAGCAAGGTCGACCCGCGCTACGGCGTGTCCGCAAGCCCGCGCGTGGTCGAGCCGGGCGAGCCGGTGCCGAAGGGCGGCGGCACCTACCGGGTCGGCAAGCCGTACGTGGTCGCCGGGCGCACCTATTATCCGGAGGAGAACCGGCGCTATCGGCGCGAAGGCATCGCCTCCTGGTACGGCGAGGATTTCCACGGCCGCCTCACCGCCAACGGCGAGGTCTACGACATGGAGGCGATCTCGGCGGCACATCCGACGATGCCGATGCCGAGCTACGCCCGCGTCACCAACCTGTACAACGGGCGCTCGCTGATCGTGCGGGTGAACGACCGCGGCCCGTACCACGCCGACCGCGTCATCGACCTCTCGGGCAAGGCGGCGGAGCTGTTGGAGCTGCGCCGCGCCGGCACTGGCCGGGTGCGGGTCGAGTACGTCGGCCCGGCGGCGCTCGAAGGATCCGACGACCGGCGCCTGTTGGCGACCTTGCGGGAAGGCTCGCCGGCGCCGGCGCCGTCCGCCGTCCTGGTCGCCTCGGCGCGGCCGTTCGTTCCCGACTTGCCAGCCGTCAATCCGCCGCAGCGCCGGACGGTGGCGCTGCCGGCGCCGGGCGAGCAGCCGGCGCCGGCGCTCGGCGACAGCCGCATCCGGCCCTGGACGACAGACGCGCGGGCGATCGGGCTGCGCACCGGATCCGAGCCGATTCCGGCACCAAGCGACATGCCGCCGGCGCGGCCGGTGGCGAGCGCGCCGCTCCCGCCCCCGGTGGCCGCGGCCGCGGCGCCGCAATTCCGCGCCCCGTCAACCGCTTCCGCCTACCAGCCGCCCCGCTATGACGGCACCGCGGTGGCCACTGGACGAGGACTCTACTGAACAAGAAATAGACGCCTCACCAGTTACTTGTCGCCGCATTTTATCTTAGCTTCGAAGGCCTCTGAGGAGCGTCGCGTGAGCGAAGCGTCTTGAAGAGCCTGTCCTCGGACTTGATCCGAAGGATGCTCCAGAAATCACCGGCGGCGCCGCTGGTGCGTGCTTCGAGGCTTTCCGGACTTCGTCCGGAAAGCACCCCGGATCAAGTCCGGGGCAGGCTCCCGGATCAAGTCCGGGGCAGCTCTCAGCATGAGGAGGAGGGAGGTTGCTGCTCCGTCAGGAAGCCCATTCGGGCGCAGTGACGTTTGCCAGGGCAAACGCTTGCAGCCAGGCATTCGACCGTTTTGTGAGTTGCATGTTCCTGTTCTGTTCGATACAATACCATCGCGCGGCGCGAGACGATCAGCCAGTGCACGGCCGCTCAATCGCGCATCAGACGGAATGGCTCTGAGATTGTGGAAGAGGATCGATCGGGAGTTGAACTTTCCCAAACGAAATCGACGGCTCCGGTCAGGCTCTCATCCGCGAGGGTGTAGCCTCGATGCAACATTTCGAAAAACGAACTGGGCAGCGAAATTGTTATGAATTTGTTATTTCAAATTCTGCTGCGCGAAATGGCCTGGATGCAACATTTCGAAAAACGAACCGAGCAACCCATCAGGCATCAGGCCCACCGGTGGAACTCACAATGACACTTGAGAATGCGAGTTCATGCCCACCGTCATTAATTCGCCCAGTCGAACGCGCATGCTGCCCGCCCATAGAGTCGAATTAGGCCGCATCTCCGCGCCGCCGCAGCAGGCCTCGTCCTCGCCTCCGCCGTGCTGGG
>CAVTXS010000050.1:0-278944 GCA_963738705.1 uncultured Alphaproteobacteria bacterium
TTAAGCTGCTTTCATCGACGAAATCGAGAAACAGCGTGGCCGCGGTGCCACCCTCAACCTGGCCCGCAACGACCAACAAGACGATGCATGACGTGTCGTTCGCTCGTCCGGGCGACACGGGCCGGAAGCATTCTTCCGTGGCGCTCTGTCCGCAATCGTGCGCAACCCCGCCTCGGCCTGCTGCCGTGTTGACGACGAAGCGTAGCCGTCCGAAACGTTACTGCATGAACCATCCGTGGCTGACCACGACCGACTGGCCGGTGAGCGCGTTCGATGGGAACGCCGCCAGGAATACCGCTACTTCCGCCACGTCCTGCACGGTCGTGAACTCGCCGTCGACGGTCTCCTTCAGCATCACCGTCTTGACGACGTCCGCCTCCGAGATCCCGAGCTCGCGCGCCTGCTCCGGGATCTGCTTCTCGACCAGCGGCGTGCGGACGAAGCCAGGGCAGATCACGTTCGCACGGACCCCATGCGCGGCCCCCTCCTTCGCCACGACCTTGGCCAAGCCGATCAGACCGTGCTTGGCAGTGACGTAAGGAGCCTTAAGGGGTGATGCCTCCTTGGAGTGCACGGACCCCATGTAGATGATGCTGCCACTCTTCTGCCTATACATCTGCCGCAGGGCGGCACGGGTCGTCAGGAAGGCGCCATCCAGGTGGATGGAGAGCAGCTTCTTCCATTTTGCGAACTCGAACTCGACGAGCGGGGCGACGATCTGGACGCCGGCGTTGCTGATCAGGATGTCGAGGCGCCCGAAGGTTTCGATCACCCGCGCCATCCCGGCTTCGACCTGCTCCTCGTTGCTCACATCCATCGCAACCCCGAGCGCGCGTTGCACGAGCGGATCGATCTCGGAGGCCGTTTCCTGCGCCGCCTTCTGATCGAGATCCGCGATCACCACCTTTGCCCCCTCGCGGGCGAAGGCGAGCGCAATCTCCTTGCCGATGCCGCTCGCGGCGCCCGTGATCACGGCGACCTTGTCCACAAGCCGGCCCTGGCGGGCGGTGCTCGCAGCGGGCTCGCTGGATAAAGCCTTACTATGCAAGTTCATGGGTTCTTCCTTTCCGGTGTGAGAGGCTTCGGGTTGCGCAAGGTAGTCATGGACGACCTCGCCGAGCGCGAGCGTCAGGTCGGCGACGAGGTGCATCGCCGAGACCACCTCCAGGACCGGCAGCTCCGCGACCGGGGCCAGCGCATGCGACCAGAGGTTCAGGGATGCCGGACCGGTCCAGGCCCCCTTCAGATCGACGTCCTCCAGGTAGTACTCGACGAGCTCGCAGATGCGTGGCGTGCCGTCGACATGGGGGATGATCTTGAGCAGGAAGTTCGGTTCCGCGAGCGAGGCCTTCACGGATGCAAGATCGGCGGCTCTGTGCTTGTAGCCCATGGTGCCGGTCGCAACGCGGACCGGGCCGTAATCGAGCGTGCCCACCACGGTGTCGATCTCCGTGCGGAGCGTGGGACTCGCAAGCTTCTTGGGAAAGCCCCACAGCTCGCGTCCGCCGGCAATGGGCGGGTGGTCGTTGAGAAACATGCAGTGGGTGTAGCTGCCCTTGCGGCCCCGGAACGAGACCGGGATGACTTGTCCGCTTTCCGTGTAGTCGCCGAAGCCGGTCGAGTCCGGCATGCGAATGAACTCGAACTTCACCAGAGGCTCGCGCACCTGAAGCGGTTCCGGGACGAGTTCGCGCAGCTTGTGCGGATCGGTCCGGTAGGTGATGATCAGATATTCGCGGTTGCGGAAGCGATACGGCCCGATCGGATAGGCCGGGCTGCTCAGCGGCATCGCGAACGCTCTCGTCCGCACGGTGTCTTCGTGCATAGCTGAAATCTCCTGTGGTTGATTGAGCGGTCTGTGGGGCTGGTTTGCGCGCTATTCCCGCCCGTCAACGGCAAGATCGAACGTGCAGACGCCTTCCTGATTGCGGGGCCGCTGCAGCGCCTCGGGATGGCGCAACGTGCGCACCGCGTCGTGATAACCGGCGCGCCAATGCTCCTCCATGGACAGCCGGGAAAACTCGTAATCCTTCGAGTGCCCCTCATAGTGCCTGGAGCGGTAGATCAGCTGGACGAGGCTGTAGACCTTCTGGTCGGCGATCGAGCTCAGCATCCTCGCTTCCTCGCTGGCGAGCAGGTCCGCCGGCAGCTTCGAGAGAAGGCTCGCGAGCGTCTTTCGGGCGCGCTGGTGCTGCTTGAACTGATCGGTGTTGGCGCGCGTGCGACTCGAATACTGGATTTCCTTCTGGCGCATCACGACGTCGGCCAAATTGCCAGGAACCTCGCCGCGCGCGCTCCAGAGATCCACCTGAAAGGCCAGCGTGTCCTGGCGCGGGCCTTGCTCGACGACCCACTGCAGCGGCGTGTTCGAGATGAGGCCTCCGTCCCAGTAGAACTCGCCCTCGATCTCCACCGCCGGAAAGCCGGGCGGAAGCGATCCGCTCGCCATCACGTGCTCGGGCCGGATCGTATGCGTTTCGTTGTCGAAGTAGACGAAATTGCCGGTGCGCACGTTCACCGCGCCGACGCTGAAGCGCATCTCGCCGGCATTGATCCGGTCGAAGTCGACAAGCCGCTCGAGCGTGCTCTTCAGGAGCTTGGTTTCGTAGAAGCTCGTGGCCTCAAGAGCGCCGTTCGGGTGCAGCCAGGGAGCGGGCTGCCGAAGCGTGAAAAAGCCCGCGGCGCCCGCGATGAGGGCGTAGGTCGCGCTCAGCTGGTTGAAGAGCGCGCGCGGCAAGTCGCCTTTCGGAGTGAGGGCGTCGACGGCGGCAACCCAGTCGAGCAGCGGGTTGGCGGTGATCTCCTGCCAGAAGGTGCGCAGCTTCGCGACCCGCTCGGCCGGCTCGTTTCCCGCGATGATGGCTGAGTTGATGGCGCCGATGGAGACGCCGGCGACCCAGTCGGGATTGATGTTGGCCTCAGCAAGAGCCTCGTAGACTCCGGCCTGGTAGGCCCCGAGCGCACCTCCACCTTGCAACACCAGCGCGACACATTCGAACGGGAGACGCCGTTCGGCTGTTCTGAAATTCGGGTGGAATTGAACATTCATGGTGTGGGCCCCTTTTTCGAGGACGGATGCATGGCTCAAACCCGCCAGCGATCTGCGGTTAACGAAAGCTGCGAGCAAATTTGATGATTGCTTGGCCCCAATCCATTGGGCCTGCGTCGAGTCGGGATACTCGATCGACGAAAGGTCTAATCTTTAGCTTAGTCGTGTTGAGAATCGATCAAGCGATTCATCAGACCGGTCTGTTCGGCTGCCATTTAGGCAAGCATGCCGCTATCGTCTCGGGAAGCTAAGGCGCCCGTCGCTCACGCGGCAAGGACGAGGCGATGCCGAACCCGGTAAGCCTTCTCTTTCCCGTCTTCGGCTCACCGCGCTCGAGAGGCGCTCTATCGAAATTTTAGTGTTTCAGCCGTCGCAACTAAACCTTAGTTTATGTCGCGCAACTCACAAGCTTATATCTCGCAACTTACATCTAATTGCGCGATCGGCGCCGTAGTGCATTCTATAGCAAGGCGATGCGTCGTCGACTGATCTGACATCTTTGGGAGAAATCCAGATGAAGAAGTCTTCGCTTTACCTGGCGGTAGTCGCCGGTCTTCTTGGCTTCGCCTCTACCGCACACGCGCGCGCAGCCTACGATGGATCTTGGGACCTCGTCTTCGTGACGCAAAGAGGCGCCTGCAATTCCACCTATAATTTCACCGTTAACATCTCCGACGGGATCGTAACGCATCCTAATCTGGTGAAGTTCAGAGGCTACGTGGCGAGATCCGGCGCAGTTCGCGCTTCGGTGAGCGTTCCCGACAAATACGCCTCCGGCTCGGGCAGACTGTCGGCCGCCGCCGGCCGCGGGACTTGGACTGGTCACTCCGGAAATGCGCGTTGCGCAGGCTATTGGACCGCCCGCCGCAATTAGCACTCGGTGCACGTCCAATCGTGTGGCGTCGTTCCGTCGTCGCCCAGCGATTGAGCCAGATCGTCATGCCTGGCCCCACGGGCTCGGCGGCGCAGAATTCGAGCTTGCTGAACTGGTAGATCAATCGTGGGCGATGCCGTTGCAGGGACGCATAGCCGGATCAGTCGCAATTGAAGCCTTTCGAGCCGGCCGTCTCGATCTTCCGCGGGCGACTGTATTCGCTAGCTTTGAGGCGCGCATCAGTCTCGTGGCGACGGGACGTTTTCTGTCGCTTGCCCACAAACCCGCGTTGGGTGGCTCATGCAGGTCACGCCATAGTCGATCGGCTCGACCTACACCAGTTCGGTTGCGATGGCCCGCGCGCAGCCGACGCGGGTCGCGCTGGACAGCCTGTCCGAGATCCGTCTGCTCGCGCAGAGCTCGCTGCGATACCGGCGCCAGATTCTCGCCCTCAAGCACTATTTCGGCCGCCAGGCAGCAACCGTCCTGTTGCTCGACGACATGACGACGGAAGCTCTCGACCAGACCGTCCACAGCGTTGCCCACGGGGTGAACAGGCTCGAGGAGCTCGCCCCGCGCCTGCATCAGCAGGCAATCGCAGCCTGAACCCTTACCAGATGAGCCAGACACTCTCTTAAATTCAGCCGCCAACCGTCCGAAATGTTCTGACGACTTACAACCTCGACCCTGCACCATGCGAATGCGGACATAGTGCGGACACAGAGCTTTTCCGAAATGCGAGGTTGTCGCTAAATTATTGATTTGATGGTGCCCAGGGGCGGAATCGAACCACCGACACCGTGATTTTCAGTCACGTGCTCTACCAACTGAGCTACCTGGGCGCCGGCCCGCGGCAGCGGGCAAGGGAGAGCGCGGGGGTTATAGTGATTGCCCCCCAGCCTGTCCAGAAGAGCGCCAAGCGCACGGTCCTTGTCAGCGCGTGCACGCCCCTCCCCTGCCCGCGCTTCGCGCAACGCCAGCCCCCTGGATCAAGCCCGCACAGGCTCCCGCGGGGAGAGGTAACCGGCGGCGCGCGCTAGGCCGATGACGTGCGCGGGTGCAGGCTCAGGACGAAATAGGCGAGGATCACGCCCGTGGCCATCAGGGTGACGTGGAACACATATTCGATCGCGATGAGGCCGTTGAGATTCATGCCGTTGTGGATGTGCAGGCTGTCATGCGGCCACCAACTCACCAGAAGCCAGGTGATCGACAGGTGTACGGCGCGTGTGAGGCGCGGCGAGGCGGGCGCAATAGCCCGCACCAACGGATAGCCGAACACCAAAAACGACATGCCGAGGCCGAAGGCGATCACCTCGGCAAGATTGATCAAGAGCAGGTGCGGCAGCTGGCCGGCTGTCGGCATCGGCATGTGCGCGTCGGGCCGCCAAAAGCCGCCGAGCGGCGCGTTCGGGCTCAACAGGAACGCGATGACGGCGAGCCCGACCGTAAGCCCGGCCACCTTGATCCAACTGATGGATTCCGGCGCGCTGTGTGGCGCAGTGAGTGTCGACATAGTCCCCCTTGATTCGCCTGTGGTGTGCGGCGCATCCGTGCGCTTAGCGGGTCAATGCGGCCGCGTCCACCCTTCAGGACGCCGCACGTTTCGCGGCCTCTCAGGATGGGGACCGAGATGGTGTCCCCGCGGGGGCCCGTCATTGCGAGGAGCGAAGCGACGAAGCAATCCAGAAGTGGCGCGGTCCTGGATTGCTTCGCTCGCAATGACTGCGAGTGTCAAATCGCCCCCTCGACACCGACGACACGGCGGAAGCGCAGCTTCAAGGCGACGCCGTCGCGCAGCGGCAAAACCTTCGGCGGCTCGTCCGGCTTGATCGGAACGCGCGCGAAGAAGGTCTGCTCGAAGGTCGCGAGCAGGCGCGCGAGCTCGCGGAGCTGCGCCTCGTCGTCGACCTCGAGCGTCTGCGCAAAACCGCAGGCGCGCGCGACCGCGGTGAGGTCGACGCCCGCGCGGGTGTGGCTCGCCTGCGCGCCGGTCTCGCCGTAGAGCCCGTTGTCGAACACGACGACCGCGAGGTTCTGCGGGACGCTGCACCCCGATGGTCGCGAGGCTGCCGAGCCCCATCAGCAGCTCGCCGTCGCCGGTGATCACGGCGACCCGGCGGCGCGGCTGGGCGAGCGCCAAGCCCAGCCCGATCATGGCGGCGCCGCCCATCGCGCCCCAAAGATAGAAGTTGCGGTCGTCGTCGCGGACCGAGGCGACGTCGTAGGTGGTCGAGCCGAGGCCGGGGACGATGAGGAGGTCGTCGCTGCGGTCCGCCAGCAGCGTGGAGATGGCTGCGCGCCGGTCCAGCATCACTTCACCCATACCTTGCGGCCGATCAGCCGCTGCGACAGCAGCACCGCGACAGCGAGATCGCCGTCGAACGCCAGATCGACGGCCGCGGCGGCGGTCTCGGCAACCTCCTCGGGGCGATCCACGCGATAGACGTGCACGTCGCAGAGCTTGAGGGTCGGCTCGACGATCGACCCCATCGGAACCTGCCACGGATTGAACTCGGCCCACTCGCCCCGCATGGTCACCAGCATGACCAGCGGAAACCGGCAGGTCCGCGTCAGCGAGAGCATGTTGATGCAGTTGCCGACACCGCTCGACTGCATCAGCAGCACCGAGCGCTGGCCGCCGAGCCAGGCGCCGGCTGCAAGCGCCACCCCCTCCTCCTCGGTCGTGAGCACGATGTCCCGGATCGCCGGGTCGGCCTGGCAGAGCGCGATCAGCCGCGAATGACCGGCGTCCGGCACATAGCCGACCTGCCGGATGTCGCTCTGCTTGAGCACGTCGAACAATCGGTCCGGCCAACCTTCCGGTTCACTGCGCGCCGATGGCATCACGCTTCCCATGCGACTCCTCTTCATCTTTGATCCGTCATGCCCGGCACCCGGGTCCGGCCTGTTGGCCGGCCCGGGCGTGAACCTTGTGCCGGGGCTCCGATGTCTTTCTTCCTTGGCGGTGCGCACGCAAGACGTGGATGGCCGGGACAACCCTCGCAATCGCTGTGGCGATTGCTCGCCCGGCCATGACGGAGTTAGCGATTGCCCGGTTCCTCGCCGGGTTTCGGGACCGTGGTGACGTCGTCCTCGTTCTCGACCTCGGGCACCGCATAACGTCCCGAGAGCCAGCGGTGGAGGTCGACGTCGGCGCAGCGCTTGGAACAGAACGGCTGCCACCGCGGCTGCGCGGGCTTGCCGCAGATCGGGCAACCCTTGCTGTCGGTCGGGTCGGGCATGGGTCACGCGCATTTCAGCGTCAGGCCGCCATCGACGATGAGCTCGAGCCCGGTGACGTAGCGACTCTCGTCGCTGGCGAGATAGACGGCCGCCCAGGCCACATCCCAGCCGCTGCCGCCGAAACCCATCGGCACCTGGCGCGCGCGCACGCGCCACATCTCCTCGACGTCGCCGCCCGAATAGGCCTGCGCCAGGCCGGCCGCGTGCTCGACCATCGGGGTTTGCATCAAGCCGGGCAGGATGGCGTTCACGCGGATCTGCTTTCCCGCGTACTGCGCCGCGGTGGTGCGCGTCAGGTGACTGAGCGCCGCCTTGCTGGCGTAATAGGTCGCATAGGGGACGCCGGTATAGCGGATGGCGGCGACCGACGAGATCGCGATGATCGAGCCGCCGCCCTGCGCCTCCATCACCGGGATGACGTGCTTCATGGTCAGGAAGGCGCCCTTGAGGTTGATCGCCAGGACGCGGTCCCACAGCTCCTCGGAAACGTCGACCACGCCGCCGGTTTCGGCAATGCCGACGTTGTAGTCGAGCACATCGACGCGGCCATAGGCGGTCCTGCAGGCATCGACCATGGCGGCGACGTCGTCCGCGCTGGCGACGTCGGCTCGAAACGCGCGCGCCTCGCCGCCTTCCCGCTCGATCAGGTCCGCGGTCTCCTGCGCGGCGGCCAGATTGACGTCGGCGCAAAGGACTTTCGCGCCCTCGCGCGCGAACGCGACCGCGGTCGCCTTGCCGTTGCCCCAACCCGGGCCGATCGAGCCGGCGCCGACGACCAGCGCGACCTTGTCCTTCAATCGATCCGCCATGCCGAAGTATCCCCGCCCCCGCCAACCTGGAAGCCAGCATGGCATTGCCTCGGGATGGAGGAAAGCCGGCAGCGTCCGTCATTGCGAGGAGCGTAAGCGACGAAGCAATCCAGACGCGGCACTGCTGTGCTGGATTGCTTCGCCTTCGGCTCGCAATGACGGATGGAGCGCCTACCGCGCATCCTTGCGGCGGTCGGCGTCGTGCGCGCGCAGCTCGGTCTTGAGGATCTTGCCGTAGTTGTTCTTGGGCAGCGCCGACACGAAGACGTAGTCTTTCGGCCGCTTGAAGCGCGCGATGCGCGAAAGACAGAGCGCGTCGAGCTCGGCCGCGCTTGCCTCGCCAACCACATAGGCGACGACGACCTCGCCCCATTCGGCGTCCGCACGGCCGATCACCGATACTTCGCGCACCTGGCTGTGCGCCAGCAGCACCTCCTCGACCTCGCGCGGATAGATGTTGGAGCCGCCGGAGATGATCATGTCCTTGGAACGGTCCTTCAGCGTCAGATATCCCTCGGCGTCGAAGGCGCCGACGTCACCGGTGTGCAGCCAGCCGCCCTTGAGCGTTTGGGCGCTGGCGTCCTCGTTGCGCCAGTAGCCCTTCATCACGACGTCGCCGCGACAAAGGATCTCGCCGGTTTCGCCGGCCGGCAGCGGCCGGTCCTGCGGGTCGACGACCATGACCTCCATGCAGGCATACGGCCGGCCGGCCGATGCCAGCCGCTCGCGCCAGCGCGGATGGTTGCGGTCGGCGATGTCTTCCTTCGACAGCGTGGTGATCGTCATCGGGCTCTCGCCCTGACCGTAGATCTGCGCGAAGCGCGGGCCGAAACGATCGAGCGCGGCGAGCGCGTCCTCGACATACATCGGTGCGCCGCCCCAGATGATCGTGCGGATGCGGGCGGGGTCGCACGCGCCCGGGTGTTCGACCAGGCGCTTGATCATGGTGGGCGCGGCAAACATCGATGCGCGCGGCCACGCATCGAACAGGGACAAGAGCTCCTCGGGCTCGAAGGCGCCGGACTCCGGGATCACGTTGATTCCGAGCCGCGCGACGTGCGGCATGACGTAGAGGCCCGACCCGTGACTCATCGGGGCCGCATGCAGGACCGGATCGCCCGGAGCGACCGGATCGACCTCGGTTGCGTAGGCGTGGCTCGCCCAGGACAGATTGCGGTGCGTGAGCATCGCGCCCTTGGGACGGCCTGTCGTCCCGGATGTGTAGAACAGCCAAGCGAGGTCATCGGGCGCGCGCGGCACCACGTCGATCGGATCGCCCTGGCACAACGTCTCGTATTCGACGCTGCCGACGCGGATCAGCCGCTCCAGGCTTGCCGGCGCGTGCGGCGCAACGCCCTCGTCCAGCCCGGCGGAGGCGAAGCACACCCGGGCGCCGGAATGTTCCAGGATGTAGGCGAGCTCGAGCGCGTGCAGCTTGGCGTTGGCCGGCACCGCGGCGAGCCCCGCATGCCAGATGCCGAAGAACAGCTCGAGGTATTCGGGCGAGTTCTTGGCGACGATGGCGACACGGTCGCCCTGCCGCAGCCCGAAGCGCTGCCGCAACGCGCCGGCAAGCCGCGCGGCGCGGCCGGCAAGCTCGCCATAGCTGCGCACCACGCGCGTGCCCTCGGCGGCCGCCGGACGGCTGCCGTGGCTCAGGCCCGCGCGGTTAAGCCAAAGCGCGAGGTTCATTGGAAGCGGTTCCGCCAAAGTAGTGAGTAGTGAATGGCGAATAGCGAATAGCGAATGGCGAATAGCGAATAGGAGCAACGAGTAGCCAGTGGGGTAGGGCGCTGTTCTCTATTCGCCATTCGCCATTCGCTATTCGCCATTAGCCTTTCGCGCGAGGTAGCGACGAGGAAAGTTACACCGCATTGAGCCAGCCAAAATGCACCGGATAGCCCTCGCCGCCGAGCAGCGACACCGTCTCATAGAGCGGCAGGCCGACGACGTTGCTGTAGGACCCGACGACCTTGACGACGAAGGTGCCGGCAAGCCCCTGCACCGCATAGCCGCCCGCCTTGCCGCGCCATTCGCCGGACGCCAGATACGCTTCGAGGTCCTCCTTCGACAGCCGTTTGAAGCGCACGCGGGTCTCGACCAGGCGCTGGCGGAAAGCCTCCTTCGGCGTGATCATGCAGAGCCCGGTATAGACGCGGTGGCTGCGCCCCGAAAGCAGACGCAGGCACTGTGCCGCCTCGTCGAGCAACTCGGCCTTGGGCAGGATGCGCCGCCCGACCGCCACCACCGTGTCGGCCGCGATCACGAAAGCACCTTTCAGATTCTCCTCGCGGCGGACGGTGACGAGGGCGGCCTCCGCCTTTGCGCGCGCCAGCCGGTTGGCGTAGGCGCGCGGCAGCTCGCCCTTTTTCGGAATCTCGTCGACGTCCGCAGGCAGCAAGGTGTCGGGCTCGATGCCGGCCTGATTGAGCAGCGCGAGCCGCCGCGGCGACCCGGACGCGAGGACGAGCTTGGGTCGTCCGGTCATTTGAACCGATACGTTATGCGACCCTTGGCGAGGTCGTAGGGCGTCATCGCCATCGGGCCTCGTCACGTTGCCGACGTCCGTGGATGGGGGCGGAAACTAGCGGAATCGGCATTGCTCCACAACTGAGGGCAAACTGCCGACAAGCCGTCATTGCGAGCCGAAGGCGAAGCAATCCAGAACGGCAACGCCCGTCTGGATTGCTTCGTCGCTGACGCTCCTCGCAATGACGGGATAGGGTGCCCACCAGTTCACTCGTTCCCGCCGGCCCGCGATCCGAACCGTTCCCTGATGCGCTTCATCAATCCGTCCCGCACGTCGCGATAGGCATCGAGCATCTGCTCGCGGTTGCCGGCCACCAGCGTGGGATCCGGCGTCGGCCAGTATTCGACGTCGGCCGCAACCGTACGCGTCAGGCCAACCGCCTTGTGGTGCGCCTCCGGCGCGAGCGAGACGATGAGATCGAAATTCAGGCCCTCATACTCCTCCAGCTCCTCGAACGTTCGCGGCCGGTGCCTGCCGATGTCGAGGCCGATCTCGTCGAGCGCGGCCACGGCGAATGGATCGAGCTCGCCCTTGCGAACGCCGACCGATTCCACATAGGTCGAACGTCCGAACATCTGCTTGAACAGAGCGGCCGCCATCGGCGAGCGCACAGCGTTGTGGCCGCAG
Source organism: uncultured Alphaproteobacteria bacterium (assembly GCA_963738705.1). Classification (GTDB taxonomy): domain Bacteria; phylum Pseudomonadota; class Alphaproteobacteria; order Rhizobiales; family Xanthobacteraceae; genus CAVTXS01. Next base: position 11,136 of record CAVTXS010000050.1, read on the forward strand.
GCGAACAGGACGGCTTGCGGCTTGCGGGAGCGTGGGCTCGCGCTCACCGGCGCTTATCCCTTCCAATGCAACACGCAGATGAGCGTAAACAGCCGGCGCGCGGTGTCGAAGTCCACCTCCACCTTGCCGTCGAGACGGTCCATCAACAGCCGCGAGCCTTCGTCGTGCAGTCCGCGCCGTCCCATGTCGATGGCCTCGATCTGGCTCGGCATCGCGGTCCGAATCGCCTGGTAGTAGCTTTCACAGATCAGGAAGTAATCCTTAACGATTTTCCTGAAGGGCGTGAGCGACAGCATGTGGACGATCAGCGCCGCCCCATCGGCAAGCCGGATGTCGAAGCCGAGCCGATTCTCGCTGATGCCGAGATGCAGCGTGTACGGTCCGCCGTCGTGGCCGGTCGGCGCGAACACGTTTTCTTCGAGCAGATCGTAGATCGCGACCGCGCGCTCATGCTCGACATCGGCATTGGAGCGGCCGATCGAGCCTTCGTCGAGGGTGATGGCGACAAGGCGACGCGCAGCGCCGGGTGCGGTCGGGGCGGATGTCATCGGTCAGGTGGCGAACGGCGAATGGCGTCAAATGGCGAATGGCGAATGGCGAATAGTGAATGGTGAATCGTGGGTAGCGAATGGCGAATGGCAGAATGCGCCGATGTCACTGATCGTCCTCGCAGCTCACCATGGATTCGCCATTCGCCACCCGCCACTCACCATTCGCCATTCAGCCGGATAGCGACCGAGCGGGCATGGGCCTCGAGGCCCTCGGCCTTGCCCAATGCGATGGCGGCAGGAGCAAGCGCGCGCAGCTGCTCCGGTCCAAGCTTCAGAATCGAGGTGCGCTTCATGAAGTCGAGGACGCCGAGACCGGACGAAAAGCGCGCGGAGCGCGCGGTCGGCAGCACATGGTTCGATCCGGCGACATAGTCGCCGATCGCTTCCGGCGTGTGGTGGCCAATGAAGATCGCGCCGGCATTGCGGATGCGCTCGACCAGCGGACCGGGATCCCGGGTCGCGATCTCCAGGTGCTCGGGCGCGATCGCGTCGACCAGCGGCACCGCCTGATCGAAATCGCGCACCAGGATGACGGCGCCGAAATCCCGCCAGGCGGCGCCGGCTACCGAGCCGCGCGGCAGCGACTTGAGCTGGCGCGCGACGGCGCCTTCGACGTCGCCCGCGAGCTTGGCGTCATCGGTGATCAGGATCGCCTGCGCGGCCGGCGTCGTGCTCGGCCTGCGCCAGCAGGTCGGCTGCGATCCAGTCCGGCTGCGCCGTCGCGTCGGCCAGGATCAGGACCTCGGAGGGACCGGCGATCATGTCGATGCCGACCGTGCCGAAGACCAGGCGCTTCGCTGCCGCCACATAGGCGTTGCCCGGCCCGACGATCTTGGCGACCGGGGCGATGGTCTCGGTACCGTAGGCGAGTGCCGCCACCGCTTGCGCGCCGCCGATGCGGTAGATCTCGTCGACACCGGCGAGCTTCGCGGCGGCAAGCACCAGCGGCGCGAGCTTGCCGTCCGGCGCCGGCACCACCATCACGATGCGCGGCACGCCGGCGACCTTCGCCGGCACCGCATTCATCAGCACGGACGACGGATAGGCGGCGGTGCCGCCGGGAACGTAGAGCCCGACCGCCTCGATCGCGGTCCAGCGATGGCCGAGCTCGACGCCGAGCGAGTTCGGTGAAGCGGTCGTCCTGCGGCAAGCTGGCGGCGGTGATAGACCTCGATGCGATCGCGCGCGAGCTTGAGCGCCGCCAAGGCGTCCCGGATCGCAGTGCGCGCTTCGCCGGCTCGATTTCCGCCTGCGCTGACCGCAGGCCGATCGGCGCGAGGTCGATCCGATCGAATTGCTTGGTGAGCTCGACGAGCGCCGCGTCGCCGCGGGCGATCACGTCGGCGATGATGGCGCGGACCGCCGCTTCGACGTCGGCGGCGGCTCTCGCGCTTGGCGTCGAGGAAATGCCTTGAACCGCGCCGCAAAATCGGGTAGCGCGCGTGTCGAGGCGAATGGGCATGCCGGTGCTCCCGCGGGCAAGCCGGCGCGACGCGCCCGTCCGCCGTCACCAGCCCCTTGCGGGTCAATGGCGTGGCGTTGTCTGCGCGTCAACCCCCGCGGCCGGCGGCTCCGATGGCGTGTTCCGGGCACTTCGCGGCCGTCCAGCACGGACCGAGGTCGGCAAGCTCGACTTCGAGGCATTCGACCTCCAACCGCACCGCGCCGCCGCCCGAGAACACGAGGGTGACGACACCGGCCGGCGCCTTCGGTCTCGGCAAATTCGACCGCCAGCAGGTTGAGCACCGCGTCCTTGCTCCCGCGGCTGCATGTTGCGGCACTTGCAGGCGAGCACCCGATCGAAGCGGAGTGCGGCAAGCCGGCGGCGGTATTCGGGCTTCTCGGAGTGCGCGGCTTCCCAATCGAAGCGGCCGAGCGCGACGACGAAACGGTTCTCTGGCCGGGCGCCAGTGCACGTCCGCCACCTTCACGATGGCGTCCTGCAAATGCGCCGAGACGATCTCGATATCGTCCGGGTCGAGGGCGACGAGCTTCAGCGGGTCCATGGCGGCGGCAACATCCGGCAAATTGTTGGCGCTCCGTACTTAGCGATGCCTACTGGGCCTCGCAAGGTGTCGAGCGCCGTTGGGGCGGGGCGCCGTGCATCGGTATGAATCCGTAGCCGTGGCGCCGGCTTGCCTCCGCGGATTTGTCCCAGTCGACCGGGGGAAATGGTCTATTCGGCGCCGCCTGAAATGACATAGTCTGACGGCCACTAGTCCGGGCGGTCGCTCGCACGAGAAGCCGCCCGCTCGGCACCTTAAGGGGAGAATCATGATCCGATATGTCTTCATCGCAGCGCTGACCCTCGTCCTGTCGGCCGGCATGGCGCAAGCCGAGGTCGGCGGCGTGCTCCGCATCGGCGTGCTCAACGACATGTCGAGCGTGTACTCCGACTACCAGGGCCGCGGATCGGTCGTGGCCGCGCAAATGGCGATCGAGGACTACGCCAAGATGTCGAGCCGCAAGGCCGAGGTGCTGGGCGCCGATCACCAGAACAAGCCCGACGTCGGCGCCGCGATCGCCCGACGGTGGCTCGAGACCGAGGGCGTCGACGTGATCGTCGATTTGCCGAACTCGGCCGTCGCGTTTGCGGTCAGCGAAATCGTTCGCGATCGCAACAAGGTCATGATCGGGTCCGGTGCCGGATCGGCGCTCCTCACCGGCGCCCGCTGCTCGCCCAACACCGTGCATTGGACCTACGATACCTGGGCCTACGGCCACTCAATGGCGCGCGCGGTGATCGCGCAAGGCGGCAAGACCTGGTTCTTCATCACCGCCGATTACGCGTTCGGCCACGACCTCGAGAAGCAGGCCGCCGACGAGGTGACGGCAAGCGGCGGCCGGATCCTCGGCGCCGTGCGCCATCCGATCGGCGCCAGCGACTTCGCCTCGTACCTGGTTCAGGCCCAATCGTCGGGCGCGGAGATCGTCGCCTTCGCCAATGCGGGCGGCGATCTGTCGAATTCGCTCAAGCAGGCGGCGGAGTTCGGGTTGGCATCGAAGCAGAAGGTTCTCGGCCTGATCTTCGGCGTCACCAACATTCCGGGGCTCGGCCTAAAAGCCACGCAGGGCATCCGGTCGGTGGCGCCGTTCTATTGGGACATGAACGACGGCACGCGCGCCTTCTCGAAACGTTTCCAGGAGCGCCATCATAGCAAGATGATGCCGAACGACATGCATGCCGGCGTGTATGCGAGCGTGATGCACTATCTGAAGGCGGTCGACAAGGCCGGCTCGCCGAACGACGGCAAGGCGGTCGTTGCAGCCATGAAGGCGACGCCGACCGACGACCCCCTGTTCGGCAAGGGAACCATCCGCGAGGACGGCCGCAAGGTGCACCCGATGTATCTGCTGGAGGTGAAAAAGCCGGAGGAATCGAAAGGGGATTGGGATTACATGAAGGTGGTCGGCACGATCGAGGCCGAGCGGGCGTTCCGCCCACTGAACGAAGGCGGGTGTCCGCTGATCGCCAAGTGACGATGGCACCGTGCCGATGAGTCCTTCGAGCCAGGCCACCGCGCAGCGTCCAGCCGGGCCGCCGCTGCGTGCCATTCGGTATGCGCCGGTCAGCGTCGCATGCGAGCCGCGGCCGGACGGCGGCACCGTGCTGCGCAGCCGCGAGCCATTGGGCCAGTACGATACCAGCGTCGCGCGCTTGTTTCGGGCGGCAGTGGAGCGGCGGCCGGACCATCCCTTCCTGGCGGAGCGGGATGGCAGCGGGTCATGGCGCCAACTGACCTATGGGGAGGCACGACCGCGGGCGGAGCGCGTCGCGCAGGCGCTGATCGACCGCGGGCTGTCGGCCGAGCGGCCGGTGATGGTGCTCTCAGGCAATGCGATCGAGCATGGGATCGTCAATCTTGCCTGCTTCACGGCTGGAATCCCGGTCGCGCCGGTCTCGGTTGCGTACTCGCTGCAGAGCCGGGACCACGCCAAGCTCAAGCATATCGTCGAGCTGCTGACGCCGGGCCTGATCTACGTCGCCGATACCGGACCCTTTGCCAAATCTTTGGCCGCCCTCGCGCTTGCCGGCGTCGAGGTGGTCGCCGGCCGCAACGGCGCAAACCTCGAGGGCGTCACTGCGTTCGATGAGCTCGCGCGCACCACCGCCGGTCCGGCGGTGGAAAAGGCCGTTGCGGCCGCGCGCGCCGATACGATCGCAAAATTCCTGTTCACGTCAGGATCGACCGGGTTCCCCAAGGCCGTCATCAATACGCATGGCATGATGACCGCGAACCAGCAGCAGGTCGTTCAGACCTGGCCGTTTCTGCACGACGACGACCTCGTGCTGGCGGACTGGCTGCCGTGGAGCCATACCTTCGCCGGCAATCACAACTTCAATCTGATCCTGCGCCACGCCGGCACGCTCTATCTCGACCCCGGCAAGCCGGTTCCGGATCTCATCAAGGATACGGTGCGCACGCTCAGCGAGGTGTCCCCGACCATCTATCTCAGCGTTCCGGCCGGCTATGCGGCGCTGCTCCCGCACCTGGAGCAGAACGAGGCGCTGGCGCAAAACTTCTTCAAGCGACTGCGGCTGATCTTCTATGCGGCCGCCGCACTGCCGCAGGACCTGTGGGAGCGGCTCGACGCCGTCGCGCTGCGCACCACGGGCGAACGGATCCCCATGACGTCGTCGTGGGGCGCGACCGAGACGGCGCCGATGGCGACCGCCGCCCACTACCTGCTCGATCGCGCCGGCAATATCGGCGTGCCCGCGCCCGGCATCGCGCTCAAGCTGGTGCCGAGCGGCGACAAGCTCGAAGTGCGCGTTCGCGGCCCCAACGTCACGCCCGGATACTGGCGGCAGCCGGAACTGACCGCCGCGGCGTTCGACGAGGAGGGCTTTTACAAGATCGGCGACGCCGTGCGGCTAGCCGATCCGAACGAGCCGGCCAAGGGCCTGATGTTCGACGGCCGGCTGGCGGAAGATTTCAAGCTGACGACCGGCACGTTCGTGCATCCGGGCCCGCTCCGCGTCGGGGTGCTGGCGGCTGCCTCGCCGGTGCTGCAGGACGCCGCGGTCGCCGGCGAGAACCGCGACCGGGTCGGCCTGCTGCTGTGGCTCAATCCGGGCGGATGCCAGAAGCTGCTCGGCGCCGATGCTCCGCTTGCGCTTGCGGAGCTCGCCGCCAACGGCCAAGTGCGCGAGCACGTCAGCCGCGCAGTCATGCGATGGAACGCCGACAACGGCGCATCCTCGACGCGGGTCGCGCGCCTCTTGCTGTTGCAGGATGCGCCCTCGATCGACGCCAACGAGATCACCGACAAGGGCTATGTCAACCAGCGGGTCGCGCTCGAGCGCCGCAAGGCCGATGTCGAACGCCTGTTCGCCGCCGCGCCGGACCCGGACGTGATGACGTTCGACCCGCCGACGGGGTGAGGTGCCCTCGCCGGCGCTCTCTCCATACCTACATAGCCAAGCTGAGGCACGAGCGGAGGGCGACGTGAACGAGCAAGCGGCTGGTGTCGGCGTTGCGCCGATGGATGTCATTCTGTCCTACGACGGCTTGGGCTTCCTGCAGGCGATGATCGCGGGCAAATTGCCGGCCCCTCCGATCACCCAGACCCTGGGCTTCACCCTCGACGAGGTCGAGCACGGCCGGGCCGTGTTCGGCGGGACGCCGGTGTTCGCCTATTACAACCCGATCAATGTGGTGCACGGCGGGTGGGCGGCGACCCTGCTCGATTCGGCGTTGGGTTGCGCTGTGATGACGACCCTGGCGAAGGGCGAGGCCTACACGACGCTTGAATTGAAGGTCAACATGGTGCGCGCCATTACCAAGGACACCGGACGCGTGACCGCGGAAGCGCGGCTGCTGCATCGCGGGCGCACGATGGCAACCGCCGAGGCCTATCTCCGGGATCAGGCCGGCAAGCTTTACGCGCACGGCACGACGACGTGCATGATCTTCCCGGCGAAAGCGGGCGGATAGTCCCCTCCGTCATGCCCGGCACCCGGGTCCGGCCTTTGGCCGGCCCGGGCGTAAACCTTGTGCCGGGCATCCACGTCTTGCTTCCCTGCTATGTCAACAAAGACGTGGATGGCCGGGACAAGCCTGGACAAGCCCGGCCATGACGAGGTGACGGTGCAGGTGATCCTACTGCGCGATGCTGGAGCGGAGCGCGAGCGGCCGGCCCTGCTCGCGGGTCGCGGTCCGAATCATGTCGCTGCGGCCGCGGCCGCGCCGGACGAAATCGCAATAGGCGAAGCCGAAGCCGGAGATCGAGCCGCGGAAACTGTTGGCGTCGGTCTGGGTCAGGTTGAAGCAGGGCTCGAACGGCATGCCCTTGAGCGACGCGCAGACGCGCTGGCCGTTCACCCGCAACGTGTTGGTCGGCAGGGTCATGAAACGGGACGTCCCGTTGCCGCTCATCTGAACGGTTCCGGCGACCGAACCGTCGGCAAAGATGCGGCCGGCGCCTTTTGTGCCATCGAAGCAGGTGTAGGCGAACAGCTTGCCGACGACGAAGCGGCGCGCCTGCTCGGCATTCATGTCCTGGGCGGCCGCCGGAAGGGCAATGACGAGACCAGTCAGCAAGATACCAATGCGCGCCAACATCCCCGTGCTCCACTCGTTAACCTTAAGGTACGGTTATGCCCGACGATCGTCGCCAAAGAGGTTACCCGATCTTGACCACGATTCGTCCCCGCACCTTTCCCTCCACGATCGCCCGTCCCGCCTCGACCACGTCGGCGAAGGCCGATTTCGCTCGTCATGTCCTGCAATTTGCCGCGATCGAGGTCGGTTGCCAAGCGTTTCCAGGCCTCGCGGCGCACGCGTCTGCGGGCACATCACCGAATCGATGCCCAAAAGCGACACTGCGCGCAAGATGAACGGCGCGACGCGACGTCGGCAGATCCATGCCGCCGGCGAGCCCGCAGGCCGCGACCGCGCCGCCATAGCGGGTCATCGACAGCACGTTGGCGAGCGTGTGCGAGCCGACCGAATCGATGCCGCCGGCCCAGCGCTCCTTGCCGAGCGGCCGCGCCTGGCCCGGCGAGCTCGGCGCGGTCGATGATCTCGGTCGGCCCCGAGCCGCTTGAGGTAATCCGCCTCCTGCGGGCGGCCGGTCGACGCGATCACGCTGATAGCCGAGCTTCGCCAGCAGCGCGATCGCGACCGAGCCGACGCCGCCGGCGGCGCCGGTCACCACCACCGGCCCGCTGCGCGGGGGTGACGCCGTGGCGCTCGAGCGCCATCACCGCCAGCATCGCGGTATAGCCGGCGGTGCCGATCGCCATCGCCTCGCGGCCGGTCATGCCGGCCGGCAGCGGCACCAGCCAGTCGCCCTTGACGCGCGCCTTCTCGCCATAGGCGCCGAGATGGGTCTCGCCGACGCCCCAGCCGTTGAGGATCACCTGGTCGCCCGGCTTCCACTCGGGATGCGTCGACGCTTCGACCGTGCCGGCGAAATCGATGCCGGGAATCATCGGGAAGCGGCGCACGACCGGCGCCTTGCCGGTGAGCGCGAGGCCGTCCTTGTAGTTCACGGTCGACCATTCGACCCGCGACGGTGACGTCGCCGTCCATCAGGTCGGCCTCGTCGAAATCGACGAGGCCGACCGTCTGGCCGTCTCGCCCTTGTCGATGCGGATCGCCTTGAACGTCGCCACGCCCCGCTCCCCTCGTGCACCCGGTCGGCCCAAGTTAGTGGCGCGAACGACCGGCGCGCGCAAGGTCCTCAGGCCGGCGCGGCGGCCTGCGCGCCGACCGGCTTCTCGACGATCGGCAGGTTGATCAGCGCCGAGGCGACGCCGAAGAGCGACCGACAGCCACCAGACGACGTCGTAGGAGCCGGTGCGCTCGAACAGGATGCCGCCGAGCCAGACGCCGAGGAAGCCGCCGACCTGGTGGCTGAAGAAGGCGAAGCCGAACAGCATCGCGAGCCAGCGCGTGCCGAACATCAGCGCGACCAGCGCCGAGGTCGGCGGCACGGTCGAGAGCCACAGCAGGCCGGTCACGGCGCCGAACACGATCGCCGAGCGCCGGACTCGCCGGCAAGCTGATGAAGGCGATGACCGCGAGCGCGCGCGCGAAATAGATGACCGACGAGCATGTAGCGCTTCGGCATGCGGTCGCCGAGCCAGCCGGACGCGAGCGAGCCGATGATGTTGAACAGGCCGATCACCGCCGATGCGTCCAGCCGCCGACCTCGGCGCGACAGGCCGCGGTCGACCAGATAGGCCGGCAGGTGCACGGTGATGAAGGCGAGCTGGAAGCCGCAGGTGAAGAAGCCGAGCACCAGCAGCACGTAGCTGCGGTGGCCGAACGCCTCCGCCAGCGCCTGCCGCAGCGACTGCGTCGGCACCGCGCCGGCGCCGCGGCACCGGTCGGCCGCGCGGCGTCGCCAGCGCGAGCGACAGCGGCAGGATCGAGCAGCATGATCGCGGCGAAGATCAGCAGCGCGCTCTGCCAGCCGAACGCCGTCGATCAGCTCGACGCGCGAGCGGCGAGAACAGGAACTGGCCGAACGAGCCGGCCGCGGTGCCGGCGCCGAACGCGAGCGAGCGCCATTCCTCCGGCACCAGCTTGCCGAAGGCGCCGAGCACGATCTTGAACGAGCAGCCCGACAGGCCGAAGCCGATCAGCACGCCGGCGGATGAGGTTGCAGCATGCCGGGCGTCGTCGCATAGGCCATCAGCGCGAGGCCGGCGGCATACAGAATCGCGCCGACGCACAGCACGCGCACGGTGCCGAAGCGGTCGGCGATCGCGCCGGCGAACGGCTGCCCGACGCCCCACAGCAGGTTCTGGATCGCCAGCGCGAGCGCGAATACGTCGCGGCCCCAGCCGTTGGCGCACGACATCGGCGTCAGGAAGAGCCCGAGCGTCGAGCGCGGCCCGAAGGTGATCATCGCGATCAGCGCAGCCGCACGAGCACGATCGACGACCGGCGTGCGCCAGCCACGCAAGCTCGCGACCGCGGAAGGCGAAACCATCGAATTCTCCTGAAAGCCTGGTGGCGGGCGCGCGGGCGGCCGCGACGAAACATAGGAACGCTTCGAGGCGTGCCCCAAACGAAACTTTGTGATCGGAGCGATCCGTTCCTTGCATGGCTCGTCGCCGCCGGTGGAGATGTTGGCCGGCCGCCTCCTCGCCGAGGGGGCGGGCGGGGGCCAGGCTCGACACGGTGGGGAAAATCGCCGAAACCGGCGTCGACTACGTGTCCTCCGGCGCGCTCACTCGATGTCGCGCTCGACATTGAGCTGTGATCTGCGAGTTTTCTTGGCTCCAAACCCCTCATGCTGAGGAGCGCGCAAAGCGCGCGTCTCGAAGCACGGGCAAGGCTCAACGCATTCTCAAACGGCCTCGAGCCTACATCACCCTCGCGGTTTCGGCCGCCGCGAGCGCGCTTCCCCAGGTCGATCTCGTCCGAGCCGTCGCCCCAGGCGCGCGGGCGATAGAAGGTGTGCAGCCCGATCCTGGTCAGCTTGCGCATCGAGCGCACCCAGTACGGGTAGACGTAGCGAGGCGTGGTAGTGCGTCGCCTTGCCGACCTCCTTGAGCCACAGCTTGCCGTCGAGCGTCTCGTGCGCGATGCGCTTGGCGCGCTCCCATTCGGCCGGCTCGGTCACCACGTCGGGGATGCCGTCGCACGCGAAGGTGAACTGGCAGGACAGGTGCCGGTTGGCGTTCTGGTAGACGACGCCGCAGACGTCGTTCGGGATAGTAGCTGGAGAACGCGCGGTTGAGCACCACCTGGGCGACCGCGATCTGGCCGCGCACCGGCTCGCTGCGGGCTTCGAAATAGATGGCGTTGGCCAGGCATTTTTCGGCCTTGGCGCGCGCCTTGCCTTGCAGGCCCAGGTGCTCGGCCGGGCTTTTCGGGCGCTGCCCTTCGCCGGTGACTTGGCCCTTGTCGGCGATCGTCACGCCGGCCTTCGGATCAGGCTTGGCATTGCCGCCCCCCGCCGGGACGCCCGGGCCGGCATGGCCGAGCGCTTGAGATCGGGGTCGGTCGGGGCGCGCGGCACCATCAGGATCGGTTCCTCGCCGGCCGCCCAAGGCTCCATCAGCGAGAGCCGGACGCCCATCGGACCACCATCGAAATAGATGCGCGCCGTGCCGAATTTCGCCGTCTCCTCGGCACCCGCGGGCGGGATGTCGGACGTTACGGTCTCGCCGTCGGGCGTGTCGGTCGGAATTTTGGGATGCAATTCCAGCGAGAGGGAAACGTCGTATTCCGGGAACGGCTCGAATCGGACCGCAGCCTGCAGCTCGTCGGTTTCGACTTCGGCGCCGGGCCCGGTCGGGGCGCTCGGTTCCGCCGGTTTGAGATCCGGCAGCAGCGGCGCTTCGGGTTCCGGCCCGATCCGGTGCTCGGGCGAAACGCCCGGCAGAAGCCTGTCGCCTTTGGAGGAGCGATTGACGGTCGGGAAAGCGATGGGATCGAGCTCGCGAGGCGGCCGCAAGGAACGGCCGACGCCGGCCGGCGGGATCGCGTTGGTGATCTCCGGCTCACCCGCGTCGAAGCCGGCGAGATGGTAACCGTCAGGCGCCGGGAGGTGGGTTCCGACCGGCCGGCGAAAACTGAACGTGGCGGCCTGAATGGCGCCCAAGGGCGATACGCCCGAGTGCTCGCGCCAGCGTTCGGCCACCGAGAGCTGGCGCGCCGTCAATTCCGCAACGTCTTGGTAACCAATGCTGGTCGACGCCAGCATAAACAGCAGAGCGGCGAGGCCGAAGGGCGCGAGCTCGGCGCCCCTCGGCCGGGTACGCAACGCTACCATACTCAACTCACGCGACGCGGGTCCAACTGACGCGCCCATCGCGGGAGGAGGTCATGCGGCCCGCGACGGATCGCCGACCTTTCTGCCTGATTAACCTTGCAATCGTGTTAACTGGGCCGGCCGCTCGAAACGGGCCGGTGATCGACGACCGGCGAAGCCGGCCGCACGTGTTGCCCGGTAGCTTGGCCGCGACGCCGTAACGGCGCGGCTCGAATGCGCTTTTGACACCAGCCGGTGGCCGGGCAATTGTTCGGCCCGTCACGACAAGGAGAAGCGCCATGCCCGTGATCCGCCGGCGCGGATGGGAGCTGCCCGAAAGCTGCGCCACGCCCGAGCACGTGTTCATGAATCGGCGCGCGTTTCTCGGCGGCGCTGCCGGCGTGGCGGCGGTTACATCGATGCCCGACCTGGCGGTGGCGCAGCGGATCGCCGATCTGCCCGACCCGACCAAGGACCTCTATCCGATCAAGCGCAATGAAAAGTACGTGCTCGACCGGCCGCTCACCGACGAGAAGGTGAACGGGACCTATAACAATTTCTACGAGTTCGGCTCGTCGAAGACGATCGCCAAGGCCGCGCAGGCGCTCAAGCTGCGGCCGTGGACCGTCAAGCTCGACGGCATGGTGGAGAAGCCGCAGGAGATCGGCCTCGACGATCTGCTGAAGAAAATGCCGCTGGAGGAGCGGCTCTACCGGCACCGCTGCGTCGAGGCATGGTCGATGGCGATTCCGTGGTCGGGCTTTGCGTTTGCCGAACTGGTCAAGCTCGCACAGCCGCTGTCGTCGGCGAAGTACGTGCGGATGGAAACGTTCCTGGATGCATCGGTCGCTTCCGGGCAGCGGCAGACCTGGTATCCATGGCCATACGTCGAAGGGCTCACGATGGCGGAAGCCACCAACGAGCTGGCGTTCCTTGCAATCGGCACCTACGGCCGTCCGATGCCGAAGCAGCACGGCGCGCCGCTCCGTCTCGCGGTACCGTGGAAATACGGGTTCAAGTCGATCAAGTCGATCGTACGCTTCAGCTTCACGGATCAGCGCCCGAAGAGCTTTTGGGAGGCGCTGCAGGAGAGCGAGTACGGCTTCTGGGCGAACGTCAATCCCGAAGTGGCGCATCCGCGCTGGAGCCAGGCGACCGAAGAATTGATCGGCATGGGGGGCGAGCGCCGGCCGACGCTGCTGTTCAACGGTTACGGCGAATACGTCGCCCCTCTCTACAAGGATCTCGGCGGCGAGCGTCTTTGGGCGTGACAGAGCATTTTCCGGCGAGTGGACGCCGGTTCGGCGTAGAAAATGCGGCAAACAAAAAAACCAGCGCGGCGCCGCGACCGCGCAATAAAAAAACCGGACCCTTGCGGGCCCGGTTAGTTCTGCCGGCGCATGGGCCGACACCACTTCAGAGGGGAACAGCTTGGCTGCGCCGCAACGCCGCGTGGGAGGACGCGGACCGCCGCCTGCAACCGCGCGTCTGAACTATGCGGGCGCGCCGCCACATGAGCAACATGGGCTGCCGCATGTCAGCCATGTGACGCCCGCAAACCTTTTTCACCGGAGGGTTCGTGCCGCTCAGAAATGCCAGCGCTGCGCCTTGGCGACCAGGAAATCGCGGAAGACCTGAATGCGCGCGACCGACTTCAGCTCTTCCGGGTAGACAAAATATGCGTCGAGCGCGACCGCGTCGGATGCACCGAACAACTGCACCAGTCCACCGTCGTTCTCGATCAGGTAGTCGGGCAGCATGGCGATCCCGAGTCCGCGCTGGCACGCGCGCAAGATCCCAAGCACGTTGTTGATGGTGAGGAAGGGCGTGCGTGGGCCCTTGCCATTCCGTCCCGCCTCGACCAGCCAGCTGGTCCTTTGCAGGTGGTTGGGCACGCTGCCGCCGCCCAGTACCAACAGATGATGCTGGTCGAGGTCTTCCGGCGTGTGCGGAGTGCCGAAGCGCTTCAAATATTCCGGCGAGCCATAGGCGTGAAAGTGCATCGAGAAGAGCTTGCGCTGGATCAGGTCCGGTTGCAGTCGGCGGGCGCAGCCGGATGGCGACATCGGCCTCGCGCATCGCCAGATCGAGCTCCAGCTCGGTCGTAAGCAGCGTGATGCGGATATCGGGATAAAGGTCGAGGAACTCGCCGAGCCGCGGCGTGAGCCAGTGCACGCCGAGGCCGGGCGTGGTGTTGACCTTGAGCTCGCCATTCGGCCGCTCGCGGCTGTCGGTGAGCTTGGTGCGTGCGGCCTCGAGCTTCATCAGCACGTCGTGAGCGGTGCGATAGAGCAGCTCGCCCTGCTCGGTGAGGATGAGCCCGCGCGCGTGGCGGTGGAACAGCGGCACCGACAGCTCCTGCTCGAGCGCGCTGACCTGACGCGAGACGGCGGACTGCGACAGGCCGAGCTGCTCCCCCGCATGGGTGAAGCTGCCGGCCTCGGCAGCCGCGTGGAACACTTTCAGCTTGTCCCAATCCATGGAAGATCGCCCCATCACCCTCATTCCGCCGCCGCCCGCTGCCCTGCCTGCGCCGCCAGAAAGCGCTCCGCCTCGAGCGCGGCCATGCAGCCCAGGCCGGCGGCGGTGACCGCTTGGCGGTAGACATCGTCGGTGACGTCACCGGCGGCGAACACGCCGGGCACCGAGGTCGCGGTCGAGTGCGGATCGGTCAGGATGTAGCCCGACGGCTTCATCTTGACCTGACCGGCGACGAGCTCGGTCGCCGGCGTGTGCCCGATCGCGACGAACACCCCATCGGCGCGTCTTTCGACGATCGCGCCGGTCTTGACGTTCTGCAGCGCGACGCCGGTGACCTTGGCGGGATTTTCGTCCCCCAGGATTGCCAGCAACACCGTGTCCCAGATCACGCTGATTTTCGGATTCTTGAACAGCCGATCCTGCAGGATGCGCTCGGCGCGGAAACCGGCGCGCCGATGCACGACCGTGACCTTGGCGGCAAAGTTGGTGAGGAACAGCGCTTCCTCGACGGCGGTGTTGCCACCGCCGACCACGATCACGTCCTTGCCTCGATAGAAGAACCCGTCGCAAGTCGCGCAGGCGGAAACGCCATAGCCCTTGAACTGCTGCTCGGACGGCAGCCCGAGCCAGCGCGCCTGCGCGCCGGTGGACGAGAATCAGCGCGTCGGCGAGATAGACGTCGCCGGAATCGCAGTGGATGTGGAACGGGCGGCCGGACAGGTCGACCTTGTTGACATGATCGGCAACGAGCTTCGTTCCGACATGCGCGGCCTGCTTCGCCATCTGTTCCATGAGCCAAGGGCCCTGGATCACGTCCGCGAAGCCGGGATAGTTCTCGACGTCAGTCGTGATGGTCAGTTGCCCACCCGGCTGGATGCCCTGAATAAGAACCGGCTCCAACATGGCGCGCGCCGCATAGATCGCCGCCGTGTATCCGGCCGGTCCGGACCCGACGATGACGACCTTGGCGGGGATGAACTTGGACATGGCCGCGGCGCATCCTGCCGGCCTTGGCCGGCAGCCCCCTGATTGCAGTTTGAAATGTAAGCCGCAGCGCGAGCTATGCAAGATACGCAAGCGATCGTTTCCAGCCCTGCGCCGGTTTCAGCCCTGCTGGAGCCAGAGGGCCCGATCCCGCGCAATAATGTTTCGCAAACAGGCTGATCCGGGCTATGGAACAGCCTTTGCAGGACCCCGAAAGACCCACCGAAGAGGCCTTCCCCCGTGATTTCCCGCCTTGACGCCATCGACTGGAAGATTCTGAAGGAACTGCAAGGGGATGGCCGCATCACCAACGTGGAGCTGTCGCGGCGCGTCGGCATTTCGGCGCCGCCCTGCCTGCGGCGCGTGCGCGCGCTGGAGGAAGCCGGCTATATCAAGGGTTACCGCGCGCTGCTCGACGAGAAGCGCCTGGGCTACGAGGTCATCGTATTCGCGATGGTGCACCTGACCAGCCAGGCCGAGCCGGATCTCGCCGCGTTCGAAGACTTCGTGCGCGCCCAATCGCTGGTGCGCGAGTGCTGGATGCTGTCCGGCGAAATCGACTTCCTGCTGAAATGCGTGGCACCCGACCTTGCGGGTTTCCAACAATTCGTCGGCGAACTGACGGCTGCGCCCAACGTGCGCAATGTCAAAACGTCACTCGCATTCAAGCAAGCAAAGGACGCTCCCTTGGTGCCGCTGTGAGAACGCTCTCCTGAGCGGGAAGCCAAGAGCCCCAAGCAATGAAGCGCAGCGCGGGCGTTCTGCTCTACAAACGCACCGGGGACGACATCCGCGTCCTGCTCGTGCATCCGGGTGGGCCGTTCTGGCGTAACAAGGACGCCGGCGCCTGGTCGATTCCGAAGGGCGAGGTCGACGAAGGCGAGGACGCGCTCGCCGCCGCGCGGCGCGAATTCGCCGAAGAGACCGGCGTCGCCTTGGCGGGCGATTTTCTCCCCCTCGGCGAAGTCAAGCAGAAAGGCGGCAAGATCGTCACCGCCTTCGCGCACTGCTACGACCTCGATCCCGCCGCGATAAAGAGCAATACGTTCGAATGCGAATGGCCGCCGCGCTCGGGCCGCAAGCAGAGCTTTCCGGAGATCGACAGGGCAGAGTGGTTCGACGCAGAAACCGCCCGCGACAAGATCAATGCCAGCCAAGCGGTCCTGATCGAACGGCTGCGCGCGGCGGTTCACCCCGCGAGGCGCTGATCTTCAGCGCCATTCGACCTTGAGCACCTCGTAGGCTTTGGCGCCGGCCGGGGTGACGACTTCGACCGAGGCGCCCTTCTTCTTGCCGACGAGAGCGCGAGCGAGCGGCGAGGCGATCGAGATGCGGCCTTTCTTGGCGTCGGCCTCCGGCTCGCCGACGATCTGCCACACCCGCTTCTCCTCGGTGTCCTCGTCGATCAGCGTCACGGTTGCGCCGAACTTGATGGTATCGCCGGAGAGCTTGGAAACGTCGATCACATCGGCGCGCGCGAGCTTGTCCTCGAGCTCGGCGATGCGGCCCTCGTTGTGCGATTGGGACTCTTTGGCGGCGTGATACTCGGCGTTCTCCGAAAGATCGCCGTGGGTGCGCGCATCGGTGATCTGCTGGATGATGCGGGGCCGCTCGACCTGCTGGCGATGCTTCAGCTCGGTCTCGAGCGTAGCATAGCCCGCATGGGTCATAGGGATCTTTTCCATCGCAGTCTTCTCGTCCTCCGTCGCACGACAAAAAACTCCAGACCGGGACCGGGCGCGCCACCCGACCCGCGATCGTGGTCACAATGCTCTCCGGTTGCTGACCCGTCCTCAGCCTCGCCGCGCGTGAGCCCGACCGGCGGCGAACGAGTCCAACCCGAATCAAGTCCGAACCGCCCTCGCGGTTCCCAGGTCCCGCTGGTACTTGAGCGAAGCCGGGATTCACACGGCCCTTCGATCCTACGCCGTCAGGCCCCGCCGTTGAAATAGCTCTGCAGCGCGCGCACTTCGAGGTCTCCGGCAAGGTAGGCCTTGATGCCGAGCGCCGCCGCCACGGCTCCGGAAAGAGTGGTGTAGTACGGCACTTTATGCAAGAGGGCTTCGCGCCGCAGCGACCGGGAATCCTCCAGGGCCTTCGCCCCCTCGGTGGTGTTGAATACCAGCTGGATCCGCCCGTTCTTGATGGCATCGACAATGTGCGGGCGGCCCTCCAGCACCTTGTTGATCTTCTCCGCGCGCACACCGTGCCCAACCAGGAAACGCTGCGTGCCGCCGGTCGCCATCACCTTGAAGCCGAGGTCGATGAGCAGCCGCACCGGATCGAGAATCCGCGGCTTGTCGACGTCGCGCACCGATACGAAGACGGTGCCTTTGCGCGGCAACCGCGTGCCGCCGCCGATCTGACTTTTGGCGAACGCCAGCTCGAACGAGCGGTCGATCCCCATCACCTCGCCGGTCGACTTCATCTCCGGGCCGAGCACGGTGTCGACGCCGGGGAAGCGGGCGAACGGGAACACCGCTTCCTTGACCCCGACGTGGTCCGGCCGCGACGGCTGCAATTGGAAACTCGCCAGCGTCTCGCCGGCCATCACGCGGGCCGCGATCTTCGCGACCGGAATCCCGATCACCTTGGCGACGAACGGCACGGTTCGCGAGGCGCGCGGATTGACCTCCAGCACATAGATGTCGCCGTTTTTGATGGCGTACTGCACGTTCATCAGTCCGCCGACATTGAGCGAAAGCGCAAGCGCGCGGGTCTGGCTTTCGAGCGCGGCGAGGATCTCGGGCGGCAACGAGTGCGGCGGCAGCGCGCAGGCGGAGTCGCCGGAATGGATGCCGGCCTCCTCGATGTGCTCCATGATGCCGGCAATATAGGTGTCCTTGCCGTCGGCAAGGCAATCAACATCGACCTCGATCGCGTCGGAGAGATAGCGGTCGAACAACAGCGGATTCTTGCCGAGCACGGTGTTGATCTGGCCGGTCTTGTCGTTCGGGTAGCGCGCCTTGACGTCATGCGGCACGAGTTCCGGCAGGGTGTCGAGCAGATAGTCGCCGAGTTGCGCGTCCTCGCGCACGATCTGCATGGCGCGCCCGCCCAGCACGTAGGACGGGCGCACGACCAGCGGATAGCCGAGCTCGGCCGCGACCAGCCGCCCCTGCTCGACCGAGTAGGCGATGCCGTTCTTCGGCTGCTTGAGCCCGAGATGATCGAGCAGCCGCTTGAAGCGATCGCGATCCTCGGCAAGGTCGATGGCGTCGGGCGAGGTGCCGAGAATGGGGATGTGCGCCTGCTCCAGCGCGCCGGCGAGCTTGAGCGGCGTCTGACCGCCGAACTGCACGATGACGCCGTGCAGCGTTCCGTTCTGCTGCTCGGTCTCGAGGATTTCCAGCACATCCTCGGCGGTCAGCGGTTCGAAGTAGAGCCGGTCGGAGGTGTCGTAGTCGGTCGACACCGTCTCGGGATTGCAGTTGACCATGATGGTCTCGTAGCCGGCGTCGCGCAGTGCGAAGGCGGCGTGACAGCAGCAGTAGTCGAACTCGATGCCCTGGCCGATGCGATTCGGGCCGCCGCCGAGGATCACCACTTTCTTGCGCGCCGATGGCGCCGCCTCGTCGCCGGAAAGTCCCGCCGCCGGCGCCTCGTAGGTCGAGTACATGTACGCGGTCGGCGCGGCGAACTCGGCCGCGCAGGTATCGATCCGCTTGAACACCGGCCGCACGCCGAGCGCGCGGCGGGCCGCTTTCGTCTCGGCCTCGCTGCGGCCGCTCAGCACCGCAAGGCGCGCGTCCGAGAACCCCATCGCCTTGAGACGGCGGAAGGAACCCGCCGCCTCCGGCAGCCCGCGCACCCGGATGGCGGCCTCGGTGTCGACGATTTCGCGAATCTCCGCCAGGAACCAAGGATCGATCCCGCAGCTGGCGTGAATTTGCTCATTGGAGACGCCGAGGCGCATGGCCTGCGCGACTTTCAGAAGCCGCTCGGGCGTCGGCGTGCCGAGCGCGGCGCGGATCGCGTTCTTGTCGTCGCCGTGCCCGAGTCCTTCGATGGTGATCTCATCGAGGCCGGTGAGGCCGGTCTCCAGCGAGCGCAGCGCCTTCTGCAGCGATTCCTTGAAAGTCCGACCAATCGCCATCGCCTCGCCGACCGATTTCATCGACGTCGTCAAGACCGGCGAAGCGCCCGGGAATTTCTCGAACGCGAAGCGCGGAACCTTGGTGACCACGTAGTCGATGGTCGGCTCGAACGAAGCCGGCGTCGCCCCTCCGGTGATGTCGTTGGCGATCTCATCGAGCGTGTAGCCGACCGCGAGCTTGGCGGCGACCTTGGCGATCGGGAAGCCGGTCGCCTTCGAGGCCAGTGCCGAGGAGCGCGAGACGCGCGGATTCATTTCGATGATGACGAGGCGGCCATCGGCAGGATTGACCGCGAACTGCACGTTGGAGCCGCCGGTCTCCACCCCGATCTCGCGCAGCACCGCGATCGATGCATCGCGCATGACCTGGTATTCCTTGTCGGTCAGCGTCAGGGCGGGCGCGATGGTGATCGAGTCGCCGGTATGCACGCCCATCGGATCGAGATTTTCGATCGAGCAGACGATGATGCAGTTGTCGTTGCGGTCGCGAACGACCTCCATCTCGAATTCCTTCCAGCCGAGCACCGATTCCTCGACCAGCACCTCGGTGGTCGGCGAGGCATCCAGCCCCCCTTCCACGATCTCGAGGAACTCCGCCTTGTTGTAGGCCACGCCGCCGCCGGTGCCGGCGAGCGTGAACGACGGGCGGATGATCGCAGGCAGGCCGATGTCGGAGAGGGCGGCGAGCGCTTCGATCAGGCCCTTTTCGATGTAGCGCCGTTTGCGTTCGGGCTCGCCCGCCGCCCATGCGGCCTCGAACGCTGCCAGCGCCTCCCGTTCCTGCGCGCCGGCGAGGCCGCGCGCCTTGATGGCGGCGACCTCTGCGGCGTGCGAGTCGCGGTCGGCTTTCTTGAGATCGGAGGCGTTGGCGAGCGAGGACTTCGGCACGTCGAGGCCGATCTTCTTCATCGCCTCGCGAAAGAGCTCGCGATCCTCGGCCTTGTCGATCGCCTCCGCGGTCGCGCCGATCATCCGCACGCCGAACTTGTCCAGCACGCCCATGCGGCGCAGGGAGAGCGCGGTGTTGAGCGCCGTCTGCCCGCCCATTGTGGGCAGCAGCGCGTCCGGGCGTTCCTTCTCGATGATCTTCGCGACCAGCTCGGGCGTGATCGGCTCGATGTAGGTCGCATCCGCCAGATCCGGGTCGGTCATGATCGTCGCCGGATTGGAGTTGACCAGGACGACCCGATAGCCTTCCTCCTTCAGCGCCTTGCAGGCCTGGGTGCCCGAATAGTCGAACTCGCAGGCCTGGCCGATGACGATCGGGCCGGCGCCGATGATCAAAATCGAGGAAATGTCGGTGCGTTTGGGCATCGGCTCCAGTCGTCGGGCACAAAAAAAGGGCGCGCTATCCCGCGCGTCCTTGTGCCCCCGGCGCAAAGGGCTGAGCCCCGCGCGCGGCTGCTTTAGACCAGAATCGCCGGCCAGGGAAGGGCCGCGCCAGTGTTCCGGGCAGCCGGCCTCGCGGGCGTACGGAGGCAACCTTTGGTCCGCATGCGGGTTAGTGGTTTGCTTTGCTCTGACGTCTTGCCTGCCCATGCGCTTGGACTCCCTCTTTCGCCGGCTTCCCTGGACCATCGCGGCGTCCGCCGTGGCGATCGGGATGGCGCTCGGCGCCACGCGGTCGAGAAGGGCAGCGCCCGCGCCTGCGGCCGATGGCGCGCAACCCGCCGAAGAGGACCATGCCTTTGGCGAAGCCCGCTCGACCGATGAGCCGAACTGGAAGCAGCACGCGCGCGCGCGCCAACACGGCCGCGGGCGCGAGGCGGTCTCGCCGCTGCAGATCCCGTGGAAGGGCTGGAAGGATATTCTGCTGCGCGTCTACGACGAGATCGGCAAGGACCGATTGCTGGCGGTCGCGGCGGGCGTCGCGTTCTACTCGCTGCTCGCGATCTTTCCGGCGATCACGGCGCTGGTCTCGTCCTACGGCTTGTTCGCCGATCTGGGCACGATCGCCGATCACCTCGCGACGCTCGCCGGCCTGATGCCGGCGGGTACGTTCGAGATCGTGCGCGAGCAAATCGCTCGCATCGTATCGAAAGGCGCCGGGCAGCTGTCGCTCGGCTTCGTGTTCGGCCTGGCGCTGGCGCTCTGGAGCGCGAATGCCGGCATGAAGGCGATCTTCGACGCGCTCAATGTCATCTACGAGGAGGATGAGAAGCGCAGCTTCATAAAACTCAACCTGATGTCGCTCGCCTTCACGCTCGGCGCGCTGGTGGCTGTTCTGCTGGCTGTCGCCGCCGTGGTCGTGTTCCCGCTGGTGCTGGCCTTTTTGGGAATCGAGAAGGTGAACCCGCTGCTGATCTCGATCCTACGCTGGCCGGTGCTGTTCGTGATGATCATCCTCGGTCTCGCCGTGCTCTACCGGCACGGGCCGAGCCGCCGCAACGCCGAATGGCGTTGGGTCAGCGTGGGCAGCGTGTTCGCGGCGCTCGCCTGGATCGCCGGATCGCTGGCGTTTTCCTATTACCTGCAGAACTTCGCCGACTATGACGGCACTTATGGTTCGCTCGGCGCCGTGATCGGCCTGATGATGTGGATGTGGCTCACGGCCATCGTCATCCTGGTCGGCGCCGAGCTCAACGCCGAGGTCGAGCATCAGACCGCCCGCGACTCGACCGAGGGGCGCGAGAAGCCGCTCGGCGCGCGCGGCGCCGCCATGGCAGACACGGTCGGAGAAGCGAAGGCGTAGCGGGAATGACGCGACGCCCCGCGTCCCGAGGCGGGACATGAGCGGCGGGAGACGATGGAGGCCCGGCCTGGATTTGAACCAGGATAGAGGACCTTGCACGGTCCTTGCGTCGCCGCTCCGCCACCGGGCCGTCACTGCGGCACCTGATTACCGCAGGCAATTCTCAAAACCGCGTTAACGCGCAAGCCTCCGCTACGGATGCGGCGTCGGCCGACGAATGTCATGCGCGCCGGATTGTGCCCGACATTGTGACGGGCGCGCGCGGCCGTGTAGCCGGCCGTGGCGAGCTTGGCCGCCATGGCGGCTTCGTCATAGAGCGTGAGCCCGATTGACCCCCTCAGCCGGCGGTAGTCGGAGAACGCGGTGCGCGCGAGCCCGATGATCGCGGCGCCGAGAAAGCCTTGCGCCTGCGCCAAGCGCAACAGCGCGGCAGCATCGGTGAGCGGCGAGACCGAGGGCGGCACGACGTCGGCGATCACCAGCCGCCCTTGCGGCGCAAGCAGGCGGCGGAACAGCGCGAGCAGCTGATCGAGCTCGTCGGGCGCGAGATACTGGGTGACCGAAACCATGGCGACGAGATCGATCGAACCGTCGGCCAGGGCGGCGACGTCCTCCGGCGTGCGCACGTCGATCTTCGGATTGTCCGCAAAGCGTGATGCCAGCGCGGCGCGCACGTTGGGCGCGGCGTCGCTCAGGATCAGCCGCCCGGCGGCCGCCGCGACCCGGTCCGCATGCAGCGCCTCTCCGCACCCGTAGTCGAGCACGGTCGCGCCCGGCCCCGGAACATAGGCGAGAAGGTCGTCGGCGATCCGCCGGTAGTGCACGTCGCGGTGGCGCGCGCTCACATAGATGCTGTTCTCGGCGTTCCAGAACGCCACCCACTCGCGCATGCTCGCCTCGCACCGCCGTCCTTGTGCGGGCCACGACCATAGCGGCCCCGCCTCTTGGCGCCAGCGCCGTCAGCGGCGCCAGAGTTTCACCAGCGCCCCGTCGGATCCGAACACGGGATCCTGATGGGGCAGCGGCACCTTCGGGATCGAGAGCCTTGCGCGGGCGTGCTCCTCCGGCGCGCCGCGGCAGAGATCGTACTTGCCATGCGGCGGATAGGCGCCGACCACGAGAAAATCCCTGCTGGCGGCGAGGCGCTGATGCCCGGTGCCCGCCGGCAGGATGGCGACGTCGCCGACGTTCAGGGCGAGCTCGGCCCCGAGCGCGCCGCCGAAACGCACACGAGCATTGCCGCGTGCGATGCCCAGCACCTCATGGATGGCGGAATGATAGTGCACGAAATGATACACGCCGTTGCGCCACGAGTCGCGCCAGCCGTTGGAGGCGAAGAGCTCTTCGAACACGGCCGCCGGATCGTGCGGGCCGTCCAGCGCCACCGCATTGCCGTACACGAGGAAGGGCAAGACGGGATTGTTCGGAACCGAGCCGTCGTCGGCAAACCGGTACTGCTGCGGTTCGCTGGCGCGTACGGCGGCGTTCGCGTCTCGCGCCGAAGGTCTGCCGCGCCCCGTCATCCGTTGAAAGCTACGCTTGAAGGCTTCCAAAAGAAACATGCCCGGGCCCTCCAAAAGAGAGGGAAAAACGCTGGGCGCAATCGGAGTTCCCGAAGGGGACGCAAAACGAGGGCTACGGGCGCCTTATTCAAGTAAATGTGAATGCAGAAAAACGGCCAATCAGCCACAAAAGCGGTCGTTCTCTCAATGCATGAATGTATGGCGAGTATTTGCAATCTATGAAAATCCGGCCGCGGCAGGCGTTCGGCTCCGTGCGCATGAGTAGCGAGTGCGGACCATCACATGCGAACAATTTTCGAACTATTTTCGCTATGTTCGACATAGAGTCGAAGAAAAGCGGATCGATTAAGTCAGCGAGCCCGCAAACTTTTTGTCGGCAGGCTGCGGCCAAGCTTGTTCTCCCGCCCGGCCTCGCTTCGCTCGGTCGCCCTGCCCGGAGGCCGGAGGGATTAAGCGCGCAGCAGCGGAGCGCGAGGTTGATCGTCACGGTGGTCGAAAACATGGAGCAGGTCGGCGCCAAGGACGCCCTGGCGCTGCACGTCTATGCGAGCCCGGACAGCGAGACGGGTGCGTGCGGATACAGCACCTTTGCGCTGGTCCACAGGCCTGCCGACGCCGAGATCATGCACGTGCCCTTCGGCACACCGGTGATGACGGCGTTCAAGGAAGTCCTGACCATGGCGAAGCAATGCGGGATCGAATACGTGGTCATGAACGACCCGGCCGAGTTGTTCCCGCCGGAAATGCGGCCCGCGATCCGCTAACTCCCGCCTCGTGTCCCGCACGCGCTGCAGCGCGCTGCGCCGCGCCGGGCATTCGCGAACGCCATGCCGTTCCCGTTGTTCCCGAGCGAATCGGCGCGGGATGCCGGAATGTCCGAGCGCCCCTACAAGGTCGAGCAAGGTCACAGGACTTCGCAGGCGTCACCAACGTGACCCTGGAGGCCAGCGACCCGAAGGAGGCTCACGCCGAATTTGATCGCGGCGTGAGGCGTCGTCCTCGAGGCTGGTACTCGGTCCGGGGGGGAACGCCGCCGCAACCACAGGCGGGCCACGGATGATCGGGATGCGTCTCTCCGACCCAGCGCGAGTTGCGGCGGCATAGTCGGCAGGACGGCTCTGGCATCCGGGGTGTGTTCGGGTGTGGCAGTATACTTGCTTGGTCGATTGCGGACAGCACCACGATGATCTGGAGTGTTCCAACATGGGACAAGCTCATGCGATTGACCGCGTCGAGACCGCTGCCGAGCCGGCAACAGCCGGCGTTCGTCAAAGGGAAAATCTGACCGAACGACCCCGCCGGATAAGGCAGATTGAAGCCATGATTGCTGATTTGGATCGTTCAGCTAACGCTTTAGAACGGGACATCGACGCCGAGCAAAAACGAACTCGCCTCTACGACCCTGCCCATTACGCGTACTCCACATATGCAAAATCATTGATTGTGCGACGAGACAACTTGCGGCGATCATCCAAGGATCTGCATAGCGAGCTCATCAGACTGACGAGGCTTTTGATCCCATAGACCCCAGGCGGGGCTGTACGGCGGGCGCTGGGCCCGTTCGGAAGGCAGGGTTCGATAAAACGGGAGAGGCCAGCGAGGCCGGCCATGGCGCCACAACATGGGCCGGCCACATGCCGAGGGCGCGCGTGATCCCGTAGAGCCGCTCGCCATTCTGCCGGCGAACCCGGAGCGGTTCCTTGCTGCGATAACACCGTGACCTATTGGACTTCAGACCTCAGCGGTGGTGTGGGGCGTCATCGCTAAACGCCGTGGCAGGTGGGCATGATCCCTGCAAGGGGATCAGCGTGAGGCAGGTCTGCTCGTTGCGGTCGAACAGCGGCTCCCGCCCGCCGAACCAATCTGGCACGCCGCAGCGCTTGGGGCCGGTTTGATACGGAACCTCGTTGCCGCGAATTCTGTTGTCCTCCGCCGAGCGTGCGCACCAGCTCAACATGCCCAGGAGGAAGCCGATGACAGACAGAATGCAGCAGGTGCGTGCTCTGCCGCGATGGCGTCGGCATCAACTGGTCCTGGGCGAACCGGCCAGGGCTTCTCCGCCGGCAGATCCGGCGTGCCGCCGAGCCGTGTGGCGCCGAGGCCGGGCTGCTTGCTCCCTTCGATTGGCTCGAACGCGATTGCCGGCCGGAGATGACCGAGCAGCATGTCGACCGACTCCTCGTAGAAATACTCCGAGAGCGTTTCTCGTGCGGCCGCAACGTCGGCAAACATGAAAACCTAACCTCATCAGGCATGATCCACGATCATGCGTGGTCGTGAGCCGGCGCTTGGCTGGATTGGCGCTGTGGAGCAACGCAAGCGTCAAAACGTTCGGCACGCCACGACGTTTCTCACCAAGCTCGACCGGGACAACTCACATTCGACCTTTGACGCCGGACACCCGTGTCCCGGTTCAACATGAAGCTCCCCGGAGATTTTGAACCTTTTAAGCCGCGAGGGCGTCCAACCGGATCGCATGGGGGGACCTAGAAGACGTCAATTCGCGCCCTTCCAGTTCCTATGAGCCAACGGAGCTCCCGCATGAGTCGCAAGTGCCTTCTCGTATCGCGCTCCATTTGCGTGCTCGGCGGGGCCGCGCTGGTGGCCGCAACGCTGGCTGTTGCGCGCGCGACGACGGCCGATGATGCGGATATGTGCGCGAAGGCGTCGGGCGACGTGGCGATCGCAGCGTGCGCGCGTGCGATCACCGCGGGCGGATACCAGGGCCACGAGCTGGCAAAGCTCCATTACAATCTCGGTTTCGAGTATCGCCAGAAAGGCGACACCGACCGCGCGATCGCCGCGTACAGCGAGGCCATCCGCATCGACCCGAGTCACGCCGCCGCCTTCTTCAACCGCGGCGACGCGTGGGGCCACAAGGGCGACGCCGATCGCGCCATCGCCGACTACAACGAGGCGATCCGCCTCAACCCGAACGACGCCAACTTTTACAATAATCGCGGCACCGTCCGGATCGCCAAAGGCGACAACGACCGCGCCCTCGCCGACTTCAGCGAGGCGGTCCGCCTCGATCCGAAGGACGCCGACTTTTACAACAACCGCGGCGGCGCCTGGCAACAGAAGGGCGACAGCGATCGTGCCATTGCCGACTTCAGCGCGGCCATCGGCCTCAAGCCTCACGATCCCTGTTTCTTCTACAACCGCGGCATCGCTTGGAGCAGCAAGGGCAACAACGATCGCGCCATCGTCGACTACGACGAGGCGATCCGCCTCAGTCCAAATTACGCCGTCGCCTTCCGCAACCGCGGCATCGCCTGGACCGACAAAGGCGACATCGACCGCGCCATCGCCGATTTCAATGATGCGATCCGCCTCGACCCGAAAGCCGCCGTCTCCTACTACGCCCGCGGCAAGGCCTGGCACGACCAGGGCGACAACGAGCGCGCCATCGCCGACTTCAGTGAGGCGATCCGCCTCAACCCGAAGGTCGCCGCCTTCTACCATAGCCGCGGCCACGCCCTGCGCAGCAAGGGTGACATCGATCGCGCCATTGGCGACTACAGTGAGGCCATCCGTCTCGACCCGAAAGATGGCGATTTTTACGAGAGTCGCGGCGAAGCCTGGAATGCCAAGGACGAGATGGAACGCGCGAAGGCCGACTTGCGCGAGGCGAACCGCCTCCTTCTTCTACAATAACCGGCGTCGCCTGCTGCGTTCCTGAGCTTCCGCAGGAGGCGAAGTGGCCGGTCGAGGTCACCGCTTCCGAGATTGACCGTATGGCGCAACTTAACCAAAGCGTTAGGTGCGACCCGCATCCCGATCGGTCCGTGATGCCCTCTCGCCCGGCAAGCTTGTTCGTGCGGTGACGCGGCGCTGGCTCGGACCACTCGCCCGTGACCGCACGATCGTCCGAGTCACCGTGCGCGATCAGGATTTCCGCGTCGTTCGAGTGCTCGCTTCGGAACACGATTTGGCAGCTTTTAGCGACCTGTGGGCGGCCATGACCGAGGCCGACCTCCGCTCATGGCCCCTGCCGCCGGGACGGTCGCACCACAAGCTGGATATCCAGTGGCGCGACCGCAGCCGCCGCAGGCGCACCAGCCGCTGGCTCTACCATCCAGGCGGCTTCGTGAACTTGGTCGCGGTCGGGCGCGCCATTTGGGTCGCGCCTCTTTACCGGATGCCCTCGCACGAGCGTGTTCGAGACGCTGTTGCGATCTCAAGGTGAAGCGGACGGGCTCGCCGCGTCCCTGAACGACGCGACTGACCAAAGCGGACACAGATCGACGTCCGCCCTGCCTCGCCGTCAACCCGGTGCGGGGAGGGGTTCAAGCGGCGCGAATGGGTCGCATGGAACTTGGCACGCGTCATAGCATGTCTCGGGGTATGCGCTGTGTTCTTCGCACCAGAACAGGCATTGCCAGTCCATACACAGTCCATCCTGCCGCTGAGGCACGATGCCCCTTACCGGCCCCCGTGACAACGGGCTTCGCCGATATTGCCGTGGCGACCTAAAGACAGCCGCTTCTGCGGTGAATCCCGGTATACGCATGTCACCACCTCCTCCAGATCCATATTGTCAGGACCGTAAGGCGCGCCTCACCGTTCGTCGCGCATCGCCTCTTGCCAGCGGCCTGGGGGCGACGAAATGTCCGAAGGCTGATGTCGCCAAGGGCGCAATAAAGCGATTGCGTCCCACGCGCTCTCGTCCTTGGCTACATCAGACATTCTTCACAACACCAATCATCAAACATTCCACAGCGCACGCAGCATTTCGCGGCCGGAACAATATTCGCCGTGCTCGGCAAACCGGCGGCATCGCGTTGCAGATGCAGATAGGATTTCTCACTGCGGTAGAGCGACGCTTCGGCCGTAAATCGAGGCATTTTGATCGAGTTCATTTTACCCTCCTGTTGGTCGCGTTCAGCGTCTTGCGTGACCAGGAACGAAATCTCCTCGGTACTTCAGGGCGCGAGTCTCGTTCGGTGGCGCCGGCGTTGTCGGTCGCTGTATGACGCGATTGAACAGATGCTCGGCCGCCGGGGGCGACAAATGCCTGAATGCCGATGCGCTGGTGGCGCATCAAAGCCATTTGCGCCCTACGCGCCCTCGTCCTCGCTTACATCGGACATTCCTTACAGCACCAATGTCCTAAGAATCCACAGCGCACGCAGCATTTCGCGGCAGGAACAATATTCGCCGTGCTCGGCAAACTGCCGGCATCGCGTTGTGGCTGTAGATACGGTCTGTCACTGCGGTAGAGCGACGCTTCGGCAGTAAATCCAGGCACCTTGATCGTGTCCATTTCACCCTCCTCCAGTCGAGTTCAGCGGTCGTAGTAAGGCGACATCTTCGTGACCAGGAACGGAAACTCGTCGGTGATATCGCAGCGCACGAAGAACTTCTCGGTGAAGTCGCTCTTGCGGTTGGTGTAGGAGAAGATCACATCGACAATGTTTCGCGTGCTGCTCAGGGGCGAGCGGCGCACCTCCACGCCGGACAGCGAACAATCGCTGCCAAACTGCTCAGCCGCTTTTTCATAGATTGCAGGATAGCGCATGGCCAAATAGTTCAGGGCACGATGCTCGTCGGTGGCGCCGGCGTTATCGGTCAGTTGTATGACGCGGTTGAACAGATTCTCAGCCGCCGGGGTAAACTCCGCGGCGGTAATATTGCGTGGCTTCGGAATAGCTTTGACGAGTGCGGGGCGGTCAAAGGAATATATCTGGTCAAATGCAACGATGGGGACCATGAGCCCATTGCACATCTCCGGCGGAGCGATGCCGCGGCGCACGCCGACGACGGCATCGATGTCATTGGGGCCGGGCGCCGGGCGGATGGCCTCCACCAGCAGATCGAAGTCTGCCGGATCGCGCGGCACCAGCAGGTAAGTTTCGAGCCCCTGGACGGTCAGCACCCAGCACAACTGGCGCACAAGGTAGCGGTTTTCGCGCTGGGACAACACCGCGCGAAAAGCTGCCGGATCGGTCTTGCCGGCGGTTTCTGCTCGTCCGGTGGCCTGAGCATATTCTTTTTCCACGGCAAGGTTCGGGAAGCGCGCCTCCACCCGGCCGATCGCGTAGACAAAGGAGGGCGGCCCGGCGTCATTGGGGCTCACATCGGCGACCCCTGCGCCGCCACAAGTCGGACATGGCGCCTGCGGCGCGATGGCCGCAAGCGCACTCGTATGTGTCTCGGGCGCGGGTGCGGCGGGTGCTTCAGTCATGTCGTTCCTCCCCCTGGGCATGCACGCTCACACTCACAAAAAACTGCAAGCCGGCTTCAAGCAATTGTCTCACGTAGCGCGCCGACGGCCAAGAACCATCCAGCGGTTGAGCGCGGCCGCCCGTCCTTCACAGCCACTGCAGGGTTTGATCCCTGCATACGATGTAGCGCGCTTGATCGCATCGCCGAGCCCGATCTCCTCGTCCGTGATAAATCCGGGCAGGCGTATTTTATGTGGTGAGCGCTCACTCCGGTCCGAGGAGTCCTTGCTTTCGCGTGCCTTCGACATGCATTCATCTCCGCGCATTCGTTCCCAACAGGACTTGGTAGGCGACCCACGCGTCCAGCAACGGGGGAACAACCGAGGCCCGTCGCGGCGTGGAAGCTTGGGTCACAGCGAGTTTGACTTGCGCGGCAGTCGCGACCGGAAATTTCGACCACAATAGCGCAATCGTCCCGGTCACGAAAGGCGCGGCGACGCTCGTCCCGCTAAGGCTGATGGGCTGGCCTCCGGTGCCGAGGCTGGTGACGCGGTCGCCGGGCGCGCTCAAGCCCCTCCTGCCGATCGAGCCGCCCAAATTCGATTCATTCATCGGTCTGCCTTGAAGATTGCAGGCCACCACCGGGATGATCCAGGGATGACGGGTGATGGCAGAACTCCCAAGGGTACCCTGATTGCCTGCCGCCGCGACCACGATCACGCCGCGCCTTACGGCCTGATTGAGCGCCTCGTCCAGCGCTTGTTCCCCTTTGGCGGAAGGCTGCGCAATGGCGAGGCTCAGGTTGATCACTCGCGCGCCGGCGTCGATGCAGTCGATGATCGCCGCCGCGAGCTCCTGGGGTGTCGCGCTCGGCATCTGTCCGCTGCCGGTGGTCTTCTCGGCGAAAATCGGGCGGACTAGCAGAGTGCAGTCGGGACAGATGGCGGGAGCGGGAGAATT
Source organism: uncultured Alphaproteobacteria bacterium (assembly GCA_963738705.1). Classification (GTDB taxonomy): domain Bacteria; phylum Pseudomonadota; class Alphaproteobacteria; order Rhizobiales; family Xanthobacteraceae; genus CAVTXS01. Next base: position 41,306 of record CAVTXS010000050.1, read on the forward strand.
CCGCCTTGCGGCCAGGATGCCGGCGACAAAGGTCCCGTGGAGGCACGCCGCGCTGTTGGCCAGCGTGCACGTGGCTCCGTTATTGCCCGGAAGCTCGCGCAGGTGTCCGTCCGCCAGGTCGGGATGCTGGGTCACGACAGGTCCATCGATGAGCCCGATCTGCACTTCAGGGCTACCGCTGGTGCGTTCCATTAACGCCGCGAGCTTGACCAACTCCAGAGGGACCACGGAGGCGGGCCGTCCCTTGTCCTGCATGAGTCGGTCTCCGTTGAGTATCGAAGTCCTCTTCGACGATCCTATCGTCCTTTGTGGCAGGTTTGCACAGCCCTTGGGCGCGCCGTGGCAAGGTCGACCTCGCCGAGCTTGCTGCCGCGCTTGCATTCTATCGCCGCCGTCGCGGCGAGTTTTCATGAATGCCGCGGGCGAGCCGAGGTGCACTGGCCGTGAGTTCGACCCACCCTCAATGAACGGCTTGGTGATGCGGCGGGTGCCCATTCAGGCGCTACGACCTTCCAGGGTCTTGAACACCGGCGCGCCTCATTGATGAAAAGCTGTACGACCGGGTTGATTCTCAACGGCTGATGAGACCGCTACCGCTCGACCGGGCCGTCCTGCAGCTCCGGTCGTAAGAGGTGGGAGAGACCGGCCCCGATGCGCTTGCAGCTCTCTGCGGTTTCCTTGATCAGGAAGGCATTGACCGGCGACTTGAGATCGATCTGGGCGCCACAGACGCCGCACGCCAGATAATCTTTCCGCAGCAGCAAGGTGACGAGCCGTTCAGTGTATTGCCGGCAACTGCTGCAGCGGAGGCGCAATACGGTCCAATCCGCAGTCGAAAAGGTCATGGGGACTCCATCGCGCATGGAACTTCCCGGAGCTAGCCCTATGCTGAACCGTCGAGGCTAGCTGCGAGTCCTTCGTATCACATCGTCTGCCACGCGGAGCATTGCGGCAAGACTCTTATCAACATCTTCATGGGTTGTAGCCCAGGACGAGACACTGATGCGCATTGCTGCTTGTCCCTGCCATATCGTGCCTCCACACCAGCACGTGCCGTCCCGCTGGATTCCTTCAATGACCGCGTTGGTGATGTCGGCATCGCCGAAGGAAACGAGAACCTGATTGAGCACCACGTCGTTTAGGACAGCGTAGCCGGCGCCGCGCAAGCCATCGGCGAAGCGCGTTGCGTGCCTGCAGCAGCGTTCGATCATCTCGGCTAAACCGCTCCGACCAAGGGAGCGCAACACCGCCCAGACATCCACGCTGCGGGCGCGCCGGGACATTTCCGGAGTAAGCCGGAAGGGATGGGGCTGGACGCCTGGTGCCAAATAGCTCGCGCTTGCCGACATGGCCGCTTCGAGAAAGCCCACGTCGCGCACGAGCACGACACCGCAGTCGTAAGGAACATTGAGCCACTTGTGGGCGTCGATCGCCCACGAATCGGCAAGGTCGATCCCGTCGGCCAAGAAAGCACGTTGGGGAGCCGCCGCAGCCCACAACCCGAACGCACCGTCGATATGGACCCAAGCGCGCGACTGCCGTGCCGCCGCACAGACTGCCCGCGCCGGGTCAAGCGCACCCGTATTCACGTTGCCCGCTTGGATGCAAACGACCGTCGAGCCCGAAAGCGGCGGCAGTTTGTCCGGGCGCATGCGGCCTTGCGGGTCCGTTGGAATCCGGATCACGCGCTCGCGGCCCAAGCCGAGGAGGCTCAGAGCGTTGAGCAAAGCGGCGTGTGCCTCCTCCCCCACGACAACCGTGATGGGCGGGGCTCCAAATAGCCCGTCGCGCTCGACATTCCAGCCCAGCCGATTGAGCAGCGCATGGCGGGCGGCGGCCAGGCCGCAGAAGTTCGCCATCGATGCCCCGGTGACAAAGCTGCCCCCTGTGCCGGCCGGCAGACCAAGCAGTTCGCGAATCCATTGGATTGCGATGTCCTCGAGAGCGGCGGCGACCGGGGAGCCTGAGCTTGGTCCAGCATTTTGATCCCAGGCGGTGGCAAGCCAGTTTGTGGCCACGGCTGCGGGAAACGAGCCGCCCGTCACAAATCCGAAGTACCGCCCACCGGCGCTTAAGACAGTTGCGGACGATCCGATCTCGTCGAGCATGGCAAGGATCTCTTCCGGATCGCTGGGGCCCTCAGGCAATGCGCCGCCGAGTTCCACAAGCCGATGCACGGCCGCTTGCGATGGACTCACGGGATACCGCTCAGCGCTTTCCAGGTAACGAACCGAGCGGCGAAACGCAGAGCCCAGGAGATCTCTGATCGGGGTTGCTTCAGCCATTTTGCATTCCGCACTCTTCGAGCATGAGCATCATGCCTTATCCATGTCGAACCAAGCCGAGCAACGCTCGATCAGCCCCGGCACCACATACACGCAAACGAGCATGTGGTGCGACGCGCGGTCACCCCAATCTCTGCTCACCAGGTCACTCCCACCGCTTGTGGCCGGGCACTGCTCGAACGCAGTATCGCAGTGTTCAACAAGCTGCGGCAGGCTATCGGCGAGATCGAGCACCTCGCAGATCCGGATAGTGTTGCGAAAACTCGCCGAGGAGCTTGGCGGACCAGCCAATCGCTCTCTTCCTGGCTCGTTTGGCCTTCGCTCTTTCGCTACTGCTGTCCCGCGTCGTGCGTAAGCGCACCGATGGCGGCCGGCGGCGTCCCGGCCGCGGTGTTACGGTGGACCCGGTTGTTGCCGAACGACAGCCATGACCCGTTGGCACCCTGCGCGTTGAAGGCGATGTTGCTGTTGGAGACGTCGAGCACGGCGGCGCCTAAGGTGAACAGCCCGGTGCCGTTGTTGCTGATGGTCGAATTGTCGACCGCGACTTGCGTCCCGCTCCCGCCCGAGATGTTCTCGGCGTCGACCCCGAGCGACACATTGTTGGCGATCAAGGAACGGCTGATCATTGCGCGTGGGCCGTTGGCGAACACCATGCCAAAGGCATTGCCCTCAGCGATGACGTTGTCGACCGCAACGTCGATCCGTGTCGAGCCACTGGCCGGAAGCACGATCAGTCCGCTGCCGCTGTTGTTGCGCAGGGTCGAATTGGTGACGGTGAGCCGGCCGCCTGCCGTGCGCGCGTCCCAGATTCCGCGGTTGATGAAGCCCTGGACCACCACGTTTTCGATCGAGACCTCGGCCGCGCTGAGGATCAAGATGCCGTTCTGACCGCAATTGGGGTTCGGACCCATACCGTTGATATTGAGATTGCGCAGCCGGACGGTTCTGTTCGGATCGGCGGCATTCACGGGTATGTTGATGGTTATCGCAGGCCCCGCGGTGCAGTGGTGGATCGTGGCGAAGACATCATGGCAGCCGATGGTCACCGACTTCGTGATCCCCAAGGTTATCCCAAACGCGAACACGCTGTTGTCGACGCAATTGATCTCGCCGTTGACGGCGGTGTTGGTCAACGCGGCGGAGAACGTCGCGCAGGGCGACGCACGCGTGCATGGATTGCCGTTGTTTCCAAAGCTCGCGACCCACGTTCGCATGATTTGCGCGTGAGCAGGGGCAGACGGCAGGAGAGTCACCAGGGCCGTCCCGCATGCGATCAAGGCGAGGGTTAGCTTGGTCATGACGACCTCCGTTCATGAGGCGCGCCGGACGCGCCAGGAGCGAGGTCATTTCAGGAGCTTTCGTCATTCATTTCAACGGTCGAGAGACGCGGCGAGCTTGGGTGCTGCCCATCTTTTCGTCCCTCGCTTCGAAAGGGCGACGCGCCGGGGTCCGGTGATCTCTCCGCGCGCACGCGACCAAAGCGCCGGGTTGCCGGCTAGGCGGCGTCGGCGAGCGCCCTTCCTTCACAACGCGATCCGAATAAGTCACGCCGCGAAGGTCCATGAACTGGTTAGCCGCAGCCTTCGGGCACCCTTCGGGAGGAGCGTCTAGCCTGCGATAGCCCAGCTCGCTGACATGCCCTCCCCGCGCGTCACCGACTTGCCGTTGTGGTTCTCTAGCGACCGATGCACGGCGCCCAGCATGGCGCGCATCTGCTCGCGTCACGCCCGCTTGCGCGCGCGCATCAAGCCGGCAAAGCGCTCGAACAGGTAGCGGCTGTCGCACGGGCCCGGCGAGGCCTCGGGGTGGTATTGCACCGAGAAGACCGGCTTGCCCTTGAGCGTGAGGCCGCAGTTCGAGCCGTCGAACAGCGAGACGTGGGTTTCCGTCACGTTCGCCGGCAGCGTCGCGCGGTCGACCGCGAACCCGTGGTTCATCGAGGTGATCTCCACCTTGCCGGTGGTGATGTCCTTCACCGGATGGTTCGCGCCGTGATGACCCTGGTGCATCTTCATCGTCCTGGCGCCGAGCGCGAGGCCGAGCATCTGGTGCCCGAGGCAGATGCCGAAGGTCGGCGTGCCGGAATCAACCAGCTTGCGGATTACCGGCACCGCGTATTCGCCGGTCGCGGCCGGATCGCCGGGTCCGTTGGAGAGGAAAATGCCGTCCGGCTTCATGTCCAAGATGTCCTCGGCCGAGGTGGTGGCCGGCACCACCGTCACCTTGCAGCCGTTGTGCGCAAGCAGCCGCAGGATGTTGCGCTTGATGCCGTAGTCGAGCGCGACCACGAGGAATTCGGCGTCCTCCTGCCGGCCGTAGCCCTTGCCCCACTGCCACGGCGTCTCGTCCCAGGTGAAGCGTTGGCCGGTCGTGACCATCGGCACGAGGTCCATGCCCTCGAGCCCCGGCCATTCGCGCGCCTCGCGCTCGAGCGCGTCGCGGTCGAACTTGGCCGACGGTGCGTGCGCGATCACGGCGTTGGGCATGCCGTGCTCGCGAATTCGCCGCGTAAGCGCCCGCGTGTCGATGCCGGCGAGTCCGATCACGCCGCGGCGCTTGAGCCAATGGTCGAGGTGGCGCGTCGCCCGGTAGTTCGACGGATCGGTGATGGCGGTGCGCAGGATTACGCCGCGCGCGCCCGGGGTCGCCGCAAGGTTGACGGTCTCGATGTCCTCCTCGTTGGTGCCGACATTGCCGATGTGCGGAAACGTGAAGGTGATGATCTGTCCGGCGTAGGAGGGGTCGGTGAGGATCTCCTGGTAGCCGGTCATGGCGGTGTTGAAACAGACCTCGCCGACCGCGTGCCCGGTCGCGCCGAGGCCAAATCCTTCCAGCATAGTGCCGTCGGCGAGCACCAGCAGTGCCGTGGGCTTGGGTTCGGCCCAGGCCGAGGCGGTTTGCGTTTCGGTCATGATCGGCTTACTTGCGCATTCAGGCCGGCTAGACAAGGCCCCGCCGGCCGGATCAACAACGAATGAGATGAACCGTGCTGCGTGACGCGATCAACGACGGCCTGAAAGAGGCGATGAAATCCAGAGACGCCCGTCGCGTCTCGACGCTGCGCCTGATCAACGCCGCCCTCAAGAACGCCGACATCGAGGCGCGGGGCGCCGGCAAGCCGGCGCTTTCCGACGACGACCTGCTCGGACTCCTGCAGAAGATGATCAAGCAGCGGCACGAATCGGTCGAGCTCTACGAGAAGGGCGGCCGCAAGGAGCTCGCCGACCAGGAGCGCGAGGAGATCGCGATCATCACGGGCTTCCTGCCGCGGCAGATGGACGAGGCGGAGGCGCGCGCCGCGATCGAAGCGGTGGTCAAGGAGACCGGAGCCGCCGGCATGAAGGACATGGGCCGGGTGATGGCGGCGCTGAAGGAGCGCTATGCCGGCCGCATGGATTTCGGCAAGGCAAGCGGGATGGTGAAGGGGATGCTCGGGTAGTCCAACGGCGAGAGCTCATTCTCGCCACCGTGCGCGTGAGCTTGGCCTGATCAGCAGTCGGTCGGCACACGGAGAGGCAAGATGCTGAGGGACGATAGCGGTCATGGAGGTGGTCGGCGGAGCACGCCTCGCGACGTGGACCCCTATTCGCTCGCCAACCTCAGAGGCTTTGCGGCGGACCTCGCCTGACTGCGGACACTTGCGTTGCTGTCGCAGAGTTGGCCGCAGTTGAGCGGCTGCAAAGCTGCCCGCAATCGTGCCGAGCTGCATGTTCGGTGCAAACCGGAACAGAACCATGGCGCCCACTATCCGCAGATATTCTCACGGCGACCGCGTGTACGTTCGAGCCCAGCAGGTATGGCTCATCCTGGTCGCGCACGTCATGTCCAACCCCGGCAGTTTCACCGATAGACTGCTCACGAATGGCGAACTCGCAAAGCGCATGGGTATCAACAAGCGGGCAGCGATCGACCTCGGCCGCGAGCTGGGCATTATTGGCAAGTTCTGTCTGCAGAACGATCTACCGGCGTTGAACTGTGTCGTCGTGAGCCCACAAACTCGCACTCCTGGGCCGGGCGCCGTCGTGAGTAACACTAAGACTTGGCGCGACGATGCGCGCGATAGCTTCAACACCGATTGGTTCAAGTTCCGAGTACCGAGCACTGGAATTCTACGTCAGGTTTGGGACGAGATCGGCGTAGAGATCGACTCGTTGCGATAGGCGCGCGCGTGATCGGCAGCCGGGCGCCACGGCGCGCCGGCCGACCATGCTCATGGAGGAAGACTGATGTCATTTCTACCGAGGCGTGGCTTGCGAGAACGCGACCATCAACGGCCGCCAGCGAACGCCGATTACTGGGCCGGGTGATGGCGGCGCTCAAGGAGCGCTCTCCCGGCCGCATGGATTTCGGCAAGGCGAGCGGGATGGTGAAGGGATTGCTCGGCTAGGGCGTACACCGGCGCGACGCCGGCAGATTCGGGGTCGTCAGGCCAGCAGTGAGGCGGCCTCGCGAATGCTTAAGGAATGCTGCGCGCCGCCACCCCAAGGAGACGAAGTCCTATGATGCGACGTCGAACTCTTCTGCGCATGGCTGCAGCTTCGCTCGTAACGGGCGCGCTGCCGAGGCGGAGCGGAGCGCAAACGCAGGACTGGCCCTCGCGACCGGTCAGGATCATCGCGCCGTCCGCGCCCGGCGGCAGCCTCGACATTCTTTCCCGTCTGTTCGGTCGCGGCTTGCAGGAGCGCTTGGGCCAAGCCTTCGTGGTGGAGAACCGCGGCGGCGGCGGCGGCAATATCGGCTACGATGCGGTCGCAAAATCGCGCCCGGACGGATACACCATCATGATCGCCTCGGACCCGTTGTCGGTGAATCCGAGCATGTACAGCAATCTGCCGTTCGATCCGGTGCGCGACTTTGCGCCGATCATCATGATCGCCACGCTGTCGCAGGTGCTGGCGGTGCATCCGAAGGTTCCGGCCAACACGTTTGCTGAATTTCTGGCCTTGGCTCGCGCACGCCCGAACACCCTCAATGTCGGCACCGCGGGCACCGGGTCGCCCGGCCATCTGGCTCTTGCGCTGTTGGGGCAGAACGGCGTTCCTCTGGTCCACGTCCCCTATCGCGGTGCCGGGCCGGCACTCATCGACGCCATAGCCGGGCAGATCGATGCCACGATCGTTACCTTGCCCGCGACAATCGGCATGATCAGGCAGAACCAGCTCCGAGCGTTGGCAGTCACATCCTCGAAGCGGTCACGCTTCTTGCCCGACGCTCCATCAATGACGGAGATCTCTCCGCGCGTTGTCGTCAACTCCTGGCAGGCCTTCTTTGCGCCCGCAGGCACCCTGAAAGAGATCGTCCACCGCCTCAACGCAGAGTTCGCGGTGCTGTTGCGGTCAAAAGAAGTCACCGACGCGTTCGAGACCCAGGCCTTCGAGGCGGCCGGCGGGTCACCGGAGGAGCTCGGCAAATTTCTGCGCGATGAGATCGTCCGGTTAGCCCCGATCATCAAATCGGCCGAAATCCGCATCGACTAGTTCAGCCACCGAGTATGAACCCCGCTCTGCCGGCGGCCTTGACCGGCGGCGAGTGAGGTCTAATCGTGCGGCACCGCCCCGCAACGGGAGTCGAACCATGAAGCGCAAGCCGACCATCCTCAACGAGCAGCGCCTGCAGGCGATGATGGATCGGAGGGGGATTGACCTCATTATTGTGCGCGGCCCTGAGAACTCGAAATACGTCAGCGAATTCTTCCACAACGGCAGCAATCTCGGTTACCGGCCGTTCACGGTGTTCTACTTCCGCGACCCGGGTAAGAAACCGGCCTTTGTCGTCCCGGCGGTCGACCTCCACCTCGCCATTGATTCAACCTGGATCGAAGACGTGCGCGCCTACGCAATGGCGGAGTTCTTCACCGATCTCGACGTTCATTTCTACAAGGACTTCTTTGAGGCCGCGCAGAGTATCGTCAGCGAGCGCAACATTAGAGGCCTGACGATCGGCACCGAGGGTGAGAACCTCACGACCGCGTTCCGCCGACGGCTGGAGGAAATGCTCGCCGGCAACACGATCGTCGACGTGGCGCTCGACATGGACATCGTGCGCATGGTCAAGACGCCAGAGGAGATTCGACGCCTTCGCAAGGCGACCGAGATCACGGTCCAGGCGCACGAAAGTTTCCGCGCTGCGATCAAGCCGGGCAACAGCGATGAGGATCTCACGCGCGCCGCGCTCGGCCGCATGGTCGCCGAAGGGGCCGACGGCATCCACTTCATCAATGTCGGATGCGGGCCCAAGACTTCGTTTGCCGCGCATAGCCCGTTCCCGATCGGCCACACGATGGAAGCCGGCGATTTCGTCAAGGTCGACATGGGCGCCATGTACCGCGGCTATCCGGGCGATTTCGTGCGTTCGTATTTCATCGGCCACGCGTCGAACCGGCATCAGGAGATCTGGGCGCGGCTCAATGAGGTGCAGGTCGAGCTCGGGATGTGGCTGAAGCCGGGCGTCACGGGCGGCGAAATCTTCCAGCGCGGCTACGACCACATCAGCAAGTACCTGCCGAATTTTCCGCGCGAGTTCGTCGGGCACGGCCTGGGTCTTAATCCGCACGAGCAGCCGCGCATGAACCAGGTAAACAGGACGGTCTTGGAACCCGACACGGTCGTATGCATCGAGTACAGCTACTATCACGATGGAGTGCGGCACCACACCGAGGATACGTTCCTCGTCAAGGCCGACGGCGTCGAGCACTGGACCGCGAACTGCCCGCGTGAACTCATCGTGCCGGCTTGAGGGCTTTCGGCTCGGACTATCCGCGGGGCTTGTTGGCCTCCTATGATCTGATAGCCTCTTAAAAAACGTGGGCGTGGGGTCGTGTGTAGGGTTGTGCTTTCCCGCACAACCATCACGGCCTCGACCGGCTTGGCTTCATGCTGGAAGGCGATATGTTGCTGATGGTGCAGGGCCAGCCCGATAGGACGGTCAAGACCGGCGAAAGCTATCGGGTCCCCTCTGGCGCCATCCACGATGCCAAGACCGGGCCGCAAGGGACAAAGGTCATCGCAACTTATGTGGTCGAAATAGGAAAACCGCTCGCTTCACCGGCACCATAAGGAGAGAGAGAGTGGCGGGGTCGCGCCGCTGGCGACCTCGCACCCACAATCAAACTGGAGACCCCTACTGGCACTAGGCGACCTCGAATTTGCCCGCGCGAGCCTGACCGAGAGTGCGCCGAAGCCGGAAACGTTGGGGTCCCAAGGTCATCAAAGGCTTCACGTCAAACGGAGGAAACCACCATGAATGCTCGCGTGCGCCGGTTGGAAGCCATCAGTCGCCGAGACGTGATGCTGGGGTTGGCGGCGGCGGGGGGCAGTGGGCTGTTGCGGCCGGGCGACGCATTCGCGCAAGCCGCGGCACCATGGGCCGTCGCCCCCAAATCCAAGGTCGACAAGCTCAACTTCGTGGTCTGGACCTACGGCGACATCTACGCCCGCATCGCGAAACAATTCGAGGCCGACTGGGGAGTGAAGGTCGAGAGCACGATCTCCTCCTTCAACGACCACCCGGCGAAGCTGGCGACGATGTATGCGGGCGGCGAGAAGATCGACGTCTCGCAGTCTTCACCCTTCTCGTTCCCGAACTTCATCAACCAGGGCATGGTCGAGCCGCTCGACGGGCTTGCCGGCGCCGCCGACTACGTCAAGGACTATTCGGGCTTCACCAAGGAGGTCGCGGTCGTCGACGGCAAGCTCATGGGGCTTCCCTATTTCGCGGCGATCTGGGTGTGGAACTACAACGAGGAGATGCTGCAGAAGGCCGGCATTGCCAAGCCGTTCTCGACCTATGAGGAGTTCATCGAGCACTGCGTCAAGGCCAAGAAGGACGGTCACAGCCGCTATCCGGTGCTGTGGGTCGCGGGCGTCGGCCTCGAGCAGCTTCCCGGCACGTGGTACGCGCTCACCTGGAACCGCGGCGGGACGTTCTTCGACAAGCAGGGCAATCACCAGCTCGGCGCCGGCTCGGTCGCGCGCGAAGCCTTGAAGTGGTGGGCGAACACGTTCGAGAAGGGCCTGGACATCGCCGACCCCGAGTCGCTCAAGGTGCAATTCACCACCTCGGCGAAGGTCTTCGGCGCCGGCAAGAACCTCTACCGCGGCCCCAACCACCACTACGGCCTCAACGTCGCCAACGACAAGGCGCAGTCCTCGATCGCCGGCAAGGTCAAGGTTCACGGCTTTCCGGGCGACGGGCGCACGATCGGCGTCGCGCACGTCTACTTCCTGTCGAGCGCGCATCGCGACAAGGAATGGGCATGGAAGCTGCTGCAGTATCTCGGGGGCAAGACCAAGGACGGCCAGTACACGCAAGCCGTCAACCTCGCCAAGGATGCGATGCTCGGCTCCGGCTACAACTCGGTCATGCAGAGCGATGCCATCAAGACCGGATGGGCACCGTGGGGCGACGTCGATGCCATCCTCAAGATGTGGGACAAGGCGAGCTACATCGGCACCGTCGTGCCCTCGCTCTACCAACCCTGGCACTTCCCCTGGACCGATCAGCTCAATATCGAGGTCCAGAAATGCCTGACCGGCCAGATCACGGCCGACCAGTGCTGCGACAACCTGATCAAGGGAATAGCCGACGCCAAGCGCAAGACTTGACGCGACACGGCCGGGGCTGATGCGGACTAGCGGCACACACAAACCCTCATGGTGAGGAGCGCGGCGCAGCCGCGCGTCTCGAACCACGGCCCGGAACACCGAAGCAGCGGCGCCACGCGATGAGCCCTACTTCGCGGCCATCCTTCGAGACGCGCCCTCCGGGCGCTCCTCAGGATGAGGACCCTGCTGCCGCGAGGGCCGGCAAGCTTGGCCGCCGCGGCACCGGAGAGCTGTCACCCCACGCGCTCGGCGTGGCGATGAACCTGCCGGCGATCTGCCTGCTGCTGCTCGTGCTCGCCTATCCGGTCGTGTACGCCGGCTATCTTTCTCTTCATCAGGTCGGCATCGCGCAGCTGCGGCGCGGTGTTTTCCCGTGGAACAATTGGCAGAACTACACGCGCCTGTTCGAGGATCCGCTGTTCGCGCTCGCGCTCAAGAACACCATCCTGTTCACGGTGCTGGTGGTCGTGGTCGAGGTCATTCTCGCGATCGGCATCGCGCTCTTGCTCAACCGGACCAGCCTGTGGACCTCGCGTCTCGCCCGGCTGCTGATCCTCATTCCTTATGGCGTGCCGCCGATCACCAACGGCCTCATCTGGTCGTTCATGTACAGCTTTCAGTTCGGTTTCCTCAACCGCATCCTGTTCTCCCTGGGGCTGATCAATGACCCGGTGAACTGGGCAGGAAATCCCAATACCGCGCTCTATGCGGTCGCGGTTGCCTACATCTGGCGCACGCTGCCGTTCGCGGTGCTGATCATCCATGCCGCCCTGCAGGGTATTCCCCGCGAGCTCTACGAGGCGGCGACCGTGGACGGAGCCAACGCGTGGCAGCGCTTCCGCGCGATCACGCTGCCGCTGCTCACCCCCGTCATCGTGGTCATCCTGATCCTGCGGACCTCGTTCGCGTTCGCGGTATTCGAGGAGATCCTGGCGATCACGCAGGGCGGACCGGGGGACGCCTCGTTCGTGGCGGCCTGGTACAGCTACAAGCTCACCTTCTCGCCCCCCAACAATATCGGCATGGGCGCGGCCTCCGCCTATGTGCTGGCGCTCCTCGTCGGCCTTTTCGCCGTCGCCTATGTCCGGCTGATCTACAAGCGGATCACCTGAGCCATGGAGCCGAGGGGACTGCCACGCCTGCTCATGCACCTTGGCAATTGCCTGGTGATCGTGTTCATCATGCTGCCGATCGTGGCGGTGGTGCTCGGCAGCCTGCAGCCGGAGAAGACGCTGCAGGGGGAGTCGCGCCGGGTCATTCCATCGGAATGGACGCTCGACAACTTCACGGTCATTTTGACTCAGGGTCAGCAGAAGGGCCGCATCTTCGAGCAGGCGACCTACCTTCCCGACAACATCAAGAGCTTCTACCGCGCCTTCGCCAATTCGCTCATCGTCGCGCTCGGCGTAACGCTGCTCACCGTCGGGTTCGGCGCGCTGTCGGCCTATACGGTCGCGCGCTTGAAGCTGCGGTGGGCGCTCTGGCTGATGCAGGCCAATGTGGTGGCGCGCTTCCTGCCGGCGATCGTGCTGATGATTCCGCTCTACGTGGTGGTGCGCTCGCTCGGGCAGCTCAACACGCTCCACGCCGTGATCCTGACCGAGACCGGCTTCCTCTTACCCTATGCGATCGTGATCCTCGTGCCTTTCTTCGCCACCATCCCGGTCGATCTCGAGGACGCCGCGCGGATCGACGGCTGCACGCGTTTCGAGGCGTTCTGGCGGATCGTGCTGCCGCTGTCGGCGCCGGGGCTCGCGGCCTGCGCGGTGATCATGTTCATCATCTCCTGGCACGAGCTCTTGATCCCCCTCATCCTCAACTCGCGGCCGGAGTTCATGACGCTGCCCGTGATCGTCGCGAGCCTCGTCGGCGACGTGCACGTGTTCTTCAATCTGCTGATGGCGATCTGCCTGCTTTCGCTGCTGCCGACCGTCATCCTCGTCGCGATGCTGCAGCGCTATGTGGTCGAGGGCTTGTCCGCGGGGGCCGTGAAGGGGTGACGGTTTGGAGTCGATTCTTCGAAAATCGCATCTTATGCGTCGAAAGAATGAGGTCGGCTCCGTCCACGAACTTTTTCAACAGAACTGCCAGAAGCGGTCATTGAACTCGGCTCACGTGCTCGCGCGGCATTGGCAGAACTGCCTTGGGCGTAGTTGGCGCGGTCCTTCGCGCTGACTTCGGTCCGTTTCGCCGCCAGACGGAACGAGACCAGTAGCCCGCATTGCGCGGTTACATTGTTGATGGCACGATGAAGGCGGCCTCGCCCCGGAGCAGGCCGCGAAGGTGAGCGCAGGCATCCGCTGCGGCCTTAAAGTGGTGGTATGCACGCGCCGCAAAGACGTAGGGATCGAACAAGAGAATTACATCGTTGAACAGCATCGAGCCAGCGTCGGTTGTGGCTTGGTCGAAGGACCGCAAGAACTCGTCCCGCACGTCCGGATCGAGCAATTCGATCTGCAGTGCGTAGGCCGGGTACTCATACGCCGCTTGGCTGGTCGAGGGCCGCTTCAGGTTCTGATGCATGACGGCATGGACCACCTCATGCACGATCACGCTGCGGTAGAAGTCGCGCTGCGGAAGCTTGGCGTAGGGTGTGTCCTTGACCAGAGACGCAGCGTTTCCTTCGTGCGTGACGAGAGCTGCCTCCCGCTTGGCGTCGAGCAGTCCGAAGATGGCGCCGCCGCGGGGATGCCGGACCTCGCTCATGATCTGGACCGTAATGGGCCTGCGCGGCGAAATCCCGCACTGCCCGAGCCGTTGAATGGCGTGGCTGGCAGCGGAGCAAGCGAGACGCCGCTCGTCTGACGATTCCGCAACCACATCGACCTGCGCCTCGGCGCATCGATGCGGTTGCATGCGGCCCGGATGGTCGTAGGGGTCGCGCTCCCCGGTCCAAGGCCATCTGCTGGGCTCGGGGTCGAACCAATCCGGCGACTTCGGACGCGGCGCATAGGACTGGTAGGCGGCCCACGGACCGCCTGAACCGAACGATTGCAGCGCATCGCGCTCGTGGGATGGTGTGGGCGATGAAAGCCCTGTTGGTTCGGGTGGGGGAATCGGAGTCTGACGACCGGCCGCGTGCGCGCGCGGCGCGGGTTGCGTGACACAAGCACAAACCACGACCAGGGCGGTCAAAGCGCCAAGGTGTTTCATGATGCGCACTCCTGATTCATGATGGCGGCAGGAGAGCGTGCCAGTGTGTGCCGGCGAGATGAATCGGGAAGACGACCTAGTACGGAAGGCGTATCGCCGCGAAGCGACGCACTAAAGCATTGTCGGGCAAGGTCTCGGTCAGCGACCGAAGATGGGTTGTGGCGTGCTTTAGCACTAGTCCTCAAGTATGATCGCGGCGGCCAAGGGGCGAGACGCAAGCGGCATGAAGATCCTAGTTGTCGACGATCATGTCTTGATCCGCGAGGCGTTGCGCGGTGTCCTCAAGGAGCTGAGGGGTGAAGCAGCGGTCATCATCGACGCCCCCGATTCCCGCAGGGCGATGCAACAGATCGAGCAGAACCCCGACCTGGAGCTGGTCCTCCTCGATCTTGGCTTGCCGGATCGGGACGGGTTCGAAATCCTGTCCGACCTGGTTAAGCTCTACCCGACGATGTCGGTCGTGGTTCTGTCGGCTCACCAGGATCGCGACAGGGTAATGAAAGCGCTCGATCTTGGTGCGCTCGGATTCATTCCGAAATCGGCCGAGCGCGAAGTGATGCTGAGCGCCCTCAAGCTCATCTTTTCAGGCGGCATCTATATTCCGGCTGAAATTCTCGATCGCCGTTTGCCCGCTTCCACAGCGGCACAACGGGAACCGGCATCGCCGAAGCGGAGGATCTCGGCCGCCGATCTCGGCCTGACCGAGCGGCAGATGGAGGTCCTTGCCCTGATGATGCAGGGCAAAAGCAACAAGGCCATATGTCGGGTGCTCGACGTTGCCGAACCTACGGTGAAAATTCATGTCTCTGCGATTTTGAAAGCCCTGAAAGCAGCCAACCGCACCGAGGCGGTGATTGCTGCTGGAGCACTGGGCTTCAATCCCAAGCGGGATGGTGGCTAGGGTCTCGCTTTCTCCTGCGCTTCGCCGCTTTGAGCCCGACGGGCGGGGGAACGCGTGCGTCATGTGCCTTCAGCAGTCGATTGAGCGTGGTCCGCAATGTCATCGGGGTAACGGGTTTATGCAGCAGGTGGTAGCCGCTCGTGCTCGCCTCGCGCAGCCGTTCAGGTCCTGTGTCGCCGCTGATCAGAAATGCCGGAACATCTGACTGCAGCGCTGCGCGGAGACGCTCGATAGTCTCGATGCCGGTCTTCCCGTCGGCCAGCCGGTAATCTGAAATAATCAAATCCGGCCGCCTGCGCTCCTCAGTGAGGCCTGCGCGCGCAGACGAATACGATCCTGCGGTCACGACATCGCACCCCCAGCTTCGCAAGATTCCTCGCATGCCGTCGAGAACGAGCGCGTCGTCATCGATGACCAGGATGAGCTTGCCTCTTGCCTGATCAGCGAACCTTCCTGCCGGTCCCGCGGCTTCTTCCGCGCGCTGAGCTGCGACCACTGGCACCGAAATGGAGAAGCGCGACCCCTTGCCGGGGCGCGAGGTCAACTCGATCGGATGTTCGAGCAGCTGGCTCAACCGGTCGACGATCGAAAGTCCCAGACCGAGCCCGCCGAGGCGGCCCGGCTCCGGTGCAGCGAGCTGGTAGAATTCCCCGAAGATGTGCCGCTGCTGATCCTTCGGGATACCTGCTCCGCTATCGCACACGTCCATGCGCAACGAATTGCCGCGGCGGCGACAGCCGATCACTATTCCACCGCGCGTCGTGTAGCGCACCGCGTTAGATACAAGGTTCAGCATGATCCTTTCGAGCAGAATGAAATCGCTATGCGACCCACGTCCGGCTCGGGACTACCCGCAAGCGCAATCCCTTCTCCCGTGCAGCCTGCGCGAAAGTCGTTGCCATGCGCTTGAGCAGTCGCTCGACCGGGAACTCGGTCAGATTCGGCTCGAGCACGCCTGCATCCAGCTTCGACATGTCGAGGAGCGCGTCGAACAAATCGTTCATCGACCCCACGGCGGCATCAATGTGCTCCACCACCCGAGCCCGCTCCGCAGGGTTGTTATCGGAGCGCAACTGCGCGACAAACAGGTTCAAGGCGTGCAGCGGCTGGCGCAGATCGTGGCTCGCCGCCGCCAGAAAGCGCGACTTATAAGTGTTCGCGAGCTCGAGTTGCCGGCTTTTCTCCTGAACCTCCTCAAACAATCTCGCGTTCTCGATCGCGATCACCGCCTGGTCGGCGAAGGTGGTAACCAGCTCGATCTGCCTCTCGGTGAAGGGTTGGACCTTAGAGCGGGCCAATGCCAGCACGCCGATCGGCTGGCCTTCTCGCAAAAGCGGAACGCCGAGGAGTGTTCGAAAGCCCTCTATCTTCTGGGCATCTAGCACAGTGTATTCCGGGTCCGCCAAGGCGTCGGGAATCTGAACCGTTCTGCCCTCCTGCAAGACGCGACCGACGAGTGAAGCTCGTCCGGTCGGGAGCGCAAAATCCTTGAGGTAATCAAATAGCTGCGGCGAGAACCCGTAGTGTGCGACGTGATAGTGTCTGCCGTCTCTTGCTCGAGTAACCCCTGCCCTGTCGGTATCACACAGTCGTGCGGCCGCTTCGACGAGGGTGTCCAGTATGGTCTGAAGCTCGAACGGCGACCGACTGATCACCTTGAGCACGTCGGCAGTGGCAGTCTGTTGCTGCAACGATTCGCGTAGCTCCCGCGTCCGCTCCTGCACCTCCTCGAACAATCGCGCGTTCTCGATCGCGATTGTCGCCTGGTCGGCGAAGGTGGTAACCAACTCGATCTGCTTGTGGGTAAACGGCTTCACCGAGTAGCGTTGAAGGACAATGACGCCAATGGTGTTCCCTTCTCGCAGCAAAGGAACGCCAAGCAGGGTGCGAACGCCCGCCTTCTTGGCCGCCTCCCCGTAGACGTACTCCTGATCTGCCAAAACATCCGGGATTTGTACGGTCCGGCCCTCCAGGAGAACTCTCCCTATGATCGACCCTCTATCCGGAAAAAACCTCAAGCCTCCTACATATTCGATCGTATCGGCCGTCGCGCCATGGTAGGCGACGTGTTGATGGCTGCTACCCAGTTGGCGGGTGATCGTTGCCAGGTCCGCTTCGCATAGGCGGGCAGCGGACTCAACCAGAGTGTCGAGTATTATCTGAAGCTCGAACGGTGATCGACTGATCGCCTTCAGCACGTCGGCCGTGGTAGTCTGTTGCTGCCAAGCTTCGCGTAGCGCGCGGGTGCGCTCGGCAAGCTGTTTCTCGAGATCAACGGTCGGTTGGCGTTGCCTGCCAGCCCTAACGTTGTGGGAACGAGGCTTTCGAGTTCGATTACTCACCATTGCGACGTGATCCTAGCACATCTCGATCGATAAGCTTGCGGCTGAATGTGAGCCAGCTCCCCGTGATCGTCGCGAGCCTAGTCGGCGACGTGCACGTGTTCTTCAATCTGCTGATGGCGATCTGCCTGTTGTCGCTGCTGCCGACCGTCATGCTGGTCGCGCTGCTGCAGCGCTATGTGGTCGAAGGGCTGTCGGCGGGCGCCGTGAAGGGGTGACGATCAAGCTGCCGTCATGCGATGCGCCATGTCGAGGCGCTCGTCGACGGGCGGCCCGGCACTGTCGGCCTCCGGGCAGAAGCTGCCGCACGGAGATCGCACCACGAAGCTTGCATCTCCCTCACCCTGGCGCTCGCCCTTCGAGCCGCAATGGGCTTCCCCAAGGTCATCGAGCCGTGCCAAAGCGAGGCGGCAACACGCTCCGAGGACCTTATCCGCCATGCTCACGATCTACGGCGTCTACCGCTCGCGCGCCTCGCGCAACATCTGGCTCGCCAACGAGCTCGGCATCCCGTTCCGGCTCGTGCCGGTGATGCAGCGCTACCGGCTGCCGCCCGAGGAGGCCGAGAGGGTCCTCAACACCAGGTCGCCCGCGTTCCTCAAGATCAATCCGAACGGCCACGTGCCGTCGATCGACGACGACGGGCTGGTGCTGCACGAGTTGCTCGCCATCAACCTCTACCTCGCCAGGAAGCACGGCGGTGCGCTCGCGCCGGCCGATCCGGCCGAGGACGCGGCAGATGACCATGTGGGCGCTGTGGGCGGCAACCGAGGTCGAGCCGCAATGCGCTGACGGTGCTGATCCATCGCGTCTCGCGGCCTCCGGCGGAGCGCGACGCCGGGCTCGCGCAAGCCGCGATCGACGCGCTGCGGGCGCCCTTCGCGGTGCTCGACAAGGCGCTTGCCGCGACCGGTCACCTCGTCGGCGGCCGCTTCACCGTGGCCGACATCAACACCGCCGAGGTCGTGCGCTTTGCCATGGCGGCGCCGGAGCTGTTCGACGCCGCGCCCAACGTGACGGCCTGGCTCGCGGCCTGCCAGGCGCGCCCGGCCTTCAAGGCGATGATGGCGGAGCGCGAGAAGGAGCCGGCCTGAGCCGGTAGGCCCGCTCGCGCGCCCCGCCGCGCCCCGACAGCTGCGTGCAGTCTAAAGCCGCGGCGGCTTGATGCCGGCGTTCGCGGCCGCCGCCAGCAGAACCGCGGTGATGTCCTTGGGGCCGGGCCCTTGGCCGGTGCGCGCCTGGCTCAAGGCTTCGCGCGCCGCCGCGCCGATGAAGACCGGCACGCCGGCGGCCGCCGCCGCGCATAGGTCTTGAGGCGATCATTGCTCGCCAGCGAGCTCGTGATCACATCGTATATGGTCGCCATGCACAGGCCGAGCTTGGCTCAAGCTGATTGCGCTCTTCGGCGGAAGGAGGCACCTACTGTTTGCGAAGAAAATCTCCGAAGGCCGGCCCGCACACTCCGACTGGATAGAGACCGCGGGCCACAAGCTTCGAACTGACTGTGATGCAAGCATCGCGTCGGAGAACCACTCGGCAACCTTGGAGATAGTTGCCTCCGGCGTATTCGCCGGCGCGAAAGAGCCCGTTCCAAAAATCTATCTCAATGCCCTCGTAGCCGGACTCTGCGACGGTGGGCACCTCGCGCAGCGGTTGGCGTGTTGCGCGGGCGAAGCCGCCGACGCTGCATTCAGGACTTCCCGGCGACCGCTTCCACCACCCGCAGGACCAGCCGCTCCGAGAACCCGGCAACAAACGCCACCACCAGGACGCCGTAACCGTTCGGACCGACGCCCTTGAACAAGGCGCCGTAGAACTCCGAGTGCACAACGAAGTAGAGAACGATGGCCGCCGCCGGTCCCATCATCAACCGGAGAATGGTCACTCTGACTGAAGAAACCGCCTCCGGAATTTTCGTCGATCCGCTCTTGTTTTTCGGCCAGTCGGTCATGGCGCTGACCGTCGCCCCGAGCAAGCCGACCACGACCATGCTGAGCAAGCGCTGGAACGATTTGCAACTGCCAGAGGCCGGGCAGGCAAAATATTCGTGAGCGCTCATCGCCACGAGGGCGAGGACGACCGCCGGCAAGATGAGACTTAGCAGGAGAAACGTGCTTCGACGTAGTCCGTCCTTGTAGGCCTGATTGTGGTAGTGCTCGTCGCGTATCAACGCCGCGCGGAACACCCTGGCCAACTCTGGGGTGATGGGCTGCGCCTGTCCGCCGGGCTGCGCCTCCCCGCCGGCTTTCTGTCGCTGGCGAGGCTCCTCGGTGCCAATGAGCTCGAGCACCGCGTCCTTGCGCCATCCGTCGAGCTTGCTCGCTTCGCGGCGCATCATCAATTCCGTCGCGCGGAGCTCCTCCGTCTCCATATAGAAGAGCTCGAGCCGCTGGGCGGTGAGGAGATGCCTCCAGCCTCCATCGACGTCGCCGTCCACGACGGCGGTACGAGCGCTCTCCAGCGCAACCTTGATCGTGTCCAGGCCATTCTTGAGTGTCAGGTTCCTTGCGGCGCGGCACTCCAGCTCCTTACCATAGGCCTCAATCGCCGAAGCCAGGCGTTTCCAGCGCCGGCGGCCGAACAGCGGCACAAGGTGCCTCGCGCAAGTGGCGAGGAACCGCTGCATACTCATGCTCCCCCTTTGAAGACGCGCCGCACGAGGTCCGCCTCCTCACGGTGCGTGAGTCGCTCGGTTGCCTGCTTCGGGCTCAGCCAGGCGAGTTGCTTCACCTCCTCGTTCGGGGTGAATGGCGGTGTGGCGGGATCGGCGCGCATGCGCCAGTACAGGACGAGCTTGGGCACCCCTTGCGCCGCGTAGGCGGTTGCCCCCGCAACCCCGACGATCTCCGCGGCTTCGCCAATCTCCTCCTGCACCTCGCGAAGGGCCGTCTGTTGCCAGGTTTCGCCGGTTTGCCGCTTGCCCTTCGGCAGCCCCCATTCGCCCCCGTAGCGGTCGCGATAGACCACGGCAATGAGCGGCCCCTGCGGCGTGGTGCGCTCGACAATACCGCCGGCGGCCTCGATGACCTGGAAGCTCAATTTTTCCGACATTTGCGATCCAGACGCTGCGCGTGCGACCGATGATAGCGCAAATCGGCGGCGCGGAACCCCGGCTATTCTCCGGCCGCAATTGTTCTTGACCGCCGCTTACGCCATGCACGGCGCGTCAGGCGCTTGCCGCCTGTCTGCATAGCACTCCTGGCGTCAACACGATTGCCTTGTTGCGCGCGAATGCGCAGTCTCACCCACCCGATTTATCTGAGGCAGCGCGATTGGCTTTACGAAGGCACGCGTCGCGCCGGGATGCCGGAGAATCCGATCTAAAGCCGCGGCGGCTTGATGCCGGCGTTCGCGGCCGCTGCCGGCAAAGGATGCGGGCACACCGCGATGTCTCCCATGTCACAGATGCGCGCGGATAAATGCGCCGGCGCGGGCGAGCGCGCGCGTGGCATCTTCCAGACGCGCGTTCCACAGATGCCACGCGTGAATCATGTGCGGCCAGATCTCCAGCGTCACCGCGACATCCGCCGCACCTGCGGCGGCAGCAAAACGCGTCGCATCTGCAAGCAGCGTTTCCGCTGATCCGACCTGAATGAGCGTCGGCGGAAATCCTTCGAGATCGGAATGGAGTGGCGAGACGCGCGGGTCGGTGCGATCCATTCCGGCCGGAACGTAGGCGCCGGCAAGTTCCTCGAGATAGGCTTTGTGAATCAGTGGGTCGATGGCGTCCTTGGTCACGAGGGTCGAACCGGACATTGTCAGATCGGTCCACGGCGACACCAGCCACGCGCAACCTGGCAGCGTCCTCTCCGGCCGCACGGAGCCTATTGATTAGCGCGATGGTGAGACCCCC
The DNA here is from genome assembly GCA_963738705.1 of uncultured Alphaproteobacteria bacterium. GTDB lineage: Bacteria > Pseudomonadota > Alphaproteobacteria > Rhizobiales > Xanthobacteraceae > CAVTXS01. The sequence goes on from CAVTXS010000050.1 coordinate 62,446, forward strand.
GCCCGCGCTATCGCCTCCGATCGCTATATGCGCAGCCGCGATCCCCTCCCGCCGCAAAAAATGCCACGCAGCAAGCGCGTCGTCCGGCGCCGCCGGGTACGGATGCTCAGGCGCCAGCCGGTAACCGATTGCAAGCGTGCGCACCGCCGCAGCCCGGCCGGCCTCGGACACCATGCGGCGGTGGCTGCGAATCGAACCCGAACAGTACCCGCCGCCGTGGAAGAACATGAGAACGCGGGTGTTGTCGCAGCCGGGAACGCTCGACCATTCGCCCGGAGCGCCGCCGGCATCGACGGCACTGAGCTTGACATCGTCGGCCACCGGCCAGATCGAGCCGACTTCATCGAGACGCTGACGCCGCTCGCTCCAGCCGATCGGCCGGGGTTTCGAACCCAATTGGACTCTGATTGCGTCGATCTCGCTTTGAGCCATCGGGGCTCCTCTCCTCGGTCGGCTACCGATCGGATTGCGCCGGCTCGTCGGCCGCGACCTGACGGCTGCGTGTGGTCTAAAGCCGCGGCGGCTTGATGCCGGCGTTCGCGGCCGCTGCCCACAGAACCGCGGTGATGTCTTTGGCCCCGAGCCCCTGGCCGGTGCGCGCCTGGCTCAAGGCTTCGCGCGCCGCTGCGCCGGTGAAGACCGGCACGCCGGCGGCCGCCGCCGCGCCAACCCCGATCGAGAGGTCCTTGTAGGCAAGATCGATGGCGAAACCCGGGTCCACGTCGCCCGCGAGCACCTTGGTCGGCCAATAGGTCTTGAGGTGATCATTGCTCGCCAGCGAGCTCGTGATCACGTCGTACATGGTCGCCATGGACAGACCGAGCTTGGCTCCGAGCGTCAACGCCTCCGCGGAAATCTGGCACGTCGCCATGGCCAGGAAGTTGTTGACGATCTTCATGGAAATGCCGCTGCCTTGCGGCCCGCAATGGATGATCTTGTTGCCCATGGCTTCCAGAATCGGACGGGCGCGCTCCAGGTCGCCTGCCTCCGCGCCGACCATGAACAGGCTTTCCCCGCGCTCGGCGTGGGCCGGCGAGCGCCCGACGGCGGCATCCATGAAACGAATGCCCCTGGTGGCGAGCAAGGCACCGAAGGAGCGGCTCGCCGCCGGATCGACCGTGCTCATGTCGATCATCAGCATTCCGGCGCGCCCGGTCTCGACAAGCCCTCCGGGTCCGCTGACCACGCCGGCGACGTCGAGGGTGTTCGGCAGCATGGTGATGACGACGTCGGCCGCCTTGACGAGCGAGGCGAGATCGCCGGCGCCGGCGGCGCCGCGCTCGACCAGCACGGCGATGTGAGCCGCAACCGAATCGAAAGCCGATACGGCAAATCCGTTGCGGACAAGCGACGTCGCCATCGGCCGGCCCATGCTGCCGAGCCCAATGAAGCCGATCCGTTCGCGTTGCGTGGCCATGGACCCTCCCTTTGCCGTCATCGAGCTCGCATCAATCAGGCCGCGGCTACGCGCCTGCCGCCGGCAGCGCGGGCGCGTCGACCCGCAGGAACACGCCGCTGACCCGCGCGACCCGCTTGTCGCCGACCCTGAGATAGGCGTTGGCGAACGCCAGGCGCGCGCCGAGCTGATTTCATCTCTACGTCCGCCTCCAGCCAGTCGCCGATGCCGGCGCTGCCGATGAAATCCGCGCTCATGCTGACCGTGGTCGCCCTCACCGGCGGGTCGTGCGACATCGCCATCTGGTAGCCGAGGCCGACGTCGGCCATGGTCAGAATCAGGCCGCCGTGGGCGGTGCCGCGGGCGTTGGCGTGTTTGCCTTCGATCCGCAGCCCGAGCACCAGCCGCTTCTCCCGCCACTGGAAGAAGAACGGGCCGACGTGATCCAGGAACGGGCTGGTGCGCAACTTGGTGAGCGGCTCGAACCCGGCGGGGACATCCATGACACTCTCCTGCGCCGGCCGCCCCGGCGTTACGATACCGCGCCAGCATGCCGAAGAGGTGGAGACATGCCAATCATCGTGAGGCGGGCAGGTCCGGACGATGCCGACGTCATGTCCGCGCTCAACGCGGACGTGCAGGCCGTGCACGCCGCCGCACTGCCGGACTCGTTCAAACCGCCCGGATCGGAGGCGTTTTCGCCGGCCGCGGCGGCCGCCGTGCTCGCGAAATCTGACAATCTGGTGTTCGTCGCCGAGGTCGACGCGGTGCCGGCCGGCTACGCCTATGCGGAAGTGCGCCGGGTGCCGGAGACCCCGTCGCGCTACGCCTATGAGATGGTCTACCTGCACCACCTGAGCGTCCGGCCCGACTATCGCCGGCAAGGTGTCGGTGCGCGGCTGCTTGACGCGGTGCGGGCGGCGGGTGACGACCTTGGCATCGCGTTGCTGGCGCTCGATGTCTGGAGCTTCAATGAGAGCGCCCGCGCCTTCTTTCATCGCCGCGGTTTCAAGCCCTATAATGAGCGGCTGTGGAACCGCTGAGCGCGGCCGCCTCGACAGTTGGAAGGTCTTTCATGCCGCTCGAACTCTACCTCGCATACGTGGCTGCGTGCATCGTTCTGGTGATCGTGCCGGGGCCGACCGTGACGTTGATCGTTGCCAACAGCTTGAAATACGGCACGCGCGCAGGCCTCATCAACATCGCAGGCACCCAACTCGGCCTCGCCCTTTGCATCGGCATCGTGCTTTTGGGCCTTGCCTCGCTGATTGCGGCGCTCGGCTGGTGGTTCGACGTCGTGCGGCTCGCCGGCGCGGCCTACCTGGTGTGGCTCGGCTGGAAGCTGCTGCGCTCGTCCGGATCGCTCGACACGCCGGAGAGCGCTCCACGACCGCACGGCGGCTTCTTCCTGCAGGGGTTCATGGTGCTGATGAGCAATCCGAAGGCGCTGGTCCTGTTCGGCGCGTTCTTTCCGCAGTTCATCGACCCGAAGGGCGACTACGTGAGCCAGGTGGTGCTGCTCGGCGTCACCGCGATGGTCACCGCGTTGGTGTTCGACGGCCTCTATGCGGTTCTTGCCGGCCGGGCCGGCGCCGTGCTGACGCGCCGTCGCGTACGTCTGGTGTCGCAGGCGAGCGGCCTCTGCCTGATCGGTGGCGGAGTTCTGGCTCGCGCTGGCGAGGAGCCGGTGAGCGTTGGCGGACTATCGTTGAGTCCCACGCGGTGAGGCGCCTCGTTTTTTCGATCAGGAGAGTCGGCATGACGCGACTTGTCGCGATTGGCGTGATCGCATTTCTGGCTTGTCCTGCCGCCGCCCAGCCGCATCAGCCCTATGCCGCCATGCAGCAGCGGCCCGTCAAGGCGCTGTCCGATCGTGAGATCGCCGACCTGCGCGCCGGACGCGGCATAGGGCTTGCGCTGCCGGCCGAGCTCAACGGCTATCCGGGGCCGATGCACGTGCTCGAGCATGCCGACGCGCTCGGGCTGACGGTCGAGCAGCGGGGACGCACGCAGGCACTCTACGAGGCGATGAAGGCCGAGGCGATTGCGCTCGGCGAGCAGCTGGTCGCGCAGGAGGCCGAGCTCGACCGGGCCTTCGCGGCGCGCACCATTACCGCGCAAGCACTCGGCGAAACGACCGCCGCGATCGGCGCGACGCAGGCCGCGCTCCGCGCCGCACACCTGCGCTATCACCTGGCCCAGGCGGACGTGCTGACGAGCGAGCAGGTGCGGCGCTATGCTGAGCTGCGCGGATACGCTGGCGCAGGACAAAGCAGCCCCGGGCATTCCGGCCCGCATCAGCCGGGAGGCCACCATGGCCGATGATGTTCAGCGGTGCCGCATTGGAGAAGCTCGCAGATGATTGCCGTCGATAAGGATGCTGCGCTCACGCGCCTGATGCGCTTCCTGGCGGTTGAAGGCGTGACCGGCCGCGAGGCCCTGATCGGCAAGGAGCTGGTCGCAGCCCTGAAGGGTGCCGGCGTTCCGGCGCGATGCATTCGCTTCGATGACGCTCACAGCCGCATCCCGCTCCCGACGCAGACCGGGAACCTGATTGTGGATCTGCCCGGCCGCGGGGCGCTCCGCTCGGCCGGCCGGCTGCTCCTGATGACCCATATGGACACCGTGCCGCTTTGCGCCGGTGCGAAGCCGAAGCGGCAGGGACGAAAGGTCGTCAACACGGCCAACACGGCGCTCGGCGGCGACAACCGGACGGGATGCGCGGTGCTCGCCACCCTGGCTGCCGAATTGATGCGGCAGAAACCGGACCATCCGCCGCTCACGCTGCTCTTCACGGTGCGCGAAGAGAGCGGCCTGTGGGGCGCACGCAATGTGAAGCCGGCCGAGCTCGGCGGCGTCACCATGGGGTTCAACTACGATGGCAGGGCTGCCAACCATGTGGTGATCGGCGCGGTCGGCGCGGATCGGTGGGAGGTCGAGATTTTCGGTCGCGCCTCCCACGCCGGCGTCGCGCCCGAGCGCGGCATCAGTGCGACCATGATATTGGCAGAGGCACTGGCGGCGGTACGGGCCGGCGGCTGGTTCGGCAAGGTCGAGAAGGACGGACGCGTCGGCACTAGCAACGTCGGTCCGGTCGGCGGCGCGAACGACGGGCCGGCCGGCGATGCCACCAATGTGGTGACCGACTACGTTTTGGTCCGCGGGGAAAGCCGCAGCCATGACACACGGTTCTTCAAGCAGATCACGGCGGCCTACAAGGCGTCCTTCCAGGCGGCCGCCGCACTGGTCCGCAACCATGAAGGCAAGGCCGGCCGCGTGAAATTCAAGACCCGCACCGACTACATGCCGTTCCGTTTGAAGGAGACGGCGCCGGTCGTCGTGCGCGCGGTCGCCGCGGTCGCCGCGCAGGGGCGCACGCCGCAGGTTCGCGTCGCCAACGGAGGCCTCGATGCCAATTGGCTGGTGCGCCACGGCATTCCGACGGTGACATTCGGGGCCGGTCAGAACGAGCCCCACACCGTCAGTGAGTGGATCGACCTTGCCGAGTTCGAGGCTGCCTGCGCCCTCGCGGTCGGGATTGCCACGATGCAAACGTAGGGTGAGCAAAGCGCCGCGAAGCGGCGCGTGCCCACGTTGGCGGCCCGCGTGGGCACGGCGCGCAAGCGCGCGCCTTTGCCCACCCTACCGCTCACGCGAAGCGCGGCATCACCTTGGTCCAGAAGGCCTCGATCGAGCGCATCAGGACCTCGTGCGGCACCAGATTGTTGTAGGTGTAGCAGAACGTCCAATCGACCGGCTGGCGTCGTTGCGATGTCTCCATGGCCCTGAGCACCGTATCGAGCGTGCCGACATAAGCGTAACCGCTGGCAACGATCTCCTCGGGCGTCGGAAAGGTTTTGGTGACGGGGTCCTGCAGGCCCTTGCGGAACCCGAACGGCTCGAACCAGGCGCGCCCGCTGAACTGACCCGAGTCCCGCCACAGCGCCATCGCCTGCTCCTCGGTGTCGGCGATGATGACGTCGCGGAGCACGCCCATGCCGGCGCCCTTCTCGCGTCCGGATACCTCCGCATAGACACTGTAGAACTTGTCCTCGTGCGTCGGATGCATCGCCGGCAGGATCGGCGTGATGTCCTCGCGCGCGCAGAACCGGATGGTGCCTTCCGAGCTGGCGAACGGCTGGAACAGCGGCGGATGCGGTTTTTGCAGCGGCTTCGGCACGACGCCGACTGCGGTGAGGATTCCGTCCTGCACGCCCTTGCCCCATTTGAGCGTGGTGTCGAGGTCCCATGGCGTCGGTCCCGGCGGAATTTTCCAATACTTGCCGTCGAAGGTCAGCATCTCCTCGGTCCAGCACGCCTTGACGATGCGGAAATTCTCCTCGAAGGCGGCGCGGTTGGCGGCATCGATCTCGTCGTGCTGGTTGGGCAGCGCGCCGTGGATGCCGTGGGTCTGCTGCGCCATGACGTCGACCCAGCGGCGCTGGTAGCCGCGCGCGAACCCAGCGCAGGCGCGGCCGCCCGTCATGTGGTCGAGCATGGCGATATCCTCGGCGACCCGGATGGGATTGGCGGCGGGGAGCACGATGCCGAGCTGGCCCACCCGGATGCGTTTGGTCTGCATGGCGAAATAGAGATCGAGCAGCACGGGATTGTTGGAAAGCTCGAAACCCTCGATGTGGAAGTGGTGCTCGGTGAAGCTGACGGAGTCGTAGCCGAGCTCGTCGGCCAGCCGGATTTGCTCGGAGAGATCGCGCAGCATGCGCTGATAGAGATCGTCGCGCATGCCGGCCATGCCGGCTTCGATCTCGGCGCGGCTTCCGATGGTGGGAAGATAGAACAGCGAGGCCTTCACAAGGTTTTCCCTTCCTGCGATCGTGGCTCGTTGCAGAGTTCCACGTCTCCCGGCATGCGGCAATCTTGCGACAACGTGGCGTGCGACAGGTAAGCCAGCCCGGATAAGCCTTCGGACGGGCGCTTCGCGCCGTCCGCCCAGGCCCGACGCGTAGCCGGTTGCGCCGCAGGTGGCTTTATGACACCGCTCGGGGTACGGCCGAGCGGCCGGGCTCGCGGTCCCCGGCGAGAAAATCGCAGGTCTCCTGGATAAAGCGCGGCCATGCCGGCTCGTGCGACAGGATGAGGTGATTGCGGCTGTCGAGGGCCACGAAGCGGGCGTTCGGGATGCCTTGCGCAAGCATCAGGCCCATTTCAAATGGAACCCCGACGTCGCCGCGGCTGTGCAGCACCAAGGTCGGGGCGGCCACGCGTTGCAGCAATCCGGTGACGTCGATGTCGCCGCTGGCAAATCGCACCCGGATAGCCTCTTGCGACGCGGTGGACATGCGGTGCATGTCGTTTAACCACTGCGCTTCTGCGCCGGTTGCACTAGGCAGGAAACGCGAGGTCAAGACTTGCTGGAATGCCGGGTTGGCCTGTTCCCAGCCATGCCGGACCAGGGTCAGCAGCGCGTCCTGCGTGGTGGTTTCGGTGGCGTCGCCGCGCTTGCGCCGTCCAAGCGGGTAACCGCCGTGCAGGACGAGGCGCGACACCCGGTCCGGGTAGCGCGCCGCATAGGCGATGGCGATCGCGGCTCCGCGCGAGATGCCGAGCAGCGCGAAGCGTTGCAGGTCGAGCGCATCCACCACCGCTTCCAGGTCGCCGACCAGCGCCTCGAACGAGAGGTCCGCGACCTGTCGTCCGGATAGCCCACAGCCTCTCGGGTCATAGCGGATCAGGCGGAACCGCGCCGCCAGCACAGTCAGCAGCGGCGACCACACTGGGCTTTGCCAATCGGACTCGACGTGAGTCAGCCACGTGCCGATCTTGATCACGGGCAGACCCGCTCCGGTCGTTGCGACCGCCAGAGACACGCCATCCTTTGTCCGGCGGAACGTCACCTCCTGAGCGGGCGCCTCGGTAGCCTCGAGACGCGAGGACGCTACCCCGTCTTGGGATCGCCGGTTCAACGGTTCGGAGAGGTCTTCCCGTACTTCGCCAACGAAACGGAGACCCTTGCGGGTCACCGTGCGGATGAGGCGCTGCTCGGCGCCAGTGTCTTTGAGGGCACGCCGCGCCGCGGTGACGCGGCTTGTGAGCGTCGATTCCGAAACGATACGACCGTTCCACACGGCGTCGAGCACTTCGTCCTTGGTTGCGACGCGGTCGCGGTTCCTGACGAGGTGAAGGATGAGGTCGAACACCTGCGGCTCAACCGGGACGAGTTCGCCCGCCCGCCGCAGTTCCCTACGATCCGGGTCGAGGACGTAGTTCTCGAAGGAAAACAACAAGCGTCCAGCCCCGATGCGAACGGCCTTGGATCACCGGGCCGACGTTCTGTCGGGCAAATATCAGGATGATCTCAGGGAAAAATCAAGGCTTCCTGCAAGCCGGGCGGGCGCCCCTTCGGCATCCTTTGCGTGCCCTGGATGGCACGGGCCGGAGATTGGCATGTTCGACGATCGTGAATTTGGCACTCGACCGGCGTCGCCTGCCCGGGTGATCGCGTTGCATTGCTCGGGCGCCGGCGCCGGACAGTGGCGCGGGCTCCGCGAGATGCTGGGCCCCGGCTATGACCTGATCGCACCCGAACATTACGGCTGCGACAGTGCCGGCCCGTGGACCGGCGAGCACGCGTTTACGCTCGCAGACGAGGCGGCGCGGACGATCGCGCTCATAGACGATGCCCATGGGACCGTGCACCTCGTCGGCCACTCCTACGGCGGCGCCGTCGCGCTGCACGCCGCGCTCGCGCGGCGGGACCGGATCGCCAGCCTGACGCTCTACGAGCCGTCCGCCTTCCACCTGCTCGGGCGAATCGCGGACGGAGCCGCGCCTCTGGCAGAGATCGTCAGCGTCGCTCGCGGGACCGGTGAAGGCGTCGTGCGCGGCGACTATCGTGGGGCCGCGGCGTTCTTCGTCGACTATTGGGGCGGACCGGGAACATGGGACGCGATGCGTCCGGCGCTGCAGAACGGGCTCGCCCGCTGGGCCCCGAAGGCGCCGCTCGATTTCACCGCCTTGATCGAGGAGCCCACGCCTGCCGGCGCCTATGCGGCTTTGCATGTCCCCGTTTTGGTCCTGCGCGGCGAGCACGCGCCCGCGCCAACGCGCCTGATCGCCGAGCGGCTGCCGACCCTCCTGCCCGCCGCGCACCTCGCCGTCGTGGCGGGGGCCGGTCACATGGGCCCGCTGACCCATGCGGCGGAAGTCAACGCGCTGATGGTCGGACACATCGCCGAGACGGAGGCGCTCGCGCCGCAGCGGTGCGGTTGTGCTAACATGTTCGAGCGAGACGGAGAGCGCGGAAGTTTTTCAAACACAAGGGAGATACGTCATGGCTACGTGGCAGCCTGATCCAACCTTTTATCCTTCTCCTCGCCAGGCCGAGAAAGGACCGCCTGAGGCATTCGCCTACGTGGCGGCGTTCGATCCGGATCGGAAACGCGGCGACGGCCTGGCCGTCGTCGATCTCGATCCGGCCTCGGCCTCATATTCGCAGATCGTCGGCAGCGTCTCGGTGCCCAATGCCGGCGACGAGTTCCATCATTTCGGATGGAGCGCCTGCTCGTCGTCGCTGTGTCCAAACGCGCCCCACCCGCACGTCGAGCGGCGCTACCTGGTCGTGCCGGGCTTGCGCTCCTCGCGCATGTACATCTTCGACACCAAGCCCGACCCGCGCGCGCCCAAGCTGGTCAAGACCATCGAGCCGGACGAGATCGCCGCGAAGACCGGCTACAGCCGCCCGCACACTGTGCACTGCGGGCCGGATGGAATCTACGTGACGGCGCTCGGCAGCGCCGAAGGCAAGGCTCCGGGCGGCGTCTTCCTCATGGACCACCAGACCTTCGAGCCGCGCGGCCGTTGGGAGGCCGACCGCGGCCCGCAGCAGCTCGCCTATGACGCCTGGTGGCATCTCGGCCACGACACCATGGTGACGAGCGAATGGGGTACGCCCGATACGATCGAAAACGGCCTCGTGCCGGAGATCCTGCTTGGCAGCAAGTACGGCAGGCGCCTGCATTTCTGGGACCTGACCAAGCGCAAGCACCTGCAGGAGATCGATTTCGGCGAGGAGCATCAGCTGGTGTTCGAGCTGCGGCCCGCGCACAATCCCACCAAGGCTTACGGGTTCGTCAACTGCGTCATCAGCCTCAAGGACCTCTCCTCGTCGATCTGGACCTGGTACCGCGAGAACGGACGCTGGGCGGTGAAGAAGATCATTTCGATTCCCGCCGAACCCGCCAGCGCCGACGACCTTCCGCCGCTGCTGAAGGGTTTTGGTGCGGTGCCGCCGCTGGTCACCGATATCGACTTGTCGATGGACGACCGGTTCCTCTACGTGTCCTGCTGGGGCACCGGCGATCTGCAGCAATACGACGTATCCGATCCGTTCGAGCCGAAACTCACCGGCAAGGTGCGGATCGGCGGGATCGTCTCGCGCGCGACCCATCCGGGCGCAAAGAACGGCAAGCTTGGCGGTGGGCCGCAGATGGTCGAGATCAGTCGCGACGGCCGGCGCGTCTATTTCACCAACTCGCTCTATGGTGCGATCGACGGACAGTTCTACGACGGCGGCTTCGACGGCTGGATGGTCAAGCTCGACGCCGCTCCTGATGGCGGCATCGCATTCGACCAGAAATTCTTCGTCGAATGGCCCAAGGGGCAGCTCCCGCATCAGGTGCGGCTGCAAGGGGGCGACTGCTCGTCGGACTCCTACTGCTACCCGTGAGCGGTCCGCGAGGAAGCGCGCATGACCGCAGCGGATCAGTTTCTCTCCGCGGCCATCCTTCGAGACGCCGCGCGTTCCGCGCGGCTCCTCAGGATGAGGGCGGAGATTGCCGCGACCTCGCAGTGAGCGCGGTCAGCAAAAGTGGATGCCGGTTTTGCGTCCGACCGCGCTCAACGACGCTTTGGCGCGCAATCCGGACGGCTGACCGGTTGCCCCTCAGCCTGATTGCGCGCTGGAGCGAGGGCACCGATCGTGAGATCGGTGGCCGAGCGTCTCGAAAAGCCTGCCCCGGACTTGATCCGGGGGCGAGGTCGCAAACTGGTCCAGTACGCCCATGACCAACGTCCCCACTGAAATCTGGCCCTGGCTCGCGGTAGCGGGCCTGGGCCTGTTTCACGGCCTCAATCCGGCGATGGGATGGCTGTTCGCGGTCGCGCTCGGCCTGCACCGCGGCAACCAGCGTATCGTGCTCCTGTCGCTCGTTCCCATCGCGCTCGGCCACGCGGCTGCCGTCGCCGCGGTGCTGCTTGCCGTTGCGGCGCTCGGGGTCGTCGTCGATCAGGCCATGCTGATGCGGCTCGCCGCGGTCGCGCTGATCGCCTGGGCGGCCTGGCACGCGCTCTACGGCCACCGCCGTCGCGTGCGCGTCGGCATGCAGACCGGCCTTGCGGGACTTGTTCTGTGGTCGTTCCTGATGGCGAGCGCCCATGGTGCCGGCTTGATGCTGATCCCGGCCCTGCAGCCGATCTGCGCGTCCGCCGTCGCCGTGCAGGCGAGTGCGGGCGCCGCGGTGCCGGCCGCGCTCATCGGGCTCGGCATCCACTCGGCCGCCATGCTCGCGACCATCGCCACCATCTCGCTTGCCGTCTATCATTGGATCGGCGTCGATTTCTTGCGGCGCGGCTGGATCAATCTCGATCTCATCTGGATCGTCGCGCTCGCCGGGTGCGGCGTCGTGCTGCTGGTGGCCTAGGATGCGCCCAGACTGCCCGGCGTCCTGATGCCTTCAATCGTGGCAGCCGGCCGCCTGCCGATCATACGCCTCGTCGTGACCGCGTACCGCGACCTCTGGCGGGTGGTGCTCGCGATGCGTACGCTCGTCGTCTGCGTGCTGCTCATTCTGCTCGCATTCAAGGTGGCGGAGGACCTTGTCCCATTGCGGGTGTGGATGCGCCCAATAGTGGGCGAACCGCTGGGCTTCGTGATGGGCGCGGTGCAAAGCTTCCTGCTCACGCCGTTCATGATTGCGGTCCATCGCTTCATCATTCTCGATGAGGTGACGCCCGGTTACGCCCTCGATCCGAGCAAGCCGACGTTCCGGCTTTTCTTCGGTTGGCTGGTCGCCTTGTCGGTCGTCGGCTCATTGGTGTTGTGGACGTACGGATTGTTGACGGCGCTCAGCGCGCCGATAATGGCTGCAATCGTTCCGACCGCCCTCGTGCTTGTCGTGGTGGTGATCGTCTCGGTGCGGTTGACCGTACTTTTTCCTGCAATTGCGGTCGATTCGCCGGGCGCCCAGGCTTCAAACGCGTGGGCCGATACCAAGGGCCATGCCTTCGGCATCTTCGTGATCTTCGCGCTGGCTTTGCTGCCGTTGCTGCTGATTTCGCTCGCCACGACGGTGATGCTGGGGCCGAAAGCGCTCGACGTCGGCACTCCTACGGCAATCGTCGTGAGCGCCGTCATGCACGGGGCCACATTGACCTTGTGCGTGGCGATCGCCTCGCGCGTTTTTCAAACTCTCGGCGACCGGATGCGCCGGATGTGATCACGTCAACACGCCCTCAACCCCCTAGGCGCAGACGCTCGGAGACGTAGCGCTTGACTGCGGCGGCCTCCAGGCGAGTCCCGCACAGTCCGACATGGCCGTCGGGACGCACCAGATAGAACGAGGGCTGCGGGAATCTGCGCGCGCGCCAATTCCGCGTCATTGCCGGGATCGGTCGGAATCAACGTGGATGCGCAGCAGGTCGCCGAGACCGAGCGCTGCGTCAGCGGGCGGAGGCTGTCCGATCACGATCAGGTTGAAGTGCGTGTCGTCGAGCTTCTGGAACAGATCCTCGACCGGCGCCGTTCGCCTGGAACTTGAGCCGCAGCCACGGGAAGCGATCGCCCGCGCGCGGCGCGCTTTCGGGCAGGCCCTCCAGAGATTGCGACAGGGGGCTCTTCCGGTAGTGGATGCCGATCTGGGAGACGACGCGAAACGCGAACCTCTGTATCCGTTCGCGGCTCATCGCGAACGCGGCGATCCGGGCGAGGATCTTGGTGCGCAGCAAGCCGGCGAGCCGACTGTCGGATACGACCAGCCTGAACGCCCGGTCGGTCGTGTTCAGCAGCCGTCGCGCGACCGGGACGCGCTCTTCCTCGTAGGACGTCGAGCAATGCCCCGTCCGCCCGACCCTTGACGACGAGCGCGAGCTTCCAGGCCAGGTTGTAGGCATCCTGCAAACCGGTGTTCATGCCCTGCGCGCCGACCGGGCTGTGGATATGCGCGGCATCGCCGAGCAGGAAGCAGCGGCGGTCGCGGAAGCGCGAGGCGCTGCGGTGATGGATGCGGTAGGTGGAAAACCAGGTGCAGGTGCTGAAAGACAATCCGGCTCCCGCCTCGTTGCGCAAGGAGGGAATCACGGCCTCGAATGTGACGTCGTCCCGGTCGCGCAGAGCCGGGCGGCAGGATGCCGACGATCCGCCAGTGATCCTTCCCGCGCATGGGGAACAACAGATGAAAGCCTTCCCGCCACAGGTAGATGTTGACCTCGTCCGGAACCATGCTGCCCGTCACCTCCACATCGGCGACGAAGAACACGTGCTCGTAGGGCGCGCCCGGGAAGGTAATGCCGTTCAACTCGCGCACGGCGCTGCGCGCGCCGTCGCATCCGGCGACCCACGCGGCGTGGATCGTCCGGCTGGTGCCGTCGGGCAGCTTGAGCGTTGCGGCGACCCTGTCGGGTTGCTGCTCGAGGCCGACCAGCTCCGTGTTCCACTGCACCGAAACGCCCAGGTCGCGAAGCTTGTCGCCCATGATCCGTTCGTTGTCGTCCTGGCCGAGGATGAGAATGAACGGATAGGGCGTGAGGTTTCGGCCCGGCTTCACCGAGGGGAACGCGCGCCATCTTGCGCCCTTGCGCCCACATGTTTGCGCCGGTGCCGCGCTTGCCGAGCTCGAGCGCCCGATCGACGATGCCGAGCTTGGCGTAGATCTCCAGGGTGCGCGCCTGCACGCCCAGCGCTCTCGTCTGCAGCGACGGCCCGGCATGCCGGTCGATGATCAGCGTGCGCACGCCTCGCCGAACGAGTTGATTGGCGAGCATCAGCCCGGTCGGGCCGGCGCCGACGACCAGAACGTCCGTATCCATTCAGGCGCCCCTCACGTCGGATATTTCAGCGATGGCCTTCGGGGAACCGGTTGGAAATTGCCGCTAGCGAATTCCCCCGAGAGCGGTAAGACACGATCATGGCTGAGCTCTGCAAGATCAATACCGGACCGGGCCTGACCTTTGACGCCTGGGTCGACGGAGCGACCGGGGCGCCTCTCGTGTTGTTGCTGCACGGCTTTGCGGAATCGTTCCACATGTGGCGATCGCAGCTGCCGGCGTTGGCGGCAGCCGGCTATCGGGCGGTCGCGCCGAGCCAGCGCGGCTACTCTCCGGGCGCGCGGCCGGACGCGGCCGACAGCGCGAATTATCACTTCGACCGGCTGGTGGCCGACGCCATGAACGTGGTCGCCGCGTGCGGCTACGCCGATCGTCGCTTTCATCTCGTCGGCCATGACTGGGGCGCCAGCATCGCCTGGGGCATCGCGGACCGCCTTCCGGACCGTCTCGCCTCCCTCACGGTCTTGTCGCGCCCCCATCCCAATGCATTCAATCGCGCCCTGCAGCTGCCGGACGGCGAGCAGACGCAGCGCTCGCGACATCACTGGGCCTTCCTCGAGCCCGATGCGGGACCTCGGCTCTTGGCCGACGACTGCCGCTGGCTGCGCGAGCGGCTGGCACGATCCGGCGTTCCGGCTGCCGCGATCGAGCAACACCTGTCCGTGCTCGGCAACGAACCGGCGATGGAAGCGGCGCTGGCGTGGTACCGCGCGCGCGGGGCGATCCGGGCACCGCTCGGATCGATCAGCGTTCCGGTGCTCTACCTGTGGGGGGACGCCGACGACACCGTCGGACGGGTGGCGGCAGAGGGCACGCACGAGTTCGTGCATGGCCCGTATCGGTTCGAGATCCTGCCGGGCGTCGGTCATTTCGTCGCCGATCAGGTGCCGGACAAGGTCAACGCGCTGTTGCTGGCGCACCTCGCCGAGCATCCGGTATAGATGGAATGTCGCTGGCCCGATGGGCGGCGGCATCACCGGTCGGTCGTCGGGAGGGGATGTCATGAGCCGGTTGAAGCGCGCGGGCTTGGCTTTGCTGGCAATGCTGGTGCCGGCCGGCGCCGCGCTGCCCGCCAGAGCCCAAATACCGGACCACGTTTCGCTCGCCGGTCAGCTCTTGATCGCTTCGCCCGCGATCACCGATCCGCGCTTTGCCCGCACCGTCATCCTGATGGTGCAGCACGACCGAAACGGCGCGCTCGGCATTGTGGTGAACATGCCGATCGGAGAGCGTCCGGTCGCAAGCCTGCTGGAGATGCTCGGCGAGTCGGACACGAAGGTCGCCGGCACGGTGCGCATCTTTGCGGGCGGTCCGGTCCAGACGCAAATGGGCTTCGTCGTGCACAGCGCCGATTATGGGCGTGCCGACACCATCGCCATCGACGGGCGCGTTGCCATGACGGCGAGCCGCGAGATCTTGCGCGACATCGCCAACGACAAGGGGCCGAAGAAGCGCCTCATTGCCTTCGGCTACGCCGGCTGGGGACCCGGCCAGCTCGAGGGCGAGCGTTTACGCGGTTCCTGGTTCACGACGCCGGCGGAATCGAAGCTGATTTTCGACGAGGACCGCGACAAGGTCTGGGACCTCGCCTACTCGCAGCGCACGCAGGACCTTTGAGGCTGCACTGATGCACGCGCTTCGCGCGTGTCATTGGCCGCTCGCGCGCTTCTTGCCCTCGCGCTTCTGCTGCTTGTAGGAGCGCCAGATCTGTCTGCTCCCGGCCCGAATGAAAGACGTAGCCCTGCAGATCCGTGAATGCATCAATCGCATCCAGACAATCAATTTCATGTTCTCGACGTGCGCTCCCCGTTCGTCCCGTGGGCGCTCGGACACATTCTCGAATTCTTTGTCGCCAACGCCCGAGCTCCACGGGCAGGCGTTGATCGCGCCTTCCTCCGGTCGACCAAGCGTGCCGTGGGCCACAATCCAGAGTATGCATAGATGGATATATGGATCAATTCGGCGAGATGCGGTCTTCGGTGGGCCTGTGAATAGCCGGGACTGACCTCACAACCCTGCACCTACGCCGACCGAAGGCCTATACTTAGTGCTTCCCGAATCGCCCGGTCATCCATGCGCTTCCCACCACAATTCCTCGACGATATCCGCGCCCGGCTCCCGGTTTCGGACGTCGTCGGGCGGCGCGTAAAGCTCAAGAAATCGGGGCGGGAATGGAAGGGGCTTTCGCCGTTCAACCGCGAGAAGACGGCCTCGTTCTTTGTCAATGACCACAAGGGCTCCTGGTTCGACTTCTCGGCCGGCAAGAACGGCGACATCTTCGGGTTCGTGATGGAGACCGAGGGGCTCTCCTTCCCGGAAGCGGTCGAGCGCCTCGCCGGCATGGCCGGCCTGCCGATGCCGGTCGCCTCCCGCGATGCCGAGGTGCGCGAGGAGCGCCGCAAGACGCTCTACGACGTGCTCGAGCTGGCGGCGAAATTCTTCGAGGCAACGCTCGCCGCGCGCGCCGGCGCGCACGCCCGCGGCTATCTGGCCGACCGTGGCCTCGAGCCCGCGACGCAACTGAAATTCCGGCTCGGCTACGCGCCGGCCGACCGCTTCGCGCTCAAGGAGCACCTCGGCGCGCAAGGCATCTCGATCGAGGACATGATCGAGGCCGGCCTGCTGGTGACCGGCGACGACATCCCGCTGCCCTACGACCGCTTCCGCGACCGCGTCATGTTCCCGATCGCCGACGTCCGCGGCCGCGTCGTCGCGTTCGGCGGCCGCGCGCTGCAGCCGGACGTCAGCGCGAAATACCTCAACTCGCCGGAGACGCCGCTCTTCCGCAAGGGCATGACGCTCTACAACCTCGCGAACGCCCGCGCCGCCGCGCACCAGGGCGCGCCCGTGGTCGTGGCCGAAGGCTACGTCGACGTGATCGCGCTGGTGACCGCCGGTTATCCGGGCGCGGTCGCGCCGCTCGGCACCGCGCTCACCGAGGATCAGCTGGCGCTGCTGTGGAAGATGGCGGACGAACCCCTGCTGTGCTTCGACGGCGATCAGGCCGGCCGCCGTGCCGCCCATCGGGTGATCGACATCGCGCTGGCGCAGGTCACGCCGGGCAAGAGCCTGCGCTTCGCCGTGCTGCCGCCCGGACAGGACCCCGACGACCTCGCCCGCTCCGGCGGCCCCGAGGCGGTCGCCGAGGTCTTGGCGAGCGCGCGGCCGCTGGCGGACATGCTGTGGGGGCGCGAAACCGAGACGGGGAATTTCGACACGCCGGAACGCCGCGCCGCCCTGGAGGCGCACCTGGGCGCAACGCTGCAGACCATCCGCGACGAGACGGTGCGAAGATACTACCGGGACGATCTCGCCCGCCGGATCAGGACATTGTTCGGGCCCACGGCGGACCGGACGGGCCGCCCGGGTCGGCCCGGGCGGGCGGGCGGGGCCCCGCTACGGCCCTGGATCGGATCTGGCGGCGGCGGCTATGCGGGGCCGGCGTCCCGCCGCCCCGGCCCGGGAGGACCGATGCCATGGGACCGGCTGGGTCCGGCGAGTGCTGGACTGACCGCAAGCCCGATCGTGCGGGGGCTGCGCAGCGCCCTGCCGGCGCGCGAAGCCTTGATTCTGGTGGCCGTCCTCAATCATCCCTGGCTGCTTGAGTCCCACGCCGAGGAACTGGCCGAGCTCGAATTCCGCCATCCCGAGGCCGGCCGGTTGCGCCGCGCCATACTCGACGCCGCCGCCGGCCATGCGCAGGCGCCGCTCGAACCCGTGCTGCTGCGCGAAGCGATCGCGGCCGCGGGCTTCGGCCCCGTTCTTGCAAGGGTGGAGGCGGCAATCACGCACCCGTCCGACTGGCCGGCCCGCCCCGATGCGGCGCCCGACGACGTAACTCATTGGTGGAATCACGTGGTTACCTTGCATCGCAAGCAGAGGACGTTAAATAGGGAGCTGAAAGACGCCGAGCGCGCGCTCGGAACCGAGCCGAGCGAGGAGAACTTGCATTGGCTCAAGGACGTGCAGGCGCGTCTTTCCGCACTCGAAGGGACCGAAGCCCTGATCGAGGATTTTGGAGTGTCGTCCGGGCGGCCGGCGCGGACCTTCTGACGGTGATTGTCCAATACTTGGGGGCTCAAGGCGGGGAACCGGATCGGCAGGGTCGGAGGATCAGGGTTAAGCGGCACTTAACATGATCCGGAGACACTCCCGGTTCTGATTTCATTCGGGCGGCGCCCCTTCAGGCGCTGCCTTTTCGGCTGTCGGCCAGGGGCGCGAGGCGCAGCACCGGCCGTGGAGAGATGCATGGCGACCAAGACCAAACCGACACCGCAGAAGGAAGAGGCCCCGGAGAAAGAGGGCGCCGCCGAGACGCCAACGCAGGACTTCCCGCTGCTCGACCTGTCGGACGCCGCGGTCCGCAAGATGATCAAGCTCGCCAAGAAGCGCGGCTACGTCACCCACGACCAGATCAATGCGGTGCTGCCGTCCGAAGAGGTGAGCTCGGACCAGATCGAGGACGTCTTCGCGATGCTCAACGAGATGGGCATCAACGTCGTCGAGCAGGAGGAGGCCGAGGCCGAGGAGGACAAGTCCGAAGAGGCGGCCGACGACGACGACACCGACACCGAGCTGGTCGAGGTGACCGCGAAGCCGCTCGCCGTCAAGGAGACCAAGGAGCCGTCCGAGCGCACCGACGATCCGGTGCGCATGTACCTGCGCGAGATGGGCTCGGTCGAGCTGCTCTCGCGCGAAGGCGAGATCGCGATCGCCAAGCGCATCGAGGCCGGCCGCGAAGCGATGATCGCCGGCCTGTGCGAAAGCCCGCTCACCTTCCAGGCCATCATCATCTGGCGCGACGAGATCAACGACGCCAAGGTGTTCCTGCGCGACATCATCGACCTGGAAGCGACCTATGCGGGCCCCGACGGCAAGCAGGTGCCGCAGCCGCCAGGCGCGCCCGGGGCGCCCGGCGCACCCACCGAAGGCGGCGCTCCTGGCTGCGCCCGGCGCGACCGTTGCGGCGCCGCCCGCGGCGCCAACCGGCCCGACGCCGTTCAAGCCCGCGCAGCCGGCGGCGCGGCAGCCCCGCGACCGGCAACGGCGAGGACGACGAGGAGAGCCTCGAAGGCGCGAACCTCACCGACGACTCGGACGAGGACGACTTCGAGAACTCGCTCTCGCTCGCCGCGATCGAGGCCGAGCTCAAGCCGAAGGTTTTGGAGACCTTCGACGCCATCGCCGACAACTACAAGAAGCTGCGCCGCCTGCAGGACCAGAACGTCGAGGGCAAGCTCAAGAACGAGTCGCTCTCGCCCGCGCAGGAGCGCAAGTACAAGCGGCTGAAGGAAGAGATCATCACCGAGGTGAAGTCGCTGCGGCTGAACCAGGCGCGCATCGATTCGCTGGTGGCGCAGCTCTACGACATCAACCGCAAGCTGGTCTCGCACGAGGGCCGGCTGATGCGGCTCGTCCGAGAGCCACGGCGTCGCGCGCGAGGATTTCCTCAAGAACTACATGGGCTCCGAGCTCGATCCGCGCTGGCTCAACCGCGTGTCGAAGCTCTCGGCCCGGGGCTGGAAGAATTTCGTCGCCAAGGACAAGGACCGCATCAAGCAGCTGCGCACCGAGATCCACGGGCTCGCGAGCCTCACCGGGCTCGAAATCCCCGAGTTCCGCAAGATCGTGCACATGGTGCAGAAGGGCGAGCGCGAGGCGCGCCAGGCCAAGAAGGAGATGGTGGAGGCGAACCTGCGCCTCGTGATCTCGATCGCCAAGAAATACACCAACCGCGGGCTGCAGTTCCTCGACCTGATCCAGGAAGGCAACATCGGGCTGATGAAGGCGGTCGACAAGTTCGAGTACCGCCGCGGCTACAAGTTCTCGACCTACGCGACCTGGTGGATCCGGCAGGCGATCACCCGCTCGATCGCCGACCAGGCGCGCACCATCCGCATTCCGGTGCACATGATCGAGACCATCAACAAGATCGTGCGCACCTCGCGCCAGATGCTGCACGAGATCGGGCGCGAGCCGACGCCGGAGGAGCTCGCCGAGAAGCTCGGCATGCCGCTCGAGAAGGTGCGCAAGGTGCTCGAAGATCGCCAAGGAGCCGATCTCGCTCGAGACGCCGATCGGCGACGAGGAGGATTCGCACCTCGGCGACTTCATCGAGGACAAGAACGCGATCCTGCCGATCGACGCCGCGATCCAGTCGAACCTGCGCGAGACCACGACGCGCGTGCTCGCCTCGCTGACGCCGCGCGAGGAGCGGGTCTTGCGCATGCGCTTCGGCATCGGGATGAACACCGACCACACGCTCGAGGAGGTCGGCCAGCAGTTCAGTGTCACCCGCGAGCGCATCCGCCAGATCGAGGCCAAGGCGCTGCGGAAGCTGAAGCATCCGATCGCGGTCGCGGAAGCTGCGGAGCTTCTTGGATAACTGAGGCGGCTGTAGCTGCCGCAGGCGCTATGGCATAATCCGGCCATGCGCACGACCGCCCTTGCAACGCAGAGGACGACGACGGCGGCCGAGGGCCTGCCGCGGCGCCGGTTCACGGTCGCCGAGCTGGAACAGATGACGACGGTCGGCATCCTCGACGAGGACGAGCGCATCGAGCTGATCGGCGGGGAGATCGTGCCGATGTCGCCGAAAGGACATCAGCATGAGATCGTGAAGGTCGCCCTGAACCTCTATTGGGCACGGAAGCTGCCTGATGACCTGCTGTTTGCCGCAGAAACCACCTTTCGGCTCAGCCCCGATACCTATCTCGAACCCGATTTCGTTTTCTATTCGAAGGCAACGGGCATTGCGGGGCTCAGCGCCGCGACTGCAAGGCTCGCGGTCGAGATCGCGGACACCAGCCTTGGCTATGATCTCGGGCGCAAGGCCGGCCTCTATGCAGCGTTCGGCATCGCCGAGCTGTGGGTCGTCGACGCCGTCAAGCTCGCGACCCGCATCCACCGCGACCCGGGCCCGACCGGCTATCGCTCGGTGGTCGATCTGCCCGCGAGCCAGCGCCTCGTCCCGGCGCTGATCCCTGCACTCGCGGTCGTCCTGTCGGAGCTTGAGCTGCACTGAGTGACGCGACCGCATCCGCACCTTGCTTGCCCAAGCATTTTGCGTCAGTCAGAGAGCATGATCATCCGCGCCCTCGCCGCCATCCTCTGCGCCGTTGTCCTGGCCGCGCCGGCCCGCGCCGCGCAGTGCGGCGGGGATTTCGACGCCTTCATCGCCGCGATGTCGCGCGAGGCGGCGGCCGCGGGCGTCTCGAGCCAGGTCATCGCCAGCGCGTTCGCTGGGCTCGACGCACGATCCAGCCGTGATGGCCTTCGACCGGCGCCAGCGCTACACCTTCCGCAAGAGCTTCGAGGAGTATGCGGCAACGCGCGTCTCTCCGGCCCGCCTCAAGCGCGCCCGGACGCTGATGGCGCGCCATGCCGCGCTGCTCGAGCGCGTCGAGCGGCAGTTCGGCGTGCCGCGCGACGGTCATCATGGCGATCTGGACCATGGAGACCGACAACGGCGGCGACATGGGCAAGCTGCCGGTGGTCCGCACGCTGGCGACGCTCGCGCACGATTGCCGGCGCACCGAGCTGTTCCAGCGCGAGCTCATCGCGGCGCTGCAGGTCGTGCAGCGCGGCCACCTGCCGCTGCGCGACATGCTCGGCGCCTATGCGGGCGAGATCGGCCAGACCCAGTTCCTGCCGTCGTCCTACATCAAGTACGGCGTCGATTTCGACGGCAACGGCCACGTCGACCTGCGCCGCAGCGTGCCGGACGTGCTCGCCTCGACGGCCAACCTGTTGAAGGTGAACGGCTGGAGCGCCGGCGCGCCCTTCGGCGAGGGGACGGCAAATTTCGAAGTCATGCGGGAGTGGAACCGGTCGGTCGTATACCGCAAGACCATCGTGTTCTTTGCCGAGCAGTTGGGAGGATCCTGAAGGTCAAGGCGCGCTAAGACACGACGGTTCCTGGAGTGACGGCTGTGCGCAAATCCGGGACAAGAATGCGACCGCACCCGTCGACGCCGACCGTCCAATGGCGTTGCCGGCTCTACGCGCCGAGCGGCCCAAACTGCTTGCGGTAGTCCTGCAATACGCGGATTCCGGTGCCGCCGATTTCGATCAGCGCCAGCGGCGCGTAGTGGTGATCGATGCCGTGCGGCGGTAGCGAAGCCGGCCAGGCGGCAAGCCGGCCGCCGTCCAGTTCCACCGCGTCGGCCGGCCACTCGACGTCAGCGGTCGCGACGCGCGCCGGGAAGAGCCAATAGTCGCCGGTGCAAAACGTCGCGTCCGGCGCCCTGCCGAAAGCGATCCGGATTCCGTCCTCGACCGCAATCCATTCCCCTCGGCGGATCAGCGCGGCGCCGTCCGCACCCACGGTCGCGCTGCCGGCCGCCGGATGGCCCCAGCGCCGCAACAGCGGATGCTTCGCGGCCGTGGCGCCGATCGCCGGGTCGGGGGTTCCGGCCAAAACCAACGTGGCGCTCCCGCGATCGACCGAGCGCACGCGCAACAGCGGACCCACGCGGTTCTGCAGCACCGAATCGTCGTCCTGCACTTCGACCCACTCGCCTTCGGCGAGCGCGCGGCGATGGTCGTCGCCGAGGCTGGCGAGCACGAGCGTACTGGTTCCGGCGCCGCGCAGGATCGGGAACGCGTCCGCGCCGTTCTCGCGCGACCACTTGAACGTGGGCGTGCCGCCGTTGTCGTTGCCGCCGTGGATCTCGACGCGATAGAGCCGGTTTTCCGCGCCGCGATAGCCACCCGGCGAGGGCGGGGCCGGCTCGGCCGGATCGGCCCTGGTGCTCACCGCCAACCGGCCTCGCTTGCAGGCCCGCAGGGCATCCGGAAGCGTCGGCGCCGGGGCCCCCGCCCCCGCGGCCGCCGCGCGGCCGCCGGCGTCAGCTTGACCTGCCAGATCGTCTTGGCGCGCGCGGCCGTATCGGGACCGCCGAGCGCAACCTCGCGGATCGATGGGTCCTCAAGCTGCGCAATCAGGCGCTCCCATACGTCGAGATACGGATGATGCAGCGCGAAGCTCACCCGGCTAAGGCGCGCTTCTGTGCGGGGTTCAGCCGGGCGTCGGCTCGCCGTAGCGCAGCCGCAGCAGCGCCGGCCTCGCCACCGGATCTCGGGAGAGAACGAACAGCCGGTCGAATACCCGATCATCGAGCTCTCCGACCGCCTCGCCGCCGAGCCCTTCGATGATCGGGCTCACCGTGGTGCTGTGGGTGACTACCACCACCACGGTGTCGGCGGCCAAAAGCTTAGCGGCGGCGACGATCGCGTCGACGTGTTCTTCCGGGTGGTCGGGATCGATCGCGACTGGAACGGTCCTGAGCGCGGCGCCGAGCGTTGCCTGCAACGGCGCGAGCGTGCGCTGCGCGCGCACCGCGTCGCTGCAATACGCGACGCTGACGCCGGTCTCGGCGAGCATGCGCGCGAGCAGGGCCGCGCGCGCGAGGCCCTTCGGCGTCAGGTCGTCGACGCCGGGCGGCTGGCGCTTCTTGTCGGCGTGGCGCAAAACGAAAACGATCACGGCTGCCCCCTCAACACCCGAGCTTCGGCACCATCCCCTGCTCGGCGCCGCCTTCAGTGAATACGCGGCGCACGCGCCCCCAGTAGAGCGCGCCCTGGCACATCGGGCACGGGATGGCGGTCGAGTAGACCTCGCAGTCCGAGAGATCGCGGGTGCCGAGCCGACGCGCCGCGTCGCGCACCGCCAGGAGCTCGGAGTGTGCGGTCGGGTCGCTCTGCAGCACGACGTAGTTGCGACCCTCGCCGACGATCACGCCGCCGCGCACCACCACTGCCCCGTAGGCCTGATCGCCCTCGCGCACTGCCTGGTCGCGCAAGGCGCGGGCGGGGGCAAAGAAGGCGGCCCTGGTCGGCTCCGCGGGTTGCGCGATCGGCGGCAGGGTGGGGCCGGGCTGCGCCGCGGCCGGCGCGGCGCGCGTGAGCCCGAACGGAGCGAGCGTAAGCGCCGACAGGAGGAGGCGCCGCGTCGCCGTGTGCTGGGGCATGATTGCGCATCTCCGATGTGTGGAACCCGAACCCTCTCCCACAGGGGCGGCTGGCGAGAGGTGAAGACGTCACGGTCAGCGCGAGGTGCGCCGCCGCGTCGGCAACTTCCTGCGCTTGGTGCTGGCGAACTCCTCGAGCTGCTTCTCGCTCATCGATTCGACCATCTGGCGCGAGGCGCCCTTGAGGCTCGACTTCGGGCGCTCGCCGCGCTTGGCGGAGAGCGCTGCGCCCGCCGCCATCTGCTGCTTCTTCGATCTGGCCGGCATGGTTTGCTCCTTCCGCTCGCCGTCACCCATTCCCATGCACAATCGCCGATGCGGTGATGGGTTCCGCTGCGACCGGAGAAGATGGATGTCGCGTCAGCCGGTGGCGTAGGTTAAATTGCGCTCCCGAAGCACGCAACGCGCGCCAGCCAATGGAGCGGGAACGTCATGAGCGAATTTGCGTCGATCCTATTGTGGGCATCCTTGGCTGCGCATCCGACGGTCCAGCAGGCGCCCTCGACGCGGCAAGCGATCGAGCCAAAAAGCCAGTCCGTGCAACTGCCGATGGGACAGTTCTGCGTCACCCCGCGCGGCAATTGCGTCATTCCTCCGCGCCCCGCCAACACCCGGTGTTTTTGCGGCACAGCGGCGGGCGTCGTGCGCTAATCACTTTCCGCCCGGCTGCGTCTCGGGTTGCGCGGAATTGGCCCGCGCGTTGTGTCGCTTTTTTGCCTCGTCGGAGCACGAGCCCACCTCGCCCCTGACCCATACGTTGACGACACTCGCCGCGCCTTCGCTGGTCCAGATCTGCAGCCGCCGCAGGCTCGCCTCCTCCTTCTCCCAAGGCCGCCGCGCCCCGACCGGATCGAATGTCGCAATAATGCCGCGCATGTCCGGCAACACGGCCACCTCGTCCGCCCGCTGCCCGTCCAGGGTGACCACGGTGCTGCGCCAAAGCCGGTTCCCCGGGATCAGGATTTCCGCCTTTTCACAGGCCTGCACTTCGATGCGCTCGGGCAGCCGCTCAAGCGCGATCGAAGGCCGCCGGCTGTCGCGCCGTCCCGGTCCCACCAGGATCGTGTCCAGCGACTTGAAGTCAATCGGAAGCGGTATCCTGTGGGTTTCCACCTGACGCGTTTTCGGCCGAAAATCGCCGTTGTCGCGCAGCCAGCCGGTCGTCACCTCAATGCTGGCTTTCCGCCACCAGGACGGAACGGTGATGAGCGCGGACAAGGAGCGCTGCGTCGGCTGCATCGG
The DNA here is from genome assembly GCA_963738705.1 of uncultured Alphaproteobacteria bacterium. GTDB lineage: Bacteria > Pseudomonadota > Alphaproteobacteria > Rhizobiales > Xanthobacteraceae > CAVTXS01. The sequence goes on from CAVTXS010000050.1 coordinate 87,115, forward strand.
GCGGAATTTCAGTGCGCTGTTGAATTTGATATCGGCCGGCGGCGACAAGACCCAGCCGAAATTCAGCTCGTCGCCGGCGGGCGAGGACTCCACGCAACCCGCGGGACCTGCGCTCCCCGACGTCGGCGGTTTTTGCCCGGGGCAGGTCCAGCCGGAAAAGCCGACGATGGAAGTCTTGGCTTCCACGGCCTGATTGATGCGACGGAAGGAGGTGTCATGGCGTCCGGCGACCCCGGCAGCCTCGGAACCAGCGGAGAGTCCGCCCGCCTTCAGCAGGTCGTCGCTTGATTCGACCACGCGCAGGTCGATGCGCGGCAGCGTGGCGTAAGTATAGGGCTGCATGTCCAGAATGCGGGCGAGAAAGTTGAAGAAGCCGACCGGCAGAGCGATGGCCTTGGAGACGGTGATACATTTCGCATATTCGACCGGCACCAGACTGACCTGCATGTCTTGCGGCGATCCTGCCAACGGGCCAAAAGCCAGGCGTAGATTTGCCGAATCCATCGCTTCTGCCGGTGTCGCGGTGTCGACTTCGAGCTCTTGATCCGCGACGGCGCGGTAGACATCGACCTTGCGGGGGCTGCCGAAAAAGCTGCTCGCCCTTTCCTCCTCGTAGGTCGTCACATACGAATAACTGCTATAGAAGGATTTGAGGGCTTCGTCGGAGAGCCTACACCTGCCGCTTCGCAGTCGCTCCAGCTCGCCGGTGTCGAAGGCAACCAGCGACGTGTATCGCGGCTCGACCTTGATCTCGAGCACGGCCCGACTTTCGTTCGTGCCTTTCACCTTCGCGTCCTTGACGTCCTGGGCGAGCCGCATGGACACGAATTGATCGAGCGTCCTCGAGGCAATGGTGGCCTCGGTCTTGAACAACCGCACCGGGAGCACGTCGAGCGAAGGCTGGATCGGTTCGGTGCTCGGTGCGGGGGCCGGCACCGCCGTGGATCCGAGCGCAGGCAAGGCCCCGGGGGCCGGCGCCGCCGTGGTTCCGGGGGCCGGCGAGACCCCAGGGGCCGGCTCCGGTGCGGCTTGCGAATCCGCTGGCGTCGATGCCGGCGTCTGAGCATCGCTCGATTGGGCGGTGTTCTGGTCGGACGCAGAAGGGCCTGCTCCCCGTGCTGGTGTCACGGGAGCCGGCGCGACCGGCGTCGCCGCACCGGTACTCGGCGCACCTTCGGACGGCGAATTCGCGCCGGCCGGCGCGCTTCCAGTACCCAACGCCGACACTTGCGCACTGTAGCGCGGTGGATTCTCGACGAACCCTTTGGTGCGGAACGAAGGATCGCCCACCACCACGATCCCGACACGGCGCACGGCGTAACTCAGTAACAATTCCCGCAGATGCCTCTCGTGGGAGGGCCAGATTTTGGCAAAGACTTTTGATCCCGCAGGACCCTTTTCAGGTCGTCCAGCTCCAGCGGGGTGCCGAAGCCGGCATTCATCAAGATGTATTTCGCGAGGAAGTGGAAATTTTGCTCCAATTTGGAAACCCCCGCTTGCGCGGCGGCGGACCCTTCCAAGCCCTCAACTGCCGGCGCGCTCAGGGCCGCTTCGACGCTCTGCTGCTGCGCCGCCATCACCCTCTTTCTGCTCTCCTTCTCGGCGTTGAGCTCCCGCAACAGGATCGTCCAATTCGAGAACAGGTTTTGGGCGCTTTTTTCGCCGATCATCGTAAGGAAGTCGTTGTATTCGTCGAACCGGAACGCGTTGGAATTGAACCGCCCCAACACGTCGGCAAGCGCCGCATCAAGACGATCCTGCAGGAAGTCCGTCCACTCCTCGAACAGACTGTAGTCGGAGAGCACGCGGTCCTGCTCGGTGGTGGGCGACACCCGCGCGAAGAGCTGTGGATTCTTGAAGTAGCAGTTCAAGTAATACGGGATGAGCGACGAAGATTTGGCGACACCGTTCGACCGTGCCGCCGCCGGCGGCGCCGCGGCGAGCTCGGGACAAGACGGCGAGCCACCCGACACGTCGCGCTTCACCCGGACCTGAATGAACGCGCCGGCGCGCGTGTTGTTGCCGGGAACGACCGCGGCGTCGAACTTCAACATATAAATCGTAGTGCCGCGGATATCGTGCCGGTCATCGAGTTGATTTTCGATCAGATGCGAGCGGATCAATTCGCGGTATGCGTTGCGCAAGAGGAAAGTGAGCGCGGGGTGCATTGCAGGACCGCGCGCACCGGCGGAACTGTCGCCCGACCCACCCGCACCGGCTCCGCCCTCCCCGCCGCCGCCCGATTGGCCCGATCCGCCCTGGGGGGCGCCCTGCCCCAGCGAAGTGACGGAGCGACTGATCGTGCTCTGCCTTTCGCTCGGCGTGAAGCTCTGCTCCTCGTTCAACACCCGGCGCAGCCAGCTTTCCTGAACGAACCGGTCATTGACTAGGCGCTCGCGCGTGTAGACTTGTGGAGTTTCCACGAACACTCGCCCCTCGGTCGGCCCGGCGAGGTCGATGCGATCCCAATGCAGGTAAAGGAACACGAGGCCAGCCGCCACGGCGAGCATCAGCATCCGCCGGAACGACCAAAGGGCGACGAACGGCCAAGCCGCCGCCTTGCCGATCCCTGCGAACCACGCCGGCGGACGCCAGCGCGGGTCGGAAGGTGCCGCTCCGTTCGTGCGGTGCCTTTTTGTCGATCGCCGGATTCGCCTCCATCCCCGGAGATGGAGGGGCTGAGGACGTAGCGCCCGACGGTTCGTCCGAATGCGTCGCGGCAGGATTTGCTCCGGTCCCCGGGGGTGGGACAGCTGGGGGAACAGCGCCCGACAATTCCTGAGAGCTCATTTGCGGTCGTCCGGTAATTGCACTCTTGCCCCTCTAAACTTAATCGCGTCGGCATTTCGTGTCACCTGCCCGCGGCCACATTGTAGGTTCGCGTGCCGCCCCGGGGTGTGAAGTCGCTCACACATCGGACGACGGCAAGGGCCGCAGCCAGCGCGCCGCGCCCTACGCCACCCCTTCGATGAACCGGATGTCGCGCTCGGCGGCATCGCCGAGCGCGGCGAGCGCCGCCTGATAGGCTTCGCTGCGATAGGCGGCGACGGCGCGCTCGACGCTGTCGAACTCCACGATCACGGTGCGCTGCTCGAGGCCGGCCTCGTACACGTTGGCCGGCATGCCGCGGGCGAGGAAGCGGCCGCCGACGGCGGTGAGCGCCGGACCGGCGAGCTTCGCATACGCGGCAAGCGCGTCCGGGTTCGAAATCGAACGGTAGCACGATATCCAGTACGCCTTGGCCATTCGGATTCTCCTTCGTGGTGGGTCGGGGCACGAGAAGAATAGCGTATCGCACCGCCTCACCGAGCGCTTGCAGCAGGTGCGGACCAGGAGATGGCTGCACTTCGTGGCGCGCCACGGATACGCGGTTTTGCAGATTCATCGCCGGCTGTGCCAGATTGGCGCCGCACGCCGCCAGCCGTCCTCCGCGCCCCCGATGACCGTCCTCTCCGTCACGCCACCTCACGACCTACCGCTACAAGCGGCCGGTCTCGTTCGGCGAGCACCGCGTCATGTTCCGGCCGCGCGACAGCTATGACCAGAAGCTGATCGAAGCATCGCTCGCTGTCACACCGCAACCGCGCGACCTGCGCTGGCTGCACGACGTCGCCGGCAACTGCGTCGCCATCGCGGAATTCGACGGGCGCAAGGCGGACGAGCTGCGGTTCGAGAGCCATATCCGGCTCGACCATTCGCCCGACAAGGTCCCGGACTTCCGCATCGAGGACTACGCCCGCACCTATCCGTTCTCGTACCGGCCCGAGGAAATGCCGGAGCTGGTGCCGGCGATCGAGCGGCAATATTCCGACCCCGACCAGGCGGTCTACCGTTGGGTCCGCAAGTTCCTGCACAACGGGCGCGCGACCGACACGGCCAAGCTGCTGATGACGCTCACCGCCGCCATCAAGGAGGGCTTCGCCTATGAGCGGCGCTACGAGCCGGGCACCAGCGATCCGGCGCTGACGCTCAAGCTCGGACGCGGCAGCTGCCGCGACCTCGCGCTGCTGATGATCGAGGCGGTGCGCTCGCTCGACCTCGCGGCCCGCTTCGTCTCCGGCTACCTGTACGTCGCCGATCGCGACGGCCCGAAGAACGTCGGCGGCGGTTCCACCCATGCCTGGTGTCAGGTCTATCTGCCGGGCGCGGGATGGGTCGAATTCGACCCGACCAACGGCATCGTTGGGAACCACGATCTGATCCGCGTCGCGGTGGCGCGCGACCCGGCGCAAGCCGTCCCGCTCGCGGGGACGTGGCGCGGCGCGAAACCCGATTATCTCGGGATGGCGGTCGACGTGCGGGTTCGATCCGAGGCGCCGCGCGAGGCGGGCACGAAACGTGGTCCCGTTTCGCGCAGCCCAACCGCGCCTTCGCGCTGAAAAACCGCGACTTCTACCAGCTCGCCTCAAGCTCTTTGGTCGGATCGAGCGCATTGTCCAGCGCCGCATTGACAACGTCGAACACGCGCCGGGCGCTTGACATGCGGATGGCTTCGCCCTGTTCGAGCCGGTAGATCGACGACATGCTTGGCTTGTTGCCCGGCAGCCGGCTCACGATGTCGACGATCTCCCAGCCCAGCCGCTCCTGCCGGATGCGCCGCAGTCGCGGGAAGCGGGCCTTGAGCGGGGGAGTCTTCGGACGGCGCGCCATGCCCCACCGGGTTAAGTCATCGTGCCATCGAACGCAAGTCATTGATTTTCTTTACATTCTTTAGATTGCAGCGAATATCTTGACAATCAATGATAACCAAGAGTAACCAACGGTTGCGAAGCGCGTAGATCGCCTCAAGGCGATCTGTGGGGGCGAGGTAAGTCGCGGAAAGTCCCGGCGAGCCACGGCGGGCGGTTTCGTCAGCGGGCAGGTGGTGTACGCGAGCATCGTGCGCGAGCGCGTCAAGACGGCGAGGCAGATCACCCGGCAGTCGCTTGCGTTGGCGAGCCGCGCCCGCGCGGTCGGCCTGACCGAGCTGAGCCGAATGTTGGAAACGGTCGCCATGGCGGCGGCCTCCGGCCCGTCATCGGGAGACGAAATCTAGCAACCGCCGCCGGCGGACCGGGCCACAGCCGGCTGGGCTGGGCCACAGCCGGCCGGACTACAGCCGCCATTGGCCGCGCCGCCTGGCGCCGCTATCCTGGCGTTCGCACAGGACGCAACGCCATGGCCTCGATCCTTGGAAAGCTTTTTTCGCTGTTCGGCGGCGGGCACGAAGGCGGCGATGCGAAGCCCGCCGCGTCGTCGTCGGTCGAATACCAGGGCTTCACGATCCGCGCGGAACCCTACAAGGAGGCCGGCCAGTATCAGACCGCGGGCGTCATCACCAAGGAGATCGACGGCGTCATCAAGGAGCACCGCTTCATCCGTGCCGACCGCTACGCCTCGCTCGACGACGCCATCGCGTTCACGTTCGCCAAAGGCCGCCAGATCATCGACGAGCACGGGCGCATTCCCGGGCGCGGATTGTTCAATCCCTGAGCGTCGGCGCGGCGTCGGGCACACCGCTCAAGCGCCGAGCCGCCCGGCCTCCGACCTCACGCTCGCCACTTGATCGAGCATCCCATGCTGGGCGCCTGGTCCTGCGGCCCGCGCCCGGTTTCGGCCACCTGGCGCATCGCCTCGTAGAGATCGCGGCGGGCGCCCGCCACCAGCGAGGTGCGGGAGGCGTCGAGCCGGCCGCGATACTGCAACTCGTCGCGCGCGTTAAAGCCGAAGAAGTCTGGCGTGCATTGCGCGTCGTAGGCGCGCGCGACGTCTTGGGTCGCGTCGATCACGTACGGAAACGCAAATCCATGCGTGCGCGCAAACACCTGCATGTTCTCGAAGGAATCCTGCGGGTAGCTCCTGGTGTCGTTCGGCATGATGGCGATAGTGCCGATGCCGAGCGCACGCAACGCCGTCGCCTCCTCGACCAGGCGGTCGATCACCGCCATCACATACGGGCAGTGGTTGCAGATGAAGGCGACCAGCGTGCCGTTCTCGCCGCGGACGTCGGCGAGCGTGTAGGTCTTGCGGTCGACCCCCTGCAGGGAGAAATCCCGCGCCTTCCAGCCGAAATCGCAGATACCAACCTTGGTGAGCGTCATCGCCGCTGCTCCCACATCGAGGCTTGTCTGCCGGATCATCCCATGGGCCTTCGGCCGGTGTATAGTCGGGCCCGGGTCCTCGGCAGGATCATCGACCCGCGGCTTGCCCGAAGGGCGACGGATCGTCCATTGTCGATGAGCAAGGCCGGCTCGAAAGGACGGGGCGGCCGAGGAGCGATAGCGATGCGTAGCTTGGCGTATGCGGCCATGGGAGCGGTCGCCCTCACCCTTGTGGGGGCGCCGCCGGCGGCCGCGGACGGAAAGGGCGAGCGGCCGAAAGCCTCTGCGGACGTCCGTCCCAAGAAGGTCGTGCGGGCCGTCCGGACAGTGCGTTCCCTGCGCCCGGCGGTTCGTGCATGTCCCGGCGCCCGGGTCGGCTTCGCCTACGAGACCGGCCAGGGCGTGCCGCAGGACTATGCGTTCGCCGCCTACTGGTACAGCCGCGGCGCCGAGTGCGGCGACCCCAACGCCCAGCACCTGCTCGGCCTCATGTACGATCGCGGCTTCGGCGTCCCGCTCGACCACATGGAGGCGCACAAGTGGCTCAACCTCGCGGCCGCGCGCTCCGGGCCCGCCAACCGCGAATATTACGCCCGCATCCGCAACGCCGTCGCCTCCAAGATGACCTTCCCGGAGGTCATCGAGGCGCAACGGCGCGCGCGCGAGTGGTGGCACGTGCGGTAATTCGGTTACCGTCCGGGAGCCGCCCGACACCGAACTTTCAGAAATTCCAGCGACCGAATTTAACCAAATTGAGGGGGCCCGCCGCCTAGATTGTCGCCTGCGTCGAGGAAGGCCGCCGTGCCCAGGCGGCCGGCCAATCGATCACGGCGGGAGACAAGCTTGGATACGGTGCACCTGCGACAAGCGCCCTTACCAGCGGCGGCGGCGCTCGGATCGGTGGTCGCCGTCAACGGCTCGCAAGCCAGCATTCGGCTGCGGCCGAGCAGCGCATCGGCAGGTCCGGAGGCCGCCCGGGCCACCGTCGGGAAATTCCTCGCAATTCGCACCGCGTCGTCGCTCTTGATCGGGGTGATCACCACGATCGCGGTGCAGGGGCCGCATGGTCCGGCGGCCGGGGGCGATCACGCCACCGGCCAGCTCGACTTGCTCGGCGAGCTCAAAACCGACAACGCCGGCGAAGTGTATTTCCAGCGCGGCGTGACCGAATACCCGATGATCGGCGATCCCGCCGACCTGATCGGCGGCAATGAACTGCGCCTGGTCTTCGATGTGTCGGGGCCCGAGACGATCAATATCGGGCATCTGCAGCAGGACGCCTCGATCGGCGCCTATGTCAACGTCGACGAGATGGTGAGCAAGCACTTCGCCCTGCTTGGCACCACCGGCGTCGGCAAGTCGAGCGGCGTGGCGCTGATTCTGGATGAGGTGCTGCAGGCGCGCCCGGACCTGCGCATCTTCCTGATCGATCCGCACAACGAGTACAGCCGCTGCTTCGCCGAGCGCGCACAGGTGCTCAACCCGAAGAATCTGAAGCTGCCGTTCTGGCTGTTCAACTTCGAGGAGACGGTCGACGTCATCTTCCGCGGCCGGCCGGGCGTGGAGGAAGAGGTCGAGATCCTCGCCGAGCTGCTTCCGCTCGCCAAGGCGGCTTCCGCCCAGGACCGAGGATCGTCAGACCGGACGAGCATCCGCAAGAACGATCCCAAGAGCACGGGATTCACCATCGACACGCCGGTGCCCTACCGGCTGCAGGAGCTCGTCGGCTTGATCGACGAGCGCATGGGCAAGCTGGAGAACCGCTCGTCCTGGGCGAAGTACCACCGGCTGATCGCGCGGATCGAGGCGGTGCGCAACGACCCGCGCTACACGTTCATGTTCGACAACGCCAATGTCGGCGGCGACACCATGGTGGAGGTGCTGAGCCAGCTGTTCCGCCTGCCGCCGCACGGCCGGCCGATGACCATCATGCAGCTGGCAGGTTTCCCGGGCGAGGTGGTCGAACTCGGTGGTCTCGGTGCTCTGCCGCATGGCGTTCGATTTCGGCCTGTGGAGCGACGGCGCGCTACCGCTGCTGGTCGTCTGCGAGGAGGCGCATCGCTACGCGCCGGCCGACCGCTCGATCGGCTTCGGTCCGACCCGCAAGGCGCTCTCGCGCATCGCCAAGGAGGGCCGCAAGTACGGGGTGTTTCTCGGGCTGGTCACGCAGCGGCCGGCCGAGCTCGACGCCACCATCATCTCGCAGTGCTCGACGCTGTTCGCCATGCGCATGGCGAACGAGCGCGACCAGGCGCTGGTGCGCTCGGCGGTATCGGATGCGGCCGCGAGCCTGCTGGCGTTCGTGCCCTCGCTCGGCACCCGCGAGGTGTTCGCCTTCGGCGAAGGCGTCGCGCTGCCCACCCGCCTGAAGTTCAAGGAGCTGCCGGAGGCTCTCATTCCGAAGAGCGAAGCGGTGGGCACTGCCTCCATGGATTCCGAGCTGGGCTTCGACCGCGACTTCATCGCCGGCGTGGTCGAGCGCTGGCGCGGTGCCACCATGAGCACCAAGCTGAAGCTCGACGAAGGCTCGCAGAATTTCGACGCGCTCGGGCTCGACGAGTTCGCGCCGCTGCAGCCGAGCCCCGCGCTGGATCCCGATCGCTTCGAGCTGTTGAAGAAGAGCTCGCGCGCCGACCCCGGCGTCGCGCCGACCAGGGAAACGCTGGGGCGCTCCGGCGTGTGGTTGCGGAAATAGCGTGCTGCCGTCATTGCGACGACGAAGCAATCCGGATGCGACGCTGGCATTCTGGATTGCCTCGCCTTCGGCTCGCAATGACGGACCGGCTGACGAGCCGCGAGGCTACACCACGACGGTGAGCCGTTTGGCGGCACGGGTAATGCCGGTATAGAGCCAGCGGTCGCGGCTGTCCGGGAAGGCAAAACTTTCGTCGAACAGCACGACGTCGTCCCATTGCGACCCTTGCGCCTTATGGACGGTGAGCACGTAGCCGAAATCGAACTCGTCGTAGTGCTTGCGCTGGATCCATTCGACCTGGTCGATCGCGCCGGTAAAGCACTCCGACCGCACCGCGACCTTGACGACGCTTCCGGCCGCGTCCTCCTCCGGGCGCAGGCGCATCCGCAGGATGCCGGATTTGCGTGCGCGGCGCTCGTGCACGGTCCACAGACCGCCGTTGAACAGCCCCTTGCGCCGGTTGTTGCGCAGGCACACCAGCTTATCGCCCGCTATCGGCAGCGATTCGGCAAAGCCGCGCCGCTCGCGCATGCGCGCGTTGTAGGCGCGGCGGGTGGCGTTGCGGCCGACCAGGATCTGGTCGGTCTCGAGCGCGCGGCCGGGATCGAACGCGTCGCGCCGCACCACCGCGGTCAGGCCATGGGTTCCGGGCGTGAGGCGTTCGCCGGCGCGCACCTGCATCGAGAGCCGCACGATCGGGTCGTCCCGCGCCTGCCGATGCACCTCCGTGAGCATCGCGTCCGGTTCGGCGGAGGTGAAGAAGCCGCCGCCCTGGACCGGCGGCAGCTGCGCCGGATCGCCGAGCACGAGCACCGGCGCCCCGAACGACAACAGGTCGCGCCCGAGTTCCGCGTCGACCATCGAGCACTCGTCGACGACGATCAGCTTGGCGCGGGATGCCGGCGCGTCGTGCCAGAGATCGAAAGTCGGCGTCTCCTCGCCGCTTTCGCGCGCCCGGTAGATCATGCTGTGGATGGTCGAGGCGCCGACGCAGCCCTTGGCGCGCATCACCAGCGCGGCCTTGCCGGTGAAGGCGGCGAACAGCACCCGGCCGTCGGCGCCCTCGGCGATGTGCCGTGCCAGCGTGGTCTTGCCGGTGCCGGCGTAACCGAACAGGCGGAACACCTGCGGCGTGCCGCGCTCGCCGGGCTTGGCTTTGAGCCACGCCGCGACCGCCTTGAGCGCGGCATCCTGATGAGGGGAAAAGACGGGCATGGAGTTCTGATCGCAAGCTGCATTCGGCCGCCGATTCGACCCTACCCGTTCTCGCCTGCGCCCGCGACGCCGGCTTCGCACCTGCCGGGGGCGGCGGCGGGCCCGCAAACCCGCCTTGAAACGAACACACCGACGTGCCATATCACCGCCAGCGGATCATTGGCCTGACCTTCAGGCCGTTTGCGGGCCGCGTGAACGAATTCCCCGACAGACGGATTTCGGCCCGCCATTTAAGCGATCCGTTTCTCCCGATCGACAGCCCAGACCACGCGGGGTGTCTCAACCCCCACCCGTGACCGCGGCCGGCGCCTTTGGCGCGCGGCGGCCCGACGCATTATTGGAAAGTGTCACTTTTGACCTCATTCAACGATTTCGGCCTCGCAGCGCCGATCACCCGCGCGCTTGCGCAGGAGAACTACCTCACTCCCACTCCGATCCAGACCGACGCGGTCCCGCTCGTCCTGCACCGGCCGCGATCTCATCGGCATCGCGCAGACCGGCACCGGCAAGACCGCCGCGTTCGCGCTGCCGATCCTCAACCGTCTCGCGGCGAAGCCGCTGCGCGCTCGAGCGCAAGACCTGCCGCGTGCTGGTGCTCTCGCCGACGCGCGAACTGTCGGCGCAGATCCTCGACAGCTTCCGCACCTACGGCCGCCACCTGCGTACTCAGCTCCACGCTCGCGATCGGCGGCGTGCCGATGGGCAAGCAGGTGCGCGCCCTGATGGGCGGCGTCGACGTGCTGGTCGCGACGCCCGGCCGTCTGCTCGACCTCGTGCGCGGCAATGCACTGCGCCTCAACCGTGTCGAGGTGCTGGTGCTCGACGAAGCCGACCGCATGCTCGACATGGGCTTCATCCACGACATCCGGACGATCGTCGCCAAGCTGCCGACAGAGCGGCAGACGCTGCTGTTCTCGGCCACCATGCCGCGCGAGATCGCCGAGCTCGCCGGCGAGATGCTGCGCAATCCGGCACGGGTCGCGGTGACGCCGGTCGCCTCCACGGTCGAGCGCGTCGTGCAGCGGATCATCCATACCGACCGCGCCGCCAAGCCGTCGCTGCTGGTCGAGGTGTTGCGCAGCCGAACCGGTCGAGCGCGCGCTGGTCTTCACCCGCACCAAGCACGGGGCCGACAAGGTGGTGCGCGGCCTCACCAAGGCCGGCATCGCCGCGGAGGCGATTCACGGCAACAAGTCGCAGGGCCAGCGCGACCGCGTGATGGCGGCCTTTCGCGCCGGCCGCATCCAGACGCTGGTCGCCACCGACATTGCGGCGCGCGGCATCGATGTCGACGGCATCAGCCACGTGATCAACTACGACCTGCCGAACATTCCGGACAGCTACGTGCACCGCATCGGCCGCACCGCGCGCGCCGGCGCCTCCGGCGTCGCGATCTCGTTCTGCGACGCCGAGGAGGCGCCGTTTCTGCGCGACATCGAGAAGCTGATCCGGATGGCGATTCCGGCGACCGGCCAGCGGCCTACCCCCAACGGACACCGCGGCGGGTCGGAGCGCAAGGGCGCGCCAAACGGTGCAAATGGCGGCCGCAAGCAGGGCCAGCAGCGAGGAAGCCATAAGCATCAGCAGCATCGCCGAAATCGGCAGCAGCCGCGGGCGCCAGGGTACGAGGGCCACATCGCATCGGTTGCGTTTTTGCAGCGAGGAGATAAACCTCGCCCCCCGCAAGCGCCAAGTCGCAGCGACCATCGGCCGGACTGACCAAACGCTCTTGCGGGAAAGGATTGCGGGATGGCGAAGGAAGATCTGCTGGAATTCGACGGCACCGTCACGGAAGTCCTGCCGGACGGCAATTTCAGGGTAAAGCTCGACAACGATCACGAAGTGCTCGCCTACACGGCCGGCAAGATGCGCAAGTTCCGCATCCGCACCGGCGTCGGCGACAAGGTCGTGGTCGAGATGTCGCCCTACGACCTGCAGCGCGGCCGCATCAGCTTCCGCCATAAGTCCGCGACTCCGCCGATCATCGGTTCCGGTCAGCGCAGGCCGCAATACCGGCGCTGACGCACAGGCGCCGCTGCCGCGGTCGTGACAGGCCATGCCCCCATTGCTAGGAAGCGTGCGGCGTAGAGCGCGACGGGGGCGGACGTATGCTGACGAAGCCGAATTGTCCGGTCATTACACTCGAAGAGCACTATTGGGACGCGGAGCTTTCCGGCCAGTTCACCGGGCTTGATGCCGGCGCTAATCCTGAAGTGCGCAGACGGCTGCTCGACCTCGGCGGCCTGCGTCTGAAGGAGATGGATGAGGCCGGCATCGACGTGCAGGTGCTCTCGCACGCCGCGCCCTCGCTGCAGAAACTGCCTGCGGACGTCGCGGTGCCGCTCGGTCGGCGCGTCAACGACCGGCTTGCGGCGGCGGTCAGGGAGCACCCGACCCGCTTCGCCGCCTTCGCGACCTTGCCGACCGCCGATCCGCAAGCCGCGGCCGATGAGCTTGCCCGCACCGTCGACGAGCTCGGCTTCAGGGGCGGCATGATCCACGGCCTCGCCAACGGGCAGTTCGTCGACGATGCGCGGTTCTGGCCGATCTTTGCGCGCGCCGAGGCGCTCGACGTGCCGATCTATCTGCACCCGGCGATCCCGCATCCGGCGGTGATCGACACCTACTACAAGGAATACGCCAAGGATTTCCCGATGCTGCTGCGCGCAGCCTGGGGCTACACGGTGGAGGCCGCCACGCAGGCGGTGCGCATGGTGCTGTCCGGCGTATTCGAGGCGCACCCGCGCCTCAAGATCATCCTCGGCCACCTCGGCGAGGGTTTGCCGTTTCTGCTCTGGCGCATCGACAATGCACTGGCGCGCCCGGGGCAGAAGCCGCTGCAATTCCGCGATGCGTTCCGCGCCCACTTCCACGTCACGACCAGCGGGTTCTTCTCCGACCCGGCGCTGCTGTGCAGCGTGATGGAGATGGGCGTCGACCGGATCCTGTTCTCGGTCGACTACCCGTTCGAGGCGAACCCGCCCGGCCCGCGCTGGCTCGAATCCGTGCCGCTGTGCGACGAGGACAAGGTCAAAATCGCGAGCGGCAACGCCAAGCGGCTGCTGCGGCTGTAACGGGGCGCGCGCAGGGTCTGATCCGCGCCGGCGTTAGGCGGCCAGCTTGTGCAGGTGTGCGTCGTGATGCTGCAGGAAGGTCTGCAGCCGCCGCGCGTAGTCCGGCGCGACCGCGTTGGCGACGCTTGGCCGCACGGCGAGCGCGGCGCGCCAGGCGCGGACCTTGGGCGCCGCGGCGAAGATGCCGTGGTCGGCGATCAGGTCGAACACGTCGAAGTAGCGGAAGATCGGCCCGAACACCGCGTCGACCAGCGAGAAACGCTCGCCTGCGAAATACGGGCCGGCGCCGAGCGCGCGCTTCGAGCCGGGCGAATTTTGCCGCAAGGTCCGCCGCCTTGCCGGCGGCCGCACCCGCATCCTTCGCGGTCTCGAAGCCCCAGATGTCGCCGAGGATCGACGATCCGAACTCGATCCACCCGCGGTGGCGCGCGCGCTCGAGCGGATCGGCGGGGTGCAGCGGGTTCGGCTGCGTATCCTCCAGATATTCGCAGATGACCGCGGACTCGAACAGCACGACTTCCGCGCCGTCGTCCTGCCGGATCCGCAGCAGCGGAACCTTGCCGAGCGGCGAGATTTGCCTGAACCAGTCCGGCTTGTTGGCAAGGTCGATATAGGTCCGTGTGAACGCAACGCCCTTCTCGGTCAGCGCGATCACGGCACGCTGGACGTAGGGGCACAGATGATGGCTGACGAGTTCGAACGTGGGCATGGGAGCTCTCACAGGTTCGAGCGGAACTGAAGCGCAGGCGCGCATCGCGGGGTGTCAATGCGCCGGCACGAGCCGCCCAGGCGCAGGCGCCAGTGGGCGCGAGGGCGAAAGGGCATAGGCGCCGTCGCCGAGCATCGCCTGCACGGCGGACAGCACGGCGAGGTAGAGCGGATACTCCCAGCCGCCGTTGGGGGAGCCGAACATCCAGCCGTTCCCGGCATGCACCCACACGGCGCCGACGAGGATCGGGGAGAGGCTGAGAGCAACCCAGCGAGTCTGAATGCCGAGCACCAGCATGGCGCCGCCGATCGCCTCGGCGAAGAACACCGCGTAGGCGCTCCACCCGGGCAGCCCGAGCTGGCCGAAGAAGGCGGCGGTTCCCGGCAGCGTGAACTGGAACAGCTTCAGCACCAGGCTGTGGGCCAGGAACATAAGCCCCAGCGCGATCCGCAACACGAGCGCGGCATGGGGAGCGAGTCTGAGGTCGGTCATGGCGGCATCTCCTTGCATGATGCCGTCGCATATGATCTTGTGCTCAGCTGCAAGAAAATATGGCATCTCCGCAAAATGAGCTTGCATCTGCGCAAGGTCCGCTCGCGCTCGAAGACCTTGGACTGGTCGCCGCGTTAGGCGTCGCAGGGTCCCTGGCGCAGGCCGCCCGCCGGCTGGGCGTCGACCACTCGACGGCGTTTCGCCGGCTCGGCGGTCTGGAGCAACGGCTTGGCGTGCGCCTGTTCGAGCGCGCCCGCACCGGCTATACCCCGACGCCGGCAGGCGAACTCGCCATCGCCACGGCTCAGCGGGTGCTCGACGAGCTCGGCGGACTCGAACGGCGGCTGGCCGGCGAGGACCTCCGGCCAAGCGGCACAGTCCGCGTCACGACGAGCGACACCCTGGTCGATTTTCTCGCCCCGATCTTTGCCGCATTCCGTGGCGTGCACCCCGAGATCGTGCTCGAGATCGTGGTGTCGAGCACCTTCTTCACGCTGACGCGGCGGGACGCCGACGTCGCGGTGCGCCCAGCGGCCGACCCAGGGGACACGCTGGTCGGCCGCAGGGTTGGAACGGTTGCGTACGCGATCTACGGGCTGCCCCGCTGGTTCGCCGATGGCGGCGCCGAAGTGGCCGCCGATGCCGACTGGGTGGGAATGGAGGACAGCCTCGCCCACCTTGCGGCCGCGCGCTGGATGCAGGCGCATGTCGCGCCCGAGCGCATCGTGCAGCGCGCGAATGCGTTGAGTGCCATCCTGGCAGGGGTGCGGGCAGGCCTCGGCCTGGCACCGCTCCCTTGCTTCGTGGGCGACCCGGTGCCGGATCTCGCACGCACGCCAGGCACGCTTGCGGAACTCGAAACGCCGCTATGGCTGCTGACCCATCCCGACTTGCGGCGCGTGGCGCGCATCCGCGCGTTCCTCGATTTCGCTGCCGAAGCCATCGCGGCGCGGCGCGCGATTTTGGCAGGGCGCGCATGAAACCCTTGCGCACCTTGCACGCTAACCAATATGCCGATGGGTGCACGACGCGCCGAACTGCAAGATGAACCGCGGCAAATCCCCGCCGGCCCCAGCGCTTCCGCACCCAGATGACCCTGCTTGCCGTCCGCCACATCACCACTTACCGCTACAGGCGACCGGTCGCCTTCGGCGAGCATCAGATGATGTTCCGGCCGCGCGATAGTTTCGATCAGAAGCTGATCGATGCGACGCTGGCGATCTCTCCGGCGCCCGCCGGTCTGCGTTGGATGCACGACGTATTCGGCAACTGCGTTGCGATCGCGGCATTCGACGCGCCCGCGGCGGAGTTGCGTTTCGAGAGCAATATCCGGGTGGACCATTCACCGGCGAGCGCACCGGACTTTCAGCTCGAGGACGCCGCCCGCACCTATCCGTTCGCCTATTCGCTCGACGAGGCGCCCGACCTCGCGCCCCTGATCGAACGGCAGTATCCATCGCGCGAGGTGAGAAGCTGGGCGCGGCAGTTCGTGCGCAAAGGCCGCCCGACCGAAACCGGCGCGCTGCTGATGACGCTGACATACGCCATCAAGGAGAGCTTCGCGTACGAGCGCCGGGCCGAGCCCGGCACGCGCGAGCCCTCGCTCACGCTCAAGCTCGGGCGTGGAAGCTGCCGCGACCTCGCGCTCTTGATGATGGAAGGCGTGCGTGCGCTCGGCTTCGCGGCGCGCTTCGTGTCGGGCTATCTCTACGTTCCGGACCAGGACGGACCGGTTCACGTCGGCGGCGGCTCGACCCACGCCTGGTGCCAGATCTACCTGCCGGGCTCCGGCTGGGTTGAGTTCGACCCGACCAACGGGATCGTCGGCAACCGCGATTTGATCCGCGTGGCGGTGGCGCGCGATCCGAGCCAGGCCATTCCTCTGTATGGCACCTTCCATGGCGATCCGGCGGACGAGCTGGGCATGACCGTCGAGGTCAGCGTCCGGTCGGCCGCGCTCGACGGCGCGACGCCGACGATGAATCCGCGCGATCAGACCGAAGCCCAAATGGTTTCCGTTCCGCCGTAGCCGATTGCGTCGAGGCACGCGGGCGGGCGGCGGCATCGATTTTGCATTACGCTTGCGTGGCCGCAATGGCGAGTAGAGCGACATGAAAATCCGCGCCGGATACGAGATCAGCTACGAGTGTCCGCAACCGACACCGATGCTGCTCGAGCTGAGCATTCATCCGTCGCGCATCCCGGATCTCGTCACGCCGCACCGGATCGTCTTCGATCCGCCGATCCGGCCGACCGAATACGTCGACAGTTTCGGCAGCACCTGCACGCGCATCGTCGCGCCGGCCGGACGCCTGGCGATTTCGACCGATTTCATCGTGCGCGACTCGGGAGAGCCCGACGTGGCGGTGCCCGAGGCCGGCAAATCCCGGTCGAAGAATTGCCGGACGAGGTGATGATCTACCTGCTCGGCAGCCGCTACTGCGACACCGACCTGCTTTCAGACACTGCCTGGCAACTGTTCGGCGGCACGCCGCCCGGCTGGGCGCGCGTGCAGGCGATCTGCGACCATGTCCACGAGCGGCTCAAGTTCGGCTACGAGTACGCGCGCCCGACCCGCACGGCCTGGGACGGCTTCCACGAGCAGCTCGGCGTCTGCCGCGACTTCGCGCATCTCGCCATCACGCTCTGCCGCTGCATGAACATTCCGGCGCGCTACTGCACCGGCTATCTCGGCGACATCGGGGTGCCGCCCGACGACACGCCGATGGATTTTTCCGCCTGGTTCGAGGTCTATCTCGGCGGCGCCTGGTACACGTTCGATGCACGCCACAACGCGCCCCGCATCGGCCGCATCCTGATGGCGCGCGGCCGCGACGCGACCGATGTGGCGCTGACGACGACGTTCGGCCGCTGCACGCTGACGGGTTTCACGGTCCACACCTATGAAGTCTCCGAAGGCTGACGCGTCTCAGCGCCGCGGCGGGCCGCCAAGCGCCATGATCGCGCAGCCGAGCAGCGAAGCGCCGGCGATCGCAAGAAAAGCAAGCGTATAGCCGCCGGCGGCCTCGCTGATCAGGCCGACGAGCGCGGGGCCGCCGGCGACGCCGATCACGGTCAACAAGATGCTCACCGAATAGATGCGGCCGTATTCGCGCGTGCCGAACGCGTCGGCGAGCAGCAATTGCTGCATCATCAGGATGGTGCCGGACGTGAGCCCGAACAGCGCGGTGGCCGCCAGGATGGCGAGCCCCGATGCCGCGTAGGCGAGCAGCGCGAGCGCGATCGCCTGGCTCGCCATCAGCGCGAGCGAGAAGGCGCGCAGCGCTACTTTCATCAGCAGCCAGCCGCTCGCCAGCCGGCCGGCGAGGCTGACGGCCGCGAACAGCGCGACCGCGACGGCGGCGACGTGCTCGTCGGCACGGGTATTGGCAAGCCGGTAGATGTGCGCGATCCCGCCGACCTGCGCGCCCAGCGCGAACAGGTAAGCGCCGGTGACGGCGGCGTAGTAGCGCGTGCGCCACGCTTCACCGAACGCGATGCCCGGCAACACGGTGGGCTCCTCGTCGCTCCTGCGCGCGGCACCGTCGGGCTCGAGCCCCATCGCTTGCGGGCGTGCGCGCACGATCAGCGCGGTCGCCGGCACGACGCCGAGAAAGAACGCCAGGCCGAGCCAGGGCGCCGCGCCGGACAGGCCGAGCTGCTTGATCGCGAGCGCGGAAAGCGGCGTGAGGACGACGCCGCCGAGCGACAGGCCGGTAGAGGCGATCGCCAGCGCCTGCGGGCGGCGCACGTTGAACCAGCGCGCCACGATGGTGGAGATCGGTACCAATCCGCAGCCGCCGAACGCAAAGCCGAACAGCAGGTAGAACGCATAGAGCTGCCACGGCTCGCGCAACAGCCCGATGCAGCCGAGCGCGAGCGCGCTGATGCAGGCGCTGACGACGACCACGAGCCGCGCATCGATGCGGTCGATCAAATGGCCGGCCAGCACGCCGCCGGTGCCGGAGCCGATGAAGAACAGGCCGGTGGCGGCGCTCGCGACCGTCACCGGGAAACCGCGCTCGGTCACGAAGGCGTCGAGCAGCACCGAGATGTTGTAGAAGGCAAGTCCCGCCGTGGTGGTGGAGACCAGGCACAGCGCATAGGCGACGTACCAGCCGTAGAAGGTGCCGCCGGACGGCGGATCATATCTCGATGGAGACTGCGGCATTGCGATCGTGCCCGCGCGTTTAGCACGGAACGGTCGCGGCACAAGCGGCGGCCGAAGCCGGGGGCGCGCGTGGCGGGCGGGCGCACGCTGCTATCTCGGTTCAGGCGACTGCCGGCATGGTGTATGCTGCATCGACCCCAACGGCATGTCGGGGGGAGCGCATGCGCGTCGCAGCTCTGGACGATATCCACTGCGCTTACGAAGGTACGGCCGGTGTTCGCCGATTGCGCGACCGCGCCGACGTGCAAATGTTTATCGATCCGTTTGGCGATCCCTCGCCGCTTCGCGGCTTCAACGCAGCGGTGGCAAATCGCGAGAGAACGCGATCCACGCGCGCGCGGGAGGCGATGCAGATGAATTTTCCGATTCTCGTGATCATGGCGGGTCTGCTGGCGACTGCCGCTACCGCCACCGCTCAGCCGTCGTCGGATCCCCGGATCGCTGATCTGGTCCAGGCCGGCAAAGTCCGATTTGGAACGTTTCCGCCGCAATACACCAAGGACACCGCAACGGGTGAACTGAAGGGCCCGTGGGTGGAGGTCATGCGCGCGCTTGGAGCGCATATGGGTCTACCTGTCGTGCTGACGGAACTGCCGAATCCCAGCGACCTCGTCAAATGTCTCGACACCGGTGCATGCGACATTGGATCTTTGGGCTTCGACCCGACCCGAGCCGACCAGGTCGGCGGCTTCTCACCTGCCTTCATGCAAGTGGAGTACACCTACCTGGTGCCGGCGGTTTCTGCGCTCCGCAGTGTGGCCGAGGTCGATCGCGCGGGCGTTCGCATCGCCGTCGTGCGCAATCACGCCTCCACGTTGGCTCTCAGTCGCATCGTGAAGCAGGCCGAGCAGATCAGTGCCGAAACTCCAGACGCCGCATTCGGCCTGCTGCGAAGCGGCCGCGTCGACGCATGGGCCTCCGTCCGTCCTGTGCTGCTCGATTACTCCGCCGCACTGCCGGGTTCGCGTGTGCTCGAGGACAGCTATGGGGCGAATTCTCCCGCGCTGGTGGTTCCGAAGGGACAGGCCGTGCGGCTCGCCTATATCAGCGAGTTCATCGAAGCTGCGAAAGCGTCGGGGCTGGTCCAGCGCGCAATCGATCGAGCGGGCCAGCCCGGCTATCGGGTGGCGGCACCCGCAAGATGAGAAGCCGAGGAGGTAAAGCGATGGCTGAACAGTGCAATGCGGAACCGTCAACGTTCGCACCTGAGGCGCCGCAGGCGTTGACGCAAGGGTGGATCGACCAGCGCGTGTTCGAGCTCTATGACGAATACTGCCATGGGCGCATCGACCGCCGCGAGTTCCTGGCGCGCTCTGCCGCGGCAGCGGTCGGCGGCCTGGCGATGGCGCAGGCGCTCCTGCCCCGCTATGCGCTGGCCCAGACGATCTCGTTTACCGATGCGCGGATCAAGGCCCGCTACGTGAGCTACCCCTCGCCGGGCGGCACCTCGGGCACAATGCGCGGATATTTGGTGCAGCCGAATGGGCCGGGACCGTTTTCCACTGTCCTGGTGATCCACGAGAACCGCGGGCTCAATCCATACATCGAGGACGTGGCCCGCCGGGTCGCGACCGAGGGGTTTCTGGCGCTTGCTCCCGACGGGCTCTCGCCGGTCGGCGGGTACCCGGGCAACGACGACGACGGCCGGACCCTGCAGGCCGGCCTCGACCAGGGCAAGCTGCGCACCGACATGGTCAACAGCGCGCGCTATCTCAAAGCGCACGCGCTCTCCGCCGGCAAGCTCGGGGTCACGGGCTTCTGCTGGGGCGGCAGCACGACCAACTTCCTGGCCGTCACGCTCGGCGCCGACCTGCAAGCGGGCGTGCCGTTCTACGGCGCGGCGGCCGAGACGGCGGCGGTGCCGAGCATCAAGGCGCCGCTCATGATCCAGTACGCCGAGAGCGACGAGCGCATCAACGCGCTGTGGCCGGCGTTCGAGGCGGCCCTGAAGACGAGCGGCGTCCAGTACGAGATGCACATCTATCCCGGCACCCAGCATGGCTTTCACAACAACTCGACGCCGCGCTACCACGAGGCGTCGGCCAAGCTCGCCTGGGAGCGGACGATCGCGTTCTTCAAGAAGCACCTTGCGTGAAGGCGGGGACGCCATCCTCACATGCCAAGGGGAGAGATCGACCGCGGCGTGACTTGAACCGCCCGCGAAGCGGGCAAGGGACCTCAGATGGCGGTTCTGGATCGTCCGCCGGAGCCAATGCTCGGCCCGGCCGACGCCGGACCCAAGTGCGAAGCGGCGCCGTTGTCCTGGACCGCTGCGGCGTGCGCGGACGGCGACGCCGAGATGGGGCATCGGCAACGTCACCATCGCAACGGGCAGGACCTGAGCGTAGAACTGGCGAGCATGCGAGGGCCCGAACGGGAGCCCTCGCCGCCTAGCGCTCGCGCTGGAGCAGGATGACTTTTCGTCGAGCCGTCATCCCGCCAGGTTCTTTATTGGCTCATTGGGTCCGAGCCCGGGAATTTGAGGCTTAGCGCTCGTAGGTGATGGTCCAGATGACGCCGGACTTGGGCACCGTATAGAACTGCGGCGTCATCTGAAAATCGGTGAAGACTTCGCCGTAGTCGACCACGTACATCGTGCGGCCGTCGTTGCTGAACACCACCTTGTTCGGCCGCTCGAGGCCGCCGCGATTCTGCGGCTTCTGGTAGGCGTTCGGCCCAGGCTCGATGTTCTGCGCAAAGGCCGACCATTTGACGCCGGTCGGCTCGAGGAACTCGATGCGCAGCACCAGCGGCCAGGTCGGCACCAGGCTCTCCGGGCCGGTGTCGAGGATCCCGTAGACGGCGCCGAACAGGTTGTTGTCGGCGCCGAAATTCCTGGCGCTCCAGCTAATCCCGTCGATCGGATTGTTGGTGTCCCATTCGAGCACCGGGTTGATGTAGCCGTTGGGGTTCGGGTTGGCGGCGATCAGCGGGACGCCGCGGGCGCCGTCGACGTGGAGCTGGAACTTGTAGGGCGGCGGCTTCGGTGCGAACGGCTTGTCGCCGATGTAGAGCTGCGGCAGCGGCCGGTCGACCGGATTGCCGCGGTAGGCTTGCCAGGAGAAGCGCTTGTTGGTGACGAAGCCGAAGCCTTCCTTGTCGGGGAAGCCTGCGTCCTGTCCCTTCTCCGTGACGATGTAGATCTTCTCCGGCGCATTGGCGATGCGACGATGGCCGAGATCGTTCGCCCCATTGTCGGTCACCGCCAGCGCGTTCGCCCATTTGGTGCCGGCCGGACCGAAGGCGACCCCCGCCTGATTGCGAAAGCCCATCGCGTAGACTTCCATCTTTTCGTGCGGATAGATGCCGTCGCCGCCCTGGTCGGTCATCTTGACCCGCATCACCGAGCCGCCGCAGGGCACGCGCGCCTTGATCACCATGCCGGGCTTGGCGGGCACGCCGACCGGCAGCAACGCGCCGGTCAGTCGGCCGTCCGACGAGCGCACGTTCAAACCGGTATGCACGATGTCGCGGCACACCGGGTCGTGCGGCGTGGTGCCGTGGCCGTCCTGATGCTTCACCCAGAACGGATCGTTCGGGATGTCGGTCCAGCCATGATTGTCGGGATCGGCAAAGCCGCTGTTGCTCGGGAAACCGAGCGCAAAGTAGATGAAGCCGTCCTTGCAGGTGATGCCGCCGTTGCGATGGTCGCCGTTGAACAGGTCCTTGATGATCAGCTTCGGCTCGGCATTGACGCCGTCCATTTCCCAGATCTTCTCGCCGTATTCCGGAATGTAGGTCTTTCCGTTCTCGGCGCAGAAGCCGATCTCGTTCATCACCGTCTTGAAAAGCCCCTTGCCGACCTCGCGCAGGAGTTTTCCGTCCTTGTCGAAGATCTTGACGTGCGGCGGCTCGAACGCATCCGCCTCCGGACTGCCGAGCAGCACGCCTGAAATCGTGACCCAAAGATTGCCGTCCTTGTCGACCGTCGCAGAGGCCGGGGTGTCCAGTCCGGCCTTGAAGACTCCGACCTTGTAGCCGGGCGGAACAACCACCTTGCTGGGGTCGGGCTTGACGGGCGTCCGTTTGATCCACTGACCCGTGGCACTTGCGCCCTGGGCTGCCGCCGGTTGCACCCAAACCATAGCCGCAGTGGCAGCTACGGCGGCCAGTACGA
Source organism: uncultured Alphaproteobacteria bacterium (assembly GCA_963738705.1). GTDB lineage: Bacteria > Pseudomonadota > Alphaproteobacteria > Rhizobiales > Xanthobacteraceae > CAVTXS01. The sequence continues at coordinate 109,668 of CAVTXS010000050.1, forward strand.
TGCGCTGGAAGGATGTCACAGCTTTCCTCCTTGGATGTGATGCTTCCTAGCCCCCTATCTCGCGTTCTTCGTGTTGGTCGTGGCGTGGCATATCAATCGCATTTGTTCTATTGGGACGACCCCCGCCCGTCTCGCGCGACGGCGCGCGAGGAGCGAAAAGCAGATCACACCGCCGAAGCTAGTACAAGGGAAAGGCCCGGACGTAGGCGATCACGTCGGCGATGTCCTGGTTCGAGAGAGTTGTCTTAAAGGACGGCATGTAGGCGCTCTTACCGAAGGCCACGCCTCCTTCGGCAACGATGGCCTGCAGGTAGCTGTCCTCGAGCAGCTCGGTGTATCCCTTTCTGGTCAGCGCTCCGACGTGCGGCATGAAGTTCTTGCCGCCGCCGCGTCCATCGGCGCCGTGACATCCCGAGCAGTAGCGCTGGTACATCGGCTCGCCGCGCTGCGCATCCGCCGCGAATGCCGGCGCGGTCGCCGACAGGGTCAGCCACACTGTCGCGCTCAGCGTCACGCACCAGGCGCGTTGTTTTCGGCATTCGACGCGTGCCACGGGCCGTTGTCTCTCCGAACGGTCAATCGCGATCGACACAGGCGTACGGATCGTAACCCGGCTCAGGTGCCCTCGTCAGCCATGAAAATCTTGATGGCGCGTCATGCACGTCCGGTATGCTCGTCGGGGTCGAGCGGACGTTCCCATGCGGCGCCCATGACGCGATTGACAACTCGCATTGTTCCCGGCGCTCGCGGGCGGGATGCCACTGGACCCCTTTTGCGGCGGGGCAATTCGCGTAATGTCCAGCGAGCTTCCCGTGGCTCCGTCGCCGAGCAGGATGGTCAAGACCGTCTGAGAGTCCTGTGAGAATGTGAGAATCGGCTTGCAGATCGCTCGTTGCGTCCTTCGAGACGCGGTCCTTCGGACCGCTCCTCAGGATGAGGATGTGGTGCGTGGCATAGGCAAACTCCCTCATGCTGAGGAGCGCGCAAAGCGCGCGTCTCGAAGCATGTTCTCAAACGCTCTCTGACACCTTCGCGAGAACCTCATGCTGCAGATCCGCAAATCGCTGCTGTTGCGCGATACCCTCACATCGGAAATGGGCCACGTCGCCGAACGCCCGGTTGTTCGGGCCGTCGCAATGGCGGTCATCGGCAATCCGTTTGCGGGTCGTTACGTCGAGGATTTGACCGAGCTGTTCGAGGCCGGCCGGATGGTCGGCGAGCAATTGATGCCCGAGCTCGTTCGCATGCTGGCGCAAAGCTCCGGTGTCTTACGGCAAGGGGGCGATCGTGGGCGTCAACGGCGAGTTCGAACATGGTGGCGCCTGCATTCATCCGATGCTGGGCAAGCCGATGCGGGCGGCCGTGGGCGGCGGCAAGGCCGTGATTCCGTCCAACGTGAAGGTCGCCGCGTGCGGCGCCAGTCTCGACGTGCCGCTGAGCCACAAGGATGATCCTTGGTCGTTCGACCACTTCGATACGGTGACGGTATCGATGCCCGATGCACCGCGACCCGACGAGATCGTCGTGGTGCTGGCGGTTGCCGACGGCGGTCGGCTGCATGCTCGCTGCGGAACAGGCCCGCGCTAGAGCAGCAGCCGCTGCATTTGATTGCGATGCGTTCCGTGCGCTAAACGGGAGCCTCGCGGAACGGCGCTTCCAGCGCGCGAGGACGAAGTCCATGCCAGGTCCATTGCACGGCTACCGGATCATCGATCTCACCTCGATGATTTCCGGACCGTCGGCAACCATGCTGCTTGCCGATCAGGGCGCCGACGTCATCAAGGTCGAGAACCCGCAACGGCGGCGACCACACGCGCGCCGCCTCCAACCGGCGGGCGGGCTTCTCCGCCTCGTTCCTCAACAACAACCGCAACAAGCGCTCGGTCGCGCTCGACCTCAAGGCGCCGGGCGCGCTCAAGGTGCTGCTGCGTCTTGCCGCCGGCGCCGACGTTTTCGTGCAGAATTTCCGGCCCGGCGTCGCGGAGCGCATGGGGGTGGGCGAGGCGGCCGTCCGGGCGGTTGCGCCCGACATCATCTACGTCTCGATCAGCGGCTTCGGCGAGCACGGGCCGTATGCGGCGAAGCCGACCTACGATCCGCTGGTGCAGGCGATGTCGGGGCTCGCAACCGTGCAGGCGGGATCGGACGATGCGCCGCCGCGGCTGGTGCGCACCATCCTGCCCGACAAGCTCACCGGCATCGTGGCGGCCCAGGCCATCACGGCCGCGCTGCTTGCGCGCGCGCGCACCGGCGAGGGCCAGCATGTGCGGCTGTCGATGCTCGACACCGTGATCGCCTTCCTGTGGGGCTCGGACATGGGGAGCCAGACCTTCGCCGAGGAGCCGTTTCCCCAGCAGGAAGCCGCGAGCTTCATCGACCTCATCTACGCGACCGCCGACGAGTACATCACCGTGGCGGTGCAGAGCGACCGCGAATGGGCCGCGTTGACGCGCGCGCTCGACCGGCCGGACTGGCTGCAGGATGCGCGCTTCAAGACCCCGGCGCTCCGCCAGCACAACATCGACGCGCGCCTGGCGATGACGCAGGACGTGCTCAAGAGGCGCACCGCCGCCGAATGGCTGCAGCGACTGACCGCGGAAGGCGTTCCGTGCGCCCCGGTGCTCACGCGCAGCGAGCTCCTGCGCCATCCGCAGATCCAGGCGAGCGGCATCGTGGTGGAAACCGACCATCCGGTTGCCGGCCGCCTGCGTCAGGCGCGCCCGGCGGCACGGTTCTCAGGCACGCCCGCCGGCATCCGCAGCGGCGCTCCCGCCTTGGGCGAGCACACGCGCGAGGTGCTCGCCGGGCTCGGCTATTCCGGCGGCGGAGATCGACGCGCTCGCAGGCGCGGTCCCGGCCGCGGCCGAAGGACAGGACGCATGATCGATTTCTACTACTGGCCGACCCCGAACGGCTGGAAGGTCGCGATCATGCTGGAGGAATGCGGCCTGGCCTACCGCATGGTCCCGGTGAACATCGGCCGCGGCGACCAGTTCACGCCGGAATTCACCGCCATCAGTCCCAACAACCGCATGCCGGCGATCGTCGACCACGACGCGCCCGGCGGGTCGCTGCCGGTGTTCGAATCGGGAAGCATCCTGATCCACTTGGCCGAGCGCACCGGGCGGTTCATGCCGATGAGCAACCCCGGCCGCAAGGAGGCGCTCGAGTGGCTGTTCTGGCAGGTCGGCAATCTCGGGCCGATGGCCGGGCAACTGAGCCACTTCGTGAACTATGCGCAAGGCGAGCACGCCTACGCGCACACGCGCTACCGCAACGAATACAACCGCTGCCTGGGCGTGCTGGAACGGCGGCTGGAAGGGCGCGAGTTCATCCTCGGCGACTACTCGGTCGCCGACATGGCATCTTTTCCTTGGGTGCTGATCTCCAAGCCGCTCGGGCAAAGCCTCGACGAGTTTCCCAACGTCGCGCGCTGGCGCGCCGCCATCAAGGAACGACCCGCCGTGCAGACCGCGGTCGACCTCGGCAAGGACCTCCGCCGCAAAGGCCCGCCCAGCGAGGCGGAGCGGCGCATCCTGTTCGACCAGACGGCGCGCACGGCCCGGGCGCCTTAGCGGAGCCCAGGCGGCATTTCTTACACCAGCGGCATGTGAAGATGACTCTCTCGCCGCTCTAACGCCGTCATGCTGAGGTGCTTTCCCGGACGAAGTCCGGGGAAGCCTCGAAGCACGCGCGGCGGTGCTGTCCTCGACTTCTGGAGCATCCTTCGAGGCTCAGCGCGTTCCGCGCCGAGCACCTCAGGATGACGGCGTGGTATTCGGTCAGACTCTCAGGATGCCCGGCGCGCCCGCATTGCGTTCGCGCGGTGAGGCGCTACGCTGGCGGCAAATTGACGAAGGACCCCCATGGACCGCCAAGCGACCTTCAGCGGCACCAAGGATGTTGCCGACGCGCTCCGGTTCGACGCCGCGCGGCTGGAAGCCTATCTCACCGATCGCCTGCCGGGCTTTGCCGGCCCGCTGACCGTGCGCCAGTTCAAGGGCGGCCAGTCGAATCCCACCTACCTGCTCGATACGCCGCTGCGCCGCTACGTGCTCCGCCGCAAGCCGCCCGGAAAGCTGCTGCCGTCCGCGCATGCGGTCGACCGGGAATATCGGGTCATCCGGGCGCTGCACGGCAAGGGTTTCCCGGTCGCCGAGCCGCACCTGCTGTGCGACGACGAGAGCGTCGTCGGCACCGCCTTCTACGTCATGGGCTTTGTCGAGGGCCGCGTGTTCTGGGAACCGCACATGCCGGCGTCGAACCCGACCGAGCGGGCCGCCGTCTTCGACGCGATGAATGCCACCCTGGCACGGCTCCACAGCTTCGATCCGGCCGAGCTCGCTTTGAGCGACTTCGGCAAGGGCGGAAACTATGTCGGCCGCCAGGTCGATCGCTGGTCGAGGCAGTATCGCGCGTCGGAAACCGAGCAGATCGAGGAGATGGAAGCCCTGATGCGCTGGCTGCCGGCGCACCTGCCGCCGGAATCGCCGACGCGGCTGGTGCATGGCGACTACCGGCTCGACAACATGATCCTGGCGCCGGACGGGCCGACGGTTTTGGCCGTGCTCGATTGGGAGCTGTCGACGCTCGGCGATCCGCTCGCCGACTTCACCTACCACCTGATGCAGTGGCACATGCCGGCGACCGACGAGGGCGCAGGCACCGCCTCGCTGGTCGGCCGCGACCTCGAGGCGCTCGGCATCCCGTCGCTGTCGGATTACGTCGACGCCTACGTGGCGCGCACCGGCCTCGATCCGCGGCCGCATCTGCCGGTCTACCTCGCGTACAATTTCTTCCGCATCGCGGCGATCCTGCAGGGCATCGTCGGGCGCGTGCGCGACGGCACCGCGACCAGCGAGCACGCGCCGGCGCGCGCGCTCTTGGTGCGTCCGCTCGCGACGGTCGGCTGGACGCTCGCCCGCGAGGCCGGCGCCGGGTGATCGATGGCGAGGGTGCCGCGCGAACGCGCGCTCCGGGCACACGCGCAATCGGAACGGCCGACGATCGCGCTCGCGCTCGGCGGCGGCGGCGCGCGCGGGCTCGCCCATATCGCGATGCTCGAGGCGTTCGACGAAATCGGCGTCAAGCCGATCGTCATCGCCGGCTCATCGATCGGCGCGGCGATCGGCGCCGCCTATGCGGCCGGCATGGCCGCCAAGGCGATGCGCCGCTATGCGATCGATCTCGTGCACGACCGCGCCGAAGTGTTCCGCCGCCTCGTCGCCGCGCGCGCCGGCGGCCTGGCGGACCTCTTGCCGACGCGGCTCCGCAATCCGATGCTGCTGGACGCCGAAGCATTCTGCCGGCTGTTTCTTCCCGACCGCATTCCGCACGCTTTCGAACAGCTCAACATCCCGCTGCTGATCCCGACGACGGACTTCTACGCGCGCAGTGAAGTGCTGTTCGATGCCGGGCCGCTGCGATCCGCGATCGCCGCCTCGATGGCGATTCCCGGACTGCTCCGTCCGGTCGAGGTCGACGGGCGCATCCTGGTCGACGGTGGCGCGGTCAATCCCCTGCCCTTCGATCATCTGCGCGGCCGCGCCGACGTCATCGTCGCGGTCGACACGTCGATCGGACCGACGGCGCCGCGCGGAATCCCCGAGCCGTGGGACGCGCTGTTCTCCACCATCCAGCTCATGGGGCAGACCATCGTCGCCGAGAAGCTCAAGGCCGGCGCGCCCGATATCGTCATCCGCCCCAATGTCGGCACCTTTCGCCTGCTCGACTTCCTGCAGGCAAGCGCGATCCTGCGCGCCGCCGAGCCTGCCAAGGCGGAATTGAAGAGCAGACTGGCGGCGCTGATGACCGGTTCGTGAGGCGGGCTCCTCCGGCCGCCTGTTCGTTTCGTTTTGCGAAATGTTGCGCTCAAGCCACAATTACCCACCGCGCCACGAGTTCGTTTTGCGAAATGTTGCGCTCAAAGCACAACTGCCACACCGCGCCACGAGTTCGTTTTGCGAAATGCAATTGCAACTTGCTTCTCGCGCCTGATCGCCACAACCTCGGAGAGTGCGACGATCCCCGACGGCCGAGCGTCGGAGGCCACTCCGCCGGCCACCAACGCATCTGTCATGATCGCGCGCACGGAATCGCGTGCGTCGCGAGCAGCCCTTCGTTGCTCATTATAGAATGCCAACGCGCAGGCGCAACTCACAAGGCCTGGAAAATCGCCGATTGTTAACCGTTTGGTCGAAGCGCAACGGCGGACGAACGATACTTACAAGTGGGCAAGGAAATTGTTCTCGGCCCCAAAAACGGTTTTGTGCCTAATCTGTGCCTTTGGGATTCAGGAAAGCGTTGGTTGCGAGGAGCCGATCACAGTCGCCCTTTCCATTCGGCGATCCTGGCGAGGACCTGAGCGAAGGTCGGTTTGGCGCCGTAGTACAACGCGGTACTCGCGGCAAACGCCTCTGCGTAGATTTTTCGCGTCTTGGGATCAGCCAGAAGGAACGCCTGATTGCCTGCGATGTTTTGGTTGTCCCCCTGCCGAAATCGCTTCGCCTTGTGTGCTTTGTACGGCTCGGTGCCGATGAACGCTTGGACGTCGGGTCGGTGCAGCAGGCTGTGGACATCGTAGTAGTGCCGCATGAAGTCACTGGGAAATTCATTGTTCGCTTGCTGGCGACGGTATTTGGTCGAAATCGTCTGAAGCTTTTCAACGAAGGTGTAGCCGAGATCGTAGCAAGGCACGCCTTTGGCGCGGTTGTCGATGATCGGCACCTTTGCCGCCGCAGAGTCGTACAGCCAGGAACTGATATCCTTAGGCGTGTTTGGCGCGACGACGTCGAAGCCGGCCTCGAGCAAGACGCCTTGCTTGAGGCCAGCCATCGCCGCCACAATTGGTTCGGTAGAACAGACGAATGCCGGCGCTGAAAAGCTTCGGGTTGTCGAAGGCCGTATCACGCTCGACCTTCTCAATGCCATCGATGCGTATCTTCTCGTTGGCAAGCCAGTCGTAGAACGCCCTGCGGCTTTCGATATGCGCTGGCTTGTCGTGGTTGGGACCAGTCCTAACGCCGCGATCCGCGGGCGGCTCTATGAGAATATCGATGTCTTCCGAAAACCGTTCGATGCAACAAAACCCCTTGGAAAGCGACGTTCCGCCTTTCAGCTGGAACGTCAGGCCAAGCTGTTGCAGCCCGTAAAGGCAGTGCATAATCCAGTAGTCTTTCTCGACAAGCGCAGGATCGATGCGCTTTTCTCGAGCAACGATCCGGATCAACTCGACAAACTGCGGATGGTTGTGGATGTAATCAGCGGGCATCAGGCGCCTCCGGCGCGCTCAACGCCTTCGAAAAAAACTTCTTTGCCCGTACATTTCCATAATCGCGCGCCGCCCGTTGCAATTGCGGCTTGTCACAGGACGCAACGCGTTCCTTGACGCGCTCAAGCACGTCCTTTCGCCTTTCGGACAGCCGGTCGAGATTGTTTACGAGATCGACCAGCAGGAATTCCTTGCTGAGCTTCCTGGGGAACGGCTTCACTCGGAACTCAAACTTGCGTCCGCCTAACGAGTATTCGCCATGTCTCTTGTGATTGTACACGACCGTCTTGTTGTACAGCTGCGTCGTTCCGACGCCCAGGCTGTTGTAGGCGTTGGGTGAGCAGAGAAGAAATCGCTGATCCTTCAGGAACGCGGCAACCAGCTCGTCATCCTCGGCGGGCGCTTTGCCGAACACCGTCCGCTTTGGGTACGCATAAAGTCCACCCGCAAGCTTGGTGAGCGTTCCTTCATCCACCAATTGCCGGAGATGTCGGTCAACCGCGCTCGACCATTGCATCAAGTCCGCGCGCCGGTAGACCCGCCCAGGCCGCAAATGCGTTTTCAGTTCTTGAAGCTTCCTCATGTCGTCAATATGGCGACAATGTCATGGATGTGCAAGCTTTTTCATTGAAAATCCATGCAAACTGCCAGGCGGTCAAGCCCGCGGACGAGCCGCTGTCGAAGCTTGGCCTCATGCGAGCTTACGATGCGCCAACTCACTGGTAGGATAGCGGAAGGTCGTCACGGGGGACCAAATGAGCGAGGTTGCGCCATGGCGCATCGCTAGCCCTCAGTCTTGCTCGCTCCCTGCCGCTTGTATCGAAAATCGCAGTGGCTCGCACCTTGCATGATGGTTTGTGTGCGCGTGAGCTCGATGTCGGGACCGAACCCCTCAGCCATTGTGAAGTCCGCGCTGCAGACCAGCAGAAAGCCAAGGTCCGGCTCACCCAGCTCCTTGAAGAACTGCGCGTAGCGGCATCCGGTCACATCGATGTCGAAGGTATCGTGCGATTGCTCGCGTATGCGATAGTCAAGGGCGTCACCACGGGCGAACGCGGCCCACAATGACGCCATGATTTTCCCCACATTCTTCTCGGGCTTCGCCCGCCAAAACTCCTCGCCGTAGCGGCGATAAATGTCGCCGAGGGCCCTTCGGACAAGGGCGTCTGCGCGCGCCTCACCCAATTCAGCCCGAAGGGCCTTCACAAGAGGAACCAAGATCTGAGCTTGGATTTTCGTCCGCTCAATGAGGGGAACGTCCATGCTGCACCTCGGCGGGGCCTGGCGTTAAGGAGTCTATAGTTCACGCGGCGGCCTCTCGCCATGAATTTTGGGCCGAACGTCTCCCGCTTGAAGATGTCCTGCGCCTGCCGGTAGCAATGTTCCTGCATCGGTCAGCGCTGCGTGGTCCAGGCCAGCCAAACCGCCACAAAAGCGAGGCCGACGGATAGAACCCGCCGCGTCAGTTGCTGGCGCGGTCCTTCTACCAGCCACGGGCGCAGCTCTGCCGCCAGCACCACGATGGTGCCGTGGATGGCTGTGGCGATGGCGACATAGAGGATGCCGAATACCGTCATCTGGAGGGGAATAGCGGGATCGCCCGGCGCGTTACGAATAAACGTGGGAAGCACTGAGACGAAGAAGGGGACGGACTTCGGGTTGAACACGTTTGACAGGAACCCTCTCACGAACAACGGGCCGGCCGTGGAAAGAAGATCGGCGCGCTCCGGCGAGTTCTCCCTTTCAGGCCGCCAACCTTCCCACGCGAGGTAAAACAGGTAGGCGACCCCGATCCAGCGGAGCGTCTGGTAAAGCCACGGCTGCTGCGCAATGAGGGTTCCGGCGCCAAAGACCGTCACGATCGCATGCACGGCCAGCCCGCACGCCACGCCAAGGGTCGCGATCAGCCCGGTGGCGCGCCCGCGAGCGAGCGCGAGCGTGGCGAGGTACGCCATGTTGGGGCCGGGCGTCAGCTCGAGAAGCAAAACAGCCACTGTGAACTCAAGCACCGGCGGCTCCTGCGGTTCGTTCGCACCTGCGCGCGGCGCTTCCATGATCGGTCGAGGACGGACGCGATTTCCGCCAGACCTCCCGGTCGCGGCCGGCCAGCAGATGGCCGCCACTCGAATAAAGGATGAGCTCCCCGTTCGCCACCGTAGCGCCGTAGAAGCACACCGCGATCATCGCGGCACGAACGGCTGAGCGTTCACGCGGCGAGAAAGCCTCCTGAGAGTCTGTTTTGAGAATGTGAGGATCGGCTTGCAGATCGCTCGTTGCATCCTTCGAGACGCGGTCCTTCGGACCGCTCCTCAGGATGCGACGCGGTCCTTCGGACCCCTCCTTCAGGATGAGGATGTGTCGCGTGGCATAGGCTGCTGCTGGGGTAAAGCCTCGCTCACGCCCGGCCGCGCAGGAATCCACGCTCCGTAATCAGTCTGTGCGAATTCTGCCGTCTACTCGGATGCGACGCGCCTCATTCAACAAAGCGCGTCTTCGGCAATCAGGCAATCACGAACGATTCCACCCGAGACGCCTACGGGCGAGCGCGCGAGCGCACCCATGCCGCGCCTCTTTGCTCACGCTGCACGTCGTTCCTCGACCTCGCCGTTCTCGTCCGGCGCTTCGCGGTCTTGAGAGCCCGCTCCTGCTCGTATCGTCAGTGGAAGACGTATGCTCGCAAGATTTCAGAGCACTATCGGGTCGGCGTCTCTTGCCGTCCCCGCTTCTTTAGCTGCTTGAATCTAGCAAGAGGAGCAGGAATAAAGCCTCTCGGGTAGAGCTCGACATCTCCGCGTCGCCTTCTAATCCGCTTCCGTTCGCTGAAGTGATCGACATCAAGCCCTCGCGACAATAGAAATTTGAAAAAGCTGATCCCCTTAAACCGGCACGTCTGGTAAATGCTCAGCAGCAGCAGATAGTCATTTAAGCCCTTCTCTGTCATGACGCCGACTGTGTTCTCGCGGTAGTAAGCAAATCGTTTGATCGCATTCTCCGCATTGTTATTATTCCATGGCACCCCATCGTGTTGAATGAAGGTGAACAATTTGTCCCGATTTTTTATCAATCGCTCCTGCAGAGACTGCGCGGCCCCGGAGCGAAACGTTTGGGTTGAAAGTACCCGGAAGAATTCGAGCACCTCGGCTGTATGGCGCTTCAGGTGCCTATGCTTTAAGCCACGCTCATCCACTGTTGTCACTATGGAACGCAATAGAGAACTGAAGGGTTGCGTAACCGATTGGAATTCTAAATCGTAGGGATTGTTCAAGAGCTCCTGGTTCATGTCCCTAATGAGGTGGATCAGGCATTTCTGCTGAGGGCAGCCAAAGGAGTCGTAGGCGGCATAGAAGTCGGATACCAGCACTCCTTTAAAGTCCCTCAGCATGTCCTGCAGGAATTTCCCCTCCCTTGTAGGCCTGTACACGTACACGGCCTCCTCAAGACTTGTGAGTACCCACACATATCCTTTGCCAGTCCGCAACTTTACCTCTGTCTCGTCAACGTGCAGAAGGGCACCGGAGGCCAACTTGGAAAGCAGCTTACGGAATGTTGTGCGATAATATCGAGCCATCGCAGATTTGAACTCGTGGATTTCTGGATTGGCAACTACCAACCCGAAGAACTCGCGGAACAATTCCTGTAGCGTTCTGTTGCTCAAGCGATGCGCAACATGCTGGTAGATCGCCCAGCTCATAAACCCATGAAAGTGCTTCGCGAGCCGTTCGTACCGTTCCGGGGTGAAGCAATGGTCACACAGCGCGCACCTGTATCTAGCCGCTCTACATTCGACAACCCGTCGCTGCATCCCTCTTGACGTGATGACTAGGTCAAACGCCCGCTTGACTCTCGTGTTTGCAACGCTGGTTCGTTCCGTTATTTTGACCAGATTGGCGCTACCGCAGGAAGGACACTTAGAGGCCGTGACCTCAACTCTTCGATTTACCCGAAGTCCCTTGTTTCGGTGCACTCCGATAACACGACGATGCTTCTTGAGTATCTTGCTGGTGCGGACGAAAACCTTCTGCCTTTGGTAGTCAAAATACGCGCACTTGTTAACGAACTCTAAGTCGGAGTGGAAGAAGTTGGCCGACCCCCATTTTGGGCTGTAGGCAAATTTGTCGAGATCCTCCACCTTGGCCACCTTCGTGTGACCTGGGTCGCTCGACTGAATACCTGAGAGCGTGGACGCTCCGGTGCAAGCGGCGTGAAGGAAGTCGGTCACCTTTCGAAGGGCAGCGCAGTCCTCAAGGTTGTACTCAATGAGATCCGCTTTCCAGCATTCATCATGCGTTTTCTCCCAGCGCATCCTCCATACAATGCTCTGTAAGCCCGACACGACAGAACCACTCCATGAGCAACCCAGAACTCCACTTACCTCTTTCAAGCCGTTGGAGTAGGTTGGAAAGTAGTAGTGAGCGTAAATGATCGAGAGTGTATTGGTTAATACACCTAGTACCTTATCGACCAGCTTCTTCCGCCGGGCATGCGGGCGCATTCGTTTGACGAAGGCTACCTCGTAGCTTCCATAACAGAAAATGCTGGGCGCGTCGTACTTGGCCACGATGCCCAGGAACTGCTCGAAGATACTTAATTCCTCCTTCTTGTCGTCCGCCCAGAGCGAAAAGCGGGTTTCACTCTGCCCGTCGCAGACTATCATCCCGATGAGGTATACGAACGCCTCCTCTGGATCGCCTTCCATGTCCAGGTAGATACGGACTGTGCTAAAAGGCATCCGCGGCGCTCCGAGCACGTACACCGTATTGTCCCGAATCGCCATGGCTTGCAGCGCGTGATACCGCCGAGTGCTTCTACGATCCGAGCGTTTTGAATTGCGCCGGGGTCGAAAGGTATGCGCGAGCTGGTTCAACGTGAACAGCCCTTTGCGGCCGTAAGTCCTGACCTCTTGTCCTCCCAAACCCCGTAAGAGGCTCAAGCTGTCAGCTTTGAGAGCTTGAGCGCGGCACTCCTGGCAGAACTCACAGGCTTGACAGTGATCGTTTAACAGAAGCAGAGGCGTGGACTTGTCTGCACGCATTTGTGCAATTTGCTCAAGCAAGTCTTGCGCCGCTCGAAAGCCTGCTGTGAACCGGACAGCTGTAGTGGTGCACTCTCTCCCGTGAAAGATGACACCATTGCTTGGCTCTTTGCCTTGGAGGCGAGACAGCAGCAAGCCGAGAACCTCTAGCAATGTTCGCGGTATTTTGCGGAATTCGGCGATGTTCACTAAACAACACCGGCACGTAATGGAATTCGCCCAGTTGCGAACGTCCGGCCACTTTCTTCAGCCCATCAAAGCGGATCGAAAACTGGTCATCCTGTAGCTCAGCACCGAGAAGAAATGGCGCACCCTCCCTCAACACCGAGCGTGTCAGCACAATGCCGTTTGGAATATCCTGGTTGAAGTGATTATGGACCTTCTCAATAGCTTCGATCCTCAGCTCCTTCTTCAACTCAAGGAGCATGGATTCATAGTCAGACTTGACGCCCTGTCGTGCGGCTAGTCGAAGGTGACCCTTGTATTTGCAGTGCAGATAGGCATTCCAAGACGTCTAGTGTGATCTTAGTGTCCATGCCAAAGCCTAATTCTCGTAGAACACCAAGTAGCATGGCATCGCCAAGCCAACGGTAGGTCCCGTTACTTCGGCCAATCGCCGCGCCAACGATCCGGACCAACTCGGCGAACTGCGGATGGCGGCACGATCAGCCAAAAGAGAGTCCTGAATCTCCATGCGCCTACCGCGGGATCAACCGCGACCAGGCCTGGAAAAGCATGCCATCGGAGCATGGTCGCACGCACACGGGGTGACGTTTGCCTTAAGTCAATCAACCGAGTTAGGCGCTGCAACGGTCCCGCGCCTGAAGCTAACCAGGCTGATATGATTTGACTCTTCCAGGGCAGGCCGGTTGGAAGTGGAGCGATGACGTGTTTTTGAAGGAGTTGATGCTGACCCTTCATAGCCGTTACCACGTCGCATATCGAACCCACCGCAATCCGTCATTGCGAGGAGCGTCAGCGACGGAGCAATCCAGGGTAAGCCCCACCGCTGTCCTGGATTGCTTCGCTTCGCTCGCAATGACGGCATGCCCTCGTTCGTGCGCTCTCAACCGCTTCCTATTTGCTGGACCGCTAGAGCGGTGGCCCCGGGCATGACGATTCCACCCGCGACGCTTACGGGCGAGCGCGCGAGCGCACCCATGCCGCGCCTCTTTGCTCACGCTGCAGGTCGTTCCTCGACCTCGCCGTTCTCGTCCGGCGCTTCGCGGTCTTGAGAGAGCGCTCCTGCTCGTTGAAGAGCTCCACGAACTCGTCCACCATCTCGTAGCAGATATGCAGTGTGCGGGTCGGAATGGTCCAACGAGCACCGGCGTCGCCGCAGCTTCGCATCTCCATCACGATCGGAGCAGGCCAAAGGTATCGCTCTGCCGCATACTGGGCCATGTGCTCCAAGAAGCGGATTTCGCGCAACGAGCGCGCAACGACCTCCAGCGCTCCCTTGGCGTCGCCATAGATCACGTCGATGCGGCCATTCGGCTGATCGGAGACGCGCAGATGCGGCGCCATCACGCGTTCCCACGACCGCACCGCGGTATCGTAGTCCCAACCGCAGCTCCGCCGGCGATCCTCCGGCAGCTCGTGCTCGTCGGCAAGGCCCTTGAACCTGACCGGGTCGGAGCCGACCATCAGGCAGACGATGTGATAGGCGCGCTGCTCATCCAAGCCGTGCCGCTGGTAGTAGGTCGGCGTCTCCCCTTCTCGCCGGTCGCGCCGGGCACTCAGAAACCAGGTCTTGCTCGCTCCCACCAGGATGCGGTGCGAGAATTCGCTGCCCACCACCATCAGCGCTTTGAGGATAGCGTAGACATCCGCCGTGTCCTCCTCGCGTCCCAGGACCGGCAGATCCAGCTCGGAGATGACGGCGTGGCCCAGCTCGTGAGCCAATACATAGAGGAGGTTGCCGACCACGAACTCGACCCGCTCCTGTCGCTTTTGCGCAGAAAGGCCGCGCAGGCGCGGCTCGTTCGCCAGCCGGCGTGCCAGATCCACGAGACTGGCCTCGAATTGCGCGCTCCGGGCTTGCAGTGCCGGAGAGGCTTGGACCGTCGGCGGAGAAGACGCAGCAGGCTGAGCAAAAAGCGGCCCCGTGCCCAGCCCTAAGAGAACGAGCAGCGCGAATCCCAGATGAGACGGTTTCGTCAGCGCGGCGAGGCCGCCGGTGGCGGCGATGATGCGTCTGCGCGTGATCATGGCGGCTCCTGCACTCTGCGCGGCGGCGCCCGCAGAACCACGGCTTATCCCACGTCCGGCAGCCCGTCGAGGAGCTTGTCGAGCGTGCTCGGATAGTCGCGCCCGCCGGTTGCATTGCAGACCGGGCAGTCTCGCCGGCTGCCGGCGAACGCAAATCTACGAGGCGCCGCGGCATGCGATTAGACGATAGAATCGGCATGCGCCTATGAGGTGCATTCATGAATGCCGCCCAGGGGAATTCATGGCCCGCGCTCATAAGACCATGCGCATTATCGTGGCTAATCAAAGGACCCACGCCCCTCTAAATGAGACCGGCCGGCGGTTGCTGCGCCTCGGCGTGAATAGGAAGAGCATTACACATGAAGCAACTCGAGCTTACCCTCGTCGCTGCAATCGCGGCGACCATGCTGACCTCGTCTACATTCGCGCAGGCCTCGCATCGCAACGACGAGACCATGCTTCAGGCCAAAAGCCCGGCGGCTGCCGGTGGCGGCTGCCTCGGTTGCAACGAAGCCCAAGAGAACGTCGAGCGCTGATCTGATCGCTGCTTTTCCTGCCACAGAGGGCAGGCGCGGCAGGACTTTCGTGTTCACGTGGGACCGGATGAAGAGCGCGAGCTAAACGACGCACCAAGGCGCCAGCGTGCTTCGAGACGGCCGCTGCGCGGCCTCCTCAACATGAGGAGGTGTAACGCCATGCACCGGTCCTGAGACTAAGCTGAGGAGCGCTGCCGAGGGCAGCGCGTCTCGAAGGACCTCATCCCGAGGAGCGCTGCCGAAGGCAGCGCGTCTCGAAGGACCTCATCCTGAGGAGCGCTGCCGAAGGCAGCGCGTTTCGAAGGACGGATCAACAGACCTACTCGAGTGGAGGCAACCATGAAACTTCTTGCTGCGGCGATCGCATCGCTTTCCCTGATGGCATCATCATCGGCGCAAGCGGACCCGACGAAGGCCGCGCCAGCCTCGAAGCCAACGGTGACGCGTGACGACGTCCGGATGGTCGCCCCGGCGCTGGATAAATACGCGCAGGATCGCGTTCTCGGCGAGGTGTGGAAGCGTCCGGGTCTCGCGCCGCGCGACCGCAGCATCGTCACGCTCGCCGCTCTCGTCGCGCGCAACCAGACCATCGAGATGCCGACCTATCTCAATCTGGCGATCGATAACGGCGTGAAGCCGGCCGAGATTTCCGAGCTCATTACGCATCTGGCGTTCTATTCGGGCTGGGCGAATGCGATGGCAGCGGTCGCGGTCGCCAAGGATGTCTTTGCCGAGCGCAAGATCGCGGCGGATCAACTTCCCGCCGCTTCGCCGAACCTGCTGGCGCTCAACGAAGCCGCTGAAGCGGACCGGGCCAAGCGCGTCGGCGAGCAGTTCGGCCCGGTCTTTCCGGGCGTGGTGCAATACACGACCGATGTTCTGTTCCGGGACCTTTGGCTCCGCCCAGGCCTTGCGCCGCGCGATCGCAGCCTCGTGACGGTCAGCTCGTTGATTGCATCCGGGCAGGTCGCACAGCTGACCGGTCACCTGAATATCGGGATGAACAACGGCCTGACACAGACCGAGATCGCGGAGGCGATCACGCATCTCGCGTTCTATGTCGGATGGCCCAACGTGTTCTCGGCAATGCCGGTGGCAAAGGACGTGTTCGAGAAGCGTCCGCGCTAGGCTCAGCATGGAGGGCGGAATAGCAAAGTGTATTCCGCCCGTTCGGCAGAAGGCGGATTACGCCTTCGGCTCATCCGCCCTACGAGCTAGAGCCAATTCCACTTGAGTTGATTCACGAAACCCCGCCGCAGGCTCTGCCCCACCTCTCCCAAAGGGAGAGGTCGACCGCGCTGAGCGAAGCGAAGCGCGGGCGGGTGAGGAGTTAGAGCTTTGCCGGCCAGGCTCTGAGCCCCCTCACCCGGATTGCTCGCTGGCGCGCGCAATCCGACCTCTCCCCAACGGGGAGAGGTGAGGAAGCGGCGCGGCCGTGCACTAACATGTCTGGAAAACGCTCCAAATATCCGCAAACACCTCCAGGAGATTTCCATCCGGATCACGGAAGAACAGCGTGCGATGTCCAAAGACCTGGTCAGTGGGCGGTGAGAGCAGATGGACGCCCTGCCGCACGAGCTCGTCGGCGCACCGATCGACTTCGGGAGCCGAAACCTTGAATGCCAGCTGCAGCGAGGCGCTGCCGTTGGGCGTTGGAGCATCTGCTGCAGTCAGCCTTGGCCTGGCCAAGGCCAAGGTGTTGACGCCCACCCGATATTCGATCCAACCCGGCGAAAGCTCTCGTAACAGTGGAAAACCAAGGATGTCTTCATAGAAGCGACGCATCGCTGCCATATCGCGCACAAAAATGACCGTATAGTCGATCGCACGGATGGCTTGAAAAGCCGAACCGGAATGCGGATTGCGTCCGTTCTCGCCTGCTTCTTCATGCATGGATGGGTCCTTGAGATTTTTAGCCCTCGCGACTGTCCGCATGGCTGACGACGCAATCGACAACCGATTCATTCTACAAGACTTTTGTTGGGTTTTAGCCCTAGTGAGCGATGCCGCTGTCGAACGTGGCCGCCCGTGGATCAGAGGAGACAAGAGATGCGCGTGATGGTGCTGGTGAAGGCGACGAAGGACTCAGAAGCGGGCCTCATGCCCTCGACCGCGCTGCTCGCGGCGATGGGCAAGTACAACGAGCAGCTGGTCAACGCCGGCATCATGCAGGCCGGCGAGGGCCTCAAGCCGTCGTCGCAGGGCAAGCGTGTGGCGTTCGACGGCCCGAGCCGCACCGTCATCGACGGCCCCTTCGCCGAGACCCGCGAGCTGGTCGCCGGCTTCTGGCTCTGGGAGGTCAAGGACATGGCCGAAGCGGTCGAGTGGGCGAAGCGCTGCCCCAATCCGATGCCCGGCCCAAGCGAGATCGAAATCCGCCCGGTCTACGAGATGGCCGATTTCGGCGAAGCGCTGACGCCGGAGGTCGCCGAGCTGCACGACCGGGTCCGCGACAAGGCGGCCGGGCGGTGAGGCTGCGCCCAATGCCGTGCTTCGAGACGCGCGCGTTCCGCGCGCTCCTCAGCATGAGGAGGTTTGTGTGCCACTCGCCACATTCCTCATCCTGAGGAGCGGTCCGAAGGACCGCGTCTCGAAGGACGCAAACGCCATCTGCAGAGCAGATCCCGCATTTTCAAACGGTCTCTAACCCCGGTGGCGCAGCGCGTCGACCAACAAGGTAAAGGCCGCGGAAGGTTGGCGCCTGCTCGGGTAGTAGAGGTGGTAGCCCGAATATGGAGGGCACCAATCTTCGAGCACCCGCTTGAGACGGCCCTTGGCAAGATGCGGGCTGCGCCAGGTCCTGTGGCACATAGGCCAGGCCGAATCCGCCGAGCGCCGCGTTGAGCATCTGGAAACTGCCGTTGAAGACGAGCTGGCCTTCGACACGCACCTTGAGCTCGCGGCCGCCTTTTTCGAACTCCCAGGCGTACAAGCCGCCATGGGTCGCCAAGCGCAGATTGATGCAGTTGTGATCGATCAGTTCCTGCGGCGTCTTTGGCGCTGACCGGTTCTTGAAGTATGACGGCGCGCCTACGACCGCCATGCGAATGTCGGGCCCGATACGCACCGCGATCATGTCCTTCGCCACGTGCTCGCCGCTGCGCACGCCGGCGTCAAAACGCTGGGCGACGATATCGGTGAAGCCATAGTCGATCGTGATCTCGACCTTGATATCCGGATACTCGCGCAGGAGCTTGGTAAGCTTTGGCCAGAGGATCGTATCGGCCACAGAGTCGGTGGCCGAGATGCGAATGGTGCCGGCGGGCTTCTCCCGAAATTCGCTTACCGCCGCAAGCTCGGCGTCGATCTCCTCGAACCGCGGGCCCACCGTGCGCATCAGCCGTTCGCCAGCTTCGGTCGGAGACACGCTGCGCGTGGTTCGGGTCAGCAGCCGGACTCCCAGCCGCGCCTCGAGCTCGCGGATGGTGTGGCTCAGCGCCGACTGCGAAACGCCGAGCTTCGCAGCGGCCCTCGTGAAGCTGCGCTCTCGCCCGACGGCCAGGAAGGCCAGCAGGTCATCCAGATTTCCGCGCTGCATTTATGGCGCCTGCTCATAAGTCCATGTGGATTATAGCGGATAGTCGCCAGAGACACACGCGCTAAATCATCGCCAGGCAACCGGCGGCAATGCGGCGGCTTGCCGACAAAAGGAGAGCGGCGATGGACATTAAGCAGGCCGCGGATTGCGCGATCCGTTTTCGGCGCATTCCGGACATAGAGCGATTTTCGGCGCGCGCCGAATTTATAGCGAATGTCAGCACGCGGCGGGTGCGCAGCGCTCGGATTATCCCGGTTTGGCGCCCGACAGTTTTACCACCTTGGCCCACTTCTCAGTTTCAGCCGCCAGGTGCGCGCCGAACTCAGCGGGCGTAAAGACCACCGGCGTGCTGCCCAACTCGGCGTAGCGCGCACGGATGCCGGCATCCGTCAATCCTGCGTTGATCGCGCGGTTGAGTTTTTCTACGATTTCGGCCGACGTGCCCTTTGGCGCGCCGATCCCAAACCAGCCGCTGGCTTCATATCCGGGAACGGTATCGGCGACGGTCGCGACATCGGGCAGCACGTCTTGTCGCACGGCCGTCGTCACCGCGAGTGCCCGCAACGCGCCCGACCGAATGTGCTCGATCGACGCAGTGACATTTCCGAACATGATTTGCACCTGCCCGCCCAGCATGTCGGTAATGGCGGGTGGCTCGCCGCGATAGGGCACATGCACCATGTCGACGCCGGTCATCGCCTTGAACATCTCGCCAGCCAAGTGCGGCGCGGTACCAACGCCCGACGAGCCCATATTGATCTTGCCGGGATTCGCTTTGGCATAGGCGATGAATTCGGAAACCGTGGTCGCGGGGACCGAGCGGTTCACTTCCATCACAAGCGGAAACCTGACGAGCCCCGCGACGGGTGCGATATCCTGGAGAAAATTGAAGGGAAGCCTTTCGTAAAGCGATGCACTGATGGCGCTCGCTGTGCCGATTAGGAGCAATGTGTACCCATCTGACGGTGAATTGACGACTGCTTGCACACCGATGTTCGTGCCGGCGCCTGCTTTGTTTTCGACGATGACCGGTTGACCAAGGCGTTCCAGCCACCGGGCCATGTGCCGCGCCACAATGTCCGCTGCTCCGCCAGGGGGCAGCGGCACGACCAGTCGCAGCGGCCGCCCTGGATACGGTTGGGCTGTTGCGATCCGCGTCAGAACCGGAAGAGCGGCAGCGACACCTGCCGTCCGCAGAAAATATCGACGAGAGCGCTTCATGGCGTTGCCCCTCACTTGTGTTACTTGCGTTTCCTCGCACCAATTGACTGCAATGCTGCCGTCTTTCTTCGAGGCGACCGACGACCGGCGCCAGGCCGGGCGTGAGCGCCGTTGGCTTCCACCACGCGCGTCAGCAGATCGACCAGCAGCACGCGTTCGGCAGGCGTGAGCGATTTGAGAATTCCAGCCTGTCCGGCCGAAATCTTGGGGCGCATTCGGCGCCGCAAGCTCTTCGCGCGCGGGGTCGCGCGCAATTCTCGAGCCCGGCGATCCGCACCGTTGATTCGACGTTGGACAAAGCCTTTGGCTTCGAGGCTATCGACAATCTGCCCGACATTCGTGCGATCGATGCCCATCAAAATTGCAAGACGACTTGATCGATATCGGGGAAATCCTCGATCAGGGCGAGGGCGTGATACACCACCGGCGTAGATACCTCTTCACGCGCAAGGATGCTCGCGAGAACCGTGTTGCAGACCTGCTGCAAACGACGCGCTAGTGCAAACGGAACCCGGTGCGGGACGATCGTGTCCGGCGAGAGCACGAATTTGGCCCAGGGATATTGTTGGAGCAGCGTGCTCTTTCGCGGCATATGGGCTTGCTCCGAATACTCAATATATTTATGATCATTATTCTGAGCAGTGTCAAGTCAATTTCTGTGTCGTAGCCAGGGTAGTGTCGAACTTGCAGGGGAGCGGTGTCCGCGTTGACGACGCCCATGCGCCGGATCGTTGTGCGCTGCCGCACCGGGGTCGCGGCCAGCAGCATCTAGAAGGAAGCGAAGCGGACTGATACGTTTGGTGTTCTTGGTCAAAGATCAGGGAGGAAATGATGCAAGCGCGTTTTGGGATCAGCGGCGTCGTGCTCGTGTTGAGTGCAGGTCTCGCGGTGCAAACTGCGACGGCGTGCCCGCGAGAAGCCGTCGCAGCCGCGGTGCAGAGGTGGGCCACCGTCTTAGCCGAGAACAATCCTGATACCATCACGGCACTTTATTCCAAGGATGCGGTGCTGTGGGGCACTCTTTCACCCACGGTGAGATCAGATCCTGCGGGGCTGAAGGCCTACTTCGTAGGGGCGTTTCAGGCACTGCCAAAGCTTACCGTCAAGTTCGGAGACCAGTTGATCCGCGTATACGGAGACACCGCGGTCAACACGGGCTACTACACGTTTTCCTACACGAAGGATGGTGAAACTAAGGCGGTCCCCGCCCGCTACAGCTTCACGTTTGTGAAGGACGGTAACGATTGTAGGATCGTGGACCATCACTCCTCTGCCATGCCTGCGCCGCCAAGGTGAACGTATGCCAATGCTCGGACTCTACGTCAGCTTTCGGGGTGGAGCGGATGAGGCATCCGCGCGGGGCGTGTTTATGAGTTCACGCCCAGGCCTGACGTGCGGCAGCTGCTTGTCGGGCCGAGCGCATGACCCGGCGATGTGAACACCGGCTCGCACCTGCTCCTTTGAGCAGACCGCCTACAAGCAGCCCTGCTCCATTACAGAGGGCTCGGCGTCGTCAGGACGCCCCAGCCTCCTGATGCAGCTCGCCGCCCCGCATCAAGCGCCGCGCGATGTCGGCCGTCTGCAGCGCAGCGCGCTCCGTCGGTGAATGGGCCGCAAGATAGCGGGCAACCGCCACGAGGATGTGCCGGCCCGCGTCGGTGTCGCCCCACGCGAGCGGTCTTCCGTACAGGCTAAAGCTAAACTGGATTGGCGCCGAATTAGCCGGAGCCCTCGCGCCCGCGTGCGCAGACGATGGCTTGCGCCCGGCTGCTGACACCAAGCTTGCCGAAGATGGTAGATACCTGGTTGCGCACGGTCTTCTCGCTGGTGCCGAGCCTGGTCGCGATGGTGTCATTGTCAAGGCCTTGCGCGAGCAGTTCCAGCACATCGTGCTCACGCGCGGTAAGGTAGTCGAGCAACAATCGATTAGATAATTTAGCCTGCTGCGCTGACAGGAAGTGCTCGATCTCCTCCGCCAACCTCTGCCATGCCGGTTCGTTTTCCAACAACAGGTGATTTCGACTTTCGAGCGACACGAACCGCGCTCCCGGTATCAGGCCGGCAAGCAAGCGGCCCTCCTCGAAGGGTACCCGCGCGTCCTGGCGGGCGTGCAGCAGGAGTGTCGGGCAACGGACCTTTGGCGCGATCTCACGCAGGTCCGCAGCGAAATATAGCCGCAAGATGGTGGCGGCATTGGCCGGTGACATCGAAATACGCATCAGATCGGTAAGTGCGCGCGATTGCTCCGCGGTAGCGTCGGGGATCAGCTGGGAAATGTGAATTTGTCTGAACGCTGGGTTCTCGCTGCCCCAACCCAATTCGATCGCCTTGAGTTGTAGCTCCGCTTCCTCCGCGTCCTTAGGGGCGGTGCGCACAAACCGCCCACGGCCAAAGCCGCCGTACACGATCAGATGGCTCACTCGCTCCGGATGGCGGGCGGCATAGGCTATAGCGGTGATGCCTCCGGCTGTCGCGCCAAACAGTACGAAACGTTTCAATCCGGCCGCTTCGATCACTGCCTCCAAGTCTTCGACCTGCTTTGGCAATGAGAATCCCACGCCCTCCCGATCTGACAGGCCACACCCACGCGGATCGTAGCGGATCAAAGTGTGATGCCGCGCGAGCAGAGAAAGCCACGGCCCAATGACGGGATTGTCCCGATCAAAATCGAGGTGACTGATCCATGGCGCTGCCCGTACCAGCGGGGGACCGGCGCCGTAGGACGCAAATGCGATACGGGTACCGTCACGACTGGTACAAAACAGAACTTGCTGCGCCGGTTGCGACATTCTGAGCCAGAGCGGATCTGGCCCGATCTTAACCCGACGGCCGGTCCCAAGCGATACAGCGAACCGATCCGCGTCGGACAAGCTCAGGCTGGCTTGATGGCAGCCATACCCTTTTTGTAAACCAGCGCCCGGCTATTGCCTAAAGTGGCCGACGCCCGCGAGCGCTCCACATGACCGGCGAAGGGAACATCAGGTCATTTCGGCACAAGCGATCAAGATCATGATCGATCTGCTCAGCCGTGGTCAATCCCGTCTCAATGATTGAATCGCGAAGTTGATCGATGTTGGCGCGATACATCTGGGCGCCGGGCGAACCCCCGTGCCACATGAACATCCGGCCTTCGGCTGCAACATTAACGAATCCATGCGCTCGCAGACGGCCGGCAAGCTGCCGGCCAAACCGAAGATCGATGCCGCGATCAATCATCACCTTGTGCATGAGCCCGAATGTCTCGAACGAGGACTTCGGACGAGTTGACGCCCGGATCGGCTTGAATTGAGAGCGCATCGAATTCTTCCGCAAGAATCCAGCCTCCCGGTTTGAGCGCAGCCATCAGGCGTTCCAGCACCGCTTCGCGCTCCAGAAGATGCACGAGTACAAGTCGCGTATGGACGAGATCGAACATAGATTGCGGCAGCGGGTCAGATGTAATGTTATGTCGACGCACCTCCAGATTGCCGTTCTGCAATCTTTCAAGGAAGCGGGTGTCGATGTCCGTTGCGAGAACTTGACCATCCGGACCAACGCTTTCACAGAGCCAATTGGCAATGCTGCCTGCTCCCCCGCCGATCTCTAGACAGCGCCAGCCCTCGCGGACGCCCAGCTCAGTTAGATGGCGCACCGTGCCCGGATCAAAAATTTGTGCAAGTGCGGAGAAACGAATTCCGGTCTGCGGGCTCGCATTATCCAAAAGATAATCGCCTTCTGGGGATTGAGGCCGGACGGCTTCGGAGTGCTCCTGCGACACGAATCGTCACCAGCAGATTGATTGCAGCCGTTGGGTTCTTGATTTCACTCAGCTTTGATACCTGCCGACGTGATGATGCGCCCCCAGCGTTCGCTCTCTTGCTGTATGAAAGCAGCAGTTTCGGATGGAGAGAGTCCAACAGGTGTGGCCGATAACTCTGCAATCCGCCTTGCGACTTCCGGCGCCCTAAGCGCGTCCACAACCGCCGCTGATAGTTTTTCCGCAATCTCGGGCGCCGTTTTAGGAGGAGCGACGAGGGCATACCAAGTCTCAGAGACCAGCCCCGGCAACAGCTCCGAGATCGCCGGAACATCGGGCAGCGCCGCAAACCGCATCCTGCTTCCCACTGCGAGCGCCTTGGCCTGGGCGCTTTTGATGTGAGGTAGTGAATCACCGAGGTTCGCGAACATCATGTCGACGTGTCCTCCGATCAGGTCGGTGAACGCCGGAGGCACTCCCCGGTATGGCACGTGCACCATTCGGGTGCCGGTCGCCAGCTTCAGCATCTCGGCAGTGAGATGCGGGGTGCTGCCGCTGCCCGTGGAGGCGTAACTGAGCCTGTCTGGGTTCGACTTTGCAAAGGCGATCAATTCGTGAAAATTCGACACAGGCAGGTTCGGCCGGACAACGAGGATATTGGGCACTGCCGCGATCACCGTCACCGGGACGAACCCGCCTGGATCAAATCCGAGTTTCGGAAATAGCTTTTGATTTATTGCAAGCGGCGGCGGCGCGGACATGAGCAGCGTGTATCCGTCGGGATTTGCTCGGGCGACCGCCTCCGCACCGATATTGCCGCTCGCGCCTGGTCGAGCTTCCACGATGATCGGCTGGCCCCACTTCGCTTGCAGCTTCTCCCCGACAAGCCGCGCGAGGACATCCATCAAACCGCCAGCGGTAACTGGAATGATGATCCTGATCGGCTGGGCTGGATAATCTTGTGCGATGGCGGCAGTGGGAATGGCAGCGGCAAGCGTCGCCAAGGTCATAACTCGCAAAATTTGCTGCATATGCTGCTCCCTTGACAGACTTGGTGTTCCAGCTCTCACCGCGAATTGTGCGCTCCACACACAAAACTGTCATGATGCAGATGTCCCGTCATCGCTCGGGTTTCACCTGTCACAATAACCGAAAAGTTCGACAGTTCGGGACCGGCGTCCTAAACCGTCGGGGCACCGAGTTATCGGGCCTCGATCAACCTGCCAAAGTGTGCTGTCTCGGAGTTCGCATTTTGGCACTTCGCGACAGATGCCAAGGCCCGAGCTCTACGTCAGCTTTCGGGGTGGAGCGGATGAGGCGTCCGCGCGGGGCGTGTGTATGAGTTCACGCCCTGGCCTGAGGTGCGGCAGCTGCTTGCCGGGCCGAGCGCATGACCCGGCGATGTCAACACCGTTCGCACCTGCTCCTTTGGGCAGACCGCCGACAAACAGCTCTGGTCGATTACAGAGGGCTCGGCGTCGTCACGACGCCCCAGCCTCCTGATGCAGCTCGCCG
The DNA here is from genome assembly GCA_963738705.1 of uncultured Alphaproteobacteria bacterium. Classification (GTDB taxonomy): domain Bacteria; phylum Pseudomonadota; class Alphaproteobacteria; order Rhizobiales; family Xanthobacteraceae; genus CAVTXS01. Next base: position 134,727 of record CAVTXS010000050.1, read on the forward strand.
CCCCGCATCAAGCGCCGGGCGATGTCGGCCGTCTGCAGCGCCGCGCGTTCGGTCGGTGAATGGGCCGCAAGATAGCGGGCAACCGCAATGAGGATGTGCCGGCCCTCGTCGGTGTCGCCCCACGCGGTGAACTGCCGGACTCCCGCCTCCAGCATCTGATAGGCATGGAAGCCTGCATCTTCGCGCAGCACCGCACGCGCGAGCGTGGCGATCAGCGCCTGCGGCGAATGGCCGAGCGTGAGATGCCGTGCCACCAGCCTTGCCGCGAGATCGACCTGTCGCTGCCGGTCGAAGGCGTCGAGCAAGGCGGCGCGGATCATCTCCGCATCGGCGGGCAGGTCGTCGAGCTGCTCGCCGCCCTCGCCCGGGATGCGGGCCGGCGGCACATTGAGATAGCGAGCAAGGTAGAGCGCCATCGCTCCGTGCAGTACGCCGCGCACGGCCGTGACGTGACCGTCGGTGTTGGCGGTCCCGATCCGCTTGAGCATCTGGTGGACCGCGTTGGCGTAGGTGAAGACGTGGTGCGCCGTCTCCCAGTCGGCGTGCTCGTTGGCATTGCCGAAGCGCGCCACCCGGAGCGCCGCCGCGTAAGCGAGCGATCGGCCAAGGTCGGCAGGAGCGGCGCCGGCGCGGATCGCCGCCTTGAGCGCGTCAACGATCCTGGCCGGATCGTCACCGAGCAGCTCTCGGGCGAGCGCCGCGTGGTCCGACCAGCCATCCGCGGCCGCGGCCGGCAGCGAACAGTTCCGGCAGTTGGCCGGCTGCTTCCTCGCACAGCGCAACAAGGTCAACCGGCTGGCGCCAGGCGGTCGATTCCTCGGCGCCGCGGGCCGCCACCATCTGGCCGACGACAGTCGGCAGCACGGCCGCCGCGTGCTCCCAGCCGATCAGGTCGAGGCACTCGAACGCCTTGTTGATGAAGTCGAGCGAGTGTCCGGTGTCGGCGAACGCCCGCTCGGTCTCGGCCGCGAGCAGGGCATCGGCGAGCACAGCCGGCGAGGCACCGGCCGCAATCGCCGTGAGCAGGGTGCGCTCGGCCGCCTCGCGATGGCGCACGTTTGTCCAACGCCGCAGCCAGCGCTTGAGCGCGGCCGGATCCGGCCGGCTTGCAAGCGGCGCACGTTCCCGCCGCGGCGCCTCGCCGTCGCAGTCCGCCGCCACGCGGCGCGCGCCGTGGAACAGGGCGAGATAGGCTTCCTCCTCCGGCAGCACGGGCAGGAGATTGGCGAGCGCCGTGAGGATCGTGAGACCCACGCCCCAGCCGTCGCGGTTCTGCGCCCCGAACAGCGCCACCTGCCGCACGATGTCGGCCGGCGGTACGTCGGCCGCGAGCTGACCATGCACGGCCTTGGCGATGACGAGGCCGAGGTCGTGTGCGAGGCCGTCCGCGAGCCGCTGACGCCAGTGCGCGGCGGGATCGGCATGACCGAACGTGGTCTTCACCCAGACCTCGCCATTGCGCACCTCGACCGGGCAGATCGGTACGTCGTCCGCCCACAGGTCGAAGGTGCAGCCGCTTTCGAGATCGAAGCGGGCGTGGTGCCAATGACAGGTCAAGATGCCGTCCTCGACGCTGCCGCGCTCGAGCGGGAAGCCCATGTGCGGGCAACGATTGTCGAGGGCGAAGACGCGCCCGCGGTCGTAGATGACGAGGATCGGACGATGGCGACCGTGCACAACGAGCCGCCCCTTCGCCTTCAGCTCCTCAAGGCTCCCCGCGAGCGCGAATTCCTTGTTCGGCGCGTCCATGAGCATACCTCCCGCAGTCGTCCCTTGGGGCGCTGTAGGTACCCCCGATCCACCGTCAACATAGGCATCCTCTCGCGCAAACGCCGCAGATTTCCGCGCTGCATTCATGGCCTCCTGCTCATAAGACCATGCGGATTTTAGCGGCTAGTCGCGGCGGGAGCCACGCTCTAAGTAAGGGCCAAACGCGTATCGGGGCGAAGTCCGCTGTCCGATGCAGGCAACTGCGCAGGAGACGTCATGATCACACGCAGACGCATGCTCGCCGCCACGGGCGGCGTCGCCGGGCTGGCAGCAGCCGGAGTTGCCGCCGCACAGGACACCGACTGTCGCGACACAAGCGAAGGAATGGAACGATGCAGATCACACGAGGCGGTTCGCAGCCGTCCCGCAAGGGACCGGCGGAATATTTCACCGGCGCGGTCCGCGTCGACCCGCTGTTCCAGGCGCCCGATCCGGCACGCGTCACTGGCGGCAGCGTCACATTCGAGCCGGGCGCCCGCACCGCCTGGCATACGCATCCGCTCGGCCAGACCTTGATCGTCACGGCCGGCTTCGGCTGGGTTCAGCGCGAGGGCGGGCCGATCGAGGAGGTTCGGCCCGGCGATGTGGTCTGGTTTCCGCCCGGCTTGAGGCATTGGCACGGAGCAACGCCGACGACGGCGATGACGCATATCGCCATTCAGGAAGCGCTGAACGGCAAGAACCGTCGACTGGATGGAAAAGGTCAGCGACGACCAGTACCGCAGTTAATACCAACCTTCGGAGTTATCGACGCTCCCCCGCGTCATGGCCGGGCTTGTCCCGGCCATCCACGCCTTTGAATTGACTCGGCAAAACAAGCCGTGGATGCCCGCGACAAGCGCGGGCATGACGAGTTAGAGATTGTGAGTATTGGTATAAGTCCGCTTCAGCAGGTAGGGCGGAATAGCGAAACGTTCCGCCGTGCTCGGCGGAACGGCGGATTACCCCTTCGGCTAATCCGCCCTACGCGCTCAGCCTTGATGGAAGCGCGGGAATGGAGCAATGTATCTATGCGGACAGCCACCATCCGCTGGAATCCAGATCAAATTTTGCTGGTTAATTTGAACAGGAGGAAGCGATGAAGATTGCTAGCATAGCTGCCATGGTTTTTTTTCCGCTGCATCCATCGCGCCCCCAGCTGCGGCTGAGCCAGCGGAGTTCATCAAAAAGCCTAGGGTACTGGGCAGCAAAATTTCTACGGTGACCACATTCCGCTCCGGATCTGTTATTCATTGCAGAGCAACATGTTCGAGTGGGACAACCCGTTTTTGGACATGTGAGGTACCGAAGGACCCCTCCACAGTAGAATGCCGGATCAGGTGTACCCCACCCCCACCGAGGGGTGAGTGTGAGTTCTTTTAAGAAAGTCCTTGTCTCCTAGATGCGCCTTCGCGCACGTGTACGATGCGCGGGGAATTCATGTTCTCATGTCGCCCCCGCGTTGCGCTTCGCTCCATGCGGGCTCAGCGCGGTCGCAATCTGCCTGCCTTAGTCGCACGCCTCAGGACGTCCAAGGCGCTGGGGGATCGTCGATCGTATCAGGACCCTGACTTACGCACTGCGTCGGACACCTTGATCGCCGCTGGGATGAGGCCGAGTTCCTTGAACGTGTCAGCGATCCTCTGCTGTTCGGCGACGACCTCATTATTGATCGGCTGGACGTCGAAACCTCTGCGAGAAAGCGTAGCCTCCAACACTGTTACCGGAAATCCGGCAGCGGCACTGAATGTCTTAGCGGTGCCCGGAATATCCTTTGCGGCTTGGGCGAAGACATCGCGCGTCGCTCCGAGCACTGCATCGATCACCTGCGGATGCGCCTGAGCAAACGGTTTGGCCACGAAGAAGAAATCGTTATTCGAGACGAGGCCGGTGCCGTCGGCGAGCGTGCGCGCGCCCAACGACATCTCGGCGGCGGTGCGGTAGGGCTCCCAGATCACCCAGGCGTCAACGGCACCCTTCTCAAAAGCGGCGCGCCCGTCGGCCGGCGGCAGGAACACCAGCTCGACATCCGTGTATTTTAGGCCTGCTTTGTCGAGCACGCGCACGAGCAGGTAATGCACGTTCGAGCCCTTGTTCAGCCCGATCTTCTTGCCCTTCAGATCGGCGACCGTCTTAATCGGACTGTCCTTCGGCACCAAGATGGCCTCGGACTTCGGCCCATCGGGCACATAGCCGATATAGAGCAGCGGCGCGCCGGCAGCTTGGGCAAAGATCGGCGGCGCTTCGCCGCTATGGGCGAAATCGACCGCACCTCCCTTGACCCCTTCGAGAAGCTGCGGCCCGCCCGGAAACTCATTCCAGGTGACGGTGTAGCCGAGTGGCTTCAGTCGCTCTTCAAGAATCCCGTGCACTTTCAGAAGCGCGAACGCGCCGACTTTCTGATAGCCCATGCGCACCACTTTTTCCTGCGCGACGGTGGCGTTCGGGGCGGCTGTGGCCAGCAGCGCCAATCCGGCAAGGACTAAACGACGTGTGAGCATGGCAATAATCTCCGTAATTTGATGGTTAGGGACGAGCTTGATCGCCATGCGGACACCATGGCAGCTCAAAAAAAGAACCGACGGTGAAGTTGAATTCAAGGCCCGGGCGCTTTGCGTTGGCGTCTCGATCACAGTCAGCATGGGCCGAGCGGAGCTTTAAGTCCAGTGAGTCTCGTCGCGTCCGCGTGAGCAACTTAACCTTCTTTGCGCCCAGCTCACTCGCCGCCCCCGGCGGTCACAGCTCCACGATCGTGTTCGGCAATTCGTTGCGATTGAGCGCGCCGGGCGGAAAGTGAGCGGCCAGCACGCGCGTGCACGCTGCGATCGCCGCCACGAACCCGTCTGCGGCGCGCCCGTCCCGGATGGCCGGGATGAGCGCGCCGACGGCTGCATCCCAGGCGCCCGGCTCGACCTTCTGGTCGATGCCGGCATCCGCCACGATCTCGGCATGACGCTCGGCAACCGACACGAAGATCAGCACGCCGGTGCGCCGCTCGGTCTTGTGCAATCCATGCGCGGCAAACTGGCGGAGCGCTTCCGCATGCGCACGGTCCTGCTTCATGCGCCGCGGAACGACCCGGTAGCGCACGCCCGGATGCGAAAGGCCGGCGAAGCAAAACCCGAATGCGAGCAATTGCAGGAAGTAGATGACCGATGCCGGCCAGTGCGTGAGATAGATCAGCGGCAGCGGCACCGCGAGCGCGACGAGCGCGCCCCAGGCCAGCGGTACGAGCCGGTAGTCGCTGCACGCCTGCGCGACCACGCAATAGATCTCACCGGACGTCTGCGCTTCCGCGTCGCGGATCGCCGACGAGATGCGGGCGCGGTCGGCATCGCTGAGCTGCATTGCGCTACCACCTTCCCGACGACCCGCCGCCGCCGAACGAGCCGCCACCGCCGGAGAACCCGCCCCCGGAGGAGCCGGATCCCCAGGACCCGCCGGACGACCCGCCCGATCCGGGGAAGAAGATGGGCGGCGCTCCCCACAGGCCGCGGCGCCGCCTTGGAGCGAACATGCCGCCGCGAAGCGAGCGCAGGACCAGGAACGCAACGATGACGAGCAGGATCACCGTGCCGAGGTCGATCGCCGGCGCCGAGGCGTCGGGCCGCCTGGCGGCACGCTGCTGGTACTCGGCCGCCTGTCCGCTCAGCACGGCCACGATGTCGTCGACCCCGCGGGAGACGCCCCCGGCGAAGTCGTTGGCGCGGAAGCGCGGCAGGATCGCGTTCTCGATGATCAGCCGCGACACCGCGTCGGTGAGCGAGCCTTCGAGACCATAACCGACCTCGATGCGCACGCTCCGCTCGGTCGGCGCCACGATCAGCAACGCCCCGTTGTTCTTGTCCTGACGGCCGATCCCCCAGTGGCGCCCCAGCCGATAGCCGTAGTCGGCGATGTCATAGCCTTGCAGCGATTTCAGCGTGACCACGACCAGCTGATTGCTCGTTTGGGTCTCCAGCTGGGCGAGCTTTCCTTCCAGCAGCGCTTCGGTCTGCAGGTCGAGAATGCCGGCCTCGTCGACGACGCGGCCGGTCAGCGCCGGGAAGACCGGCGCTTGCGCCAGGGCAAGGGCGCAGGACAGCAGGATCAGGAGGGCGGCAAGGCCGTATGCGGCGCGTCGCATGCGCATGTGGAGCTTAGAGCCTGTTGACGACGCGGAAGCCGGCAAAGGCGCTGCGCATGCTTCGAGACGCGTGCTTGGCGCGCCCCTCAGCATGATGAGGAGTGTCGATGCTTTGCGCGACATCCTCATCACGAGAGCCTGGCCGAAACTAACCCTCATCCTGAGGAACGTCGCGTAGCGACGCGTCTCGAAGGATGTTCAAGAAGTCTGCAACGGCGCCGCGGTGCGTGCTTCGAGGCTTTCCCCGACTTCGTCGGGGAAAGCATCCCGGATCAAGTCCGGGACAGGCTCTCGCATGAGGGGGTTGGGGGGCACCGAAACCATTGGCTTCTCTTTCCCCAGACTTTGAGTGCTGAGGAGCGCGCGTCTCGACGCACGCAGGGGCGATCTGCAAGCCGACCTCGCATTGCCAAACGGTCCGTTAGAACCGCACAGCCGGGGGCCGGCGCACGTCCTCCGCAACGGTGAAGGTTTCCATCGGCTTGTGCCCGCTGTAGAGCGTCTTCGCCCACAGCACGCCCGGGAAGGTGCGCAGCTCGGTGTTGTAGGCACGCACCGACTCGATATGGTCCCGGCGTGCCACCGCAATCCGGTTCTCGGTCCCTTCAAGCTGCGACTGCAGCGCGAGGAAGTTTTGGTTGGATTTCAGGTCGGGATAGCTCTCGGAGACCGCAATCAGCCGCCCCAGGGCGCCTGAGAGCTGCGCCTGCGCATCCTGGAACTGCTTGAATTTCTCGGGGTCGGTGGCGGCCTCGGGCGTGAGCTGAATCGATGTGGCTTTCGCCCGGGCATTGATCACCGCCTCCAGCGTCTCGCGTTCCTGCCGCGCATACCCTCGAACGGTCTCCACCAGGTTGGGGATCAGGTCGGCGCGGCGCTGATACTGGTTGTTGACGTCGGACAGCTTCGCCTTGGCCTGCTCCTCGAGGGTCGGGATGGTGTTTACGCCGCAACCGCCGAGGCCGAGCGCGAGCGCCAAGATCCCGGCACGCAGCACGGCGAATGAGACGTTGATGAACATGATCTTCTCCTCGGCCACCGAGCAGTCGGTCCCGCACCGGGCGGCGGACGCCCGCACAATACAATGCTCGAAGTGCGTTGTTGATCCGTCTGCATGCGTGCGGCGCCGCACCTCGCGCAAGGCCTCCGCCCGAAATAACAGCCGCTTGCTTGGTAACCCGGCACAAATTCCTCGCCGGCAGTGGGTTCAGGTCCCTCCAACGCCCTCATGCTGAGGTGCTTTCCCCGACGAAGTCGGGGAAAGCCTCGAAGCACGCACCGCGGCGCCGTTGGAGACTTCTGGAACATCCTTCGAGACGCGTCGCTACGCGACGCTCCTCAGGATGAGGGTTAGTTTTCGGCCAGGCTCCAAGGCGCGGGCCGCCGGCAAAGAAACCGGCGACAAAAAGCGCAAGCAAGCTCGAAGCTGCAAGCGTCCGCATGACCTTCGAGGCGTGCGGGAACAAAGGAAAGGCGTCCGGGTTCGTTCTGCGCACACGGAGCGACCCATGGACACCGCAGGCTTTGAACGGCTTGCGGCTCTCTTCATCGGCGGCGTTGGCCGAGAAGCTGACCGGCAGCCGCATGGGCGGTTGCGTCCTGCACCACGCGCGGAGACTCAACACCAATGAGTTACGCAGATCTTGGCGCAAGAGGCCGCCCGGGCTTTGCGGGCAGAATACGGAGCGGCTATGCGGAGCAGCAGCAGACGCTACTAGCGCGGCTGCGCCGGCTGGCCGTCCTTCTCGACACCGCGGTGCGTCTCCCCGGCGGTATCAGGGTCGGCGCTGATGCCGTGATCGGACTTGCACCCGGCATAGGCGATGCGATCACCGCCGCATTGGCGTCGTACATCGTCTACGAGGCGCATCGCCTTGGATTGCCCAAACACAGGATCTTAACGAATGGTGGCGAACGTTGCGATCGTGGGTGCCGTACCGGTGCTCGGTGACATTTTCGACGTCGCCTTCAAGGCCAACATCCGCAATCTCAAAATCATCGAGGAGCACCTCGGCAAAAGGTAGCGACATTTCGCACCGTCTACGGCGTCCCCGTCGCGCAGGCGCGATGGGGCACCCCCGTCGCGGCGCTACCCGCGTGCGGGACGCGAAGCCCGCGGCCGTTGATGCGTCCGTCCTACTCTCCCAGATCCACGCCCTCGAACGGATGGCGGCCGAGCGGATCCATCTTGAAGCCCGACACCTCCTTGCGGGTCGCCATGAACACGACCGAATGCGCGAGCGGCACCCACGGCGCCTCGCGCTTGAAGATCTCCTGCGCGGCCCGGTAGAGCTCCTCCCGTTCGGCCTGCTTGGAGGTGAGCTTCGCCCGCGTGACCAGCGCGTCGTACTCGGCGTTGCACCACTTGGCGATGTTGTTGCCGCCGGCGCGCGCGGCCGGGCAGCCGAGCAGGACGTGCAGGAAGTTGTCCGGGTCGCCATTGTCGCCGGTCCAGCCGTAGAGCGCCATCGTGTGCTCGCCGGCCTGCAGCCGCTTGCGGTAGGCGCTCCACTCGTCGGTGACGAGTTGTACGCGCACGCCGATCTTGGCGAGATCGGTCTGGATCATCTCGGCGATGCGCTTGGCGTTCGGATTGTAGGCGCGGCTCACCGGCATGTACCACAGCGCGGTCTCGAAACCCTCGCCGTGGCCGGCCTCGGCCAGCAGGCGCTGCGCCTGCGCCGGATCGTACGGGTAGTCCTTGACCGCGTCGTTGTACGACCACAGCGTCGGCGGCATCGGGTTCTTCGCCGCCACGCCGGCGCCCTGGTAGACCGCCTCGATGATCGCCGCCTTGTCGATCGCCATGTTGATCGCGCGCCGCACGCGCACATCGTCGAACGGCGGACGCGTGACGTTCATCGCCAGATAGCCGATGTTGAGCCCTTCCTGCCGCAACAGCTTGAGCGCCGGGTTGGCTCTCGATCTCGGCGATGTCGCCGGGATTGGGAAACGCCATGACCTGGCATTCGCCGGCGTTGAGCTTGGTCAGGCGCACGAGCGGATTGGGCGTGATCGAGAACACCAGCGTGTCGATCGGCATGCGGCCGGCCCAATAGTCCGGAAACGCGCGATAGCGCACCGCAATGTCCTTCTGGTAGCCGGCGAACATGAACGGTCCGGTGCCGATCGGCTCCTGGTCGAGCCGCTCGGGCGTGCCGGCGCGCATCAGCCGATCGGCGTATTCGGCCGAGAGGATGACGTTGAACGGCATCGCCATGTTGGCGAGGAACGGCGCCTCCGGCCGGGTGAGCGTCGATGCGGATGGTGCGGTCGTCGACCTTCTCGATCGACTTCAGCAGGTCCGGCATGCCCATGTCCTTGAAATAGTCGAAGCTGGCGCCGGAAATGCGATGGTAGGGATGATCCTCCTTCCACTGCCGCATCAGCGAGAACGCGACGTCGTCGGCGTTCATGTCGCGGGTCGGCGTGAAGGTCCGGTTGGAGTGAAACTTCACGCCGGCGCGGAGCTTGAACGTGTAGACGGTCCCGTCATCCGACACCGACCATGACTTCGGCGAGCGCCGGCACGATCGTCGTCGTGCCCGGGCGCGAATTCCACCAGGTTGTTGAACATCGGACGGCCGGCGTTCATGCCGGTCGTGGTGGTGACGATCTGCGGGTTGAGCGCCTCGGGGTTGCCTTCCGAGCAGAACACCAAGCGTCTTGGCCGATGCCGGCGCGCTCAACAACGCGATGGCGACCGCCGTTGCGGCCGCGGGTACGAGTTTCATTGTTTTTCTCTCCGTTAGAGCGAACACTTCGCGTTGCCGCACCAATCCCTCATCCTGAGGGAGCGTCGCGTAGCGACGCGTCTCGAACGAGCCTGTCGCTGCGGACTTGATCCGAGGAATGCTCCAGAAGTCGCAGCGGCGCTGCGGTGCGTGCTTCGAGGCTTTCCCCGACTTCGTCGGGGAAAGCGCCTCAGCATGAGGGCGTTGGAGGCTCTCGGCATGACGGAGGTCGTGCACCAACGTCACCCGCGTGCACGTCAGGCCGTGACGGCAAGATCGTCAGGGACGGTCTCGCTCACCCGCACCGGAATGTTGATGGTGAAGCGGGTGCCGTTGCCGCGGTTCGCTCGCAACCTCGATGCGCCCCTGCAACTTGGCGGTGACGAGGTTGAACGCGATGTGCAGGCCGAGGCCGGTGCTGCCGCGGCTGCGCGCCGTGGTGAAGAACGGATCGAAGATCTTGCCGAGATAATCCGGCGCGATGCCCTTGCCGTCGTCGGCGAACACGATCCGAACGTCGCCGGACCTCGTCTCGCTGATCCGCAGCTGCAGGTGCCCGGCCTGTCCCGGCTCGAAGGCGTGGATGACCGAATTCATGCACAGGTTGGTGAGCACCTGCGCCGAATGCGCCCGGATAGGTGTCGACCTTGAGGTTCGGCTGGCATTCGAAGGCGACCTGATGACCGGCCCTGCGCAGCGCGGGCCGCAGGCTGGTCAACAGTTCGTGCGCCCAGGTCGCCATCTCGAAGGTGCGGCGCTCCGAGCTCACCTGGTCGGCGGCGACCTGCTTGAAGCTGTGCACGAGGTCGGCGGCGCGCGTCAGATTGGTGAACAGCAGCTGCGAGCCCTCCTTCATGCGCTCGACGAAGTGCACGAAGCGCGAGCGCGGCACCTGGCCGCTGACGGCCAGGTCGCCGAACTTGCGCACTTCCTCGCTCAGCGTGGTCGCGGTCGTGAGCGCGATGCCGACCGGCGTGTTGATCTCGTGCGCCACGCCGGCAACGAGCTGGCCCGAGCGAGGCGAGCTTCTCGGACTGGATCAGGTCGGCCTGCGTCTGCGCGCAGCTCGGCGAGCGCGCTGTCGGCCTGATCCTTGGCGCGCGCGCAGCGCGTGCTCGCGCCGGCCGATCTCGGTGACGAAGAAATTCGCGGCCCGCGCCATGTCGCCGAGCTCGTCCGTTGCGCCAGGAGTGGATGATCGGTCCGGCGAGCGGATCTGCGGCCAGCTCGCGCATGTCCTGCTGCAGGCTGTTGAGCGGGCGCGTGATCGAGCGCGCCACGAAGAACGCCGCGTACGAAGCCGAGCAGCAGGCCGATGGTGGCGCCGAGCATCAGGATCGTGCGCACGAAGTCGCCGATGCGAGTCGGCCTCGCTCGGCGAACACGTCGTTGAGCGAGCGCGCGCCCTCGACCATGGCGGCCGCGGTCGCGTCCATGTCGGCGATCATGTCGTTCTGGTTGCGCAAGCCGGCGATCGCGGTCGTGCAGCCGCGCCCGCCACTGCTCGAGCGCGTCGATCATCTCGGTCTGGATCAGCGGCGAGATCGGCAGACGCGTCGACGGTTGCGGACAGCTTCCCGCTCTCGTCCAGAATGGCGGCGGCCGCCGCAGGATCGCGCTTGGCCAGGGCTTCGGCGGTGCGCTGGCCGAGCTTCAGCGTCTCGATCGCGATGTTCTGGGTCGCCTGCTCGGTCTCGTTCGCCTGCACCGAATAGGTCAGTGAGCTGCGCGACCTCCTCGTGCAGCGCGCGCTCCTCGCTCGAATTGACCTTGAGCAGCCGGTCGGCCCAATCGGACAGCTGCCTGGCCGGCCGCACGCGCTGCGGACCTTCGTCCGGCTCCGGCCGCGTCGGATCGCCCGGATCGGCGACCAGCAGGACGTATAGCGCCGACCAGCTGCGAGCAATTCGTCCGCGACCTGGCCGCGCTCGTTCGCCGCTGAGCAGTCGGCAAGCTCGGCTCGCGGCGCGGCGCAGCTGCGTGAGGCCGAGCGTGAGCTCGGCGTCGGCGGTGCGCGATGGCGTCCCAGGTGGTGCCGTAGTTGCGCTGCAGCTCCTGCAGCGACACGGCGGCGATCTGCGCGCGCAGCTCCTGCGCCTTGTCGACGATGTCGCGAATGGCGCGCTGCTTGCGGTCCTTCTGCGTCAGCGAGGCGACGATGTCGGCGTTCGACGCGCGTTGGCGCTCGCGCGCGCGGTCGGTGAGCGTGATCAGCGAGGCCACGCGCGCGCGCATCTCGGCCGCGAGGTGATCGTTCTGCGTCGTCACCACCATGAACTGGCGCATGCGCTGCTCATAGCGGGCGAGCGCGTCGCGCGCGGCGACTGCCGCTGGCGCGTGCGAGGGCTCGCCGGCGACTTTGTCGAGAGCGGCGAGATCGGCGCGTGCCTGCTCGGCCAGCGCGGCGAACCGCACCGCATGCTCGGCGCGGTCGCCGGGCAGCGCCTGCACGTAGTCGTCGCGCGCCGTCATCGCCACCAGGAGGTTGCGGTAGATGGTGCCGGCCAGCACGACGCCGTCGCGCGCGCGCTCGGCTTCCTTCAGCAGGAACCAGGCGACGACGGCGATGGCCGCCGCGATCGCGATCGGAATGCCGCCGACGAGCCAGACCTTGTAGCTGATGCGCATCGGACTAGTGCGGCCTGACGCCTGGTGCTTCTCACCGAACAACACGCTTCGCCACGACCCGGCGCCGCCGGGTCAACCGACTCTCACATCGGGGCCGCATCCTGGACGTGGATGCCCGGGTCGAGCCCGTGCATGTCGCATTACAGTCTGATCGGACGGCATCACGCGTACCGGCCGTGGCAATGCTTGTATTTCTTTCCGGAGCCGCAGGGCAGCTCTCGTTGCGACCGACCTTGCCCCAACTGGTCGGATCCTTGGGGTTGCGCTCGGCCGCCCCCTCCTCGGCGTAGCCGGCCTTCGCAGAGGCCGCCAGCGCGGGTTCGGCGTAACGCCATCTCGTCTTCGCCGGTGAGCGGATCGATCTTGTGCGCCTCCATATAGGGCAGGTTCTCCTGCTCCTCGGGCGAGGGCGCCGAAACGATCTCGACCCGCATCAGCTGCGCGGTCACCCCTTCGCGCAGGCTCTGGATCATCGTTTCGAACAGGTGGAAAGCCTCCGACTTGTACTCGTTGAGCGGATCGCGCTGGCCGTAGCCGCGCAGGCCGATCACCTGCCGCAGATGCTCGAGCATCACCAGGTGCTCGCGCCAGAGGTGATCGAGCGTCTGCAACAGGATCGACTTCTCGACGTAGCGGATGACGTCCGATCCCCATTGCGCCACCTTGGCGGCCATGTGCTCGTCGGCGCGGCGCTCGATGCGGGTGAGCAATTCCTCGTCGGCGATGCCTTCCTCCTTGGCCCACTCGTCGACCGGCAGGTCGAGCCCGAGCACCCGGTTGACCTCGTCCTTGAGGCCGGGAGTGTCCCACTGCTCCGGATAGGCGTTCTCAGGGACGTGCCGCGACACCAGCTCGTCGATCACCACGTGGCGCATGTCGTTGACGGTTTCGGCGACGTTCTCGTCGCGCATCAGCTCGATGCGCTGCTCGAACACGACCTTGCGCTGGTCGTTCATCACGTCGTCGTACTTCAGGATGTTCTTGCGCATGTCGAAGTTGCGCGCCTCGACCTTCTGCTGCGCCTTGGCGAGCGCCTTGTTGATCCAGGGATGGACGATCGCCTCGTCCTCCTTGAGCCCGAGCTTCTGCAGCATGCCGTCGAGCTTGTCCGACCCGAAGATGCGCATCAGGTCGTCTTCGAGCGAGAGGAAGAACTTGGAGCGGCCGGGGTCGCCCTGCCGGCCGGAGCGGCCGCGCAACTGGTTGTCGATGCGCCGCGACTCGTGCCGCTCGGTGCCGAGCACGAACAGCCCGCCGGCGGCGAGCGCCTTCTCCTTCAGGCGCGCGACCTGCGAGCGAATCTCATCAGCGCGCGGGCCGCGCTCGCGCTCGCGCGCATCCTCGATGTCGCTGATTTCCTGCCGGATGCGCATGTCGGCATTGCCGCCGAGCTGAATGTCGGTGCCGCGGCCGGCCATGTTGGTCGCGATCGTGATCGCGCCGGGCACGCCGGCCTGCGACACGATATAGGCTTCCTGCTCGTGGTAGCGGGCGTTGAGCACCGCGAACACCTTGGTCTCCTTGGCGCCTTCGTCGCCGCTGTAGAGCGCCGCGAACGCGTTCGGATCGCTGAAGTCGTGCTGCTCCCAGCCCTGCTTGCGCAGCATCTCGGCGAGCTGCTCCGACTTCTCGATCGACGTGGTGCCGACCAGGACCGGCTGGCCACGGGTCTTGCAGTCCTCGAGCAGCGTGATGATCGCGCGATATTTCTCCGCGTTGGTGCGATAGACCTCGTCGTCCTGGTCGTCGCGGATCATCAACATATTGGTCGGGACTTCCAGCACTTCGAGGCCGTAGATGTCGAGGAACTCGTCCGCCTCGGTCAACGCCGTGCCGGTCATGCCGGCAAGCTTCTTGTACATGCGGAAGTAGTTCTGGAACGTGATCGAGGCGAGCGTCTGGTTCTCCGGCTGGATCGGCTGGTGCTCCTTGGCTTCGAGCGCCTGGTGCAGGCCTTCGGAATAGCGCCGGCCCGGCATCATGCGGCCGGTGAACTCGTCGATGATCACCACCTCGCCGTTGCGCACGATGTAGTCCTTGTCGCGCTGGAACAGCTTGTGGGCGCGCAGCGCCTGGTTGACGTGGTGCACGACGGTGACGTTCTCGATGTCGTAGAGCGAATCCGACTTGAGCAGCTGGGCCTCGCGCAGCCGCTGCTCCATCTTCTCCATGCCGGCTTCGGTCAGCGCCACCGTGCGCTGCTTCTCGTCGACCTCGTAGTCGGTCTTGTCGAGGTTCGGGATGAAGGTGTCGATGGTGTTGTAGAAGTCGCTGCGGTCGTCGAGCGGACCGGAGATGATCAGCGGCGTGCGCGCCTCGTCGATCAGGATCGAGTTCGACCTCGTCGACGATGCCGTAGACGTGGCCGCGCTGCACCATGTCCTCCAGCCGGTACTTCATGTTGTCGCGCAGATAGTCGAAGCCGTACTCGTTGTTGGTGCCGTAAGTGATGTCGCAGGCATAGGCGGCCTTGCGCTCCTCGTCGTCGAGGCCGTGCACGATCACGCCGACCGACATGCCGAGGAAACCGTAGATCTGCCCCATCCACTCGGCGTCGCGGCGGGCGAGGTAGTCGTTGACCGTGACCACATGCACGCCCTTGCCGGCGAGCGCGTTGAGGTAGACCGGCAGGGTCGCAACCAGCGTCTTGCCCTCGCCGGTCTTCATTTCGGAAATCCGGCCTTCGTGCAGCACCATCCCGCCGGTCAGCTGCACGTCGAAATGGCGCTGGCCGAGCGTGCGCTTGGAGGCCTCCCGCACGGTCGCGAACGCCGGCACCAGGATGTCGTCGAGCGTCTTGCCGTCCGCGAGCTGTTTCCTGAACGCCTCGGTGCGCGCGCGCAACGCCTCGTCCGAGAGCTGCTCGAGCTCCTTCTCCAGCGCGTTGATCGCCGCCACGCGAGGCATGTAGCCCTTGATGCGGCGATCGTTGGCGCTGCCGAACAGCTTGCGGGCGAGTACGGCGATCATGCCGGGAATCCCTTTCTGGTGCGCGCCGCGGGCCACCGACACCGATGCGGCAAACTTCGCGGGGTCGCGCGGGACTCGGGCGGGAATGCGGCGCTTTCGGGTCCGTCGGGCCGAAACGGCGAAAGCTCCGCGCGGCGACGAGCGAAGTCGATCGAGAGATAGGAGGGGGTACAATTCTTGTCAATTGCAGGTGAAGCGCCCATTTGTCGATAGAATCGGCGGGACGGCCCATTGCCAATCAGGATCGGTTGGGCGAGTGTCCGGCCGCGCCACCCGGGGGGGCATGCAACCGCCATCATCTTAAGGATCAGACCATGACCCTGCTCTCCCATTGCAAATCTTTCATCGCCGGACGCAGCCGTTTCGCGCTCAGCGGGACGCTGGCGCTTGCGACGGGCTGCGCCCTGGCTTTGGGGGTCTGGGCCGTGGTCGCCCAGGACGCCGATGCGGTCGTTGCCCGCGTAAACGGCGTCGAGATCCGGGCAAGCGACGTTGCCCTCGCCGAAGAGGACCTCGGCTCCAACGTCCAACAGCTGCCCCCGGAGAGCAAGCGCGAGCAAGTGATCAGCTACCTCGCCGACGTGATCCTGGTCGCGAAAGCCGCCGAAGCCAAGAAGCTCGCGGAGGCGCCCGATTTCCAGCGCCGCATGGCGCACGCCCGCAACCGTCTGCTGATGGAAACGCTGCTCCAGTCCGAGGCCAAGGCCGCGACCACCGACGATGCGATGCGCAAGGTCTATGAGGAGGCTGCCAAGCAGATGGGTGGCGAGAAGGAGGTGCACGCCCGGCACATCCTGGTCGATACCGAGGACGAGGCGAAGACCATCGTCGCCGAGCTCAAGAAGGGCGGCGACTTCGCGGAGCTTGCAAAGCGCTCGAAGGAGCCGGGTGCGGCCGAGCGGGCCGGCGACCTCGGCTACTTCACCAAGGACCAGATGGTGCCGGTGTTCTCCGATACTGCCTTTGCCCTCGAGCCCGGCAAGATTTCCGATCCGGTGAAGAGCGAGTTCGGGTGGCACGTGATCAAGGTCGAGGACAAACGCGACCGGCCGGTTCCCCCGTTCGAGCAGGTCAAGAGCCAGATCGAAAACTATCTCGTCCGCAAGACCCAGGCGGAGTTCGTCGGGAAGCTGCGCCAGGATGCGAAGATCGAGCGGCTCGACGCAAAGCCGGCGGAACCGAAGAAGTAGAGCCCGGCTCGGGAGCGGGCAGGTCTCAAACCGCGGCCATCCTTCGAGACGCGTCGCTGCGCGACGCTCCTCAGGATGAGGTCGGAGGGCGCGGCTTGCTTCGGCCCTCATCCTGAGGAGCCGCGCGGAACGCGCGGCGTCTCGAAGGATGGCCGCGCTTCAAACTGGCCCGCCGCTACCCTTCCCGCCTCTTGCTTTCGGCGCGATCTATCGGAACAATGAGCGATGCCCGGCCCCGTGCCGGGCATGCTTTTGTCCGGAGCCCGCCATGGCGCCCGCCATCTCCCCGCTTGCCCCCAAGACCATGCCGCACCTGCCGGAGGTCGCCGGCGTGCGGCTGGCGACCGCCGAAGCCGGCATTCGTTACAAGGGCCGCACCGACGTGCTGCTGGCGGTGTTCGACCGGGGCACGGCGGTGGCCGGCGTTTTCACCCGCTCGAAATGCCCGTCGGCGCCGGTCGAATGGTGCCGCGCGCGGCTTGCCGGCGGCACTGCGCGGGCGTTGGTGGTCAATTCCGGCAACGCCAACGCGTTCACCGGCAAGAGCGGACGCGCCGCCGTGAAGCTGACGGCCGCGCTCGCCGCCAAGGCGGTCGGCTGCCGCCCCACGGAGGTCTATCTGGCCTCGACCGGTGTGATCGGCGAACCGCTCGAGGCCGGCAAGTTCGGCAAGGTGATGGACGCGCTCGTGGCGCAAGCGGCACCGCATGCGTGGCGTGATGCGGCCAAAGCGATCATGACCACCGACACCTTCCCGAAGATCGCGACCGCGACCGCAAGGCTCGGCGCGGCGACGGTCACGATCAACGGCATCGCCAAGGGTTCCGGCATGATCGCACCCGACATGGCGACGATGCTGGCCTTCGTCTTCACCGACGCGCCGCTCGCGCCGAGCGTCCTGCAGGCGCTCTTGAGGCAGGGCACGGTCGACACCTTCAACGCGGTCACAGTCGATGGCGACACCTCGACGTCGGACACGCTGCTCGGTTTCGCGACCGGCGCGGCGGCGACGCGCGGCGCGCCCAAGATCGCGCGTGCCGGCGACCGCCGCCTCGGCGCATTTCGCGCCGGATTGAACAGGGTCCTCGCCGACCTCGCCGAGCAGGTCGCCCGCGACGGCGAAGGAGCGAGCAAGCTGGTCGAGATCGTGGTCGAGGGCGCGCGCTCGAAACCGTCCGCCCGGCGCATCGCGCTCTCGATCGCCAACTCGCCGCTGGTCAAGACCGCCATCGCCGGCGAGGACGCCAACTGGGGCCGCGTGGTCATGGCGGTCGGCAAGGCGGGCGAGCCGGCGGACCGCGACAAGCTCTCGATCTGGTTCGGCGATATCCGGGTCGCCCATCGGGGCGAGCGCGACCCCGGCTATGACGAGGCGACCGTGTCGGCCTATATGCGCCGGTCCGAGATCCTGGTGAAGGTCGACCTCGGCCTCGGCCGCGGGCGCGACCGGGTGCTCACCTGCGACCTCACCAAGGACTACATCGCCATCAACGCAGGCTATCGCTCTTAAGCTTTCGTTAACTTTCTCACCTTGATGCGCGGTTTGATCGATGGCGTTGAAGGCCCCTTAACCGCATGTTGCCTAGTCTGGACCCGAGCCCGTGGGCGTCAAACTGACTCTCGTTGCCGCTTGCGCGCTGATCGATGCCGACGGGCGCGTGTTGCTTGCCGAGCGCCCGGCGGGCCGGCCGTTGGCCGGCCTGTGGGAGTTCCCCGGCGGCAAGGTCGAGAATGGCGAACGGCCGGAGGACACGATCATTCGCGAGCTGCACGAGGAGCTGGGGATCACGATCCGCGAGGCGTGTCTCGCGCCGCTCACTTTCGCCAGCCACGCCTATGCGGATTTCCATCTTCTGATGCCGCTCTATGTCTGTCGCCGGTGGGAAGGCGCGGTGGCCGCGCGCGAAGGCCAGCGTCTTGCCTGGGTCAAGCCCAACCGGCTCCGCGACTATCCGATGCCGCCGGCCGACGAGCCGCTGGTGTCGCATCTGGCTGCACTCCTGTAGCCCAAGTGAGGAGGAGGAGGTCGTGAAAGGGGACAGACGCTTGGTTGCGGGAGCCGCCGCTTGCGGGCGGCGATTTCTCGCGGACGAGCAGGGCGCCACCGCGATCGAATACGGCCTCATCGTTTCGGGGATCGCCATCGCGATTTGCACGACGATCTTTTCGGTCGGCACCAACATCAAGGAAGTCCTGTACGAAAAAATAGCGGCCGCCCTCGCCGCCATGTAGCGTCGCGCGAATTTGTCGCCGTCATCGACCGGCCTTTTCTCCCGCCGGCATTTCCGTCGTCCCCAACGCGTCGGCGAGCCGGCTCTTCGCCGAGCCGGGCTGCAACGGCCGCTGCTGGCTCTCGTGCGGCGCCCAGCCCGATAGCCACACCACCTCGAAGGTCGCCCGCACGCGTCCATCCGGATCGCTGAAGCGTCGGGAGTAGGTTTCCGCCATCCGCATGAGAACCGCGCGCCGCAAAGGCGTACGGCTGCGCTCGGTGAGCGCGTTGGTCGCGCCCATCCGCCGCAGGTCGTGCATCAAAGCGAAAGGCGAGCCGTAGCGCACGGTGATCCGGTCGATATCGCTGACGGGCAGCGCAAAACCGGTGCGCTGCAGCAGCAGTCCAAGCGCTCGAACGTCGGCAAAGGGCGCAACATGCGGGGACGCGCTATTGGTGAGCTCGGCTTCCGCCGCGGTGAACGACTGCCGCAGCTCGGTGAGCGTCTCGCCCCCGAGCAGGGCGGCGAGAAACAGCCCATCGGGCCGGAGCGCGCGCCGGATTTGCGCCAGCGTTCCAGGCAGGTCGTTGACGAACTGCAGCGCAAGTGCCGAAACCACGAGGTCGAGCGCGCTCTCGCGGAACGGCAAGGCCTCCTCGTCGGCCGCGACCGACGGCCCCGGATGAGCCGGCAACAGGCCGGCGAGCGCATCGACCGCGATCACCATGTCGACCCGGGCCGCGTCCGCCAGCACGCTTCGCAGCGCGTCAGTCGGGGTGCCGATATCGGCCGCGACGTCGAAACGCCGCACGACGGCCGAGAGCCGCTCGACCAGATCGGCGGCGACACGATCGAGCAGGAATCTTGCCGGCCCGAGCGCGGCGGCCCGCCGCCGGCGCGCACGCACGAGCGCGCGGTCGAATATCAGGGGAGCCTGCGCCATCGCTCGTGTCCCGATTCGGAAGTTCGCTTGATCATTGCGGCACCCTCCGGGGCGAACTTCGGAATCGAAGGACACGAGCAAGTCACAAGTCGAGTTCCTCAAAAAGACCCCGCGAAAATGCCGGAACTTCAAATCCACCACACGAGCCACGATATCATGCCGGCTCGATATTGAGGCGGTTGCGGCGGCGCGCTAGCTTGGTCGCATGGAGCCGAGCGCCGTAGCCGAGCGCCCGCGTGGTGGTCATCTCGCGCGCCTATCCGCCACGCTGCGTGGCGCGCTCGGCATCGTGCTCGACGTCGGCCTGCCGCCGCTTTGTCCAGCCTGCCGCGAACCGCTGGGCGAGCACGGAGGCCTTTGCGCCGCGTGCTGGGCAAAACTCTCTTTCATCGCGCCGCCCTATTGCGAGCGATTGGGCATTCCATTCGCCTACGACCCGGGTCCTGGCATCCTTTCCATGGAAGCGATCGCCGATCCGCCTGCCTACCGCAAAGCGCGGGCGGCCGTGCGCTATGACGACGTGGCCCGGACGCTGGTGCACAGCCTCAAATACGGCGACCGGATGGATCTTGCGCCCACCCTCGGCGCCTGGATGGCATCGGCCGGACGGCCGCTGCTCGCCGAAGCCGACGCGCTCGTTCCGGTGCCGCTGCACTGGCGGCGGCTGTGGGCGCGGCGGTTCAACCAATCCGCGGCACTTGCCCAGGCGGTCGCCCGCCGGAGCGGGCTTCCCGCCCGGCACGACCTGCTCCGGCGGGTGAAGCCGACCCCGCAGCAGGTCGGGCTCTCGCGCGCCGAGCGGGAGCGCAACGTCCAGGGGGCGTTCAAGGTCCCGCCGGCGGCGAAGGGCGAGGTTGTGGGGCGGCGCCTGATCGTCGTCGACGACGTCTTGACCTCGGGGGCGACCGCGGACGCCTGTTGTCGTGCCCTGTTGCGGGCGGGCGCCGCCCAGGTCGACGTCCTGGTCTTCGCGCGGGTTGTGCAGGCGGCGAGGGTTCCCATATAGAACAACGACTTATGCCAGACCTAAATCACGATGACCGATGCCGCCCGTTGAAATCTACACCACGCCGTGGTGCGGATATTGCCGCGCCGCCAAGGCTCTGCTGGCCCGCAACAGCGTCCCGTTCACCGAGATCGACGTGAGCATGCAGCCGGCACGCCGGTCGGAAATGGTCAAGCGCGCGAACGGCGGCTGGACTGTGCCGCAAATCTTCATCGGCGCAACACATGTGGGCGGCAGCGACGATTTGCATGCGTTGGAGCGTGCCGGCACGCTCGATGCGCTGCTGGCGTCGGCCTCGGCCGGCGCTTGCGCTTCAGGCAGCCCGGGAGCATAGCAACCAATATGACAGCAGCCAGCAAGTCGGGGGCGTTCCGCGTCGGCCTGATCCAGATGCGCTCCGGCCGCGAACCGAAAGCCAATTTCGACGACGCCGCCGCGCTGATCCGCGAAGCCAAGCAGGCCGGTGCGGACTGCGTGCTCACGCCCGAAATGACCAATGTCATGGAAACAAGCCGGGAGCGGCTGTTCGGCGCGATCGCGACCGAAGAGACCGACGCAAGCCTCGCCGGTTTCCGCGAGCTGGCGCGCTCGCTCGCAATCCATGTGCACGTCGGCTCGCTGGCGATCAAGGTCGGGCCCGAGAAGGCGGCGAACCGCTCGTTCCTGATCGATCCGGCGGGCGCGATCGCGGCGCGCTACGACAAGATCCACATGTTCGACGTCGACCTCGCCAACGGCGAAAGCTACCGCGAGTCGCGCAGCTATCGTGCGGGCGACCTCGCAATCTGTGCCGACCTGCCGTGGGGGCGTCTCGGTCTGACGATCTGCTACGATCTGCGGTTCCCGGCGCTCTACCGTGCGCTGGCCGAGGCGGGCGCGTGCTTTCTCGCGATCCCCTCGGCGTTCACGCGCCAGACCGGTGAAGCGCATTGGCACGTGCTGCTGCGCGCGCGCGCGATCGAAACCGGATGTTTCGTCTTCGCTGCCGCGCAGGGCGGCAAGCATGAGAACGGGCGCGAGACGTTCGGGCATTCGCTGGTGGTCGATCCCTGGGGCCGGGTGCTGGCCGAGGGCGGGACGGAGCCCTCGATCGTGATCGCCGACATCGATCCGAGCGAGATTGCGGCCGCGCGCGGCCGCGTGCCCTCGTTGCAGCATGGCCGCCGCTTCGAGCTGATCGCGCCAGTGGCCGAACACGCGCATCTGCATGCGGTCGGAGGTACGGCGTGATCCGCTACGCGCTTGCCTGCCACAAGGGCCACGAATTCGAGAGCTGGTTTCAGAGCTCCGAAGCGTACGACAAGCAGGCCAAGCGCGGGCTCGTCGCCTGCCCGTTGTGCGGGTCGGCCAAGGTCGAGAAGGCGTTGATGGCGCCGCGCCTCAAGCGCACCGACAAGACGTCGCGCAGCGCGGAGCCGGCACAGGCCGAGTCCGCGGGCCCGGGCGCGGCGCCGGCCGCTGCGCCGGAGAAGACCCCGGTCGCCATCATGTCCGATCAGGAGCGCGAGTTCCGCAGCAAGCTTAAGGAACTGCGCGCGCACCTGACCAAGAATGCCGACTACGTGGGGCAGAAGTTTCCGGACGAAGCCCGCAAGATGCACTATGGCGAGATCGGCCACCGCTCGATCTATGGCGAGGCCTCGGCGGACGACGCCAAGGCGCTGCACGAGGAAGGCATCGAGTTCCATCCGCTGCCGGTGCTGCCCGACGAACGGAATTAGGACGTGAACTCGTAAACGTGCCGTTGGCCGCGCTGCCAAATCCGTTGAATGACTGCAACGCGCTGGAGCGCGGCGAAGGTTTCGTCGCCCATCAGATCGCCCAGGCGCGGCGCGGCCGCGATATCGCGGCTGCGGCGCTGTCGGGCACCGGCCGGTGCCGGTTCGCTCTCCCGCAAGCCGCGTTCTATCTGCTGTTCGCGGTCGAGGGCGAAACCGACACCGAACTCGTGGCCCGCTGGGATTCGCCGAACGGGACTTATGGAATCCCGGTCGGCCTTGGTCCAGATCACACCACCTTGATCCCCGCCGCCTTGATGATCGGCCACCACTTTTCGGTTTCGGCCTTGTGATATGCAGCAAGCGCTTCCGGTGTCTGTTGTTCGGCCGGGAAGAGCGCTTGGCCTAGGTCGGCCAGTCGCGACTGCACGTCGGTACTGGACGAGGCGTTGACGACAGCGCTGTTGAGCCTGGCGATGATTTCCTTTGGCGTGCCCTTGGGCGCCCAGAGCCCATGCCAGAGGTGAGCGTGAAGGCCTGGCACACCCGCCTCGTCGACGGTTGGAAACTCAGGGGCTGCCGTCAACCGGGCCTTACCAGCGACCGCGTAAGCTTTGATGGTGCCGCCGCGCACCTGCGGCAGGGTCGTGACCAGGTCAGTGATCATCATGTCTAGCTGACCGGCCACCAAAGCCTGCACTGCCGGAGCGCTGCCACGGTACGGAACGAACACGAAGCTGGTCCCCGTGATCTTCTGAAAGAGCAGACCGCTGACATGTGATAGCGCTCCGAGACCTGCGGTCCCAGCAGTAGCCTTGTCCGGATTGGCCTTGAGCCAGGCGATGAGGCCACCCAGGTCGTTCGCCGGCATTTCTTTCTTGGCGACGATGAGCAACGGACTGTCCGTAAGCAGCGAGATCGGCTCGAAATCGTTCAGGACGTCATACTGGAGCGTGTAGGTAGCGGCGTTAAGGACGTGCGTGCCCGTTTGACCGATACTGAGCGTGTAGCCATCAGGTGCCGCCCGGGCCACCCGACCCACGCCGATGCTACCGTTTGCTCCAGCGGCATTCTCGATGATGATCGTTTGACCGAGGTATGCCCGCATTCGTTCGGCCAACATGCGTGCAATCGTATCTGTTGGTCCACCCGGCGCGAATGGTACGAGTATCGAAACTGGCCGTGCCGGATAGGCTTGCGCCCTCGCGATCCGGGAGGCTGCGGGAAGCGCGGCAGCGCCGGCTGCCAGTTGCAGAAATCGACGGCGGGGAAGTGTCATGGCGGTCCCTCGCTAAACAGTTTGATTGAATGGTCGGCACGATTGGGCATGCTCGCGGGCGACCGCGAGCCGCGATACCAACGTCACTTCAGAGTGATTCGTGCCTGCCGATGGCACCAGGGCTGCCACTTGGAGTAAGCGGAGACTTCGGTACGTCGCCGTTTTTTGGGCAGCGCTTTCGACGAGCCAGTGCTCGCCCATGTACGTCTAGCCTTAGCCTTAGCCTTAGCCTTAGCCTTAGCCTTAGCCTTAGCCTTAGCCTTAGCCTTAGCCTTAGCCTTAGCCTAAGCCTATGCGCGCTCACCTGGCGGTGTCTGTGCAATATTGCTCACTTTGAGCCGGCGAAATTGCCTTCGGGGAAGTTTCATGGCGGTTCCTCGCTAAACAGTTGCTTGAATGGTCGGCGCGATGAGGGACGCGCGAGCAACGCGACCGATACCAACATCACTTTTCAGAGTGATTTCGTGCCTGCCGATGGCACCAGGGCTGCCACGGAAGATTCCGCCGGCAACTCGGTTCATTGCCGTTGGATATCCGCCAACTTCACCACCTTGTCCCACTTCTTTGACTCGGCGGCGACGAAAGCTCCGAACTCCGCTGGGCTGAAGACCATTGGGACGGTTCCGACCTCAATGAGCCGCGCCCTAATGGTCGGATTCGCGAGGCCTGCATTAAGCTCACGGTTTAGTCGAGCAATGATCTCCGGTGGCGTCGCCATTGGCACGCCGGCTCCTCCCCATGTCCCTGCCTCATATCCCGGAACTGTCTCGGCGATGGTCGGCACGTCCGGCAGCATCTCGAATCGCTTGGCGCCCGCCATCCCGAGCGCCCGCAGGGCGCCAGCGCGGATGTGCGGCAGCGATGTCGGCATCACGTCGAAGCCAACCTGAACCTGCCCGCCGACCAGGTCGGTCGCCATGAGCGCACCTCCGCGGTACGGGATGTGCCGCATGTCGACGCCGGCCATGACCTTGAACAGTTCGCCCGCCAAGTGAGAGGCCGAACCGGTCCCAAACGAGGCCAAAGTGACCTTGTCCGGATTTGCCTTGGCGTGAGCGATGATCTCGCCAACGGTCCTTGCCGGCACCGATGGGTGCGCGACCAACGCCATGGGAAAGTCGATAAGTCCAGAAACCGGCGCGATGTCCCGCTGCAGGTCGTATTGAAGTTTCAAAAAGAGACTCGCGTTGACTACAGTGGAAAGCCCGAAAAACAGCAGTGTGTATCCATCGGGCGGCGAATTGACCACAGCTTGGGCGGCAATGTTGGTGCTGGCACCTGGCCGGTTTTCGATAATGACCGGTTGACCGAGTTGCTCCGACAACCACCGTCCCATAATCCGAGCCACAGTATCGGCACCGCCGCCCGCAGGAAATCCGATGATCCAACGTACTGGTCGCGACGGATAGGCTTGCGCCCTTGCAATACGAGAGACCGCTGGCAACGCGGCTGCAGCTGCTGCCAGGCGGAGAAATTGCCTACGGGGAAGTTTCATGGCGGTTCCTCGCTAGACAGTTGCTTGAATGGTCGGCACCGATCCACAACGCGCCGAGCCCGACGCCGGCGAAAAGGAGGTCGGTCGCGAAATCCTGGCCACTCCCAAGCGCATGCCGAACGTCTTCCCTTGTGGTGCGGTCGTTGCTGCCGACATCGTTGTCACTGTTGCCGCACGAGGGGCGAATGACTTGAGCCCCTTCATGAGCACTCCTTCAGGTAGAGAGCCTAAACGCCAAGCCCCAGGACGACGCAAAAGATGGGCTTGGGGCTCCATGGCCCCTTCGGTGCACAGACATGGGTGTTCAGGTCCGGCGAGCCCCTTTTGAGAATCGTGTTGCCAGGAACTCTCGTCCATTCGCCGTCGACAAGTACCTCGATGCTCCCGTTGAGTAGGCGAACGGTCGTCGGTCGGCAGTCCTTGTTGTCACAGCACGCATAACCGGTGCCGGGTTGGCGTAGAGTTTTGTACCAATGGTGAAGCTGATCGTGCCCCTGACCGTGCATGCCCTGATGCTCGTGTGCCACCGCACGAGCTTCCGGCCAATGGGTCGCGAGTAGTGCGGCGACGATCTGGAACCCAATGCTTCTTGCTATTCGTCTCCTAGCCCTGCTTGGCCTTGAATCCGTCGGCATGGGAATCCTCCGTAATCGCGCCTCTAACAGGAAGACAGCTCGCTCGACTTTGGTCGGCAGGAAGAAGCAGAGCGGCAGTGGATATCCGTCGGTCGCCAAATGCGGATCGATTGTTGGCCTCGACTTCTCCAGAGAGAACATGGCAGGACGCCTTCAAACGCGCTTTCAGAGCGTCTTACTTTCTCCTAACGGCCGTCTTCATTTCTGCTGCAGGCGCCATGTGCTAAGGTTTCACTGGAAGGGCAATGTTCCCCAAAGGGATCGCACCTTGCGCTATCTGTTCGAAGATTGTGCGCTCGACACCGATCTCCGCGAGCTTCGTCGCGGAGCTCGTCCCGTCGCCGTCGAGCCACAGGTCTTCGATCTCTTGGTTTACCTGATCTGCAATCGCGAACGCGTGGTCAGCAAGGATGATCTTCTCGCCTCAGTCTGGCACGGCCGCATTGTTTCAGAAGCGGCCATGACCACGCGCCTCAATGCGGCACGCTCCGCAGTCGGTGACAATGGTCAGCAACAGCGCCTGATCAAGACGTTTCAACGGAAGGGTATCCGGTTTGTTGGTGCCGTGCGGGAAGAGCAACAGGACCGCTGCAGCAGCCGGGGCGCCAACGTCGGGCGCTCGCTCTCCCGGATCGCCCGTCGATTGCCGTCCTGCCTTTCACCAACATGGGCGGCGATGCCGAGCAGGAGTATATTGCGGACGGCTATCGTCGAAGACATTACGACCGAGTTGTCGAGGTTCCGCGACCTGTTCGTCATCGCCCGCAACTCCAGCTTTCACTACAAGGGCCGGGCCATTGATGTCCGCCAGATCGGTCGCGAGCTGGGGGTGCGGTACGTGCTGGAGGGTAGCATTCGCCGCGAGCACGACCGCTTCCGCATCAGCGCGCAGCTCATCGACGCCGTGACCGGCGCCCATCGCTGGGCCGAGCGCTACGATCGGGACGTGAAAGATGTCTTCGCCGTCCAGGATGAGGTTGCTCGTACCGTAGCAGCGATCCTTGCAGCTCATGTGAGCAAGGCAGAGGCGGAACGGACACTGCTGAAACCTCCTACGAGCTTGCAGGCTTATGACTATTACATGCGGGCTGCGGCAACCTATACGGCTTTCCACCGTGCTCATGCAGGTTGCCGCGATCTACGAGACACGGCGACTGTTGGACCAGTGCCTCACTATGGAACCGGGGTATCCGCGCGCTCATGTGCTCTACTCGGCGACCAAAGTATCGACTTGGACTCTTAGGCTCGACGGCGACCACCTCAATCCGCTCGCTTTTGAAGAAGCCCATCGATGGGCGGAGAAAGCCGTGCAGCTAGACGCCAATTTGCCTGAGGCTCATGCGCAGTTGGGATATGTGCGGTGCCACAGGGGCATGGGGGACGCGGCCGTGGCACAGTTCGAGCGGGCGTAGAACTCAATCCGAACTTTACCGATTAGCGATTTGTCGGCAGTCCTGGCTTTCGCGGGTCAAGCCGAGCGTGCCATCGATGTCGCCAAGGCGAACTTGCGAGTTGATCCTTTCGCGCTGCCTATCGCTCGCGGCTATCTGGGGCTGGCATATGTCTTCCTCAGAAGGTATTCGGAAGCGATTCCACCGCTCCGTGATTTTGTCGCGCAGTCCCCTAATCATCGTCCTGGCCGTGTTTGGCTGGCCGTGGCCTATGCGCACCTGGGACAGCTCGACAACGCGCGGGCGCAGGCAGCTCAAATTCTCCGGCTCGACCCCGATTTCGTTGCCGCGAGAACATTCAGAAAGTTGACGACCTTTTGGCGCTGCGAGGACGTCGAGCATTTCGTTGACGGCCTGCGTAAGGCGGGACTGCCGGTGGCATAGGAAGAGACCTGTTCTGAACGATATGGGTACAGTGCGACGCCGAGTGTGTCGAATGACCGCCGTGGGGTCATTCGCGTCGGTTCCGCCATGTCGACGACATGTCCACTTACCGGGCATTTTCGGAAATGTCGGGTCGCTGTTGATGGCATCACGCTGGGCATGATCCAAACTCCAAGATCGGAGCCCGAATGATGCGGGATGAACTCGGCGACTATGAGTGGAGTGTGTCATCAAACCGATGCTCCCGGACAAAGCACGCGGCATTCCCCGTGTGGATGCGTGGAGCCTGCATCGCTGGCGATAAAGAGCAGCATATGGGCCGTCCCGAGGCGGACTTACGAGCAAGATTTACGCCGTCGTGGACACGAATGGCTCGCCGTTGCAGCTCTACCTCGCCTTCATCAAGCTCGCATCCATCCGCACTTGGCTACGTGCTTATGAGTTCACGCCCAAGCGCGGTTTCGTCTTCGTCCACAGCGCGCGCGTGTGCAGCACGCGCATGCCGAGGCGCTCCATGTTGCGGTGGCTCGAGGAGCCGAACTCCGCGCCGCTGTAGATGAGCTCGGCCCCGTTGGTTTCGCCAGATGGCGACGGTGGTGGAGCAGCGCGGTCTGCAGGCCGCGGCCGCGGAAATCTGGATGCGTCGCGGCGTCGGCGAAGTAGCCGATGCGGTCATGAAAATAGAGCTTCGCGGCGGCCGCCGGCGCGCCGTCGATGCTGGCAAGCAGCAACACCCAGTCCGGTCGCCCCAGCCAGCCCCGCATATTGGTCTTGGCGCCCTCGCGATGGTCGGTCGGGATGCCCCATCCCGCCAGGTAGACATCGAGGAACTGCTCCATGGCGTCTGCCGAGCCGACCCGCGCGATCGCGATGTCCGCAGAGGACGCGTCCGCGCCGTCCGGCAGCCCATAAAGCGAGGTGTGGAAGCCCGATTGGACGTAGTTGCGTTTCGCCAGTGTCTCGGCGAATGCCGCCGTCAAATCGCCGGGCGCGATGTCCACCCGGCATGCGACGCGGTGCGCCCCGTACCAGTCGTCGAGCTCGGCGAAGAGCACCCCGTGGCCGTCCCGCAGGCCGATGATGCGATTGAATGACGGCACCGGAATGCTGCGCGCCATCAGGGCGGTGACGCCGTCCACCTCTCTGAAGGCGATGCCGAACGGATTGCCCGGCCGCGCTTCGATCACGCGCATGCGCGCGACCGTGTAGGCGATATCGACGCGCATCAGCCGATCGCTCAGCGCGCGGGACGGAAGAGGCAATGCGCCAACGGCCATGGCACACCCAGCTAGGGGTCGGTTTGCGATCTCGCCCTTCGAGACGCTCGACCAACAATCTCGGCCCTATCCTCCGTCATTGCGAGGAGCGAAGCGACGAAGCAATCCAGGATGCGGCGCCGGCATTCTGGATTGCTTCGCCTTCGGCTCGCAATGACGGTGATGAAACCTGTTCTCAATGCGCCCAGATCAGCAGCGCGACGCCGAACGTCACCAGCACGATGCCGATGGCTTCGCGCGGCGAGGTCTTGTGGCCGAACACGAAGCGCGAGATGGCCTGTGCGAACAACACCTCGACCAGCGCCAGCGTGCGCACGCTGGCGGCGGTCGCAAGCGCAAAGGCCAGGAACCAGAACTGCGAGGCCGTGGCGCCCATGAAGCCGGCCAGCAGCGACGGCCGCCACGCCCGTGCGATCGCGACCAGCACGGCGCGATCGCGGATCGCCAGATAGAGCGACAACGGCGCGGCCCGCATGACCAGCCCGACCGCAAGCGTGAAGGTTGCCTGCGCGCAGTCTTGGTTGCCAAAGCAGCCCAGATGATAGATCGTTCCTCAGTTACCCCGGGCATCCGGGGAATGCCAGCATAGGCTGCGCCGCAGGCGGGCGGCGACCCTAAGCCGCCCCTGCGGGACGATCAACTGCAACACCAACCTTAGCGAGGAGGCGTCCATGAGACTTCCGATTCTCGCCGCTGCGATCGCGGTCGTCTTTGCCGGTTCCGCGTTCGCCCAGAACCCATTCCTTCCAGGCCCCTCGGCCGAAAAGCCCTTCACCGAAAACTGGGCGCCCTCGAAGTGGGGTGCAGACGACAAAGCGGGCTCTGCCAACCACACCAAGAATGCGGCCCACATCAAACGCGCGCTCGGCACCGTCAAGCAGTTCAAGTCCATCACCGTCGGCAAGTACTATCACCGCGAGATCCCGGCCTTCGGTCCGCGCATGTGGGCAATGGTTCTGCCCGGGACACCCCAGGGCGGCCCGTTCGGCAAGAACGCGCTGGTCTATCACGACGAATATATCACCACCGAGATCGGGCAGATCGGTACGCAGTTCGACGGGCCCGGCCATATCGGGGTGAACACCTCCAAGGGCATGTTCTTCTACAACGGCAACCTGTTCCCGCAGTCCTACGAGCGTGAGCCCCTTGGCGGACGCGCGGTCGGCATGGGTCCGAACGGCGTGGAACACGTCGGCGAGCTGGGATTCGTCTGCCGCCTGGTGGTGTTGGACGCGGTCGCGTACCGAAAATCGCAAGGGAGGATCCCGGCCACGGCGGAAATGCTGCCGATTCCGATGCAGCCGGGTGAGCCGGGGATCGTGACGGCTGACGACGTGCGGGCCATGGTCACGGCGCAAAACCTTGCCGAAATCGGTCCCGGGGACTGCGTCGCCCTGCACACCGGCCAAGGCAATTCCTGGAGCAACGATCGCTACAAGTCGATGACCTCAGATCAGCGCAAGGCTGCCCGGGATCTGTTCGCGAAGGGGGAGCCGGGCTTTGGGCTGAGCGCCTGCGAATACATGGCCTCGCGCGATATCTCGCTCATGATGGGCGACACTTCGGCGAATGACGCGCAGCCGGCCGGCGAACAGGGTACCGACTACGCGGTGCCCTGCCACACCGAGATGCAGACTCGCCGCGGCATCTGGAACCTGGAGAACGTGGACACCAAGTCGTTGGTCGACAACAGGGTCTACGAAGGCGCCTTCATCTGGGCGCCACTACGGATCGTCGGCGGCACCGGTTCGCCGGCGAACCCGGTGGTGTTGTACTAGGCGCGTACAATCAAGCCTCGGGCGTACAAACCGGCGCGGCGCCCGAACGGGCGCCGCTACACCCGAGCAGGGATTGCGCTCGTCGCTTATGTCTATGTCTTGAGCGATGATTTCTGGAGGCTTTGGAATCAAAGCGTGGTTGTGCGAAGCCGAAACGAGCATGCCATTCGGCGCGACCTTCGTGGTTCCCTCCCCCTTGCGCGGGGGAGGGACAGGGAGGCGTGCAGCCATGGCGCCTACTCGCAAACCTTCGGATATTGTCGTCAGTGCGCCCAGATCAGCAGCGCCACGCCGAATGTCACCAGCACGATGCCGATGGCCTCGCGCGGCGTGGTCTTCTGGCCGAACACGAAGCGCGAGATGGCCTGTGCGAACAACACCTCGACCAGCGCCAGCGTGCGCACGCTGGCGGCGGTCGCAAGCGCAAAGGCCAGGAACCAGAACTGCGAGGCCGTGGCGCCCATGAAGCCGGCCAGCAGCGACGGCCGCCACGCCCGTGCGATCGCGACCAGCACGGCGCGATCGCGGATCGCCAGATAGAGCGACAGCAGCGCGGCCTGCATGACCAGCCCGACCGCAAGCGTGAAGGTCGCCGCCATCACGAAAGTGGTCTGCTCGAGGCTCAGGATGGCGCCGCGGTAGCCGATCGCGGAGAGCGCGAACATGCTGCCTGCCGTCAGGCCGAGCACCATCGGCCGTGCGCCGCCGGTGCGCTCGCCCGGCTTGAGCGACATCACGACGACACCGGCGGTGGCAATCAGGATCGCAACCGTCATCGGCAGCGTGAGCCTGTCGCCGAGGACAACGAGCCCGAACAGCGCGACCTGCACCGGCTCGGTCTTGATATAGGCGATGGTCACCACGAACGAGCGCTCGCCCATGGCGGCGAGCATCAATGCGGTGGCGGCAATTTGCGCCAGCGTCCCGACCGCGATCCAGGGCCAGAACGCGGGACCCGGGCGCGGCAGTGTCGCTCCCGACACCGTGGCGATGAGCGCCAGAAAGACCAAGGCGAACGGAAAGCCGAACAGGAAGCGCACATGCGTCGCCCCGACGGTGCCGAGGCTCGCGGTCAGTTCCCGCTGCATGGCGTTGCGCGCGGTTTGGGCGGCGGCGGCCAACAGCGTGAACACCGCCCACAACCAGCTCGAATCGATCATCGGGGGGTCGCGTCCTAGAGCGGGATGACTTTCTTCGAATTGTCATCCCACTCTAGCCTGTTGGTGGAGCATGATCTCTTTCCGAAAACCGGCATCCACTTTTCGGGATCATGCTCTCGGCCGGCCGCTCGGCGACCATCATGTAATTCACGTCCATGTCGTCGGCGAGCTGCCAGGCGCCGGCGAGCGGGTTATAGATCACGCCGGTGCCGGCGAGGGCGCGCAAGCCGCCGCCTTCCATGGCGCGCTCGAGCTCGTCGGGGGTGACCAGCTTTTCCCAGCGATGGGTGCCGCGCGGCAGCCAGCCGAGCACGTACTCGGCCGCCACGATCGCCAGCGCGAAGCTCTTGAGCGTGCGATTGATGGTGGCCGCGACCATGAGGCCGCCCGGCTTGACCATCTCGGCGGCGCGCCGGACGAACAAGCCAAGGTCCGCCACGTGCTCGACCACCTCCATTGCCAGCACGACGTCGAAGCGCTCGCCCGCGTCCGCCAGCGCCTCGGCGGTCGTGCAGCGGTAGTCGACCGCCACGCCCGCCTGCGCGGCATGCTGCTTCGCCACCGCGATGTTGGCGTCCGAGGGATCGGCCCCGACCACGTCGGCGCCGAGACGCGCAAGCGGCTCGGACAGAATGCCGCCGCCGCAGCCGACGTCGAGGATGCGCAGACGCGCCAACGAATCGAGGCGCTTGGGGTCGCGGCCAAACCGCGCCGCCGCATGATCGCGGATATAGCCGATCCGCACCGGGTTGAGCCGGTGCAGCATGCGCATCTCGCCGCGCTCCTCCCACCATTGCGCCGCAAGGGCGGAAAAACGCGCGACTTCCGCGTCATCGACAGTGGAGGAGAGGCGCTCGTTGCCCACCATGGCTCCTGCTTACACCGCATGACGAGCCGGTACCAAAGCCCGGCCGCCGCCGTGCGGCCCATGCGATCACACAATCTGGTCTCGACAAACAGCGTAGAACGCTTCTAAATCCAATCTCAGGGTTCCGCCCCGCAGGAATAAATTCTGGGATGGACTATCAGGGCTATTTTCGCAGCGCCATCGACCGGCTGCAGAACGAGCGGCGCTACCGGGTCTTTGCCGACCTCGAGCGCATCGCCGGCCGTTTTCCGCACGCGCGCTGGCACTCGCCGCAAGGGGTGCGCGACGTCGTGATCTGGTGCTCCAACGACTATCTCGGGATGGGCCAGCATCCCAAGGTGATCGGGGCCATGGTGGAGACCGCAACCCGCATGGGCAGCGGCGCGGGCGGCACCCGCAATATTTCGGGCACCAATCATCCGCTGGTCGAGCTCGAGCGCGAGCTTGCCGACCTGCACGGCAAGGAGGCGGCGCTCGTCTTCACCTCCGGCTACGTGTCGAACCAGACCGGCATCGCGACCATCGCCAAGCTGATGCCGGACTGCTTGATCCTGTCCGACGCCTTCAACCACAATTCGATGATCGAGGGCGTCCGCCAGTCCGGCGCGGAAAAAAAGATCTGGCGGCATAACGACCTCGATCATCTCGAAACGCTGTTGCGGGAGGCCGCGCCGGATCGGCCGAAGCTGATCGTGTTCGAGGGCCTCTACTCGATGGACGGCGACACCGCGCCGGTCGGGCGCATCTGCAATCTCGCCGAGCGCTATGGCGCGATGACGTTTGTCGACGAGGTGCACGCGGTCGGCATGTACGGACCGCGCGGCGGCGGCATCGCCGAGCGCGACGGCGCCATGGCGCGGGTCGACGTGATCGAAGGCACGCTCGCGAAGGCGTTCGGCTGCCTCGGCGGCTATATCGCGGCCGACGCCAGCATCGTCGACGCGGTGCGCTGCTATGCGCCGAGCTTCATCTTTACCACCGCGCTGCCGCCGGCGATCTGCGCGGCCGCAACCGCGGCCATCCGTCACCTCAAGTCCTCAAGCTGGGAGCGCGAGCGCCACCAGGACCGCGCCGCGCGCACCAAGGCGGTGCTTGACCGCCGCACGGCTGCCGGTGATGCCGAGCGAGACCCACATCGTGCCGGTGTTCATCGGCGATCCCGA
Organism: uncultured Alphaproteobacteria bacterium; assembly: GCA_963738705.1. Classification (GTDB taxonomy): domain Bacteria; phylum Pseudomonadota; class Alphaproteobacteria; order Rhizobiales; family Xanthobacteraceae; genus CAVTXS01. Next base: position 168,494 of record CAVTXS010000050.1, read on the forward strand.
GAAGTGCAAGGTGGCGAGCGACCTGCTTGCTCGCCGAGCACGGCATCTACATCCAGCCGATCAACTATCCGACCGTGCCGCGCGGCTCGGAGCGGTTCCGCATCACGCCGTCGCCCTATCACGACGACGCGCTGATCGATGCGCTGGCCGAGGCGCTGGTCGACGTGTGGCAGCGCCTCGGCCTGCCGCTCAAGGACCACGCGCTGGCGGCCGAGTAGCCTGCTGTCGATTCCACTGCCCGCACGCAAATCGGAAGGGCAGGTCTGCAAATAGCATGTTGTCAAATTTCGCCAACCGGTCAGGATGACCGGATACGGACCGGGCAATTGGGGGGGACCAATGACCGACGTATCCATCGGCAAGACCCGATCGCAGCCGAGCCTCAGGCAGAACCAAGCCTTCACCGGGTGATGGGGCCCTGGCTGCTCCTGCTGTTCATCGTCGGCGACATCCTCGGCACCGGCATCTACGCGCTCACCGGACAGGTGGCCAAGCAGGTCGGCGGTGCGGTGTGGCTGCCGTTCGTCGTCGCGTTCGTCGTCGCGCTGATGACGGCGTTCAGCTACCTCGAACTGGTGACGAAGTATCCGCGCGCCGCAGGCGCCGCGCTCTACACGCACCGCGCCTTCGGCATCCACTTCATCACCTTCATCGTCGCTTTCGCGGTGATGTGCTCGGGCATCACCTCGTCGTCGACCGCGTCGCGCGCTTTCGCCGCCAACCTGTCGCATGCCTTCGACCTCAAGGTCTCGGCTGCCGGGATCACGATGATCGGCCTCGCCTTCATGGCGGCGGTCGCGATCATCAACTTCCGCGGCGTCGGCGAGAGCGTGAAGATGAACGTTGTTCTCACCTGCGTGGAGCTGACCGGTCTCCTCATCATCATCTTCATCGGGCTGTGGGCGATCGGCGGGGGTAAGGGCGACGTGGCGCGCGTGATGGAATTCAAAACGTCCGTCGACGGCGGCATCTTTTGGCCGGTGATCGCCGCCACCACGCTCGCCTTCTTCGCGATGGTCGGGTTCGAAGATTCGGTCAACATGTGCGAAGAGACCAAGGACCCCGTCAACACCTTCCCGAAGATCCTGCTCGCCGGGTTGCTGATCACCGGCACGATCTATGTCCTGGTCTCGATCTCCTCGATCACGCTGGTGCCGCCCGAGCAGCTCGGCGAAGGCGAGACGCCCCTGCTCAAGGTCGTGCAGGCGGGTGCGCCGAACTTCCCGCTCTGGATTTTCGGGTTCATCACCATGTTCGCCGTCGCCAACAGCGCACTGATCAACATGCTGATGGCGAGCCGCCTGGTTTACGGCATGAGCCGCGAGCGCGTGCTGCCGGCCGCGCTGGGCAAGGTTCACGCCACACGCCGGACCCCGTTCATCGCCATCGGGTTCACCACACTGCTGGCGTTCGGCCTGATCACATTCGTGGGCGCCGTGCCCGCGCTCGGCGGCACGACCGCGTTGCTGCTGCTGTGCGTGTTCACGGTGGTCAACATTGCGGTGCTGGTGCTGCGCCGCGATCCCGTCGAGCACAAGCATTTCCGCACCCCGACGTTCCTGCCGGTGCTCGGTGCGGTGACCTGCGCATTTCTCGCCGGTCCGTGGACCGGCCGCGACCCGGTCCAATACAAGGTCGCCGGCGTGCTGATCGGGATCGGGGTCGCCTTGTGGGTCGTGACGGTGCTGGTCAATCGCGCCACCGGCGTCACGCCGGCCGAGCCGGATGAGCGCATCGCCACGCGCGGGCCGACGAACTGACGCCGGTCGGATGTCCGGCGGCCTGCCTCGCTCCTGCTGCCGCTCAACGAGCACGCGCTAGCGGCGGCGTAATCGCCCAGACCTCATTCGTCTTGCGCGCGCTCAGCCCCGCTGCGCCGCCGCAACCGGGGAATGACGACGGGTATCGCGATCAGCACCAGCATGAAGCGGGCGAGGTGATGCGCGCCGACAAACGCCGGATCGAAGTTGAGCGCAAGCGCCAGGATCATCATCGCTTCGAGCGCGCCGGGCGCGTAGGCGATGATCATGTCGCCGGTGTTCAGCGACAGCAGCGCCGCCGCCGCAAGGGCCCAGCCGAGCGCCACGACGGTGCCGACCGCAAAGGCTCCGAGGGCCGCCGCCGCCAGGTGGCGGAGCAGCCGGACGTCGGTGTTCGCGAAGCGGGTGCCGGTCAGGGACCCCAGCACGATGAACGACAGGATCGCGAGCCACGGCGGCAGCGTGACGGTGATCCAGCCGGTGCCATGCATAACGGCGGACGAGAGCATAGCGCCGAACATCAAACCGCCGGGGAAGCGCAGCCACTGCGCAACCACCGCCGCAAGCGTGCAAATCGCGATCAGCGCCGCGAGCGGTGCGAGATCGCCGAGCGAAGCCCCGCCTGCGCGCAGAGCGGTCGGGCTTCCGGTCAGTCCGAACGCCGCCAGCGCGGCCGGCAAGGCGACCGCCAGAAGCACGATCCGCACCGTTTGAACGATCGCGACCGAGCGGACGTCGGCGCCGCTCTCGGCAGCCAGCACGAGCACCGTTGCAAGTCCGCCCGGGCAAGCGGCAAGCACTGCTGAAATCGTTTCCCAGCCATGCACTTTGCGCAGATAGAGCGCGACCGCGCCGGTCAGCACGGTCATTCCCACGGCAAGCAGGGCGAGGCTTGCCGGCCATGCGCTCATGCCGCCGACCGCCTCCGGCGTGACGGCGCCGCCGAGCGAAATCCCCGTGATCACAAACGTGACCCGCGCCAACGGATCGGGAATACGCACCGGGCGGCCGGCCAGAGCGGCGATCGACACCGCGAGGATCGCGCCCGACAGCCAGCCGGCCGGAAATCCCGGCAGCCCGAGGGCCATGCCTCCCAAGCCGCCGATGAGCAGCGTCTCGCCGACGCGCCTGAGGGCCGCGGCATCGAGGGTGAGGCGGATCAAGAAGGTCTCCGGCAATGCGCTCGCCGAAGCCTTGCATGAAGGCGCTCGGCGTGCGCGTCAAAGCATTTTGGGGGTAGCGGGCCAGTTTGAATGCGCGGCCATCCTTCGAGACGCCGCGCGTTCCGCGCGGCTCCTCAGGATGAGGGCTGGGGCAAGCCGCGCCCTCCCTCTGACCTCATCCTGAGGAGCGTCGCGCAGCGACGCGTCTCGAAGGATGGCCGCCTGTAAGATGCTTAATTGGCGCGCTTGTGCCCGAGCACGATGCGGACCAGATCGGCGGCGTTCTTGGCGCCCAATTTTTCCATGATGCGGGCACGGTGGACCTCGACCGTCCGGGGGCTGATGCCGAGCGTGCGCCCGGCTTCTTTGTTCGATGCGCCCGTCGCGACCTGTTGCAGGACGTCGTGCTCGCGCGCCGTGAGGTGCTCGTGCCCGGGAAACTGCAGGCCCGCGAAATCGCTCGCTTGGCCGGCGCGATGGTTCCAGGCCCCGACGGCTTCCCGCACGCGCGATACCACCGTGCGCCCATCGAACGGCTTTTCGATGAAGTCGAGGGCGCCGTTGCGGATCGCCTGCACCGCCATCGGGATGTCGCCGACCCCCGAAATGATGAAAATCGGCGCCGGATATTGCTGCGCGTTGAGCTCCCGAAGGATGTCCAACCCGGAGCGTCCAGGCATTTGAATATCGAGCAGGATGCAGGTCGGCGTCCGTGCCCTGGCGGCGGCCAGGAAAGCCGCGCCGTCGGAGAAGCCGGTCACTTTGTAGCCCTCGAGCGTGAATACGACCGAGAGAGCATCGCGCACGCCCGCATCATCGTCGACGATGAAAATCTCCCCGCCGGCGCTGTCGATGTATGTCATCTGAGCCACTCGCTGCTGCTCGATTCCCTCAGTATTTTTACTTACAGGAGGAATAGGCCAGCGCAGGGCGGGGTGTCAAAGCCCGGCCCTTGGGGAATGCCGCGCCTCCCACCCGCGATAGGCGCCTGGGCTCAAGCCCATCACCCGCCGGAAGCGGCGGTTGAACGTCGATAAGTCGCTGAAACCAGCCTCGAAGGCGATGGCCGAAATGGACTCGTCCGTTCGCCGCAGCCGCACGGCCGCGCGGTGAAGGCGCGTGCGCAGCACAAACTGGTGCGGCGTCATGCCCACCACTTGGCGAAAGGTGCGCAGGAAATGGTATGGGCTGGTCGCGGCTTCGCGCGCCAGATCGGCAAGCGCAAGCGGTTCCTCGGCCTCCGCCTCGATCCGGCGCAGCGCGGCGGTGACGCGCCGCTCGTCGCGACGGCTCGGCCCCTGGGCCCCGCGGTCGGCACCGGTCAGCGCCGCAGCGACCGCCCCGGCGAGGCGCAGCGCCAGCTCCTCGAGTTCCGCGCCGTCGCCGTCATCGCGCGCGGCCTCGGCCGCGGCGATGAGCGGCATCAACCGCGGCGACGGCGGCAGATGCGGGACGGCGAACGCGGCCTGCCGGGCGCCCGGCACCGCGGCCACGATCTCTTCCAGGCGATCGGGCGCGAATTGGAAGGCGAGGCAACGGTCGCCGGTGCCGTGTTCATGGCCGCATTCGAAGCAATACCCCTCGTTGCCGAGCAGCACCGCGCCCGGCGCGAGCACGGCCGCGCCGAGCCTCGAGCGGTACTGGAAGGTGCCGTGCGTCACCACCGCGATGCACACGGCATCGTGCCGCTCCTCGAACGGCCGGTCGTGCGGGCCGGCGGTGCAGACGATGTCGCGCACGCTCCAGCCCGGACCCGACGCCAGCAGGTGTGAGGTCGATTGCATGGGCGCCAATATAGCAATTTTTCCCAAGCGGCGGCGAGGCGGGCGGCCTAGGTAAACGGGCATGACGCCAGGCCCGAAAGGCATTGCCATGCCCGCTTCGCCATCCCCGTTCATCGAGGCCCTTCACACCGACCGCCCGGCTCCCGATCGCGCCGACAAGATGGGGCTCTACGGCTGGCTGATCGGGAGCTGGGAGATGGACGCCGTCATGCATGGCGACGACGGCACGACGAGCACACGGCCGCGGCGAGATCCATTTCGGCTGGGTGCTCGAAGGCCGCGCCATCCAGGACGTGTGGATCTTGCCCGGCGTCTTCTACGGCACCACGCTGCGGGTCTACGACCCCGGCCTCGACGCCTGGCACATCCTCTGGAGCGATCCGGTCAAGCAGCTCTACACGCGGCAGATCGGCCGGGCGCGCGGCCACGACATCGTGCAGGAGGGCGTGGACGATGCCGGCGCCGCGATCCGCTGGAGCTTCACCGAGATCACGCCCGAATTCGTTCCACTGGCTCGGCGAGCGCTCGCTCGATGGCGGCGCGACCTGGCACCTGCAGGTCGAGTTCTTCGCCCGCCGATCGGCGGCCTCGCGCGCTCAATCGACAGCCAACGCATGCCACAACAGGAGAGCTCAATGATCGATCACGTCTCGATCGGGGTCCGCGATATCGCCCGGACGAAACGCTTCTACGACGCCGCGCTCAAGCCGCTCGGCTACGCGCTGCCTGAGCGAGGGCGCAGACTCCCTCGGCTATGGCCGCGAGGCTGTCGCGTTCTGGATCAGCGTCGCAGAACGCCCGGTCACGCCGGATGAGAAATCGGGCTTGCACTTCTGCTTCAGCGCGCCGACGCGCAAGAGCGTGGATGCGTTCCACGCCGCAGCGCTTGGCGCCGGAGGACGCGACAACGGCAAGCCCGGGCGTGCGCGCCGACTATGGTGCCGACTACTATGCGGGCTTCGTGGTCGATCCCGACGGCTACCGGATCGAGGCTTACTGCGGCCAGCAAATCTGACGGCGCGGCCCGACCGGCATTTTTTGGCAAGATAGTATCCGGCAGACAGGAGACATCCAAGATGGCATCCATCCGTAAGGAGTTCTTGATCGAGGCGCGCGCGGACGACGTCTGGGACGCCGTTCGCGATTTCGGCGCCGTGCACCAGCGTCTCGTCCCCGGCTTTGTCGTCGACGCACGGATGGACGGAGACGCGAGAATCGTGACTTTCGGGAACGGCATGGTGGCGCGCGAAGCGCTGGTCGACCTTGACGATAAGGCCAAGAGGCTCGTCTACGCGATCGTCGGCGGCCGTCCTGCGCACTACAACGCATCGGTTCAGGTGTTTGCGGAGGGCGAGGCGACGAGCCGGTTCGTTTGGGTCATCGACCTATTGCCGAACGATCTTGCCGGGTCCATCGACGCCATGGCCGAGCAGGGCGCGAAGGTGATCAAACGGACGCTGGAACGGCAATCGTCGGCTAGCCATGATCGCATCGAGCAAACCGCCTAGGCCGCAGCCCTGCTGCCTGTTCGAGACGGCCATTGGAACGTGCGGCGTCGCCTGGAACGAGCGGGGCTTGACGCGGCTGCAGCTGCCCGAAGCCGACCGCAACGCAACGGAGCAACGGCTGGGAGCAGGTCGGCCAGAGGCGGGCCGGGAAAATCCGCCCCCGCGGATCAACCAGGCGATCGCCGCAATCCAGCGGTACCTTGCGGGCGAGAACGTCGACTTCTGCTCGGTGGCGGTTGATCTGCCGGGCGTCAGCCGCTTCCACCAGACAGTCTATGCGGCAACGCGGGCGGTCGGCTGGGGGCACACGGCAAGCTATGGCGAGCTGGCCCGCAAAGTGGGTTCGCCGGGGGCCGCACGCGCGGTCGGACGGGCCATGTCGCGCAATCCGATCCCGCTCATCATTCCGTGCCACCGGATCCTGGCCGGCGGCCGCAAGATTGGGGGATTTTCGGCCTACGGAGCGACATCGACCAAACGGCGTCTGCTGGCACTCGAGGGCATTCGCCTCGATGGTGATGCGCCACTGCTGCCAGGTCTGTGACCGAGGCCCACTCGGCTCAGCGCGCGGCCGACAACACCGCCGCAACCCGCGCCATCGCGGCTTCCAGCTGCTCGGCATTGCGCGCGAAGCACAGCCGCAGAAAACCCTCGCCGCCGGCGCCGAACGCGGTGCCGGGCGCGAGCCCGACGCCCGCCTCGTCGATCAGGCGGAAGGCCAGGCGCCGCATGTCGGTTTCGCCATCGACCGTGAAGAACAGGTAGAACGCGCCCTGGGGCAGAGCGAACCGGCAACGTCCCGTGCCCGCCAGGGCGGCGGCCGCAATGTCGCGGCCGCGCCGCGCGCGGGCGATCTGATGGACGACGAAGCTCTCGCCGCGGTCGAGCGCAACCGTGGCGGCGCGCTGCATGAACGCGGCGACGCCCGAGGTCGAATACTGGATCAAGTTCTCGATCACCTGGCCGAGCGACGGATGTGCGGCGATCCAGCCGATGCGCCAGCCGGTCATCGCCCAGTTCTTGGAGAACGTGTTGACGAATAGAATGCGGTCCTCGGGCTCCATCACGTCGAGATAGGAGGGCGCGCGCTCGCCTTCGCCGTACCAGAAACGCGCATAGGTCTCGTCGGCGATGATCCAAAGGCCATGCCGCCGCGCCAGAGCGAGCGTCTGCCGGAGATCATCGAGGCTCGCCGTCCAGCCGGTGGGGTTGGACGGCGAGACCATGAACAGAGCGCGGCTGCGCGGGCCGACCGCGCTCGCGAGCCGCTCGTGATCGAGCGTCCAGCCGGCGTTGCCGAAGGTCATCGGGACCTCGACCGGGCGGGCGGCCAGGATGCCGGTCGCGGCGGCGGCGTTCGGCCAGGTCGGCGTCGGGATGACGATCTCGTCGCCGGCCGCGACCGTCATGGCAAGGGCGGCCTGGATCGCCTGCATGCCGGAGCCGGTGACGAAGAACTCGTCGGCCGAAAATGCGCGCCCATAGAGCCGGCCGTGGTAGCGCGCCAGCGCCTCGCGCAGCTCGGGAATGCCGCGCTGCCAAGTGTAGAACGTCTCGCCGGCGGCGAGCGAGCGGGTGGCGGCCTCGGCGATGAAGGCCGGCGTCGGCATGTCGCCCTCGCCGGCCCACAGCCCGATCACGTCGCCGCGCCGGCGGCCGTAACTCATCACCTCGACGATACCGCTCTCCGGCGCGTCGCGCGCCGGCGCCGTCAAGGCGTCGGCCAGGGACGCCGACCCAATCTGCAAGGCCGTCTGCGGCATTCACGTCTCCATTTCGCTGGCGCGATCATTTAAGCGACGGCGCGCGCGGCGTCTCATCAAAAGAAGCAAAGCGACCGATCAATCGGATTGAACTTGCGTCCTTCGAGACGCGGTCCTTCGGACCGCTCCTCAGGATGAGGAATGTGGTGCGTGGCATACACAAACCTCCTCATGCTGAGGAGCGCGCGGAACGCGCGCGTCTCGAAGCACGCGGAACGTTTTCCCCTGGGGAAAAGCGAGATGCGCGCTACGCTTTGTTCGCCAGCAGGTCCCTGATCTCCTGCAGCAGCGCTTCGGTCTTGGTCGGGGGCGGCACGGGCTTTTCCGCCTCTTCGGCTTTCAAGCGGTTGATCAGTCGCACGACCACGAACAAGCACGCCGCGATGATCAGGAAATTGATCGCGACGCTGATGAAGTTGCCGTAGGCGAGAACCGCGCCCTGCTTCCTTGCCTCGGCAAGCGAGTCGGCGGTGACCGAGCGCGACAGCCGCACAAAGTAGTTGGAGAAATCGAGCCCGCCGGTGACGGCCCCGATGATCGGCATGAAGATGTCCGCGACCAGCGAGGCCACGATGGCGCCGAAAGCCGCACCGATGACCACCCCCACGGCAAGGTCGACGACATTGCCGCGCATCACGAATTTCTTGAATTCCTCCAGCATCGCCCCCTCCTGCGGTTCGCGGCAACCGCCGCCACGGCCTTCGCGGGTTCAAGACCAGGATGATCCTGCCGAAGTCCTTACGCTTTGAACAGCAGATCGCGGGTGAGCTCCTCCAGCGGCTCGACCGCCGCCAGCCCCTCGCGCAAGCGCTGCCGTTTGCGCGGCGACAAGCTCCTGACCGCGACGGCATTGCTTGGGGTCAGGCCGTGCGCGATGTCGTCGACCTGCTGGCGGACGATGAGGTCGAGAAAGAGGCCATGGGCCTCACCGAGGGCCTCCAGATCCTGTTCGGCGCCGATGCCGAGCGCCTTGAGGCCCTCGAGCCGCTCCAGCGTCGAGCGTTCGACGATATGGTGGCGGATGGCGAGCACGCGCGCGGCCGTGACCACGCTGAACAGCCCGGTCGTCTTGAGATCGATCCGGCCATGGTCGGTACGCAGGCGGCGGAACCAGCCGAGGCCGGGCTCGCGCGCGCCGGCGGCTTCCGCCAGCAGCTTGGCAAAGGCCGCATCGCCTTTGGCCATCTCGTAGGCGTCGCGCCGCAGCGTTTGCGTCAATCGGAGATCGCCGTGCACGCCATTGAGGTCGAAGAAGATGTCGACCGACAGCAGGTCCTGAGGATCCGAGCGGCGAATCCAACCGCCCACCCGTTCGCGCCACGTCGCCAGCGATCCGCGCCATTGCGGATTCTTGGCCATCACCCCGCCCTTGCAATACGGAACGCCGACCTCGTGCAGGATATCGGCAAGCTGCACGCCCAGCGCCTCGAACCAGCGATCCTCCGCGCCGCCGGGGGTGCCGTCCGCAAACACGATCGCGTTGTCCTGATCGAGCGCCAACAGGCTCTCGCCGCGTCCGGCCGATCCCAGCACCGCGACCGCATAGGCACAGGGCGGCTCGCCGCCGCCGTGCGCCTGCATGCGTTGCTCGCCGATGATGGCGGCCCGCCGCGTCAATGCCTCCAGCTCGAAGGAAATGATCTCGGCCGCGTCGCGACCGGAGGCGCCCTCGGCGATCAGGCGTTCCACCACCGGCGGCAGCTTGGCCCAGGCGCGCGCGAGCGCAGGCACGTCGGCGGCGGCATCGATCTCGTCGCCGAGCCAGATCGCCTGCTCGTCGCGCAGGCGCAAGAGATCCCGCGCCGAAACCGCGCCGCATAGCCGCCCGCCCTCGTCCTCCACTCCCAGGTGGCGTACTTTGAGGCGCCGCACCTGAGCGATGGCACGGTACACGAAGGCGCCGGCCGGAATGGTTTGCAGCGGCGCGCTCGCGATCCGGCCGACGGGAAGGAAAAGCGCCGCGGAGCCGTACTCGCCGATCGCGCGCAGCACATCGCGTTCGGTGACGATCGCCGTGTCCTGCGGCCGCGGCGCCGGCGCTCCGTCGGCCTCCTCGCGCGCGACGAACAGCGATGAAATCCGCTCGCGCATCATGTGGCGCACCGCAGCTCCGATGGTGGTATCCGGTGCACAGAATTGCGGCGGGCTCATCAGATCCGCGACACGGTGGCGGAACGGATAGGTGTCGAAGCGCTGCGGCGCCCCGTCGCGATCGCGCCCGAGCGGCGCGACCGGATCGGCCCAGCCGGCCCGATGCTGCACCGCGAGCGCCTCGTTGAGCCCACGGCAGGCGCGCTCCGCCTCGGCCAGTGTCCGGATGCCGCGCTCGCGCAAGTGCGGCACCAGCGCGAGGAAGATGCGCGCAGCCGTCAAGGCGTCGCCCAGAGCGGAATGACGCCCTTCCGGCGTGATTTTCAGCCAGGCGGCCAGTTGATCGAGCGAGTAGCCGGCGAGTTGCGGCTGTGCCAGTTCTGCCAATAGTCTGACGTCCAAGGTACGCGCGGATTTCCAGTCGATCGCGGCGCGGGCGCACTCGTTGGCCAGGACCGCAAGGTCGAATCCGATCGAATGGCCGATGAGGACGCGATTGGCGCAAAACGCGGAGAATTCCGGCCACACCTCGGCGAAAGGGCGCGCCGAGGCAAGCGCTTGCGCGTCGATGCCGTGGACCGCGGTGGCCTCTGCCGGGATCGCCTCCCCCGGCTGCACCAGGCTGCGGAACGACGCGTCCACGGCCACGCGGCCGCCGGAAATGAGCACCGCCGCCAGTTCGAGCAGCCGTGCCTTGGCCGGATCGAGCCCCGTGGTCTCGGTATCGAGGACCACCGCCTCGATGGCGATGAGCGGTGTCGCGCTGCTGTCGGTCGCCATGCGTCGATCGCCCTGGCGCGCTCAAGCCGCCGCTTCAGGCGCACGTTCGAAGGCATCGGCGCCAAGCGAACGGCGCCGTCAGTGCCGCATCCTCGATCTTGAGGGAGTCGCGTCCCCGAAGGAAGCCCTGCGCGCCGCGTCAATCGCGGCGCGCGCCTCCATCCTCCTGGCAAAGCTCGGTGCATCCCCGGTAGCAGACGTGCGAACCTTTGCTCGGGCCACTGCAAGACATCTCAAACGCCGCCCGGATATCAGCTTGTCAACACTGCCTCCTGATATGCTAGACCGGCTGAAGATGAGAGTTCTGGTCATTGTTTAGCGACGTGCTTTGCACTGCGGCTCCCCGTCTAACGTGCAGGACCGCTGTGCCAAGAACCCTGCGATGGTCGATCGATGCTGGTCGGAGTTCCAAAAGAAATTAAGGACCATGAATATCGCGTAGGCCTCGTGCCTTCTGCGGTGCGGGAGCTTACCGCAAAGCGGCATCAGGTGATCGTGCAACAGGGGGCGGGAATCGCCGCCGGTCTCAACGACGACGAGTATAGGTCGGCCGGCGCGGAGATCGTCTCAGACGCACAGGAGATTTATGCACGCTCTGAAATGATCGTGAAGGTGAAGGAGCCGCTAGCCCCCGAACGCAAGCTGCTCAAGCGCGGCCAAATCCTGTTCACGTATCTGCACCTTGCTCCCGACCCGGAGCAGACACGAGACCTTCTCGACGCGGGCTGCATTGCCATCGCCTACGAAACCGTGACGAGTCCGACCGGCTCTTTGCCGCTGCTGACGCCGATGTCCGAAGTAGCCGGGCGGATGGCCTCGCATGTCGGCGCGCACTATCTAGAGAGGGAACACGGTGGCCGCGGCGTGTTGTTGGGTGGAGTTCCCGGTGTGCCGCCCGCCGACGTTTTGGTCTTGGGCGGCGGGCACGCCGGCAGCAACGCCACCCTGATAGCGATGGGTATGGGCGCAGGCGTCACGGTCGTCGATCGGAATCCCGAGGTGCTGCGGCGTCTGGCCAATCAGTTTGGAACAGGCCTGCGGACCGTGTTCTCCACCGCGGATGCAATCGAGACGCTTTGTCGGCGTGCCGATCTGGTGATCGCAACCGTGCTGGTCCCCGGAGCGACAGCCCCAAAACTCGTCAGTGCAGCGACAGTGCGGACCATGAAGCCAGGTTCCGTCATCGTCGATGTGTCAATCGACCAGGGCGGATGCGTCGAGACATCGCGCCCCACGACACACTCGGATCCGGTATTCGTTATTGATGACGTGGTCCATTACTGCGTCGCCAACATGCCCGGTGCCGTTCCCCGTACCTCCACGTTTGCGCTGAACAACATGACCTTGCCGTTCGTTCTCGCGATTGCCGACAAGGGGTATAAACGGGCCCTCGCAGAAGACCCATATTTGCGCGCTGGCCTGAATATTCACGAGGGGCGGATAACGTATAAAGCCGTCGCAGATGCGCTGAATCTCCCCCATACGCCGGTCGAGCAGGCCCTTGGTGGTTGATACCTTCGCGATCGGCGCGGCATTCGATCGTCGGAGGCTCGCCGGACCATCATTTGGGCGCCGTAAGCGCCTGACCACGAGAGCTCTTGGACCGATAGCGGACTTCAACAGCTGTGCCGCATGTCACAAAAGTGCCGAATTCCGATCGCAGCAGACATCGCGCGTCAGCTCGTGCCAGCAACGGCTCACTCGAAGTCTGGCCGGATACCAGGTGGCGGCGAAAAGCCCAGATCGCCTCGCTCGATGACCGCAGCACGGCCGCCGTACCGTTCCAACTGTTCGGCTTGGCGTTTTCTTGCACGAGAATCCACGCCCTCGGGCGAAAGCAGCGCACGCAACTTCGATTCACTTTGCGCCAACAGATCGGCGAACCGAGGGTCGCCTGAAAGGTCTTGCCGTTCGTCCGGATCATTCACCAGGTCGAACAGCTGCGGCGGGTATTTTACGTAATGGATGTATTTGAACCGGCCGTGCCTGACGGCAAACGCACCGGTGGTCGAGCCCATGCCGTGGTATTCGCTCAGAACTGTGCGGCTCGGCTGCTCTCCGCATGCGAGACGTGCAATGGAGACGCCCGGATGATCCCGCTCGATCATTCCGGCGTCCGCCTCGCCCACGCATTCGATAATGAAAGGATACAAGTCCACGAGATTGGCCGGCGTGTCGATCACGCCCGCTTCGGGTATGCCGGCGCCCGCGACGATCAGCGGCACGCCCACGGTCTCTTCGTAGAGCGTTGATTTTCCCCACAGGCCCCGCTTGCCCACCGCGTCCCCATGGTCGCTTGTGTAGACGATCCGGGTATTGGCGGCGAACCCTGATGCGGCCAAGGCATCCAGCACCTTGCCGGCCTGCTCGTCCATGAAGCTGCAAAGCCCGTAATAGCCGGCGACGGCCCGCAGAACGTCTCTCGGCGTCTGGAAATAATCGTCGAAATTGAACGACTCGGCATAGTCGCGAATGAACGGATGGTCCGGCCGCTCGCTGCGATCATAGACCGCCGGCATCGGAAGCGTGGGATCATCGAAGTACCGATAGAAGTGCTCCGGCGGGGCGGTCAGCGGGTAATGCGGCGCCACGAACGACACGAACAGAATCCAGGGCTTGTGGGAGAACTTCTTTGCCTCCTCTCGCAGCCAAACCTGCGCGCGCGCGGCGATGTCACGATCGTATTGAGTGTAGGGCGACTCGCCGGGGCCGGCCATGCGCGCCATCTTGTAGGCGGCGCCGCGCACCGGCAGATCGTCGCGGATGAGCCCCAGGAGGTCGCCTTTCCCCTCCACGACTTGCATCGGCACGATCGATTCCGAGAATCCGCAATCGTCGTCATCCGAGCGGAAGTGGAGCTTGCCGATGGAGACGACCCTGTGGCCGGCATCGCGCAGCCGGTGGTGCCAACTCGGTATTGAACCGTCGTACGGGTCCGCGTTGTCCCAGAAGCCGATCTGGTGAATGTATTTGCCGGTCGCGAATGAGGCACGCGCCGGAATGCAGACCGGCGATGGGCTCCAGCACGCGTTGAATCGTGTGCCTCGAGCCGCCAATCGGTCGAGATTGGGGGTGCGCACGATCGGGTGCCCGTAGCAGCCCAATAGGCCGCGGCTATGCTGATCCGACATGATGATGAGCAAGTTCCGCGGCTGCATGTCACACTCGCTCCTCGAGCCCCGGACCGCCGGGATCGCCCCATATTAGCGGAGGCGCTTGACCAATACTATGTAGTTTGATACTATATAGTATGCGGTGCGGTAGCGCCGCGAAGGCACGCTTCTGACGGTCGCCAGAGACCTGGCGAGCGCAATGGGCGGTCTGCGAAGTCGATCCGCCCGAAACACCTTCGGGGAGGCGATGATGTTGCGAGCTCCACATAGCGGGACTTTGCCTGCTGCTCGGCCCTGCGTTTGCAGTGGCGCAGGAATGGCCCCAGCGGCCCGTCCGTCTCATCGTGCCGTATGTCGCAGGCGGCGGCACGGACAGCGTTACGCGCGTGCTGGCTCAGAAGCTTGGCGAGTCTCTCGGTCAGCGCTTCTTCGTCGAAAACAAGGCGGGTGCGAGCGGCATGATCGGCACCCAGGCGGTCGCGAAGGGCGACCCCGACGGCTACACGTTTCTGATTGCCACACCCGCAGAAGTCGCGATCAACCCCAGCGTTTTCAAAGACATTGCATACGATCCGCTAGTCGATCTTACGCCCGTCACGATGCTGGCCTGGACACCGCTTTTGCTGGCCGCCCATCCGAGCTTGCCGGCGTCCTCGGCAGTGGAACTGATCAGTCTGGCGCGTGATCGTCCGCTCAATTTCTCCTCGCCCGGCATCGGCACCGCCCATCACCTGACCGGGGAGTACATCAACAAGCTGCACGCTACCCAGCTGGCGCACGTTCCTTATCGCGGCGCCGCTGCGGCGGTAACCGACACTGTCGGTGGGCAGGTGACGCTCACGATCTCCGGGATGCCCCCGGTCGTTCCGCACCTGCAAGCTGGCGCGCTGAAAGCAATCGCGATGACGAGCAAGCGACGCGCGTCCAAATTCCCGGACATCCCGAGCCTGGCCGAGACCAAGGGATTCGAAGATTTCGATTTTTACAATTGGTTCGGTCTGTTCGCGCGCGCCGGGACGCCGCAACCGATCCTGGACAAGTTGGCGGCGGCCTCGGTGCTGATCCTGCAGGATCACCAGATCCGGGCGGTGCTCGAGACGCAAGCGGCCGAACCGGTTGGAAACACGCCGACCGAGTTCCGGGATTTCATTCGAGCCGAAGCGGCAAAATACGGAAAGATCGTCGCGATTACAGGCGTGAAAGTGAAGTAACGCGCACATTAGAGGAGCGGGATGACGGATGATCGAGATGATTCAAGACCGCCTTACCGCCGCTGGGTCCGACCGAGGACCGAAGTACCAGACGCTGCGCGCCGCCATCGTCGACGCGATCGCGAGCGGGGATTGGACGCCCGGCATGCGCCTTCCGACCGAAGCGGAACTCGCCAAAGCGCTTCCATACAGTCTCGGAACTGTACAGAAGGCGTATGGCGAGTTGGTGAAGAACGGGCTGGTCGAGCGTGCGCGGGGGCGCGGCAGCTTCGTCGCGCCGCTGCAGCGCCAGATGTCGGAGCCGTTGCACTGCCGATTTCTCGCCGACGATGGCACGGTCTTGCCGATCTATCCGAAACTCCTCGGTCACGAGCTTGCGGAAAGGGACTCGCGTTGGAATGCGCTTTTCGGATCCAAGGCCAAGGTCACCAGAATCGATCGTGCCGTTTCGATCGATGGCAAGTTTGAGGTCTTCAGCCGATTCTTTCTGGTCGATCGGATAGCCAAGTCCCTTCTCAAGATTTTGCGAACCAGGGGCGAGGCCGCTAACTTCAAGATGATCTTATTGCGTGAGCTCGGGGTGCCGATCACGCGTATTGCGCAAACGATCAGAACCGCTGACCGGACGACATGGAGACGGCTCGCGCTTCCGTCGCGGCCGCACCTCGTCCTTGAGGCAACGGCCTACACGAGTGGCGATGACGTCGCGTATTTCCAGGAGCTCTATATTCCATCGAACGACAGGAAGCTCTTGTTCGACTCCAGCCTGAAATATTGACGTCACGGGCAAACGGCTGGCCGCGACGGCGATGTCTCTCCGAAATGCGCCAAACCGGATCGCAGCCTTCTGGCTGCTGAGCGGGGTGTGCGCGTTGGGCCCTGACATGCGCGCCTCCTGGGCAGCGACACTCGCTATGTCCGCTCCGGGTCTTGGTCGTGCAAAAACGCGCTGCCGGAGGCATTGACGACTTGCGACCTCGGCGAGGTGGCCGTGGTTGGTGACTTTGCCGAGTTTGGCGACTTTTCTGTCTAGAAGTACACCTGACGCGGATTGCAGCTGTCTTGGGCGGCTGTGCGACAGGATACGGGCGCATATCTGCGGCGACTATGCCCTCATCGCCGCCAAGAGCGGCTGGATGGTCCGAAACAGACAAAGCCGAACAAAGCGGCGAAACCACCAATAGACCGTCGGCCACGGCGGCAAGTCTTTCGGCAGCATCCGCCAACTGCACCCAGAGCGGGCGATATAGCGGATCGCATTCAAAACCTCCCGCAGGTCCACTTCGGGCTCGCGGCCTTTCTTCGCAGCTCGCGGCAAGAACGGCTCGACCCCGCTCCCACTCCTCATCCGTCTACCGCTTCGTTCGCTTCGCAATGTCGGCCATCCGGCCGCGACTCGCTCGGGTCCACATCATCGCGGCGGATTGAACGTCCGCGCGAAATAGATCGGGGATTTGCGGCGCTTCAGGCGGTAGAGCTGGGCCGGACGGTTGGGCCCCTTGCGGGTCCTCGCGATCGGCTCGACCACGTCGCCGGACAGCATTCGGGTGCGGAACGCGCTCTTTTCAAGCGGGCGGTCGAGCACCACCTCATAGACACGTTGCAGCTCCGGCAAGGTGAAATCCGGCGGCATCAGATAGGCCGGCAGCGACGTGTATTCGACCTTGCTGCGAAGGCGCGCGATCGCGGCTTCCAGGATCTCACCGTGGTCGAATGCGAGCTTTGGCTCCACGCCGCCGCCGATGATCGGAAACCAGCGGACGTCCGCGGTATTGGCGCCTCGCTCGAGCACGACCGGCTTCGCCGATATCAGGGCGAAATAGGCATGCGTCGTCGACCAGCCGCGCGGATCGCGGTCGGCGCCGCCCCAGCTGCCGAGCTGCTCCAGATAGGGACCCGCGACGCCGGTCTTCTCGCGCAGCTTGCGAGCCGCGCAATCCTTGAGGGTCTTGTCGGTATCGACATCCACAAAGCCTCCCGGTAGCGCCCACGCCCGCGGAAACGGCTCCGCCTCACCGGGCGCGCGCTGCACCAGGAGGACGTGGAGGCGGTCCTCGCGGATCGCGAAGATGACGACGTCGACGGTGGTGAGCGGCCGTTGCAAGCCGCATGGTCTCAGGTCGTCAGTGGCCATTCGCGTTCGCCTTTCCTTCCACCGCCCCTTGACAATAGCCTAGTTAGTTGTACAGTGCAACTTACTTAGTTGGCACAGACACACTTATATGCGGGAGACACGCCATGTTCGGGATCCGCTTCGTCAAGATGCAGCCGACCACCTACCTGTTCCAGTACCGGGCGGCGTCGTGGTGCGCGAGGGAGCCGGCCTCTCGTTCATGTACTACGCCCCCACCACGTCGCTCGTCGCGGTGCCGATCGGCAGCCGCGACGCCGCCTTCATCTTCCAGAATGTCGTGCGCGACTTTCAGACCGTGACGATCCAGGGCCAGGTCACCTATCGGGTCGGCGATCCGAGGAAAGCCGCGTCGCTGCTCAATTTCGCGCTCAAGGCGGACGGCAAGACCTACGAGTCCGACGACATCGAGAAACTGTCGCAGCGCGTCTTGAGCGCGAGCGAGGTGCTGGCGCAGCAGGCCACCAAGGCGATGACGCTGAAGGAAGCGTTGCAGGCCTCCGATCGGATCGCCGAGGCCATCGCGGCAGGTTTGCGCGCCCGCACGAGATCACGGCGCTCGGCCTCGATATCCTCGGCGTTTCGATCGTCGCCGTAAAACCCACGCCCGACACCGCGAAGGCGCTCGAAGCCGACGCCCGCGAGGCGATCCTCAAGGGCGCCGACGAAGCGATCTTCGCCCGCCGGAATTTTGCGGTCGAGCAGGAGCGCTCCATTCGCGAGAGCGAGCTCGACACCGAGATCGCGGTCGAACAGAAGAAACGCTCCATCCGCGAGACCCAGATGGACGCCGAAGCGAGCGTCGCGCGAAAGCGCAACGAGCAGCGCGAGGCCGGAATGATCGCCGAGATCGCGCTCGAGAACAAACGCAAGGACTTCGTGCAGCTCAACGCCGAGAACACTCGGACGCTGGCGGACGCCGACGCCTATCGGGTCGGCGCCCTGATGAAGATTTTCGAGGGCGTGGACACGCGGGTCGATCCAGGCGCTGGCGGCCGCCGGGATGCAGCCGAGCCAACTGATCGCGCAGGCCTTCAGCGGCATCGCCGAGAAGGCCGAGAAGATCGGGCAGCTCAACGTGTCGCCCGACCTCCTGCACGCGCTGCTCGAGAAGCCGAAAGCCCCGGAGCGCGTCCATGCCCGCTGACGCCGACCGCAAGATCGTTCTCGTCACGCGGCGGACGCGGCTCGAGGAGCTGGTCGCCAAGTATCACACGCTGGCGCAAGCCAAGTTCTATGTCGAGCACTTGGGCGCCGACTTCTCCGACTACCAGAAGGAGCACGAGACCTATCTGGCGCAGAAGCGGCGCGCCGTCCAGATCCTCGAGGATTGGGGGCGCTACCAGATCATGAACCGGGATTTCCTCCCGAGCTTCATCTTCGGTCCGTCCGACATCGTGGTCGCACTCGGCCAGGACGGCCTGGTCGCCAACACGATGAAGTATCTCGACGGCCATCCGCTGATCGGCGTCAATCCGGACGTCGAGCGCCACGACGGCGTACTGCTGCCGTTCGTAACCGGCGATCTTCCGCTCCTGCTGCGCGAGGTCGCGGCCGACAAGCGGCCGTTCAAGACCGTCACGATGGCGAAGGCCGCGCTGACAGACGGCCAGACCCTCCATGCGGTCAACGATCTCTTCATCGGCGCACGCTCGCACACCTCCGCGTTCTACCAGATCGGCTTCGACGGCCGGACCGAGACGCAGTCATCGAGCGGACTGATCGTCTCGACCGGCCTCGGCTCGACGGCGTGGTTCAAGAGCATCGTCATCGGATCGCTCGCCATCGCCGGCGCATTCGGCGGCGCAAGAGCAAGCCGCAGCCTATTCACCGCAGGCCTGGGACGCGCCCACGCTGCGATTCGCGGTGCGCGAGCCGTTCCCGAGCAAGACATCGCAAACGAGTCTGGTGACCGGCCAGATCCTGCAGGGACAGAAGCTGTCGCTCCGCTCCCTGATGCCGGAAAACGGCGTGATCTTCAGCGACGGCATCGAGGCCGACCGGCTCGACTTCAATTCCGGAACGGAGGCCCGGATTTCGCTGGCCGAGCGCCGCGGGCGATTGGTCGTCTAGCCGGGACCGTGCGTGCGGTTCGGGTCTTCCATGATCCTTCCGGTGCGACCGTCCAGATCTTGGCGATCGTGGCGTCCCGCGCGGACCGCGGCCACTCGCTAGTCGGCCATCTGCTCGCCTGAGCCGCCGAACGTGGTCGTGCCGACACCGGACCCAAGACCGCGGCTTAGTCGAACACTTCGTTTCCGGTCGGCTCCCGCCGCGGCTTGCCGTTCGCCCGGTGACGGAAGCTGGAAATCTCCCGATAGACACTCTCTCGGCAGCGGTTGACCCCGCCCAGCGGACGATGCTCCGGGATGCAATGCCAGGGCGTGTAGGATAGGTCTTCCGCAAAAGCCTGTTGTGCCGGCGTGTCGAACTTTTGCGGCTTGATGCGCACCGTCGCGACCTTGCGGTATGGCGACAAGCTTTCTTCCCAGCGTACGCGTGGATCCTCCACCGGCATCCGCCGGGGATCGGTTTGTAGCTGCACCAGGAAATCGAAGTCGATCCCGTCGCGGTCGAGGTGACGCGCCATCGCCTCGCGCAAATAGTCGTCGGCCGGCTGTTCCGGGATGCTTGCGGCTGGTGGATTGCATGGCCGCGCCGAGAACTTGGCCGGGCGCTCCCCCATCAAGAACGGCACCATGCTCCAGTAGCGGGGACAAAACGGGTGGGCGATCTGGCTGCGAGTTTTCCTGGCGTTGGCGAACTCCTTGAGTCGCCATTTGAACGGGTTGAGCCCCAGGAAGAAACGGGTCGGCGCGCCGTCACGTTCCGCGATCCTGAACAGCTCGACGTAGTCCTTCGCATCCTTGACGAAGAACACGTCGTGATTGATGAGGAGAAAATCCTGCGTCGCGGCGTCGGGCTCGTCCGCCAGCAGCTTGCGGCCGTCCACGCCCATCAGCTTGATCGCCATCCCGCGCCCGTCCGGCACGATGTCGGGTTGTACGACGCCCGAGCCGTTGGAGAAACGAACCCACGCCGCAAACGTCCGCGGCTGGCGAAAAATGCCGACCCGATATTCGCTCGGCAGCTCGCCTTCAACGATGAACTCCGCGCGCACGACGCCATGGTGTTTCGGGTGCGCGTCGCGTCGTGCCGGCCCCGAACCGGGGGGATACTGGCTCGCCATCCGCGCCATCACCAGACGCCGCACTTCCTCGATCGCTTCAGACTCGCCCGGTGGAATTTCTTCGTGCTTGGATGTCATCGCTGTCCCCCCGTGTCGTGGGCCCGATTGCCGAACGCCGCATCCCTCAACGTCCGCTGCGTGTGAACGCCGCGTTCAGGCTGCCGGCCGGAACGATCGAAACGGTGGGGATTCGAGGCAGCCCCTAGCCGTCCTCCACGCTTTCGACAGCCTGGCCAATGTGTATGGTGCTTCCTAGCTCGAGCCGTCGAAGGAGCTCTCGCGCGAACACTGAAAGCGAATCGTCGCGGGCTCCCATGATCACGATACGGTCGCCGGGACGGGCCAACCTGACCAGGCTGTCGCCGCAGGCGTTACGGTCCGGAAGCGCGAAGGCTTTTCGACCACGCCGTTCGATCTCGCAGACGATCTCACGGCTTCCAACGCTGCGGTCGACCGTGCCGCCGAAATATACCGGCTCGGGCATGACCAGGACGTCCTCACCTTGAGCCCGCTTGCAAAGCAGTCGATCAAGGCGTCCTTCATCAAACGCATCGGGCCATAGCCATGGGGCTGAAACATCAGCAGCAGGCGACCGGGAAACGCGTGCATGGTTTCGAGCGTGGCCGATATCTTGTCGGGATTGTGGGCAAAGTCGTCGATCACCGTTATTCCATTTGCGGTCCCTACGACCTCCAGTCGCCGACGAATGCCGCTGAACTCGCTCAGATGCGCCGCGGCCTCGGCGAGGCTCACGCCGCATGCCTTCGCGGCGCCGAGAGCGGCGAGGGCATTCGCCACATTGTGCAGGCCTGGAACTTTCAGGTTCACCGAGACGATTTCACCGGTGTCGCGCGCCCTCACTTGGAACGCGATTCCGGCCGGCGACGGCGCCGGACGACACGCGAGGAGATGAGCGTGCGCGGCGCCCAGACTGTAGGTCACCGTTTGCCCCGGCTTCAGATCGACTGAAAGCGCTGCGGTCTCGGCATTGTCGAGATTGAGCACCACGGTGTCTGCCTTGGCGATGAAGCCGCGAAAAAGACTTCGGAGCTCGTCTAGCGATTTATGGTCCAGGGAGACGTTGTTCACCACTGCGACGCGCGGTTCAAAAAACGCAATCGACCCGTCGCTCTCGTCCACCTCGCACACGAACGCCTCGCCCTCGCCGATCCTGGCGCTGGCGAAATGCGAACCCTCGGCGAAGTTCTTCATATCCGCTCCGTTCATGATCGTCGGGCTCTTTCCGGCGCGATGCAGGATCCAACCGATCATGCCGACCGTAGTGGACTTGCCGCTCGTACCAGCGACCCCAATGCCCAAAGCGGCAGCGTTGAAGAGTTCAGCGAGAAGCCTCGCGCGGGTTGTGACGGCGGCACCGATACGACGCGCGGCTTGCACGTCAGGGACCGTCTCCTCCACGGCGGCGGAGGTGACCAGGATCTGATCGGCCCGGCGCACGCCGCTGCCATCCTGTGGATGGAGCAGCACGCCTCGCGCACGCAGAAAATCAAACCTCGCGGCGTTGCGTCCCTGGTCGAGCGCACGGTCGGAACCCTCAACCCGTCCGCCCTTGGCTTGGATGATCAAGGCGAGGGGGGTCATGCCGCTACCGCCGACGCCGCAGAAAAAGTAATCTCCAAAGTGGGACATCGGCGGAATCTACAAGCGTTGCCGACAGGGTGCAACGAAGGCGGGGTGCTTTCGATGAGCAAGGAGAAGCGCAGGATTGGCGTGGTCGCCACCGGCTCGCGCATGTCTGCGGAAGTCGCTGACAGGGTGCGGGCGTTGGCGAATCCCTGTACCCGGAGCGGACGCCCGAGATCTTCTTTCATCCGCAATGCCTCGCATCGCACGGGCATTTTGCGGGCGATGACGCCAAGCGCGCGCAGGCCTTTCTCGAGATCGCCAACGACGAGAGCTACGACGCGGTGTGGTTCGCGCGCGGCGGCTACGGTTCCTGCCGCGTCGTGGAGGCGGTCATGTGTGGGTTGACGGCGCCCTCCAGACGAAAAACCTACGTGGGCTACAGTGACGCCGGCATGCTGCTTGCCGCCTTGTACCGGGCCGGGTTCGAGGCGGTGGCGCACGGTCCGGTGGCGCAGGACATCCTTCGAGAGGCGGGGGACTTAGCGGTCGGCCGGGCGCTCGGTTGGATGATCGATCGCGCGCCGGAGGCGCTGGAGCCGACGGTTTGCAGCACGCGCAAGACCGCGGCATTCAACATGACGGTCCTTAGCCAGTTGCTTGGCACACCGCTGCAGCCTGATCTCGATGGGCATGTGCTCATGTTGGAGGAGGTGGCGGAGGCCATGTACAGGATTGATAGGTCGCTGTTTCACATCACGAGCAACGCCGAGATCAGGCGGGTTAAGGGAATCATGCTTGGCCGTTGCAGCGACATCACTCCCAACGAACCGGATTTCGGAATGAACGAAGAGGAGGTCGCCCGTTACTGGTGCCGGAGGTCGGGGATTCCCTGGTTGGGGCGCGCCGACATCGGACACGACGTCAACAACAAGATCGTGCCGTTCGGCACAGCGTAAGCTGATCCCTTCGAGCAAAAAACCGGTCCAGCAGCCTGACGGCGGATTGTCGGCAAGTCGATTGTCTCGATGCCTGCCCCGGTGCAGGCGCCAGCGATTCGCCGCGATCGTTCGTCGGCACGCAGCACGCCTCGTGCGAGGGGGTGACGGGTCAACTTGCGGCATATGGTCTTCCGTCGACAAGCCGTTACACTGGCGGTCTGTCTCAGTGTTGGGAGTGTCAGGTGGTTAGATACCTGAAGCAGGCGGAGCCGCAGTCGCGACAATCAAACCGCGAGCTGAGCGAAACGGTTCGCCGAATGCTTGAGGACGTCGAGCAAAACCGTGACGAGGCAGTGAAGCGCTACGCGCAGCAACTCGACCGTTGGAGTAATCCCACGTTCCGTGTCTCCGACACCGAGATTGCGGCCGCACGGACAGCGATGAGTCCGGTCTTCAAGGAAGACTTTGCTTTCTGCAAGAGGCAGGTCACCGATTTTGCCAAACGCCAGCGCGAGTCGCTGCGGGAGTTCGAAGACACATTCGGGGACGGCATCACGCTCGGGCAAAAAATCACGCCGATCGAGAATGTCGGTTGCTATATTCCCGGGGGCAAGTACCCGCTGATTTCAGCAGCGATCATGAGCGTTGCGACCGCAAAGGTCGCCGGCGTGCCGCATGTGATTGGCGCGGCTCCGCCCCGCGACGGCCACTCCATGTACGCGCCAACGCTGTATGCGCTGGCGGAATCGGGTGCGGACGAGATCTACACGATCGGCGGCGTGCAGGCGTTCGCGTCGATGGTCTACGGCTGCGTCGGCATGCGCGCGGTGGACATGATCACCGGGCCTGGGAATCCCTACGTCGCCGAGGCCAAGCGCCAGCTCTTCGGAATGGTCGGGATCGATTTGCCCGCCGGTCCAACGGAAATCATGGTGATCGCCGATGCCAGCGCCGATCCGGCCCTGGTCGCGACCGACCTGCTCGGCCAGGCAGAGCACGGGCCCGATAGCCCGGCTTGGTTGATCACGACGTCTGAGAAGTTCGGACGGGCGGTGCTCGATGAGATCGAGCGGCAGCTGCTGACGCTCCCGACCGCACAAGTCGCCGGCGCTGCCTGGCGCCGCTGGGGCGAAGTCGCCGTCGTGGCAGACGCCGACGAGGCGATCGCGTTATCGGACACCTACGCTCCCGAGCATCTGGAACTTCAAACCGGGCGGGACGACTATTATCTCGCGCGACTGCGCAACTACGGTAGTCTGTTTGTGGGCGAGGAAAGTACCGTGGCGTTCGGGGACAAGGGGGTTGGCACCAACCACACGCTGCCGACCGGCCGGGCGGCGCGATACACCGGTGGACTTTGGGTCGGCAAATTCCTCAAGACCGTTACGTATCAGCGCTTGACCAAGGCGGCCAGCGAGCGCATCGCACCGATCATCGGCAGGATGTGCCATGCGGAAGGCATGCTGGCCCATGAAATTACCGCAGACGTGCGTGTTCAACGATACGCGCAACAGCCGCGCGAGCGCCGCGGCTGAAGGATCGAACAAGTTTCATCGGGAGACGAACGCCATGATCAAGCGACGAGAGTTCCTGGGTGGTACCGCCGCGGCGGCCTTGACCGCCTTCGCAGGCACTCCGGCCGGTGCCCAGCCGAGCAAGAGCGGCACGGTGAGGGTATGGGGTGAACCGGGACCTTATGGCGGCGTTGCGGTCGCCGCAATGAACGACTGGGCGCAGAAAAATGCGCCTGGGCTGAAGTTCGAGATCGAGTCGATTCCCTGGGACGGCGTCTATGTGAAGCTGATGACCGATCTGGCGGCGCGCCGTCCACCGTCCCTCATCAGCGTTAAATCCCCGATCGCGATGCAGCTGATGGCCGAAGATCTTCTGGTCCCGCTCGATGACGTTGCGGACAAGGTCGGTCGCGACCGGCTCGTACCTGGAGTGAAGTGGGAGTATTGGGGCGCATGGAAAGGCAAGCAGTACGTCATTCCTGCGCACCACCAGCCTCACCTGCTTCTGGTTCGCATGGATGTTGTCCGCGAGCTCGGCCTTTCCGACCCCGACACTTGGAGTTGGACCGACCTTTCCAATGCGGCCCGGACCATCGCGCAGAAGAAGCCCGGCATGGCGGGCATCTGTCTGGCGCTCGGCCGCAACCTCTGCACCGAATACCACTTCGCCGCGCTGCTGCACCAGGCGGGAGGCCGAATGTTTGCGCAGGAGAACAAGTTCGAGGTGGCGTTCGACAGCGCAGAAACCGCCGAGGCGCTCGAGTTCGTGCGCGAGCTGCAGCAATTCATGCCGAAGGGCGCCGTGGAGTACAGCTTCCTGCAGGTCGTCGATGCCCACGTCACGGGGCAGACGGCGATGAGCTTCTATTGGGGCCGCACGCTCGGCCGCGCGGCCGAGGAAGCGAAGCCGGTGTTCGAAGCGACCGAGGCGTTCAACCACGCCAAGCATCCGCGCACAGGCAGGCGCTCCAACTGGAATGACTTCCAGGGCTGGATCATTCCGGCCCAGAACAATCCGTACATCGAGGAGGTAAAGCAGGCGCTTACCTATCAGCAGACCAGCAAGGAATGGCTGGTCAAATATTGCCACTCGCTGATGCCGAACGTGGCGCCGGTCTACAAGGACATCGCCGACGCGCCGGAGCTCAAGAACCATCCGTTCTACGCGTCCAAGCCGAAGACGGTGGACACCTATTTCCGAACGTCGCTCGAGAACTCGTCCAGCACCGCAAACGAGATGCTGAGGGGCGCCAATCCGTTCTCCGGCTTCGTGCACGGCCGCTCGGTGCTCGCCCAGACGGTGCAGAAGGTCGTCATCGATAAGATGGCGCCGCGCGAGGCCGCCAAGTGGGGTGCGCGGGAGCTGGAAACAATTCGCAAGGAGAACATCCGGCTGATCGGCTGATTAAAGTCGGCGCGAGCCGCCCGTCTCTCGGAGACATGGCCATGCCGGGCAGGCGGTTCGCACTGTCCGATCAAGCCGTCGGCGTGCTCTTCATCGTGCCGTTTGTGCTGACGGCGCTGTTCTTCATGGTCTATCCGATCGCCGAGGCGGTGCGGATGGCGTTCTACAGCTACAATCCGCTGCGGCCGGATCGCTCCTTCTTCGTCGGCCTCGCCAATTTCGAATACATCTTTGCGGATCCACTGTTCTGGAGCTCGTTCTGGCAGGCCACGGTCTGGACCGGCTTCTCGATCTTCTTCCAGACCGTGCTTGGAGTGCTGATCGCGCTTCTGCTGCACCAACCGCTCGCGGGGATCGCGGTGTTTCGCGGCCTACTGCTGTTTCCCTACATTGTGCCGACGGTGGTGATCGCGCTGATCTGGCGCTGGATCTTCAATCCGGAGATCGGCGTCGTGAACTATGCGCTGTTGAGCAGCGGCGTGATCTCGGAGCCCGTCTACTGGCTCTCCAGTCCGACCATGGCGATGGCCTCGACGATCATGCTCAACGTGTGGAAGTACACGCCGTTCGTGGTCATCTGCGTGCTGGCGCGGCTGCAGTCGGTCCCGCTCGAACTCTATGACGCCGCCAAGGTGGACGGTGCCGGCGTGATCCGCCGCTTCTTCGACGTCACCCTGCCGCAGCTCAAGGAAGTGCTGATCGTGGTGGTGGTGTTTCGCACCATCTGGACCTTCAATAAGTTCGAGGAGATCTACCTCCTCACCAAGGGCGGGCCCGGAACTTCTACGTTCAATCTTGCGGTCTATTCGTTCGAGCAGTCCATCGCAAACCTCAAGCTCGGCGTCGGCGCCGCCACCGGCGTGATCATGATGCTGATGCTGTCGGTCGGCAGCGTCATCTACCTGCGCAACGCCGGCTTCGCGCGCGAGGGCAGCCAGACATGATGGCCGGCGGCCTCTGGCGGGTATTGGGGCGTGCCGCGATCTTCGGCGCGCTGTGCGGCGTCACCTTCGTGGTATGCTTCCCGCTGATCTGGGCGCTCTCGACCTCGCTGAAGCCCAAGAGCGAGATCTTCGCGACACCGCCGACCCTGATCCCCAAAGCCGCGACGTTCGAGAACTACGCCGCGCTGGTGACCGGCCGGCCGCAATATTTCCAATCCGGCAGCCAGCAGGTCGACAGCGGCTCGACACCGGCGCAATTCTTCACGCGTTGGTTCTTCAACAGCATCGTCGTGACGGCGGGCTCAACGCTGATCAGCATCGTTGTCTCGACGCTTGCGGCCTACAGCCTGACGCGCTTTCGCTACTGGGGCCGCGGCGTGGTGCCGTATTTCAGCCTGCTCGGCTACATGGTGCCATCCATCATATTCGTGTTTCCGCTGTTCCTGCTGATGGTGAAGCTCAACCTGACCGACACCCTGCTCAGCCTGGTGCTCGGGTATGTCTGCATCACGCTACCATTCTGCATGTGGCTGATGTGGGCGTTCATGCGCTCGATACCAATCGAGATCGAGGAAGCAGCACTCGTTGACGGCGCTACGCGGCTGCAGGTGTTCCGCGACGTGGTGCTGCCGACGGCGCTTCCCGGGATTATCGCGGCGGCGATCTTCGCCATGATCGTGTCCTGGAACGACTATCTGTTCGGGCGCGTGTTTCTCAACTCGCTTGACAACCTCACCCTCACCGTCGGCGTGATGCTGTTTTTCGAAGGAACTCACGTGGACTGGGGGCTGCTCATGGCGGCCTGCGTCATGATGACGGTGCCGATGGCACTGCTGTTCATGGCGCTGCAGCGTCACTTGGTGGCCGGATTCGGCGCCGGTGCGGTCAAGGGCTGAGACGCCTCCGTATGCAGGTCACCATCGAGGACATCAATAAATCATTCGGCTCGGTGCACGTGCTCACCAACGTGAGCCTGCAGTTCCCAAGCCGGAAATTCGTGACGCTGCTCGGTCCGTCGGGCTGCGGCAAAACCACCCTGCTGCGCATGATCGCCGGGCTCGAAACGGTCGACAGTGGGACCATTCGCTTCGGCGATCAGGTCGTGAACCGGCTTGCTCCGCGCGACCGCAACATTGCCATGGTGTTCCAGTCCTACGCGCTCTACCCGCAGATGACGGTACGCCAGAACCTTGGCTATGGCCTGCGGGTGCGTGGCATTCCGAAGGAGGCGCGAGCCGTAGCGATCGAACGGGTCGCGCGTATCCTGGAGATTGATCATCTGCTGGATCGCCGCCCCGCACAGCTCTCTGGCGGCCAACGGCAGCGCGTTGCGCTCGGCCGAGCCATGGTGCGCAGTCCCGACATCTTCCTGATGGACGAGCCGCTGTCGAACCTCGATGCCCGGCTGCGGATCGCGATGCGCGCGGAGCTGCGCCGCTTTCACCTCGATCTGAACGCAACCACGATTTACGTCACGCACGATCAGCTCGAGGCGATGACGATGTCGGATTACATCGCCGTGCTCAACGGCGGCATCGTCCAGCAGTTTGGCACGCCGGCCGACGTCTATGCGGCGCCGGCCAACCTGTTCGTCGCAGGGTTCATCGGCAATCCGCCGATGAACCTCTTGCCTTGCCGGGTCGCCCTGCTTAGCGGGTCGCTTTTTGCGACCAACGAGGACATTGAAATCGAGATTGCACACTTTCACGGACAGGTGGCGGCCGAACAGGAAGTCGTCCTGGGGATCCGGCCGCAGGATCTCGCCCTGACCACGGAAACGGGCGCATCCACGGCGAGTGGGCGCGTCTGGGTCGTGGAGCTGGTTGGAATCCGAGAAGCTCGTCGACGTGGACTTCGGGAACAAGCGGCGGCTGATTGTCCAGACGCGGGCCGACACCCCGGTTCGCGAGGAAGATTCGGTACGAGTGCGGGTCCCTTCCGAGCGGGTGCATCTGTTCGATCGCCAAACGGGGCGCCGGATAGATTCCGATTCATCCGCACTGCGTGGCGGAAGTGATCACCGAGCCGTTGATAGAGGTTTTTGCTAGCGAGTGCCTGAGTTGGCCAAGCCCGTTCGGCACTACCGATGGGTCGCCCGCGTCAGTCGCGGCGCGGGCCCGCGTCCTCGAGCCGCAGCGCATGCACCGCGAAATATTTGGCGGGATCGGTCCATGCCGCGAGCGGTTTCCAGCCGGCGCCGCGCGCCAGGGCCTGGAAGGCCTCGATGCTGTACTTGTAGCTGTTCTCCGTGTGGATCGTTTCCCCGGCGCGGAACTCGACGGTCTCGCCGGCGACGCGCACCTTCTGCCGTTTCATGCTGGCGAGATGCATCTCGATCCGCTTGAGATCGCGGTTGAAGACGGCGTGATGCTCGAAGCACTCCGGGCGGAAATTGCCGCCGAGCTCGCGGTTGATCCGAATTAGCAGATTGCGATTGAAGGCGGCCGTGACGCCGGCCGCGTCGTTGTAGGCCGCAGTCAGGATCGGGGTCGCCTTGACGGTGTCGACGCCGACGATCAGCACCGCGTCGGGACTGAGAACCTTGGCGACGCGCTGGAGAAACGCGCAGGCTTCGTGCGGCTCGAAATTTCCGATGGTGGAGCCCGGGAAGAACCCGACCTGCGGCTGCGTACGCACCTCCTCCGGCAAGGCGAACTGCGTGGTGAAGTCCGCAATCACCGGCAGAACCCTCAGGTGCGGGAAATCTCGCTGCACCTCGGCGGCTTCGCGCCGCAGGAAATCCTCCGCAATGTCGACCGGAACATAGGCGGCAATGTTCGAGATGGCTGTGAGCAGAATGCGTGCCTTGGTGCTCTTGCCGGTTCCGAATTCGATCAATGCGGCGCCGGGTGCGACCAGTTGGCCGATGTCGGGCGCATGGGTTGCAAGAATTTGCATCTCGGTGCGGCTCGGATAGTACTCCGGCAGCTCGGTGATCCGCTCGAACAGCGCGCAACCCGTCTCGTCATAGAAGTATTTCGGCGCAATGTGCTTGCGCGGCGCCTTGAGGCCGGCGATCACGTCGCGGGCAAACGCGGAGGGCGCCTCGGCAAGCGCCTGGGTCCGCGGCGCCCCGGACGGCTGGGCGGAGGCGTAAGTTTTGAGCGCAGAGGCACGCGACGCCATGGTCACACCTCGTAGTCGGCGAGCCGCAGGCCGGTGAACTGCCAACGGTGCGGCGGATAGAAGAAATTGCGGTAGGTCAGGCGCGAATGGTCATCGGGCGTTGCGAGCGAACTGCCGCGCAACACCAACTGATTGACCATGAATTTGCCGTTGTATTCGCC
The DNA here is from genome assembly GCA_963738705.1 of uncultured Alphaproteobacteria bacterium. Lineage (GTDB taxonomy): Bacteria > Pseudomonadota > Alphaproteobacteria > Rhizobiales > Xanthobacteraceae > CAVTXS01. The sequence goes on from CAVTXS010000050.1 coordinate 198,663, forward strand.
GAGCGCCCCTTCGATTGCGCGATAGCCCGGATAGGGCGAATAGGCGCTGCGCGTCCATTGCCACACGATGCCGAAGGCGTTGTCGATGACGCCCGCGCGCGCCGCGATTTCCCACTCCGCTTCAGTCGGAAGGTGCTTGCCGGCCCAGCGTGCGAACGCGTCCGCCTCATAGTAGCTGACGTGGCAGACCGGAGCGGCGGGATCGAGGGGGCGCAGGCCGCCCAGCGTCATCTGATGCCACCGATCGTCGACCTTTTGCCAGTAGCCGGGGGCGTCCCAGGCATCGGCCTGCGCGGCCGACCATCCGTCCGAAAGCCACAGCGTGGGCGTCGCGTAGCCGCCGTCGGCGACGAATTCCAACCACTCACGGTTCGTCACCAAGCCTTTCGCGATCCGCATCGGCTGGATCAGCGTCTGGTGCGCCGGCGTCTCGTTGTCGAAGCAGAAATCCGCTGCCGTCGTGACCGACACGGTGAATGCCGGCGGTGAGCGTCGCGAACTCGCCCGCCGTGCCACGCGCGCGCGGCATCTGCCAGTCCGGATCGTAGGCGGGCATGATCGGATTCTGTGCGAACGCGTGCAGAATGTCGGTGAGCAGCAGCTCCTGATGCTGCTGCTCGTGATTAAGGCCGATCTCGACGATGGGCGCGATCTGCGCAAGGGTGCCGTCGCCCGCATCGTCGATCAAGCGCACGACCGCTGCGTCGACATGCGCCCGATAGGCCGCGACCTCTTGCGCGCCGGGCCGCGTGACGAGGCCGCGCTGCGGCCGGGCATGCCGCGGGCCTGCCGATACGTAATAGGAATTGAACAGGAACGCGAAGCGTTCGTCGAACACCCGATAGGCCGGGACATGCGGCGCCAGCAGGAACTGCTCGAAGAACCACGTCGTGTGCGCGCGGTGCCATTTCGTCGGACTCGCATCCGGCATCGACTGCACGATCTGATCTTCGGGCGAGAGCGGAGCCGACCGCCGGTCCGTCTCCGCGCGCACCGCCTGATAGGCGTCGCGCCAGCGTGCGCGGGCATCGGTGCCCGCCGACCGGAATGGCGGATCGGGTCGCAGCTCGAGGGCAGGCGAGGCGGTGGGCATGTCAACTCCAGGGCAGGATGCAACGCGGGCTCTGCGAAGGAAAGGAACCGGTTGCAAGCCCTATTGTTCCGTACGACGGGGCGGCAGGAGTTTCGTTTCGATCTACGGTTTTGACGTCGTTAGCGAGACTGATCAATGTGGGCCTGCGCGCACGCGGGCGCTAGCGGCTGGCCGCCCGTCTGGCATGGAAATTTTCTTGCGCAAGCAGCGCGGCGGCGAGCTTGAGATCGTTGACGAACAGGCCGTATTCGCGACGCTTGTCGGCCCCTTCGCGGATGCGCAGCAGATAAGAGGGGTGGATGGTCACGACAAGGCGCGAATGGTCGGCAAGCTCGATCGCCTCGCCGCGTAGCGCGGAGATCGTCACCGTGCGGCCGAGCAGGCTGCGCGCCGCCGTCGCGCCGAGCGCCACCACGACCAGCGGCTTGAGCAGGGCGCGCTCGATATCGAGCCACCATTTGCACCGCTCGATCTCGTACGCATTCGGCTTCTTGTGCAGGCGGCGCTTGCCACGCAGCTCATGCTTGAAGTGCTTGACCGCGTTGGTGACGAAAACGTCGCCGCGCGCGATGCCGGCTGCCTCCAGCGCCCGGTCCAGCACCTGTCCCGCCGGACCCACGAACGGCCGCCCGGCCAGGTCTTCCTTGTCGCCCGGCTGCTCGCCGACAATCAGCACATGCGCGCGGGCCGGTCCCTCGCCGGGCACCGCCTGGGTGGCATTCCGGTAGAGCGGGCAGCGCGTGCAGGCCGCCTCGAAGCGCGGCGAAAGAGGTGATCGCGGCAGCAATAGCGCTCATAGGGCCGCCTCGACGCGAAAACCCCCGGCATCCGGGATTGGTTCGAACCCTTCTATTTCACCGAAGCCCTGGACAGGCTCGCTATACGTTATGATATAACATAGCGATGGGACGCTCGCGCCTATGACAATTCCTCACCACCATCCGCACAAGACCGAGGTCTCGCTCTCGATCCTGCGGCTCTCGGCCGCGCAACGGCTGGCCGCCGCCGGCGTCGTGATCGCCCTGCTGTGGGGGGCGATCCTATGGGCGATGTCGTGAGGTGCAGGGCATGAACGCGGCGCTCGAATTCCGCAATGTGACGCTCGGCTACGACCGCCATCCGGCCGTTCATCACCTGAACGGCACGGTCGAAAGCGGCGCGCTCATCGCGGTCATCGGCCCGAACGGAGCCGGCAAATCGACGCTGTTCAAGGGCGTGGTCGGGCTACTGAAGCCGCTGGCCGGCCGCATCGAGCGGGGGAGCCTGAAGGCGACCGAGATTGCCTACCTGCCGCAAGCCGCCGAGATCGATCGCTCGTTCCCGATCAACGTCTACGACATGGTGGCGATGGGGTTGTGGCGCCGGACCGGTCTCACCGGCGGCATCGGCCCGGCCGCGCGCCGCAAGGTGCATGAGGCGATCGCCGCCGTCGGCCTCACCGGTTTCGAAGGCCGCCCGATCGGCTCGCTATCGGGCGGCCAAATGCAACGCACGCTGTTCGCGCGGCTCTTGCTGCAGGACGCCAGCATCATCCTGCTCGACGAGCCGTTCACCGCGATCGACGCCAAGACCGCGGCCGATCTGTTCGACCTGGTGCGGCGCTGGCATAGCGAGAACCGCACCGTGCTGGCCGCGCTGCACGACGTCGAGCTGGTCCGCACCGGCTTTCCGCAGACCCTGCTGCTGGCGCGCGAGCCGGTCGCGTGGGGCGCTACCCGCGACGTGCTCACCCCTGAGAACCTCCTGAAAGCGCGCCGCATGTGCGAGGCTTTCGATGACCACGCGGCGGCTTGCGCCCACGAGGTGGCCGCTTGACCCGAGGGTAGCAGCGGCGAACGCTTGTCCATGTACGACGCCCTGGTCTCTCCGTTCGTCGAGTTCGCCTTCATGCGCCGGGCGTTGGTCGGGACTCTGGCGCTTGCGCTCGGCGCCGGGCCGGTCGGCGTTTTCCTCATGCTGCGCCGGATGAGCCTGGTGGGCGACGCCATGGCGCACGCCATCCTGCCGGGCGCAGCGATCGGCTTCCTGCTCTCCGGCCTCAATGTGTTCGCGATGACCGCCGGCGGCATCCTCGCCGGCATCGTGGTGGCGGTGTTGACCGGCCTGGTCGCGCGCGCGACCGAGCTCAAGGAGGATGCCTCGCTCGCCGCGTTTTATCTGGTGTCGCTGGCGCTCGGCGTCACCATCGTTTCGGTGAAAGGCACCAACATCGACCTGCTGCACGTGCTGTTCGGCAGCGTGCTGGCGCTCGACGACGGTGCACTGATGCTGATCGGCGCCATCACCACGGTCACCTTGATGGTGCTGGCCTTGATTTACCGGCCGCTGGTGCTGGAATGCGTCGATCCCGGCTTCCTGCGCTCGGTAAGCAGCACCGGGGGCCCCGCCCACATCGCGTTCCTGGCGTTGGTGGTGCTCAATCTGGTCGCCGGCTTCCATGCGCTCGGCACCCTGCTCGCCGTCGGCCTGATGATGCTGCCGGCGGTGATCGGCCGTTTCTGGTCGCGCGACATCACCGCGATGATTCTGATCGCGATCGCGAGCGCGATGCTCTCCGGCTACGCGGGCCTGCTCCTCTCGTATCACGTCAGCATACCGTCCGGCCCGGCGATCATCCTGGTCGCCGGCGGCCTCTGTGCGCTGTCGGTGTTCTTCGGCCGGGTCGGCGGCCTGGTCTGGCAGGCATTCCCGGGCCGGCACCTGGAAGCGTGACGGATACTTCGCCGCCGAGCATGGCTATATTCGGTGCGCAAGGAGACCCCGCGCATGTCCACTGTGACTGATCCGCAGAAAATTCCCGTCACCGTCATCACCGGCTATCTCGGCGCCGGCAAGACCACCTTGCTCAACCGCATCCTGTCGGAGCCGCACGGAAAAAAATTCGCCGTCATCGTCAACGAGTTCGGCGAGATCGGCATCGACAACGACCTCGTGGTCAATGCCGACGAGGAAGTGTTCGAGATGAACAACGGCTGCGTCTGCTGCACGGTACGCGGCGACCTCATCCGCATCCTGGAAGGATTGATGCGGCGCAAAGGCCGCTTCGACGCCATCATCGTCGAGACCACCGGCCTCGCCGATCCGGCGCCAGTCGCGCAGACCTTCTTCATGGACGACAATGTCGGCGCCAAGACCAAGCTCGACGCCGTCGTGACCGTTGCCGACGCCAAATGGCTCAAGGACCGGCTCAAGGACGCGCCGGAAGCGAAGAACCAGATCGCGTTCGCCGACGTCATCATCATCAACAAGAGCGACCTCGTCGCGCCGGCCGAGCTGCGCGACGTCGAAATGCGCATCCGCGCCATCAACCCTTATGCCAAGATCCACAGAACGCAGCGCTGCGCGGTGCCGCTGCCGGAAGTGATCGGCCGCAACGCCTTCGACCTCGACCGCATCCTCGACATCGAGCCGGCGTTCCTGGACGGCGACGGGCACGACCACGGTCATCCCCATGATGATCACGACCACGGCGCCCACGACGGCCACGATCATGCTCATGCCGGCGGCGGGCTGCGGCACTATCACGACGAGGACATGCAATCGCTGGCGCTGAAGACCGAGCAGCCGCTCGACCCCGACAAGTTCTTTCCCTGGGTGCAGGACCTGGTCGCGCGCGAAGGCCCGAGCATCCTGCGCTCGAAGGGCATCCTGTCGTTCAAGGACGATCCCGAGCGCTTCGTGTTCCAGGGCGTGCACATGATCCTCGACGGCGCCCACCAGCGCGCCTGGCAGCCGGAGGAGAAGCGCGAAAGCCGCATCGTCTTCATCGGCCGCAACCTGCCGCAGGACGCGATCCGCTCAGGCTTCGAGGCGTGCGTGGCCTGAAGCCCTTCGGCGCCCCGGTCAGCATTGCGGCAAATGACACGATTATTCTCCGCATTGGATGCGGAGATTGCCCTTGCAATTGCGGCGAATAAAGCCCCATAATCTCCGCACGAGATGCGGAGATTATGGCTACCTTCATTCATAATCTGCCCGACTGGCCGAAATTCCGCTGGGATGATGGCACTTTAGCGGCTCCCCTCGCCGCCGTTCGTCATCACCAGGGGCGGCTTATTGGACGAATGGAAGCTCTCGGCTTTCGGTTGCGCAGCGAGGCGGTGCTCCAGACTCTCACTCAAGACGTGGTCAAATCGAGTGAAATCGAAGGTGAGATTCTCGACAAGGAACAGGTCCGTTCGTCCATTGCCCGGCGCCTCGGAATCGATATCGGCGCTCTGACGCCGGCTGATCGCGACGTTGAGGGCGTCGTGGAAATGATGCTGGATGCGACTCAACGTTACGATCAGCCTCTCACCGACGAACGTCTCTTCGGCTGGCATGCAGCGCTATTCCCGACCGGGCGCAGCGGCATGCATCGCATCCGGGTCGGTGCATGGCGCGACGACAAAGCCGGGCCCATGCGAGTTGTCTCGGGTGAGTATGGCAAAGAGCGGATTCACTACCAAGCGCCTGAGGCTGGGCGGCTCGCCCGCGAGATGAAAGCATTCCTGGATTGGCTCAGCGGCGAGAACAGCACCGATCCGGTACTAGGAGCCGCCATTGCCCATCTCTGGTTCGTCACCATTCACCCGTTCGAGGACGGCAACGGACGCATCGCGCGCACGATCGCCGATATGGCGCTTGCGCGTTCCGAACACAGCGCCCAACGCTTTTACAGCATGTCTGCGCAAATCCGCCTGGAGCGAAACGCGTACTACGACACGTTGGAAGTGACGCAGAAAGCCGATCTCGATATCACGGCGTGGCTGGAATGGTTCCTTGCTTGCCTTGATCGTGCGTTTGATGGTGCTGACAACACGCTCGCAAACGTTTTCCGCAAGGCCCACTTCTGGGACAAGCATGCGGGCGTACCATTCAATGACCGCCAGCGAGATATTCTCAATCGGCTGCTGGACGGATTCGAAGGCAAGCTCACCTCGTCGAAATATGCGACGATCGAAAAGACCTCGCCAGATACGGCGTTGCGCGACATCACAGAACTTGTCGGGCACGGCATTCTCAAGAAAGACGAAGGAGGCGGGCGCAGTACCAGCTACTCGCTGGCCGAGAGCTGATCCGCTGAACCTTTTCGAGCCAGGCCTACGGCCCCGTGCCATCAAGGCCCCACCGCCAATTCGACGCGATCGGCGGCAACCTGCCGCAGGACGCGATCCGCAGCGGGTTCGAGGCGTGCGTGGCCTGAAACCCCTCGGCGCGCCGCCGTGAGCGGCGGTCACCGCCAGAACGGCTTGTTGCATTCGAGCGCGGCCTGGCTGCGGGTGATCCCGATGTCGCGCAACAGGCGCTCGTCGAGCGAGGCCAGCGCTTGCCGCTGCTGCGCGCGCTCGCGCCAGAGCGCGATGAGGCGCAAGGTGGCGCGGGCGGTGTCGCGCCAGGAGGCGGCAGGCCGCGGCCAAGAGCCGGCCAAGTATTCGGTCGAGCCGATCGTGTGCATGATTGATCTCCTTTTCGACCGCACCATAACGCCGGCCGTGAATGCGCGTCGCCATTGAACGCTACGGGCACGGCCGAAGCGTTTGGGCGTGCCGAGGCTCGCCGCCCGCGCTATAGGAGTGGGCATGACGACCGTCCTCGATCTCGCCGCGGTCGCCGCGCTGGTCGGCGATCCGGCGCGCGCCAACATCCTGACCGCGCTGCTCGACGGCCGGGCGCTCACCGCGAGCGAGCTCGCCTATGCGGCGCACGTGACGCCGCAGACGGCGAGCGGCCATCTCGGCAAGCTTGCGGCCGCCAAGCTGATCGCACCGCTGAGCCAGGGCCGCTTCCGCTACTACCGGCTGGCCGACCCGCTGGTCGCCGCGATGCTCGAAAGCATCATGAATGTCGCCGCGCTCACCCCGCGCGTCCGCCCGGTGCGGATGCACCCGGCGATGCGCACGGCGCGCCTATGCTACGACCATTGCGCGGGATTGCTCGGCGTCGGGCTCGCGGATGCGTTGCGCGAGCGCGGCCATGTCGACCTCAACGACGACGGCGGCGTCGTCACGCCCGACGGCGCGCAATTCTTTCTCGATTTCGGCGTGGAGATCGAGGCCTTGCGGCGCCAGCGCCGCGCCTTCTGCCGGCCATGCCTCGACTGGAGCGAGCGGCGGCCGCACCTCGCCGGCGCGGTCGGCGCGGCGCTCGCCGCGCGCATGCTCTCCCTCGGCTGGATCGAGCGCGTGCGCGACACCCGCGCACTGCGCGTCACGCGCGCCGGGCACCTGGGCTTGCGCGACACCTTCGGCTTGACGCTGAGCGGGGGCCGCGACGAGGCGGCAAAACGCTTAGCGTCTTGACCAGGCAGCCTGAGCGTTCGACCGGAAAAGAGATTGCCTGTTTTCAGCGCCCTCTAACCTCGTTGCGGCCGGGCTCTCCAGTGACGCCACGGGGTGCGGCAGCTCGCAAGTCAGAAATTGACGGTGCGGCGCGGGGCATACGTCAAAAGCTGTCCGGCCAGCGACGCGCGCCGTGATAGACGCGCAGGATTTCGAGCGCGTGTCTGTGCACCCGGTAGGGGACAATGTACGGAGTTCGCGGGATGACCAGCTCGCGGGTGCCGGGTACACGTCCCGATCGTCCGATGTGCGGGTTGTCGGGCAGCAGCTGCTCGACGGCTTCGCCGATGCGAAGCGCGACCCGCTGCGCGGCTGCGGGGTTATCCTCTGCGATATAGCTCCGCAGCGCAGTGAGGTCCTGGATCGCCTCCGGCGACCAGAGAATGTTCATGAGCGTTTGGGAACGGCCTGTTCGTTCTTGCCGCCCCAGGAAATCAACCCACGCCTTGACCTGATCGTGCGGCACGCCTTCGCCGCGATCGAGCGAGGCCATCGCCTTCCTGATGCCGGCGACCTGCCATTCGTTCACGTCGAGATACTCGGATAGGGCCTCGGCTGCGAGGAATGATCGCGTGCGGCCCGTGCTCTTCGCGAGCTTCTCCAGCCGCTTCTTGACGGCGGGATCGACGCGAACGGTGAATGTCGTGGAGGGCATCTCTTACATCTTTCGTGCTTGGTTGTGTACAAATTAGCACCGATGCTGGCATGCGCAAGATGAAGCTCGATTGGGCGGCCGTGTCGCAAATTAAAAATTGTGCGATCGAGAGCCCCCAAAGCCGATTTTCCCAGTTCGCATTTCTTTTTGGCGGTCGCTCTACCGATAGCTGCTTGACGGCGCGGGAGAGTTTGGAAATCATAAGAACAAATAGCGAACATTTGGAAACGGCATTGCCGCGTACGAACAGCTATGTCTTTGGCCGAGCTTACATTTTTCAAACAGCGCAGCGCCGAGGGGCGCCGCCGCAACCTGAGCGCCCTGCGCCGGGCGATCGCGGCGATCGAGCGAAAAGGGGCTGCGCTCGGGGATGCTTGCGCACAGCCGTTCGGCATTGTCGCCATTGACGAGGTTTTGGGCGGCGGCCTGGCCTTGGGCGCCCTCCACGAGATCGCGGCCGCAGGCGAGACGGATATGGCCGCCGCCACCGGCTTCACGATTGCTCTCGCGACCCGCCGGCCCGGGGGTGCGGTGCTGTGGGTCGCCGAGGACATGGGGCTGCGGGAGAGCGGCCAGCCCTACGGGCTCGGCCTCGATGAGATCGGACTTAAGCCGGAGCGCCTCGTCACCGTGGCGGCTGCCCGCGTGCGTGACGTGCTGTGGGCGATGGAGGAGGCGCTGCACTGCCGCGCGCTTGCGGCGGTCATCGGCGAAGTACGGGAGGCGCGCGGCCTCGACGACGTAGCGGCGCGCCGGCTTTCGCTCGCCGCGACCGCGGGCGGTGGGCTTGCCTTGCTGCTTTTGGCGCGGCCATCGGCGCAAACGTCGCCCGCGGCGACGCGCTGGGTCGTCGGCGCGGCTGCGGCGGCTCTTAACCGCCACGGCATCGGACCGCCCCGCATCGGCGTCGATCTCGTGCGCAACCGCCACGGCCGCCTCGGAACCTGGATGTTGGAGTGGAATTGTGTCGACCAGCGTTTCCATCTCGCATCAGCGCATCCTGAGCCTCTGGCTCCGGCGGCTGCCGACCGATCGGATCAAGCGGCTGTGGCGTGACGGCTTCATCCCGCCCCTCGTCGTCGCCGGCCGGCGCGGCAATGCCGACTGCCTGGTCGCGACCGACGAGGCGGCGGAGCGGCTGGGCCTCACCGTCGGCGCCAGCCTCGCTCAGGCGCGCGCCATTTATCCGGCTCTCGCCGTGGAGGCCGAGGATGCGGAGGCCGATGCGCGGCTGCTCGCGGCAATCGCCGACTGGTGCCAGCGCTACACGCCGCTCACCGCGGTCGCGCCGCCCGACGGGCTGCTGCTCGACATCAGCGGCTGCGCCCACCTGTTCGGCGGCGAAGAGCGGCTGCGCGACGACCTGGTCTGGCGGCTGACGCGCTTCGGCTTTGCGGCCACGGCCGCCGCCGCCGACACGATCGGAGCAGCCTGGGCGGCCGCGCATTTTTCCGCCACGACGGTTGTCCCTTCCGGGGCGGAGCGGGCGGCTCTCGCCCCGTTGCCGCTCGCGGCCCTGCGGCTGCCGGCCGAGACGGTCGCCGTCATGACGCGCGTCGGCTTGAAACGCATCGGCGACATCGTCGACTTGCCGCGCGCGCCGCTGGCGGCGCGCTTCGACGGCGCCCTGCTGCGCGCCCTCGACCGCGCGCTTGGCCGCGAGCGCGAGCCGCTGACGCCCCGGCTGCCGGTTCCGCCGTATTTCGCCGAGCAGCCGTTCGCCGAGCCGATCGCGCGCGAGGACGACGTGCTCGCCGTCACCGCGCGGCTGGCGGCGCGATTGCGCGGCATGCTCGAGCGCCGCGGCCAAGGGGCGCGCCGCATCGAGCTCTCGCTGTTCCGCACCGACGGCGCGGTACGGCGCATCGCGGTCGGGACCTCGCGGCCGGTGCGCGACCCGCATGCGATCCGGGCGCTGTTCGCCGAGCGGCTGACGGCGCTCGCCGACGAGCTTGATCCCGGCTTCGGCTTCGATCTGGCACGCCTGTCCGTGCTGGCAGCCGAACCGTTGCCGCCCGAGCAGATCAGCCTGGGCGACGGCGAGAACACGGCCGCATTCGACGCGCTCATCGACCGGCTGGGCGCACGGCTTGGCAGCCGCCGCGTCGGCCGAATGATCGCGCAGGACAGCCATATCCCGGAACTGTCCGCGCTTGCCGTGCCGGCGCAATCAAGCGGCGCGAAACTCGAGACCGGCTGGACCGCGCTGCGCCGGTTTCGTGCTTCGGCCGACCTGTCGCCGCGTCCGCTGCGGCTGCTGGTCAGACCCGAGGCGATCGAAGTCACCCCCATGGTGGTGGATGCGCCGCCGGTGCGTTTTCGCTGGCGGCGCGCCTGGCATGACGTCGTCGTCGCCGACGGCCCGGAGCGGATCGAAGGCGCCTGGTGGAGCGAAGAGGGCGGTCCCGCGCGGGACTATTTCCGCGTCGAGGACGGCGCGGGCCGCCGGTTCTGGCTGTTTCGCGCCGGACTCTATCGCGACTGGACCGAGCCGCACTGGTTCATGCACGGACTGTTCGCATGAGTGCCGCCCCTAAAATTCTCCCCTTTCCGGCGCGAACAGACCAGGAGACCACGGGGCCGCGCGAGCGCCCGGAAAAACCTGTCCGCTACGTCGAGTTCGCGGTGGCATCGAACTTCTCGTTCCTGCGCGGCGCGTCGCACCCCGAGCAGCTCATGTGGCAAGCCGCCCATCTTGGGCTTGCGGGCCTCGGACTTTGCGACCGCAACTCGCTCGCCGGCGTGGTGCGCGCCCATCTCGTCAAGCGCGAGGAAAAATTGTCGCCGCGCTATCACCCCGGCGCCCGCCTCGTCTTCGCCGACGGCACGCCGGACATCCTGGCTTATCCGCGCGGCCGCGCGGCCTGGGGGCGGCTGTGCCGCCTGCTGACGCGCGGCAACCTGCGCGCCGAAAAGGGCGAGTGCATCCTCTATCTCGAGGATCTGCTCGATCACGCCGAAGGTCTCGAGCTCGTGGTGATGCCGGAGCGTACGCGCGAGGCGCCGGCGAAGCTCTTACACAAATCGCGGGCTTTCTTCGGAACCGACAACACCGAAACCCGCGGCGCAAAAAAAGCTGCCGCGCGCAACAGTATCCTGGGCGATCTGCGCGCGGCAGCGCCCGGGCGCGTGCGTCTCGCCGCTGCCATGCTCTACCGCGGCAACGACCGGGTGCGGCTCGCAGCCCGCGCGAAGCTGGCGCGCGAGAACGGCGTGCCGCTGATCGCCGTCAACGACGTGCTCTACCATCATCATGACCAGCGGGCGCTGCAGGACGTGCTCACCTGCATCCGCGAGCATCTCACCATCGACAAGGCGGGACGCCGGCTCGCCGTCAATGCGGAACGGTATCTGAAAGCCCCCGCCGAGATGGCGCGGCTGTTTGGCGATGCGCCGGAAGCAATCGAGGAGACCCTGAACTCTCTCCGACGCGCTCACCTTCTCGCTCGACGAGCTGCAGTACGAGTATCCCGACGAGACGATGGAAGGGTTCGCCACGCCGCAAGAGGCGCTGGCCCAGCTTGCCTGTGAAGGCGCGGCGCGCCGGTATCCCGGCGGCGTTCCCGAAAAGGTGCGGCAAAGTCTCGACCACGAGCTGGGATTGATCGCTTCGCGTGCGTATGCGCCGTACTTCCTGACCGTTTTCGACATCGTTCGCTTCGCACGTTCGAAGGATATCCTCTGTCAAGGACGCGGCTCGGCGGCAAACTCGGCGGTGTGCTTCTGTCTCGGGATCACCGAGGTCGATCCGCATCTGCACGATCTCTTGTTCGAGCGCTTCATTTCCACCGACCGCAACGAGCCCCCGGATATCGACGTCGATTTCGAGCACGAACGGCGCGAGGAGGTGATCCAATACATCTACGGGCGCTATGGGCGCGAACGCACCGGCATCGCGGCCACTGTCATCAGCTATCGCGGGCGCTCGGCCATCCGCGAGGTCGGCAAGGCTTTCGGCCTTTCCGAGGACATGATCGGCGCGCTCGCCTCCTCGATCTGGGGCGCCGGGGGCGGCAACGTGCGCACGGATGCCCTGCGGCGCACCGGGCTCGATCCGCACAGTCCGCGCGTCGAGAAGATCATCGCGCTGGTCAACGAGATCCAGGGATTCCCGCGCCACCTGTCGCAGCATGTCGGCGGCTTCGTCATCACGCGCAGCCGGCTCGACGAGGTGATCCCGATCATGAACGGCGCGATGGACAAGCGTACCCATGTCGAGTGGGACAAGGATGATCTCGACGCGCTCGGGATCCTCAAGGTCGATGTGCTCGGCCTCGGCATGCTCACCTGCATCCGCAAGGCGTTCGAACTGGTGGCAAAACACCACGGCGAGGTGCTGACGCTCGCCACCGTTCCCAAGGAGGATCCGGCCGTCTACCGCATGCTGTGCCGCGCCAATTCGATCGGAGTCTTCCAGGTCGAGAGCCGGGCGCAGATGTCGATGCTGCCGCGGCTGAAGCCGGAGAAATTCTACGACCTCGTCATCGAGGTGGCGATCGTGCGGCCCGGCCCGATCCAAGGCGACATGGTGCACCCGTATCTGCGCCGGCGTCAGGGATTGGAAAGGGTGGAGTATCCTTCGCCGGAGCTTGAAGCCGTCCTGAACAAAACCCTCGGCGTGCCGCTGTTCCAGGAGCAGGCGATGAAGATCGCCATCGTGGCCGGCGGCTTCACGCCCAGCGAGGCCGACAGGCTGCGCCGCGCCATGGCGACGTTCAAGCGCACCGGCACCATCGGCACGTTCCGGCACAAGATGATCGAAGGGATGGTCGCAAGAAACTACCGGCGCGACTTCGCGGAGCGCTGCTTCAGCCAGATCGAGGGCTTCGGCGAGTACGGCTTTCCGGAAAGCCATGCCGCAAGCTTCGCGCTCTTGGTCTACGCTTCGGCTTGGCTCAAGTGCCGCTACCCGGATGTGTTCGCGGCCGCGCTGTTGAATTCGCAGCCGATGGGCTTCTACGCATCCGCTCAGATCGTGCGCGACGTGCGCGAGCACGGCGTCGAGGTGCGCCCGGTCGACGTCAACTTCTCCGATTACGATGCGACACTGGAGCGAGGCTCCTGTGCCGCCGAACGGCTGCACCCGCTGCATCAGGACATGGCGGGCGATATCCGGTCAACTCATGCGGTGCGGCTGGGGATGCGCGAAGTCAAGGGCTTCTCGGAGGATGACGCGAAGACAATCATGAGTGCGCGCGGCGCCGGCTATGATTCGGTGCGCGACGTGTGGCTGCGCACCGGGCTTGCGCCGCGTGCGCTGGAGCGATTGGCCGACGCCGATGCCTTCGGATCGCTCGGGCTCTCGCGCCGCCGGGCGCTGTGGGCCGTCAAGGCACTCGGCCGGGCGGGCGATCAGGACGATCTGCCGCTGCTTGTAATAAAAGTGCGGCTCAAGCGTCCTCTCCCCCCTTGCGGGGAGGGACCGGGGGCGGGTAGTGTAACCCGGCTCATCCACGCCTTCCTCAACCGTCCTCCGTCAAGGGGAGAGGGACGTGGAGCCTGGCACAAGGCCGGGCATGACGGCGGAGGCGAGCCCGAGGTCGCGCTGCCGCCGATGCCGCTCGGGGAGGAGGTGGTCAACGACTACCGGTTCCTGCGGCTGTCGCTGCGCGCGCATCCGGCCTCGTTCCTGCGCCCCAAGCTGGCGGCGCGCGGCATCATCGCCAACGAAGGACTGCGCCCAAAACCCTCCGGTGTGCGCGTGTGCGTCTCCGGCCTCGTCACCATCCGGCAGCGGCCGGGCTCGGCCAACGGCGTCATCTTCATGACCATCGAGGACGAGACGGGAATCGCCAACATCATCGTGTGGCCGCACGCGTTCGAGCGGTTCCGCCCGATCGTGCTCGGCGCGCGTTACGTCGCCGTGACGGGAAAAGTGCAACAGGAGTCCGGCGTCATCCACGTGGTGGCGGATCGGCTCGACGATCTGACATGGATGCTGGGATCCCTGCTCCAGGATGCCCCGCCGATCGAGGCGCTGGCGCGCGCCGACGAGGTCAGGCGCTCGCAGGGCGACCCGCGCGAGAAACCGACGCGGAGCGAACGTCAGGCCGCGCTGCGATCCACGGTCGACGTTGCGGCCGATCTCGACGTCACAGCCCCGGGCTCCGCCCACGCGCCGACCCGCAAGGCCGCCGCGAACGCCCGATAGAGCCCCCACGGTGCTGCATGGGGATACGCCGAATGGATCTATACGAACGGCTCTTTTATACCGCCTTGATGTTGGCCGCCCGGATCACCTTGCCCCACTTTTCGGTTTCTTCCGCGATGAGCTTGCCGAATTCGGCGGGCGAGCCGGCAAGCGTCGTGGCGCCCAGGTCGGCGAGACGCGCCTTCATCTTGGGATCGGCAAGGCCCGCATTGATCACGTTGTTGAGCTTTTCGATGATTTCGATCGGCGTGGACTTGGGCACACATAGGCCGCTCCACCCGCTGGCCTCGTAGTCAGGCACGAATTCACCCACGGTCGGCAGGTCCGGCAGCGCCTCCGAGCGTGTAGCCGTCGTCACTGCCAGGGCGCGAAGCGCGCCCGACTTGATGTGTTGGATTGATGCGGGCAAGGGCTCGAACAAGACCTGCACTTGCCCGCCGAGCAGATCCGTCAGCGCCTGCGACGCGCCGCGATAGGGGACATGGATGAAGTTGACGCCGGTCATCATTTTGAAAAGCTCGCCGGCGAGATGCTGCGTGGTCCCAATACCGGACGAGCCGTGGTTGATCTTGCCCGGATTTGCTTTCGCGTAGGCGATGAATTCGCGAACCGTCCTCGTCGGAAACGATGCTTGACCGTCATGACATTGGGAAATCGAACGACGCCGGCAACCGGTGCGACGTCGCTGATGAAATTGAAACTGAGTTTTTCGTAGAGCGTCGCATTGACGGTGTTCACTGCACCGCCCAGCAGGAGTGTGTAACCGTCGGCGGGTGCACGAATGACCGCTTCGGTCGCTATATTGCTGCTCGCGCCGGGCCGGTTCTCGACAATGACCGGCTGGTGGAGCTGCTCCGACAACCATTGGCCGATCAGGCGCGCAATGGTATCGAAGTTACCGCCAGCCGCAAAGCCGACGATGATGCGTACCGGTCGCGACGGATAAGCTTGCGCCTTCGCGATCCGCGAGGCGGCCGGCCACGCGGCAGCGGCCGCGGCCAGATGCAGGAATCGTCTACGGGGAAGTTTCATGGCGCGCTCCCAAGGTGCCTACCATGCGCACCCACTAGCAGCCGCCGTCGGCAATCGTTAAGAGGCTTGATGCGCACGCCAATAATGTGAAAAAGTCAACAATCTGCGTCGGGAGGTTGGCATGCGCATCAGTCTCCGCGTGATCGAGATTTTCGTCCGGGCTGTCGAGAGCGGCAGCTTTGTCGGGGCGGCGCGCAGTTTGCTGATTGATCCTGCGGCGGTCAGCCGAGCGATCAAGGGTTTGGAAGAGAACCTGGGTATCTTGCTCTTCACGCGATCCACGCGCGTGCTGAAGCTAACGACCGAAGGCAAGCGTTTCTATCGAGACGGTGCCCAGATGCTGAGGAGATTCGAGGAAACGATCGGCAGATTTCAGGCCGAGACCGCACTCAACCGGCAGCTCAAGATCGGCATGGGGCCGGCGCTCAGCCGGCGGATGCTGATGCGCGCGATCCCGTCCTTCCAACACCGCCACCCCGAGGTCCGGCTCATCCTGCTCAGCATCAATGACCGTGCCGAGATAGGGGACGAGGGCATCGATGTCCTTATCCGCCCCCGAAGCGCACGCCAGCGCGGCGCAGAGCATAAGCAGCCGCAAGGTCTCGTTGTACGAAAGCTCGTGCAATCGCCCATCGTGGTTTGCGCATCCCCTGAATACCTCAAGCGTGCCGGCAGCCCGCGCACGCCCGCTGACCTCACTCAACATGCATGCCTGGCCTTGTTGACATTGGAGCGGGACGTCCAGGACGAATGGCAGTTCGCCAGGTCGGGCGGGCGCGAGAAGATCAAGTTTGCTCCGACGCTGACAGCGCACGGCGACGAACTTCGCGAAGCCGGGCTCGCCGGCTGCGGGATTGTTAGGCTTCTTGCCTGCAATGTCGAAGACGAAATGCGGTCAGGCGCCCTGTTGCGGGTTCTGCCCGATTGGGAATGCCTTGGGGGCTTACCAATCGTTGCGATCTACCGAAAGACGAGACCGACGCTGTCTCCCGTCAGTGCCTTTGTGGCACATTTGGCGCAGGCGTTTCAGCGCTACAACAAGGATGCACTCGCGCGCGCCTAGCGCCGCCTTCTAGTTACCCTACATCGGCGGGGTCAGGCCGTCGCGGCCGACCGCAATGCGTGCCGCCTGCAACGTGCCGTCCGGCTGCCGCGCCGCATTGGCGATGAAGATCTTGGTCCCTGGCTTGAGCTCGGCCTTGTCGCCCGGCACATAGGTCACGATCGGCGTCTCTGCCGGTACGATCAGCGTCTTCTCGCCATCCTTGTATTTGAGCATCAGCGTATGGCCCTCGACGCGGTGGACCGTCTCGGCCACAGTCGCATTGGTCATCGTGCTCTCCGGCAGGAGGTCGTGCGGCCGATGCCCTTCGCCGGTGCCGCGCATGTTCTCCGGGAAAATGTGCACTTCGAGCGCACGCAATGCGCCGCCTGCGGCCGGGAGCGCCGCCGAGCCGACGAAGTCGCCCGCCTTGATGTCGCTAAGGGTGCGCGCGACTATTCCGACGACCGCCACGTTGTCGGCGAGCCGGACGGTCAGCTCCGCGCCGTCGCGCGACTTGACCATCAGGAGCGGGCCGTCGACACGCTCGATCGTGCCGCGCACCCGCGTCGGCTGCTGCGCGAGCGCGAGCGACGCCGACAGCGTCAGCAGCAGTCCTGTGCCGAGCACAACCTGAGAAAGCCCGCGACGCATGGTTACCTCCCCTGCCCCGGCGCAACACCGGTGGCGCTGTCATCAGAGAACCCGCGGAGGCTGGGCTTATTCCGTGCGTGGCGGCGAGCGTTGGGCGATCGTTCGGAAAAGCCGCGGAAACCCGCAAATAGGCTCAATTTCCCGCAAGATCGCGCTCGACCAGGGCGCGCAGCTCGGCCGTCACCGCCGGCTTGACGCCGAACCACAGCGAAAACCCGCGCACGGCCTGATAGAGCAGCATGCCGAGGCCGTCGGCGACCTGCAGGCCGCGGGCCTTCGCCTGCGCCAACAGCTCGGTTTCGAGCGGGGCGTAGACGAGATCGGCAACCACCGCATCGGGCCGGAGCGAAGCGAGGTCCACCATGAGCCTCGGTGCGCCGGTCATGCCGAGCGAGGTGGTGTTGACCACGAGGCTCGCGCCGTCGAGCACCGTCGCCAAGTCGTCCCAGCGCGCAGGCTGCACCGCCGCGCCGAGCCGGTCGCGTACGGCTTCGGCCCGTTCGGACGTTCGGTTTACCACGTGCACGTGCTCGATCCCGCGCTGCATGAGCCCATCGACGACGGCGAGCGCCGAGCCGCCGGCGCCCAGCACCACCGCCTTGGCGAGCGCGCGGTCCCAGCCGGGCGCGCAAACATCGAGGTTGTCGATGAACCCTTCGACGTCGGTGTTGGTGGAGCGCAACCGGCCGTCGTCGAGCCACAAGGTATTGGCCGCCCCGACGGCGCGGGCATGATCGTCGGGCTCGCTCAGGGCGAGGGCGGCTTCCTTGTGCGGGATGGTGACATTGGCGCCGACATAGCCGCGCGCGCCCAGGTCGGCGAGGAACGAGGCGAAATTCTCCGGCGCCACCGCCTCGCGCCGGTAGTCGCCAGCGATGCCGTGCTCCTTAAGCCAATATCTGTGGATGAGCGGCGAGCGCGAGTGCGCGACCGGCCACCCGATCACACAGGCCGCGCGGGCGACATCGATCATCTCGCACGGATCTCGAAACAACGGCGCCGATAGTCACTCTCCATTGTCATCGTCCGCGAAGGCGGACGATCCAGTAATCGCCGCCGTTTGCGGTTACTGGATGCCCGCTTTCGCGGGCATGACAGATCGGCCTCAGTAGTACGCACTGGTGGCGCCGCCGTCGACCGCGATCGCCGTGCCCTGGATGTGGCCGGCACGCTTCGAGCACAGGAATAGCGCGAGCTCGGCGATGTCCTCGGGCTTGCCGATCCGGCGTGTGCCGCTCTTCTTCAGGCCGTCCTCGCGAATCTCCTCCGGGCTCTTGCCGAGCGCCTTGGCGCGCTGCTGGAACAGCTGCTCCACCCGCTCGGTCTCGGTCATGCCCGGCAGGATTGAGTTGACGGTGACGCCGTCGCGCATGCCGAGCCGCGACAGTCCCTTGGTGAAATTGCCCATGGCGGCGTTGCACGAGCCGCCGATCAGGAACTCGGGCTCGGGCGTGCGGCCGGCGCCGCCCCCGATGTTGACGACGTGCCCTTGCGTCTCCTTGAGCATCGGCCAGAACAGCCGGCACAAGCGCACGCAACCGAAGAACTTCAGCGCAAACCCATCTTCCCAATCGGCGTCCGGCTGCTGTGCGAACGCCCCCGCCTTGGTGGCGCCGGCGGAGTTCACCAGCACGTCGCAGCGCCCGAATTTCTCCTGCACGCGCGCGTGCAGCGCTTCGCACGCCGGCAAGGTGCGCAGATCCCCGGCGCAGGTTTCCGGGCGCAGCGCGTTGGTCCTGGCAATCGCCTCGGCGGCGGCGGCGAGATTGTCCGGCGACGAGGCTGCCAGCACGGTCTGCGCCCCCTCGCGCGCAAACGTCGACGCAATGCTGCGCCCGATGCCGCGGCTTCCGCCGGCGACGACGACGACCTTGCCCGCAAACTCTCCGGCATGATGCCCCCCATCAATTCTGCTTCTGCGCCGCGATGCCGGCGCCCGGTGGTGATAGCGCGACGTTGCGCAAAATTCCACAGCACGGCCGTGGCGCGCCCGTGACATCGCAGTGGAAACGACTAAGCTCCAATCCCGCGCGGCTCCGCGACCTGGAGCCCATGCTCCAGCAGAACGAATCCCGCGGATCCCGATGACGGCGCTTTTTCTCGACTGCAACGAGCAGCTCGCCCCTGTTTTCGCGCGCGTGCATCGGCCCGACGACCCGCCGATTGCGGTCAACATGGAGCCGTACGACCGCGCGGCCATCCCGCAGCTGCTCGGCGGCCATGACATCTGCCTCGACGATCATTCGTATCTGCCGACCGAGGTCGTGGCGCAGTGCCGCGCGCTCAAGCACGTCGTATTCCTGGGAACCGGCGCGGCGAGCTACATGGACATCGCGGCGCTGAAGGCGCGCGGCGTCACCGTCCACACCATCAAGGGCTATGGCGACACCGCCGTCGCCGAGCACGCGATCGCGCTGATGTGGGCCGCCTGCCGCGACCTCGCGCGCATGGACCGCGACATCCGCGCCGGCACCTGGGACCAGCGCGAAGGCGTGCAGCTCCTCGGCAAGATCTTGGGCGTGATCGGCATCGGCGGCATCGGCCGCGAGGTTGCCCGCATCGCCCGCGGCATGGGGATGGAGGTGATCGCCTGGAACCGCACCGCGCATGCGGACTTGGGCGTCCCGCTGGTGACAATCGACGACCTCCTGGCGCGATCCGACGTCGTCTCGCATGAACCTGGTGCTCAGCGAGGAGACGCGCAATTTCCTCGACGCGGCGCGCATTGCGCGCATGAAGCCCGGCGCCATCCTGGTCAACACGGCGCGCGGCGCCCTGGTCGACGAAGACGCGCTGGTGACGGCACTCCGGACCGGCGCCATTCGCCATGCCGGGCTCGACGTGTTCCATGCCGAGCCGCTTAAATCCGACCATCCGCTGGCACGCCTGCCGAACGTGACGCTCACCGCGCACAGCGCCTTTCGGACGCCGGAGGCCTCGGAGACGCTGCTGCGGCGCGCCATCGACATCGTGCGGCAAATTCGGGCAGGCTGAGGATCAAGAAAAAGGTTCCAGGGAAGGAGACGCAAGAATGAACATCACGGTCGGCAAGCAGGCGATCGCGGACGCGTCAAAGAAGCTGAGCAACTGGGGCCGGTGGGGCAAGGACGATCAGATCGGCACGCTCAACCACGTGACGCCCGAGGACATCGTGCGCGCCGCCTCGCTGGTGCGGACCGGCAAGGTGTTCGCGCTCGGAATTCCGCTCGACAACCAGGGCCCGCAGACCGGCCTGTTCGGCGGGCGCTGGAACCCGATCCACACCATGCTGGCGACCGGCACCGACGCGGTCGCGGGCCGGCAGGACTGGAACAAGCTGCGCTACGCCGACGACGCCATCAACATGCCGGTGCAGGCGGCGACCCATTGGGATTCGCTCGGCCACATCTTCTACGAGGATAAGGCCTACAACGGCCACGACGCCAAGCTCGATCGACTCGCGCGGGCTGCACGTGCTGGGCATCGAGCACTCGCGCAACAGGATGAACGGCCGCGGCGTGCTGCTCGACATTCCGCGCTTCAAGAACGTCGCCTGGCTCGACGACGGCTACGGCATCTCCAACGAGGAGCTCGACACGTGCGCGCGCGCGCAGAACGTCGAGATCCGGCGCGGCGACTTCGTCATCGTGCGCACCGGCCAGATGGAGCGCTGCCTGAGCGAGAAGAAGTGGGGCGGCTATGCGGGCGGCGACGCGCCGGGCGTCAAGTTCGAGAACTGCTACTGGTGCCACGACAGGCAGGTCGCCGCGATCTGCACCGACACCTGGGGCGTCGAGGTGCGCCCGAACGAGACCACGGAGGCCAACCAGCCGTGGCACTGGGTGGTGATCCCGGCCATGGGCCTGTGCATGGGCGAGATGTTCTTCTTGAAGGAGCTGGCGGAGGACTGCGAGGCCGACGGCATCTACGAATTCTTCTTCTGCGGGCCGCCGCTGATCATCACCGGCGGCACCGGCTCGCCGATCAATCCGCAGGCGATCAAATGACATCGCAAGGCGTCGTCCCGGACGGCGCAGCACACTCAGTCGTCACCCCCGGGCTTGTCCCGGGGGTCCACGTCTTAGGCTATAGTCCGAAGGAAGACGTGGATGGCCGGGACAAGCCCGGCCATGACGAAACGTTGGAGGGCCGACAATGGCTCGCTATCTCAAACGCGGCATGGACGCGGGTGCGATCGAGGCGGCCGACGCCAAGGTGCGCGCAACCGTCGAGCAGATCCTCGACGCCGTGAAGGCGCGCGGCGACGAGGCGATCGGTGAACTGTCGGAGAAATTCGACAAATGGTCGCCGCCTTCGTTCAAGCTCAGCCCGCAGGAGATCGAGCGCGCGATCGGCCAGGTGCGGCAAACGCGATCTCGACGACATCCGCTTCGCGCAGGCGCAGGTGCGCGGCTTCGCCGAGAAGCAGCGCGCGACGCTCACCGATCTCGAGGTCGAGACGCTGCCGGGCGTGATCCTCGGGCACCGCCACATCCCGGTGAACTCGATCGGCTGCTACGTGCCGGGCGGGCGCTACCCGATGGTCGCCTCCGCCCACATGTCGATCGTCACGGCGCGGGTCGCCGGCGTGAAGCGCATCATCGCCTGCGCGCCGCCGTTCCGGGGCGGGCCGCATCCCGCCATCGTCGCCGCCATGCATTTCGGCGGCGCCGACGAGATCTTCGTGCTCGGCGGCGTGCAGGCGGTCGCCGCCATGGCGCTCGGCACCGGCACGATTCGCGCCCGTCGACATGATCGTCGGCCCCGGCAACGCCTTTGTGGCGGAGGCCAAGCGCCAGCTGTTCGGCCGCGTCGGCATCGACCTGCTCGCCGGGCCGACCGAGACGCTGATCATCGCCGACGACAGCGTGGACGCGGAAATCTGCGCCACCGATCTGCTCGGCCAGGCCGAGCATGGGCCGACGTCGCCGGCGGTGCTGATCACCAATTCCGAGAAGCTCGCGCGCTCGACGATGGCCGAGGTCGAGCGCCTGCTGAAGATCCTGCCGAGCGCCGACCTCGCCGGCAAGGCGTGGGCCGATTTCGGCGAGGTGATCGTCTGCGACGACGAGGCCGAGATGGTCGCCGAGGCCGACCGCGTCGCGTCCGAGCACGTGCAGGTGATGACGCGCGATCCGGATTATTTCCTCGGCCATATGCGCAACTACGGCTCGCTGTTCCTCGGACCGCGCACCAATGTCGCCTACGGCGACAAGGTGATCGGCACCAACCACACGCTGCCGACCAAGAAGGCGGCGCGCTACACCGGCGGCCTGTGGGTCGGCAAGTTCCTCAAGACCTGCACCTACCAGAAGGTTCTGACCGACGAGGCAAGCGCCATGGTCGGCGAATACTGCTCGCGGCTGTGCGTGCTCGAGGGCTTCCTCGGCCACGCCGAGCAGGCCAACATCCGCGTGCGCCGCTATGGCGGCCGCAACGTCGCCTACGCGACCGCGGCGGAGTGATGGACATCCGAGAACTCTCCGCGCCTACCTCCCCCCTTGAGGGGGAGGTCGATCTGCTCCGGCTTGCCGGCGCAGATCGGGAGGGGGGTACTTTCGCCATCAGTTGCCGCCCCTACCCCCCTCCCCGACCCTCCCCCGCAAGGGGGGAGGGAGCGCGCCGCGCGAGCGGCCCGCGATGAGTGCCTCCGAGGTCGACCTTCCTTCGACACCGTCCTTCCGGCTCGACGGCAAGCGCGCGCTGGTGACCGGCGCCGGCCGCGGGCTGGGGCTCGGATTCGCCACCGCCTTGGCGGAGGCCGGCGCGCATGTGACGCTTCTGGCGCGCACGCGCGACGAGATCGAGGCGGCCGCGGCGGCGTTACGCGAACGCGGATGCGCAGGCGACACGCTCGCGGCCGACGTCGCCGATCTAGCGGCCATGCAGGCGGCGCTGGCGGCGCGCGAGCCCTACGCTATCCTGGTCAACAATGCCGGCACCAACCGGCCGGCGCCGTTCGTCGAGGTGAAGATCGAGGACTTCGACCACTTGTTCGCGCTCAACGTCCGAGCGGCGTACTTCATCGCCCAGGCGGTGGCGCGCCGGCTGATCGAGGCCGGCCAACCGGGGTCGATCATCAACATCTCGTCGCAGATGGGCCACGTCGGCGGCGCGCGCCGCACCGTCTATTGCGCCACCAAGCACGCCATGGAGGGGTTCACCAAAGCGATGGCGATCGAGCTTGGGCCGCACCGGATCCGCGTCAATTCGCTGGCGCCGACCTTCATCGAGACGCCACTGACGCGGCCGTTCTTCCAGAACGAGGCGTTCCGCAAGGACACGCTCAGCCGCATCAAGCTCGGCCGCCTCGGCGCCGTGGAGGACCTGATGGGCGCGGTCGTGTTCCTCGCCTCCGACGCCTCCGCGCTGATGACCGGCACGTCGCTCGTCGTCGATGGCGGTTGGACGGCGGAGTGAGCGGACGACAGAGGACAGAGGACAGAGGACAGACAAGGCGAGCGATCCGGTCGTCCGTCGCTCTGTCGTCCGTCTGTCTTCCGTCCTCTGTCGTCCGTCTGTCTTCCGTCCTCTGTCGTCTGTCGTCCGTCCTGTCGTCCGTCCTCTGTCATCCGATCGGATAGACCGGCCTCTCTCCCGAAAGCACGCGCGCGACGTCGCTCGCGCACTTGGTCTGCAACTCCTCCAGCGCCTCGATCGAGTACCACGCCGTGTGCGGGCAGAGGATGACGTTGTCGCGGCCGAACAGCGGATGGTCCTTCGGCGGCGGCTCGGTCGCCAGCACGTCGAGCGCGGCGGCGCCGACCTGCCCGGCGTCAAGCGCCGCGGCGAGCGCGGCCTCGTCGACCAGCGGCCCGCGTGCGGTGTTGATGAGCAGCGCGCCCTTCTTCATCTTGGCGAAGGTCGCGGCATTGAACAGCCCGCGCGTCTCCGGGGTGAGCGGCGCGTGGATCGAAACGAAATCCGACATCGCCAGCAGCTGATCGAAGTCGACGCCCTCCACGCCCGCGGCTTTCAGCGCGTCCGCCGGCGCATAGGGGTCGTGCGCGACCACGCGCAGGCCGAACGCCTTGGCCTTCGGAGTGAGCTTGCGCGGAATGTTGCCGAAACCGACGAGGCCGAGGGTCCGGCCGCTCAGGCGCCGGATCGGGACCACGGCCGGCATCTCCCAGCGGCCGGACTGCACCAGCGTGTTGGAGAACGGAATTTTGCGCGCCAGCGACAGCAGCAGCGCCATGGCGTGGTCGGAGACTTCCTCGATGCAGTAGTCCGGCACGTAGGTGACGGTGATGCCCATCTCCTTGGCGGCGGGCAGGTCGATGTTGTCGACCCCGAGGCCGAAGCGGCCGATGACCTTGCAGCGCGTGAGCTGGCGCAAGAGATCGCCCGGCAGCTTGGCATAGGTGACCAGCACGGCGTCGGCGTCGCGCGCAACCGCGAGGATGTCGTCCGGCTGCACGCTCTTTGCCATCCGCAGCTCGGGGTCGACGCGCTTGAGGGCGGCCCGCGCCAGGTCGAGCGAGGGGAATACGCTGTCGGTGACCGCGATCAACGGGCGGCTCATGACACAGCTCCGGCCTTCGAGGCATAAACTTGCGGATTGACGCAGTTCGGGGGCACGCGCCCGGCGAGGACGGCCGCGATGTTGTCGACCACCGTATTGGCCATCTGCTCGCGCACGTCGATCACGGCGCTGCCGAGGTGCGGGGTGAGCACCACGTTCGGCAACGCGAGCAGCGCCGGATCGACGACCGGCTCGTTCTCGAACACGTCGAGCCCGGCGCCCGCGATGCGGCCTGCCGTCAAGGCGGAGAGCAGCGCCGCCTCGTCGACCACGGCGCCGCGCGCGGTGTTGATCAGGAAGGCGGTCGGCTGCATCAGGGCGAGCTCGCGGGCGCCGATCATATGGCGCGTCTCCGGCTTGAGCGCCTGGTGCAGCGAGACGTAATCCGATTCGGCGAGCAGCCGATCGAGCGTAACGTAGCTCGCGCCGAGCTCGCGCTCCTCGGCGGCGTCCATCGGCCGCGGGCCGCAATAGAGAATGCGCATCGAGAATCCGCGCGCGCGGCGCGCGACCGCCTTGCCGATGCGCCCGCGACCGCCGACCAGGCCGATGGTCTTGCCGAACACGCCGGCGCCGATGAGGTGATTCGACTGCGAGCCGGGAAAAACGCCGGCCCGCACCAGGCGGTCGCCTTCCACCATGCGGCGTGCAACGGCCAGGAGCAGGCCGAAGCAGATGTCGGCGGTCGACTCGACCGCTAGCGCGGGCACCACGGTCACCGGAATGCGGCGCGCCGTCGCCTCGGCGACGTCGATACTGTCGGGCGTGATCGACATCGACGCGATCGCGCGCAGCCGCGGATTGGCGGCGATCACGTCGCGGTCGACGCGGTCGTGCAGCAGGCTGAACAGGATGTCGCAGGTCTTCACACCGGCGAGCAGGGCATCCTTGCCGATCACTCGGGCGTCGTCCGGATTGACGGTGACGTCGGCAAATTCGCGCAAGCGGCTCAGCGCGCTTTGCCGTATCGGCTGGGTCACGAAGATCCGCGGGCGCATCAGGACATCCAGCGCACCACGCCTGCCACTCCGTCGACCGCGACCTGGGAGCCGTCCGGAATGCGGCGCGTGGCGTCGAGCACGCCGAGCACCATCGGGATGCCCCGCTCGCGCGCGAGCGACGCAAGATGCGAGGTGCTCCCGCCGAACTCGGACACGACGCCGCCGACGCGCGGCAGGATGTGGCTCAGCGCCGGCCCCGCGACACGCGTCACCAGGATGTCGCCGGGCGCGACCCGCGAGAGCTCGCATTCGCAAGCGACGACAACGGCGCGGCCGGCACCCCAGCCGATCCCGGCGGCATGGCCGTTGAGGCCCGGATGCTTGAGCCAGATCTCGTCCGGAACACAAGCGGGCTCGACGTGCAGCGGCCGCGACTGCAGCAGCTTGAAGCCGGCGTCATCGAGCGCCCATTCGATCTCGACCGGCCCCTGCGCCAACGCTTCGCACTTGCGCAGCATGCGGCCGAGCTGCGTCGCCTGTCCGGGCGTCAGGCATGGCTCGCGCGCCATTTCGGGCGGCACCGCCTGCGCGGCGGCGCCATGGCGGCCGCAGGTCTCGCGGTGGTCCTTGCGGCCGGGGTCGATCCGGCGGACGAAACCCTCGCGCGAGAGCACGATGCGGTCCGGCACCACCTCGCCCTGCGCGATGGTCGAGCCGAGGCCCCACGTGGCGGTCACCAGCATCTGGCCTTCGGCGGTTTCGCTCAAAGCCCCGCCGGACGCGCGCGCGTCGACCAGCGGCTGGATCAGCACCGCCATCGCGGTGTCGGCCGGGTTGAGGCCGTGGTTCGCCATGTAGCGGCGCGCATTGGTGGTCCACAGCGCGGCCCAGCAGGCGCGCACGGCGGTGAGGAACTCGGCCTCGTCGCTCAAGCCCAGGAAGCTTTCGAACTGTCCGGCGAAGTTCGCGCCGGCGCGATCCTCGATCAGCGCGGACGAGCGCACGACCCCCGGCATCGCGCTCCCGGTCCGTTGCTCGCGCCATGCGGCCAGCAGCGGCTCGAGGATCGCCGGTGCGATCGGCTGCTGGTAGAGCGCGAGCCGGATCTGCACCGCGACGCGACGCGCGACCGGCGTATCGGCGCCGTCGAAGTCGCGCGCGAGCGCGTCAAGGCCGAGGGCCGCCATCTGCAGCCGATAGGCGTCCGCGGTCAGGCAGAAGCCGCCCGGCGTCGGCAGCCCCGCGTGCGCCAGGGCCGCCAGGTTGGCGGCCTTCGGCCCGACCCGCTCGGCATCGGTGGCCTCCGGCGCGGAGAGCGGGAGGATGAAGGCGCTCGCGAACGAATGAACCATTGCGCCAGCTGCGATCATGCGGAACTTCCACTCAAGTTCTCCGGACAAGCTGCGCACCCGGATTGGCGCTCGCGCCGTCCGGGCACAGGCTCCGCGCAGCGCAGATTCGGCGGTCCAGGAGAAACTTGCGAAGCCGATAATGTGGCTCGCCAAAGGCGAGCGCACTGTCTCCTGGGTCCCGGACGGCGCGCGCAGCTTCGCCGTCGCTTGTCCGGGACACGAGGCGCATGCCTCACTTCACGTGGTCGGCGTAGCCGGGAATCGGATCGACGACGGTGATCTGCTTCACCGGGAAGTTGGAGACGATCTCGATCGAATCCTCGTGCACGATCAGCATTTCCTCGATGCGCACGCCGTAGCGGAAACGCTTGCCGTGCTGGGTCTCGAGCGCGAACGTCATGCCCGGCTTGATCTCGATCGGATGGTCGAGCGACCAGATGCGCGAGATCACCGGCGGGTCGTACTGCGCCAGGCCGAGGCCGTGGCCCCACAGGTTGGCGGCCGCCTGATCCTCGTCCTCGTAGCCCCAGGTCTCCATCGCCGACGGCCACTTCAGCGCGATGTCGCGCGTGGTGGCGCCGGCCTTGGTGGCGCCGATGGAATCGTAGAGCCAGCCGAGCGCCTCCTGGTAGGTATCCTTCTGCTCCTGCGAGGGCTCCTTGCCGACGCAATAGGTGCGGTAGTAGCAGGACTTGTAGCCGTTCCAGGTGAGCGCGGCCAAATCCATGAACACGATGTCGCCGGGCTGGATGATGCGGTCGGAGAAGTTGCGCCAGTTCGGCCAGGTGTTGGGACCGGACGACACGATCACGTCTTCGACGTCCTCCATTCCGGGAATGCGGTAGAGGTACTCCATCAGGTGCGCGGTCACCTGGTTCTCGGTGATGCCGGGGCGCAGGAACTTCATGCACTCCCAGTGCGTGGCGTCGCCGATCGCGCCGACGATGCGGAAGCACTCCTGCTCGTCGACGTTCTTGACCGCGCGCGCCTCCATCATCGGGGTCATGCCGTCGACCCAGGTGATGTTGTTCTCCTTGAAGATGTTGATCATGTTGATGTCGATGAAGTCGACGCCGAGCTTCTGGCCGGCGACGCCGTGCCGCTTCATCTCCTCGAGCACCGCCTTGGTGAACTTGTTCACCTGCTGCGTCGAGGCGGGTCCGGCCGCGCCCTTGATCCAGGCAAAGGAGTGGCGGACGTTCTCCTTCGGGATCCAGGGCGAATGGCGTTCGATCTGGAAGCCGAGGTCGCCCTGCTCGAACAGCACCGGCGCGCCGTCGCCGCACAGCATCGCATAGCGCAGCCCCGGCTTGAGCCGGTTCCAGCCCGGGGTCAGCGTGCCGGTGATGTAGCGCACGTTCTCGTCGTACATGCACAGCATGGCGCCGAGCCCATGCTTCTTCATCATCTCGCGCGCCCGTTCGGTGCGGTAGGTGCGCAGGCGGTCCCAGTTGACGCGTTGTTGCCAGTCCAGCCCGGCGATGCCGAAATTCGCGCCCATGTTGCTCTCCCGCTTCCTCGCCCGATCGCCGGCCGGCAGCCGCCGCCCGACGCTTGTTCAGAAAAAGTAACTGGACAGCGCTTGCAGCAGAAATAATATGTTTTGCCCAAGGGCATAAGGTTTACTAATGCCAGGCATCACGTTGCGGCAAATCAGGGCGGTGATCGCGGTCTGCGAGGAGGGCTCCTTCACCCGCGCGGCCGAGCGCGAAGCCGCGACCCAATCCGGCATCTCGCAGCACATCGCGGCGCTCGAGCGCACGCTCGGCGTCAAGCTGTTCGAGCGCTCCAATGCCGGGGTGCGGCCGACGCCGGCCGGCACGCGCTACTACCGCCGCTGCATCGAGGCGGTCGGCACGTTGAAAGCAGGCTCGGAGGAAATGCGGGCGCTCGCCGGGCGCGTGACCGGCAACCTGCGCATCGGCCTGATGCCGACGTTCACGCGCGCGGCGCTCGCGCCGACGCTGACGGGCTACGTGCAGGACCACCCCGACGTTAAGCTCAAGATCGTCGAAGGCTATTCGAGCGTGCTGACCGAGCGGGTGCTGGCCGAGGACCTCGACTTCGCCGTCGTGCCGACCTTCGAGGGCCGCGTCGGCCTGCGCTCGCGGCTGCTCGCGCGCGATCACGAGATGCTGGTCTCCGGCCCGGCGCGCGGCCTCACCCCGCTTGCGCCGATGCGGCTGCAAGATTTGGTGCCGCTCAAGATCGTCGTACCCGGGCCGCCGAACATCCGGCGCCGCAACCTCGACACCTATTTCCAGACCAACGGCATCCAGGTCGACGATCTGATCGAGATGGACGCGATGATCGGCACGTTGGAATTCATCGCCGCCACCGATTGGGTTGCGGTGCTGCCCGGTCTCATCTGCATCAACGACATCGAGAGCCACGAGCACATCATCAATCCGATCGTCGATCCGCCGCTCTACGCCGAGTTCGTGGTGATCGAGCCCGCACGTCAAACGCTGACCGTACAGGCGCAGCTGTTCCTCGAACGGCTGCAGAGCGAGGTCAAACGCATCCAGAAGGTCTGGACCCGGGTGACGCCGGAGCTGGCGCCGGTGTGACACATCGGAAGGAGGGGAGCATGAGCACGATCTTTTCAGCGAACAGTGGAGCAGGTGAGCCGCGGCCGCTCATTCCGGCGCTCGCCAGGTTCTATCCGCTCGCTGCCGATCTTTCTTATGTGCTAGTGCGACTCACGGCCGGCTTGATGCTGATACCGCACGGCTGGCCGAAAGTGGGCGCGGGCCCCGCGGCCGTGGGAGCACGCCTCGCGACTCCCAACGGCTTCGAGCCGGCGTTCTTGTTCGGCGCGATGCTCATCTTTCTGGAGACGGTTGGGGGCCTGATGATCGCGGTCGGGCTATTCACGCGGGTCATCGCGGCGCTGCTGCTTGTCGAGTTCATGGTGATCCTCAAGGTGCACTCAGCGAGAGGCTGGTTCGCGAGCACAAATGGTCTCGAATTCGTGCTGTTCTGGGCAATCGTGCTCCTTGCCATCCTGCTGCGCGGCGGCGGTCCGTACTCGCTCGACCGCAAGCTCGGCTGGGAGCTCTGACGCTTCTCTAATCCACTTCCTGCCACGCGCCGCCCGCGTCGACCGAGCGGAACACCGCGTCCAGCGCCGCGACCGTGTGCAGGATTCCCGCGTCGTCGATGTGGAATGTGCCGCGGCCGAGCGCGGCCGCGGCGAAGGACTCGAGATTGAGCCGGATGTGTTCGGCGTCCGGTAGCTCGGTCGTCATCGGCTCGCCGTCGGCGCGCCGCACGGTGAGCGCCGTGTCGCTCGTGCTCACCGCCCAGGCGTCGCTGCCGAAGATCGCGATGCGCCAGACGTACGGCGTCTTCAGTGTGGTGCCGAGGGTACCGAGCGCCCCGTTGCGGAACTCGATCAGCGCCGCGGTGGTGTCGCCGGCCGGCAGCGCAACGGCGCGCTGTGCGGAGCGGGCCGCGACCCGTCGCATCGGACCGACGAGGTAGCCGAAGCAGTCGAGCACGTGGATGCCCATGCCGGTCATGCCGCCGGCGCGCGATTGTTCCGCCGCCGCGCGCCAGCCGTCGGCCGGCTGGTCGGCGAGCACCGCGTGGCTGTAGTTGCCTTCCGCCAGCATGATGGTGCCGAACGTCCCGGCATCGGCAAGCTCGCGCAACGCCTTGATCGAAGCCTTGAAGCGCATGTTCTGGCCGACGCCGAGCGCGACGCCCGCGCGCCGCACGGCGGCGAGCGCGGCTTGCGCATCGGCCTTCGACAGCGCGAACGGCTTCTCGCAATAGACGTGCTTGCCGGCGGCCGCAGCCGCTTCCACCTGCGCGCGATGGCGCGTGTGCGGTGTCGCCAGACAGACCGCGTCGATCGCCGGATCGGCGAGCACGTCCTGGTACGAGGCGGTGATCGCAAGCCCATTCTCGGCCGCGAAATCGCGTGCCAGCTCCGGCTCGAGCGTCACCCCGCGGCTGAAGCGGATGAGCGAGCTCCTCCCCTGCACCGCGCGGGCGAGCTGCTTGCCCCACCAGCCGAGCCCGACGATCGCGGCGTTGAGCATCCGGTTCGTTCGTCAGTGCGACGCGGAGGCCGGTGCCCCCGGCTGGCGCAGCGGATGCGCGCGCGCGAACGCATCGTCCTGCATGCAGGTCTCGTAGATACGCGCGACGGTCGGAAACGCCTTGACGTCCACCTGGACGTATTGCGCCCCGACCACCTGACCGGCGAGGCAGATGTCGGCCAGCGTGAGGCTGTCGCCATGGCAGTAGCGGCCGGTCTCCGTCTCGTTCGAGAGGTGGCTTTCGAATGCGCCCAGCGCCTCCGTCTGCCAGTGCTTGACCCACGCCGCCACCTGGTTTTGGTCGAGCTTCAGGGTCTGGCCGAGATAGTTGCGCACGCGCGGGACCGACAGCGGATGCGCGTCCGAAACCGCGATCTGCGACAGCCCGCGCACGCGCGCCCGGCCGCGCGGATCGGCGGGCAGCAAGCGCGGATGCGGGTGCGTTTCCTCGAGGTATTCCATGATGGCCATCGACTGGAACAGCGGCGGCCCGCCGTCGTCGAGCACCAGCGCGGGTAAGAGCTTCTGCGGGTTCACCGCGTCGTAGCCGCCGGTGTGCTGATGGCCGGTCAATATGTCGATCGTTTCGGTGTCGGGCGTGATTCCTTTGATATTGAGTGCGATGCGTACCCGGAACGTCGCGATCGAGCGCCAGAACGTATAGAGCTTCATGCGCCGCCCTCCCCCTGCGTCATTTCGGGCTCGCGCCTTTCGGCGCGCCCCGGAATGAGGGTCATCCAGGTGTACCGCCGGTATCGGCCGTCAGCCCGGCGGCCTGCACGCCGGCGACCGCGCAGACCTCGTCCTTGTCCGACGTATCGCCCGAGATGCCGACGGCGCCAAGAATCTCGCCGTCCGCGTCCTTGATCAGCACGCCGCCCGGCGCCGGCACCAGGCGCCCCTGCGCCACCGACGACAGCACGGTGAAGAAGATCGGCTGCTTCGACGAACGGTCGAACAGGGTGCGCGAGCCAAAACCCATGCCGAGCGCGCCCCACGCCTTGCCATAGGCGATGTCGAAGCGAAGGATGCCCGAGCGGTCCTCGCGCTTGAACGCAACCAGATGCCCGCCGGCGTCGAGCACCGCGACGGTGAGCGGCGCGCATTGGGTTTCGTGGCCCTTGTCGAGGGCGGTGTCGACGATGGTGCTGGCTTGATCGAGGGTAAGACGGGACACAACAAACTCCATGGCGGAGGCGATGAGCGACGCAACCGTTACCATGCTAGCGTCGATGGCCCTAACGTGAACAGAGGCCAAAGTTCGCGGCTCAGGAGGGATCGGGATGAATGCCAAAAAGAGCGCGGTCGGCGTCATCGGCCTCGGCATCATGGGCGGAGCGATCGCACGCAACCTTGCGGCTGCCGGATGGCGCGTCGTCGGCTACGACGTCGACGCTGCCCAGTGTCGGCAATCAGCGGCCGCGGGCGTGGCCATTGCGGCCGATGCGGCCGCGGTGGCCAAGGAGGTGCCGACGATCCTCACGAGCTTGCCCAAGCCCTCGGCCCTCGACTCCACCGTCGAGGCGATTGCCGATGCGGGCCTGCCGCGCCGCGTCCTAGTGGAGATGAGCACTTTCGCGCTTGAAGACAAGGCGAGGGCCGAAAGCATGCTGCGGGGGGCCGGGCATGTCCTGCTCGATTGCCCGCTCAGCGGCACCGGCGCGCAGGCCAAGACCGGGGACCTCGTGATCTACGCCAGCGGCGATTCCCAGAGCATCAATGCGCTCGCGCCGCTGTTCGCCGATTTTGCGCGCGCCACCCACGACCTCGGCGCGTTCGGCAACGGGTCGCGGATGAAGTACGTCGCCAACCTTTTGGTCGCGATCTACAACGTCGCCTCGGCCGAGGCCATGGTGCTGGGCATGAAGGCCGGACTCGATCCGCGCCACGTGTTCGAGCTGGTGCGATCCGGCGCCGGAAACTCCCGCGTGTTCGAGCTGCGCGGACCGATGATGGCGGAGAACCGCTATGACGGCGACAACGTCACCATGCGGATCTCGACCTGGCAGAAGGACATGGCGGTGATCGGCGAGTTCGCCCAGAGCGTGGGCGCGCCGACACCGCTGTTTTCCGCCACCGAGGCGATCTACAACGCCGCGATGTCGACCGGCCATGCCGGCCACGACACGGCGGCGGTGTGCGCGGTGCTGGAGGCGATGGCGGGGATCCGGCGCTAGGCGCACCTCTATTCGCGCATGGTCGTTGGCGGCCCTGGCCCGGCCATGCTATCGCTCGGCAATGACCGCATTGCGCAAGCCATCTATGAGCGTCGATGAGTTCGTGCCGTGGGCCGAACGGCAGCCAGGGCGCTGGGAGCTGTTGGACGGCGCGCCGGTGGCCATGTCGCCCGAGCGCATCATCCACGGCGATACGAAATACCGCGTGGCGCGGGCGCTCGACAACGCGATTGCGAAGGCCGGTGTGCCGTGCCGGTTCGTGCTCGACAGCGCGGCGGTGCGCGTCGATCCGCGCAGCCTCTATCAGCCAGACGCTCTCGTGTACTGCGGCGAGCCGCTTCCAGGCGATACATGGGAGGTCCCCAACCCGGTTGTGGTGCTCGAAGTGCTGTCCCCCGGCAATGCCATGACGGACCTGCGCGACAAGCTGCAGGGCTACTTTCGCGTACCGAGCATCCAACACTATCTCATCGTCGATCCCGATAAGAGGCTGGTCATCCATCACGCTCGCGGAGAGGTCGACGCCGTCGCCACACGCATCGTGAGCGAAGGCGCACTCCGAATCGACCCGCCGGGAATCACGCTGGCAGTGCAGGAGCTGTTTCCGGCCGCGCCGGCGTAGTCACGGCAGCCCGCATAGGATGGTCCTGCGCCCGTCTATTAGGGGGAATAATGCCGCGCCCCAGGGTTTATTATTTGCCGCGAAGGGGCCGGCCACTAGGCTGTCCGACATTCATGGGGCGACCAGCAAGCGAGCCGCCGCAAAGGGCGGCCGAGCCCGAACCGCAAGGGAGAGTGCCATGACAATCCATCGTCGAACCGTGCTGAAAGGAATGCTGGGTGCGGGCGTGAGCGCGGTCGCGTTGAAGGCGCCGGCCGTGCACGCGCAGGCGCCGTTCAAGGTCGGCCTGCTCACGGTCAAGACCGGCCCGCTCGCGCAGGGCGGCATCCAGATGGAGCAGGGTATCGCCACCCTGCTCAAGGAGAAAGGCAATACGCTTGCGGGCCGCAAGATCGATTTCATCTCGGCCGACACTGGCGGCAATCCGGCCGGCGCCAAGACCAAGGCGCAGGAGCTGATCGAGCGCGACAAAGTCAACGTCATCCTCGGCCCGCTGGCCGCGTTCGAGCTCCTGGCCATCACCGACTATGTCCGCGACAACCAGACGCCGCTCATCAGTCTCGCGGCGGCGGAAGACGTCACCCAGCGCAAGGCGAACCCGTTCATCATCCGGCCTTCGGCGACGTCGGCGCAATGCTGCCACGTCATCGCCGACTACGCGGCCAAGGACCTCAAGTATAAGCGCGCCGCGACGATCTCGGAGGACTTCGCCTTCGGCCACGAGCAGATGTCGGGCTTCCAGCGGGTGTTCGAGGATAACGGCGGCAAGGTGGTCAAGAAGCTGTGGCCGCCGCTGGTGACGCCCGACTACACGCCGTTCATCGCGCAGATCCCCCAAAACGTGGACTGCGTGTTCAACGGTTTCGCCGGCTCGAATCCGGTGAAGTTCATGCGTGCCTACACGGATCTCGGGATGAAAAAGATTCCGCTGCTCGCCGGCTGGACCGCGATGGACGACGCGCTCCTGCGCAGCCTCGGCGACGAGGCGGTCGGCGTCATCTCGGCCGCCTACTATTCGGCCGATTTCGGCTCCGAGAGCAACAAGCGGTTCGTCGCCGCGATGCAGAAGGACTACGGCGTGCTTCCCGGCGGATATTCGGCCGGCATGTACGTGGCGGGCCAGTGCGTGGAGGCCGCCTTACAGGCGCTCGGCGGCCAGGCGGACGACCGCAAGGCGCTCGCCGAAGCGCTGCATAAGGTGTCGTTGGCCGACACGCCGCGCGGTGCGATCAAGTTCGACCAGTACGGCAACATCATCGGCGACGTGTTCGTGCGCCGCTGCGAGCGCAAGGGCGGAGCGCTCACCAACACGGTGATCAAGACCTATCCTCAGGTTAGCCAGTTCTGGACCTACGAAGAGAAAGCGTTCCTGGCGAACCCGGTCTATGCGCGCGACTATCCGCCGGCGAAAAATCTCGAATAGCGCCAGCGCATTGAATGCCGGTTTCCAGCCGTCATGGCCGGGCTCGTCCCGGCCATCCACGTCTTTCTTGGCGTAGCGCCAGGGGAAGAAAGACGTGGATGCCCGGCACCAAGGTTTCACGCCCGGGCCGGCCAAAGGGCCGGACCCGGGTGCCGGGCATGACGAACGGGCAGGCCGATGAGCGCCCTGTCGGGAGACGCCTGTTTCAATGATGACGCAGATTACGACAGCGCAAGCCGTCATCCTGGCGGCGAACAGTTTCGCTCTGGGCGGCTTGCTATTCCTGCTGTCGGCCGGGTTTTCGCTGATCTTCGGGCTGATGCGCATTCCCAACCTGATGCACGGCTCCTTCTTCATGCTGGGAGCCTATCTGGGCGTCACGTTCCTGAACCTGGGGATCAACTTCTGGCTGGCCGCGCTGCTCAGCGGGCTGGCCATGGCGGCGATCGGCGGCGTGATCGAACGCTTCCTGCTGCGCCGCCTGGAAGGGCAGATCCTTCCGCAAGTCCTGCTGACGCTCGGCTTCGCATTCATCATTGCCGACATCTGCCTGATGGTGTGGACCGGCGACCCCTGGCAGCCGGCGACGCCGGCGCATCTGCGCGGCGCGGTGCAGGCCTTCGGCCTGTTCTTTCCGCTCTATCGCCTGGTGATCCTCGCCGTCGCCGTGGCGGTCGCGGTCGCGCTCTGGGTCCTGGTGGACTGGACGCGGCTCGGGGCCATGATCCGTGCCGGCGTCGACGATCCGCAGATCGCGCGCGTGGTCGGCATCAAGGTATCGCAACTGTTCACGCTCGTTTTCTGTCTCGGCGCGGCGCTGGCCGCGTTCGCCGGGGTGATGGGCGCGCCGTTCCTGTCGGTCTATCCCGGCCTCGACTTCGAAATGCTCCCGCTCGCCCTGATCGTGGTGATCCTGGGCGGGACCGGCAGCCTGCTGGGCGCGCTGGTCGGAAGCTTCATCATCGGGTTCCTGTACAATTTCGGCCAGGCGGTGTTCCCCGACCTCTCTTACGTGATCCTGTTCCTGCCGATGCTGCTGGTGCTGGTGCTGCGGCCGCAGGGCCTGTTTGGCCGGGTCGTGGCATGAGCCGGCCGACCCTGCGCCGGGCGGCGGTCGGCGTTGCGCTGATTGCGCTCGTCACCGTGCCGATCTGGGTCGGCAATCCGTACTACGTCAACGTCGCGAGCCAGATCCTCCTGTTCGCAGTGTTCGCGCTCGCGCTCAACGTCCTGGTCGGTTATGCGGGCCTGGTCTCGCTCGGCCATGCCGGCCTGTTCGCGATGGCGGGCTATGCCGGGGCATTGATGCTGCAGGCCGGCCATGGCCATCTCGCCGCCGACCTCATGGCGATCGTGGTGACGCTCGCCGCGTCGGCGGTGTTCGCGGTGCTCGCCTTGCGCTCGACCGGGATCGGGTTCCTGATGATCACGCTCGCGCTCGGGCAGATCATCTGGGGCATCGCTTATCGTTGGGCGAGCCTGACCAACGGCGACAACGGCATCAACGTGACCACGCGGCCGGCGCCGTTCGGCATCAGCCTCGCGAGCGCGGATGCGTTCTATTTCGCTACGCTTGCGGTATTCCTTCTCGCGGTCGCGACCCTGGCGGTGTTCGTCCGCTCGCCCTTCGGGGCGAGCCTGCGCGGCACGCGCGACCAGGCGCGGCGCATGAACGCGCTCGGCTACAATGTGTGGCTCATCCGGTTCCTGGCGATCGTGTTCTCGGGATTCTGGACCGGCATCTCCGGCCTGCTGTTCATCTACTACAACCAATTCATCAGCCCGCAGGTCGCGGCGCTCACCACCTCGGCCGAGGTGTTGCTGATGGTGATCTCCGGCGGAACCGCCACCCTGCTCGGCCCGATCGCCGGCGCCGCCATCGTGGTCATCATGAAAAATGTGGTGAGCGCCTATATCGAGCGCTGGAATCTCGTGCTTGGCGTGATCTTCGTCGTCATCATCACCTTCATGCCGGAGGGGCTGGTACCGGGCTCGGTGCGGCTCTGGCGCTGGTGCTGGCAAGCGCTGCGGGCGCGTCGGAGCGCCTTCGCGGGGCCTCCCGCCGCGGAGCGCAGCCCATGACCGCGCTCGCCGTCAGCCGACTGTCGAAATCGTTCGGCGGCCTGCGCGTCACCGCCGACGTCAACCTCGCGGTCGA
Source organism: uncultured Alphaproteobacteria bacterium (assembly GCA_963738705.1). Lineage (GTDB taxonomy): Bacteria > Pseudomonadota > Alphaproteobacteria > Rhizobiales > Xanthobacteraceae > CAVTXS01. Next base: position 235,836 of record CAVTXS010000050.1, read on the forward strand.
GCCCGGGGAACGGCGGCTGATCATCGGCCCGAACGGCGCCGGCAAGACCACGCTGTTCAACCTCATCACCGGGGAGGTCGCGCCCGACAGCGGGTCGATCGTCCTGTTCGACCGCGACATCACCCGCGTGCCGAGCCATCGCCGCCCGCACCTCGGCATGGCGCGCACCTACCAGATCATCACGTTGTTTCCCCAGGACACGATCGTGCGCAACGTCACGCTAGCCCTGCTCGGGCTGTCGCGCGTGCGCTGGAACCCGCTGATCGACGTCGACCAGCAGCACGACCTGATCGCGCGCGCGCGCGAGGCGCTCGTGCATGTCGGCCTCGACCACATCGCGCAGCGCCCGCTGTCGCAAACCTCGTACGGCGAGCGGCGCCGGGTGGAGATCGCGATGGCGCTGGCGCAGAATCCGAAAGTGCTGTTGCTCGACGAGCCGTTCGCCGGCCTCTCGATCGACGAGCGGCGCGACGTGCGCCAGCTGCTCAACGGCGTGCCGCGCGACGTGACGATCGTGATGATCGAGCACAACATGGACGTCGCGCTCGACTGGGCGGAACGCATCACGCTGTTGCATTTCGGCGAGATCATCGTCGAGGGAACGCGGGCCGAGGTCGTCGCCGACCCGCGCACCAAAGAGGTCTATCTTGGCCACTAGCGCGCTCGCCTTGAACGACATCGACGCCTTCTACGGGGACAGTCACATCCTGCAGAAGGTCTCGTTCGCGCTGGGCGAAGGCCGCCTGCTCGGCCTGCTCGGCCGCAACGGCGCCGGCAAGACGACGTGCATGAACGTCACCGTCGGCCTGGTGCCGCCGCGCGCGGGCGAGGTTTCGGTCTACGGGACGTTGGTCACGGGCCTGTCGCCGGAACTGGTCGCCGCACGCGGCGTCGCCCTGGTCCCGCAGGGCCGCCGCATCTTCAGGAGCCTGACGGTGCGCGAAAACCTCGCGGTGGCGGCGCGCCGGCCCGACCCCGGCAGCCGCCACGCGCCGTGGACGGCCGATACGGTTTTCGGCATGTTTCCGCGGCTCGCCGAGCGCAGGAGCCAGTTCGCGGCCCATCTCTCCGGCGGCGAGCAGCAGATGCTTGCAATCGGTCGCGCGCTGATGGCCAACCCGCGCGTGCTCCTGATGGACGAGCCCTCGGAGGGGCTGGCGCCGCAGATCGTCGCCGAGGTGATGGCGACCATCCGCAAGCTGAAGGAAAGCGGCCTATCGATCGTGCTGGTGGAGCAGAGCCCGAAGCTGGTGTTCGACATCGCCGACGACATCGTGATCCTCAATAGCGGCCGGGTCGCCGTGGTCTCGACCGCCGCCGAGCTCACGCACGCGGGCGTCGATCTGCGCCAGCATCTCGGTGTGTTTTGATGACTCTCCCTCCCTCCGCGGCACCGGCACGAGGCGACGCACCCGAACTATGGAAGCAGGAATGATCTGATGCCCAACAGCTGGAACAAGTACGGACCGACCGCCGCGCGCACGCACGGCAAGCCCGGCCGCGTCACGCGTCCGCAGAGCGTCACCATCGACATCCACTCGCATGTCGCCGTGCCGGCGGCGGCCGAATACGTAAAGCCGTACCTCGAGGCGTCGGCCAATCCGTTGGCGGCATTCGCGACGCCCGAGACCAAGGAGCTCGGCCAGCGGCAGGATGCCGACCGGCGCTCGCGCATGATCGAGCTGGACGAGCGGCTCGCCGACCTCGACGCCATGGGCATCGACCGGCAGCTGGTGATGCCGCCGCCGCCGCAGTGCTACTACACGGTGCCGGTCGAGGTGGCGGTGACGGCCGCCCGCATGGTCAACGACGGCGTCGCCGCATACGTTGAGCGCAAGCCGGACCGCTTCGTCGCGCTCGGCTCGGTGCCGATGCCGGACGGCAACGAAGCCGCCAAGGAGCTCGAGCGCTGCATGAAAGAGCTCGGCTTCAAGGGCGCGCAGATCCTCACCAATGTCGCCGGCAAGGAGATTTCGGAAGCCGCCTACGCACCGTTCTGGAAGAAGGCCGAAGAGCTCGGCGCACTCGTGCTCGTCCATCCCAACGGATTCACCGAAGCCAGGCGGCTGTCGCGCTTCTATTTCAACAATGTCATCGGCAACCCGTTCGAGACCACGATCGCGCTGCACTACCTGATCTTCGACGGCGTGCTGGAGCGCCACCCGGATCTGAAGATCATCGCGGTGCATGGCGGCGGATACCTCGGCGGCTATTCCGGGAGAATCGACCACGTCTGGGGCGCGCGCTCGGATGCGCGCGGCGAACTCCCCAAGCCGCCGACCAGTTACTTGAAGAAAATCTACTTCGACACCGTCGTGTTCACGCCGCATCAGCTCGAAGCGCTGGTCAAAACCTTCGGCACCGACCGCATCCTGCTCGGCACCGACTACCCCTACGACATGGCGGAATACGACCCGCTCGGCCACGTCGCGTCGGTCGAGTCGCTCGACGCGGCGGCGCGCGCCGCAATCGCCGGCGGAAATGCCAAGCGGCTGCTGGGGCTCTAGCCCGCCGGGTTAGCCGCCTTGCAAGACGCAGGAGACGGCAGCACCCTGACAGAGGGCGGCCAGGAACACTCTGAGGCAGCAAGCCGCCAAACCAAAACGGGGGGATTGATGTTTATGGTCCTGAAAACGTGCGGACTGGCGCTCGGACTGCTGTTTGCCAGCACCGCAATGGCGAACGAGGCCGCGATGAAGGAACTGGCGCCAACCGGGACGCTGCGTGCCGGCCTTGTATTCGCACCGGCAATGTCGGTGTTCTTCAATGTAAAGGAAGGGGACGGGAAATCGCGTGGTGTCACCACCGACCTCGCTGACGAGCTTGGGAAAAAGCTTGGCGTGCCGGTGGAGCATGTGCTGTTCCCGAACTCCGGGCTCGCCACCGACGCGCTCGAAGCCGGTCAGGTCGATGTCTCGTTCATGCCGGTCGACGAGGACCGCAAGAAGCGCATCGCGTTCGGTCCGAACTACGTGATTGCGGAAAGCACCTACATGGTGACCGCAGGGTCCCAAGCCAAGACGGTCGATGACGTTGACAAAGTGGGCACGCGGGTGATCGGCATCGCCAACACCGCCACCATTCGTCTGCTCGGCCGCACGCTGAAAAACACGACAATCTCTCCGGTGACGTCGGTCGAGGACGCCGTCTCAGCAATGCGCGAGGGCAAGGCGGATGCGTTTGCACTGTCGCGCGACTCGCTCCCGACCTACGTAAAGCAGGTACCGGGGTCGCGCATGGTTGACGGCGCCTTCCACCGGCTTCCAATTGCGATTGCGGTGCCGAAGAACAGGCCTGCGGCACTCGCGTACGTCACAGACTTCTTGGAGAACGCGAAGAAGTCCGGCGCGCTTCGCCGCACGCTCGACAGGCACGGCTTCGACCTTCCGGTCGCGCCGCTGACGCAATGAGCATATGCCGGCGAAGGCGGCGATAGGTTGTAGGGTGGGCAAAGCGCGGCGCAGCGGCGCGTGCCCACGTTACTTGCGGGACGTTTGTGATACTGCAACCGTGGAACGCGTGGGCACGGCGCGCTTTCAGCGCGCCTTTGCCCACCCTACGTCACGCATACAAAAAATCCAGCACCGCGGTTTCCGCCATCACGGCCTGCGGCGAGAAGTGGCGCGCGGCATGCGCGCGTTCCTCGGGGGTCGCGCGCTCAGCCTGGATATAGGCGCCGAGCTGGCGCCCGCGCCGCACGATGCGCGAGCCGACGCCAAGACGGGCCGCTTCGAAGCGCAAAAGCGCGCGCTCGACCTCGCCTTCGGCGGCGAGCGCGTCGACCAGCGCGGTCGCATCCTCGGCCGCCTTGGAGACGCCGGCGGCGACATGCGGGCGCGCCACGAACGCCGCATCCCCCACGATTGCCACGCGCCCGAACGCCATGTGCGGGCTTTCGAGATCATAGATCGGCTGCAGGAACGGCTGGGGCGCAAGCCCCATGACCTCCTGCATCTGCGGCGGCAGCAGCCGGGCGGCATCGGCGCGCATATCCGCGATGACTTCCGGGCGGATCAGCGGCGGCGGGATCGAGCCTTCATGGACCTGCCCCGATGCGTCGGTGAGCATCCACGGCAGCTTCATCCGTTCGTCGGCCGGGCGGTACCAGACGAGATTGTAGCGGCGGTGGCCCGGCCGCAGGTCGTCGTTCAGGCCCGCCACCGGGTAGCCTATCATCTGCTCCCCGGGCGGCAGGCAAAACGCCATGAATTCGAAAATGTCGCGGTGGGTGGCGGCCGAGATGGCCGCCTCGTCGACAAGCGCGCGCCACGCCGCATAGCCGGCGTAGAGCGGCGCAAGGTCCGGCACGAATTGCGTCCGCACGGTCGAGCGCAGGCCGTCGGCGCCCACCAGCAGGTCGCCTTGCGCGCGCCTTCCGTCGGCGAAATGCGCGATAACGGCGCCGCCATGCTGCTCGATGCGGTCGAGCTTGACGCCGCGGTGGTAGCGCCCGGCCGGAAACGCGTCCCGGAGCAGGCGGTACACGCGCTCCCAGGCCGTGAGCGTCTGTGGACAGTCATATTGGCCAATCAGGCGCCCATCGCGATCGAAGGTTCGCCGTTTCTGCATCTCGACCCCGAGTCCGCTCCCGGGATCGATGCCGAGAACCTTGAGAACGTCGCGGGTTTCCTCCTGCGCCACGATGCCGGCCCCACGGCCGGCCAGCTCGCCCTCGACCCGCTCGTAGACGTCGACCTTCCAGCCGCGGTGCCGCAACAGCAGGGCCGCAAACAGACCGCTCATCGAGCCGCCTATCACCAATGCGGTCGGGGCCGAGTTGCGCAAATGCTTCCCTTAGAGCCATTTTTGCCGAAGCACGATATGGCTATATACTGCACGGGCCCCCGGGAGGAACGCCATGGCTCTCACGATGCTGGACAAGAAAGCGCTGAATTCGGACGGACGGGCCTGGGCCCCGGAAATACGGGCCGAATTCGACGGCGAGGCGAAGGACCCCAATCCGTGCGTGGGCAACGTACTTCTGTCGGAAAACGACCGCGTGCGCATCTGGATCATCCGGCTGCAACCGGGGGAGCGCATCGGCTTCCATCGGCACGTGCTGGATTATTTCTGGACCGCGGTGACCCCCTGCCGCGGGCGCCAGCACCTGCAGGACGGCACCACCGTCGAGTACAGCTACTTCGCCGGCGAGACCCGGCACGAGACCTACGGGCCGGGCGAGTTCAAGGTCCACGACCTGGAAAACATCGGCGACGCCGAGATGATCTTCAACACCGTCGAGTTTCTCGACAGCGCCAACAAGCCGATGCCGATCCCGGACGAGGTGCGGTTGAAGGCGGCCTGACGGTCGCAGCCGGACGATCTGCAGATTCCGCGGCTCCCTTCCGAAAGCCGCCGCGCGGTCCGCATCTGCCATCCCCGACCAGCAAAGCTTCTTGCGGTCGCCGCTTGGCGTCCGGCGCGCGAAACAGGCTAGCCAGTGCGCCGCCGTTCCTTCACACTGCGGCCGGCACGGGGGCCTAGCCGGAATCAATCGGCGATCTCGGCGGCGCCAAAAAGCGCCGGTCCGCCCGGCTGCGGCTCGGCAACGACAGGCAACAGGGGAACGCAGGGGCTGGGCCGCGGATGGGGATTTCACCTGACCTGTTGCTGAACGCCATTGTGGCCGGGCTGCTGCTGGGCGGCTTCTACGTCGCCGTGACGGTCGGCGTGTCGATCTCGTTCGGCATCCTCGACATCGTCAATATCGCGCATCCGGCTTTCATCATCCTCGGCTCCTACATCGCCTATATCGTCAACACGCGGCTTGGCATCGATCCGATCGTCGTCGCCTTCGCGATGTTGCCGGCCTTCTACGCGCTCGGCGCCGCCGTCTACGAGGTCTACTACCAGTCGTTCGAGCGGCGCGGGCAGGAGGCGTTGCGCGGCCTCGCCTTCTTCTTCGGGCTCCTGTTCATCACCGAGGTCGCGCTGATCCTGGTGTTCGGCGTCGACTACCGCTACGTCCAGGCGGGATACATCGGCCCGACCTGGCGCATCGGCTTCGTCGATTTCCCGTTGCGCATGCTGGTGCCGTGCGTGATCTCGCTGTTGATGATGGTCGCGCTTCAGATCTATCTGTCTCGCACCTTCACCGGCCGCGCGATCATGGCGGTGTCGCAGGATCAGCTGGCGCTCCGCCTGATGGCGGCCGATCCGATCCGCATCAAGCGCATCGCCTTCGCCATCTCGATCGCGACCGCCTCGCTCGCCGGCGCCTTCCTCATCGTCATCCAGCCGGTAGAGCCGTCGGTCGGCCGCGAGTATATCGGCCGCGTGTTCGCGATCTGCGTGCTCGGCGGGCTCGGCAGCATGCCCGGCACCGTCATCGGGGCGATGCTGCTCGGCATCGTCGAGAGCATCACGGCCACTTTCTATGGTCCATCGTGGGCCCCGGCGGTGGGCTTCGGTCTCCTGCTGTTGACCCTGGCGTTCCGGCCCGCGGGCCTCCTGGGACGCTGACCGTGCGGTTGTGGGCATTCCTCCTCATCGCTGCGGCGGTTGCCGCGGCCGTGTTCGGCGTCTCTCGCGCCATCGAGAACGATTATGTCTTCTTCGCCGGCTATACCGTGCTGCAGTTCATCGTGCTCGCGACCGCATGGAATATTCTCGGCGGCTATTGCGGCTATGTGAACTTTGGCTCTGCAGCATTTTTCGCGATCGGCGCCTACACGTCCGTCGCCCTGCACAAGTTCAATCCGGTGAAGTGGAGCATAGAGCTCGGAGGGCTGGAGATGCCCCTGGCCTTTCTGGGTCCGCTGTTTCCCCTGCCCATTCCGGTTCTCATTCTCATCGGCGGGATAGTGTCCGGCATCGTCGGTTTTGGAATGGGCTATCTCACCTTGCGCCTGCGCGGCGCCTTTTTCGCGATCGCCACGCTGGCGATGGCGGTGGTGTTGCAGACCTTGGTCATCAACTGGGATTACGTCGGCGGATCGCGCGGCGCCTATATCATCCGGCCGCAGAATTTCGAACTCGCGGGGTTCCAGCTCCCATACATCCAGTATCTGTTTTTCCTGATGCTGGCGCTGGCGGTCGTCGCCATTACGGCGGCGCGCGCGATCGAGCGCTCGCGCCTCGGCTACGGCTTCGCCACCATCCGCGACGACGAACTGGCGGCGGAGGCCTGCGGCGTTCCGACGCTCAAGCTCAAGCTGATCGCCACCACGCTGAGCGGCGCGTTCATGGGCATGAGCGGCGCGCCGTTTCCGTACTACATCGGCTATCTGGAGCCGTCGTCCGCCTTCGGCTTGCAATACGCCGTGAATTCCATCGCGATGCCGATGATCGGCGGTACCACCAGCTGGATCGGCCCGTTGATCGGCGCCGTGCTGCTCGGCACGCTGCAGCAAATCGCAACCGTCACCATCTCGTCGGCCGTCAACCTGCTGATCGTCGGCATTCTGCTGGTCGCGTTCGTGATTATCGCACCGAACGGCATCGTCGGCCTCGTGCAAGAGCGCATGCGCGCGCGGGGCAAGCGATGACCGCGCTGCTCGAAGTCAACGAACTGAGCAAGCGCTTCGGCGGCTTCGTGGCGCTCGACGGCATCGACTTCGCGGTCGCGCCGGGCGAGCGCGTCGGATTGATCGGCCCCAATGGCTCCGGCAAGAGCACGCTGGTCAATTGCATCTCCGGCACGCTGCACAACGAAACCGGAACGGTCCAGTTCGATGGGAAACCGATGGCCGGCTTGTCGCCGCACCAGCGCACGCGCCTCGGCATGGCACGCAGCTTCCAGCTGCCGCGGCCGTTCGCCACGCTCACCGTCGCCGACAATCTGCGCGTGCCGCTGCTCTATACGGTCGATGCCCGCGCGGGGACGCGGCTCTCGCCGCGGGAGCTCGACGACCGCTGCGCCGAACTGCTCGGCGTGGTCGGGCTTGCCGACAAGGCGCGACAATGGCCGCGCGACCTGACCCAGGTCGAGATGCGCAAGCTGGAATTGGCGCGCGCCATGGCGGCCGAACCGAAGTTGCTGATTGCCGACGAATCGATGGCCGGCCTCTCGCATTCCGAGATCGACGACATCCTGGCGCTGCTGATCCGGCTCAACGAGCGCGGCGTCACCATCATCCTGATCGAGCACATCATGCGGGCGGTGATGCGCTTCTCGCAGCGCATCGCCGTGCTCGTCTCGGGCAAGAAGATCGCGGACGGGCTGCCCGACGACATCATCCGCGACCCGGAGGTCGAGAGGGCTTATCTTGGCCAATAGCCTCGCCATAGAGGGCGTCGACGCCGCCTACGGGGCGGTGCGCGTGCTCGAGGATGTCTCGCTCACGGTCGCCGGCGGCGAGACCGTGGTGCTGCTCGGCACCAACGGCAACGGAAAATCGACCCTGATGAAATGCGTCATGGGGATCGTGCGGCCGAAAGCCGGCCGCATCGTCGCCGAGATCGACGGGGTGCGCCACGAGCTCGTCGGCAAGACCACCGAGGACATCGTCGACCTCGGTATCGCCCTGGTGCCTGAGGGGCGGCGCCTGTTCCCACGGTTGACCGTCGAGGAGAACCTGCTGCTCGGCGCGTTCCGGCCGACCGCCCGCGCGCAGATAAAGCGCAACCTCGATTTCTGCCTGGAGACCTTTCCGCGCCTGCGCGAGCGCGCGCGGCAGCTCGCCGGCAGCCTCTCGGGCGGCGAGCAGCAGATGCTGGCGCTCGCCCGCGCGCTCATGCTGGCGCCGAAAATCCTGCTGATCGACGAGCCGTCGGTCGGCCTCGCGCCGATCCTGGTGAGCCGCACCATCGACACCATCAAGGCGCTCAAGGACAGCTACCAGCTCACCGTGCTGATGGCGGAGCAGAACTTCACCCAGGCGATCCGCATTTCCGACCGCGGCTATGTCATCGTGCACGGCAAAATCATTTTCGAGGGCCGCTCGGCCGACGAGCTCAACAACAACGATCTGATCCGGAAATTCTATCTCGGCCTGTGAGGGAACCGTTGAGGCACGGAAGCGTCGACCGACTTGGCCCGCGCGTTGCGCCTCCCCCTGTTTCCACGCAGAAGCCGAGCCTCAGCCCTCGTGGACCGAAAAGGAAGGCGTGCTGAGCCCCATATCTGCGTCAGGTGGGATTCGCCCGATACAAGTGATTATGAGGTGAGTTCGGACTCGCGATCGAGTATGATCGCCGAAGATCACGAAGGGTGCGGCTGGTGACACCGGGTGTGAACGCTCTGCGCTTTCGATGCCCAGCCTCCGGGTGCGAGATCGAATCCGATTTCCTCGCGGACGCGCACACGCTCTCGATGATCCGGCTGTTTAGCGTGCGGCTGCACTGTCCGGCGTGCGACCGGCCGCACGAGTTCAAGATGGTCGAGGCGCTCGCGGACGTCCCGCCGGACGAGGCGACGGAGCGCGCGCTGGGCCAGGCCGACGGTAGGACGCAGGCCCGCGGCGGCTACCACAATTCCCGCTTCTGACGTTCCGCCAGAGCATTTTTCGGCGAAGTGGCGACTACCCCCGCCGTCATTGCGAGGAGCGTTTGCGAGGAGCGTAAGCGACGAAGCAATCCAGTCGAACGCGCCGTCTGGATTGCTTCGCCTTCGGCTCGCAATGACGGGACGCATCGCTGGAAAATGCCCCAACGAAAATGAAACGCCGCGCGGCACGCTGCCCGCGCGGCGTTTTCACGTTTCGATGCCGGGCCGGGTGCCCGGCGACGCCAAGGCTACTTCGCCTTCTCGTACGGATAGACCACCTTGCCGGAGGCGTATTCAGGCGGGTCCACCACCACCTGGGTCGTGACGTCCTTGAACTGATCGACGTCGTTGCCCTTGACGTTCTGGAACTGCACCTGCAGCACGCGCGACTCCGCCCACTCGCCGCCCTTGCCGAACTTGACGTCGCCGAGCACGGTCTTGAACGTGGACTTGCGGATGTGGTCGGCGAGCTTGTCGTCGTCGAGGCTGCTTGGTCGCCTGCACGGCCTGCTCCACGACCTGCATCTGGGCGTAGGCCTGCGGCGCCATGTAGTAGCCGAGCGGGTCGACGCCGGCGGCGGCGGCCTTGGCCTGATACTTCTCCATCAGCTCGTTGACGCCGGGGAACTGCATCTTCGGCACCGGCAGCCAGAAATCGTAGTTGGTGAAGCCGTTGAGCAGCGGGCCGAGCTGCGCCTTGATCGAGGTGTTCTGCAGGCCGACCATGCCGGCGCCGATCATCTTCGGCTTGAAGCCGATCTCGTTGACGGCGCGCACCATGCCGACCGAGTCGGGCGGATACGAGCAGATCACGAAGACGTCGGGATTGGTCGCCTGCACGGCGCGCACGATCGGCGCGAAGTCGGTGGTCGGCCGGCGGATAGGTGCGGTCGTAGACGATCCGCAAGCCGGCCTTCTTGGCGTTGTCGCGCGCGCCGTCGGCGGCGTTGCGGGCGAACTCGGCGTCGGCCGCCACGATCGCGATCGTCTGCGGCTTCGGATCCTGCTTCATGGCGAGGTCGATGAAACCCTTGGTGAACGAGGGCTTCGGATCCGGGCCTGACGGAATCATGACGAAGTAGTTCGGATAGTTGAACTCGCTGTTGACCCCAAGCCCGAGCAGACCGATGAACATCTTCTTGCGCTGCATCACCAGCGGCATCGCCGGCGCCAGCATGTTGGTGCCGTAACCGCCGATGATCAGGTCGACCTTGTCGACGTCGAGCAGCTTCGAGTAGATGCCGGGAATCGTCGACGGGTTGGTCTGATCGTCATAGTAGATCAGCTTCACCGGCCGCCCGAGCAGTCCGCCCTTGGCGTTGATGTCCTCTTCCCAGATCTTCTGTGCCAGCAGCGCGGACTGGCCGTTGGGGCCGAGGCCGCCGGTCATCGCCATGCTGAAACCGATCTTGATCGGCTCCTTCGACTGTGCGGCGGCGGGCGCGCCGGAGAGCGCGAGCGCCGCGCCGGCGGCCAGGGCGGCCGCGCCAGCCAGCGTCCATCGCCTCGTGGATTAAGTCATTGTGGTTCCTCCCGTTGGCAGCGTTTTCACGATCTTATGCGCAACCGGCACGCCAATGCCAGAGGGCATTTCGAAAGCGCGGCCGGGGTAGCAGAAATGGTTATGGGGCGGGTGGTCAGCGCGTCGCGTCGCCGCCCTCGACGATGACGTTCTCGACCTCGCCGGCGCCATCCCTGCGGAACGCTGCCGCTTCCTGGTATTCGGGCGAGTTGAAGCAGCCGACCGCCTGCTCGAGCGACGGGAACTCGATCACGATGAAGCGGTGGAATTTCTCTGGCCCTTCCATGATCTGGTAGCGCCCGCCACGCGCCAAAACCTTGCCGCCGTGGGCGGCGATGATGGCCGGCACCCGGTCGGTGTATTTCTTGTATTCGACCGGATCATTGATCTTGGAACGGGCGACCCAATAGGCTGGCATGGTGGCTCCTGTGCACCGTGGGCGGGCGAGAGTGCCTGCAAGCGGCGATCCCGATCAACCAATCCCGAGGCGAATGCATGGCGCGCAAGCTGATCGACATTTCCGTGCCGCTCGAGAACGACGTCGTGGCCGATCCCCCAGGGCGCGGTCCGGTCATCGAATACCGCGATCACCGGCAAGGCGCTGCCGAGATCGTGCAATACTTTCCGGACCTGCACGAGAGCGACCTGCCGGACCGCGAAGGCTGGGCGGTCGAGAACGTCAGGCTCTCGACCCACAACGGCACCCATCTCGATGCGCCCTACCACTTCGCCTCGACCATGAACCGTGGCGAGCGCGCGATCACCATCGACCAGGTGCCGCTCGACTGGTGCCTGCAGCCGGGCGTGAAGCTCGACTTCCGGCATCTGCCGGACGGCCACGTGGTGACCGCGCGCGAGGTCGAGGCCGAGCTCAAGCGCATCGGCCATACGCTGTCGCCGCTGGAGATCGTGCTGGTCAACACATCGGCGGGCGCGGCCTACGGCCAGCCCGACTACGTCTCGCGCGGCTGCGGCATGGGCCGCGAGGCGACCCTCCATCTCACCGAACGCGGGGTGCGGGTCACCGGCACCGACGGCTGGAGCTGGGACGCGCCGTTCGTCCACACTGCCAGGAAATACCAAGAGACCAGGGACGCCGAGTCTGATCTGGGAGGGCCACAAGGCCGGCCGCGAGATCGGCTACTGCCACATGGAAAAGCTGCACAATCTGGAGCTTCTGCCGGCGGCCGGCTTCCTGGTGAGCTGCTTCCCGGTGAAGATCCGCGCCGCCTCGGCCGGCTGGACCCGCGCGGTCGCCATCGTGGAGTGATCGCATCCGCGTCCCGCACGCGGTGAAAATGCATCCAAGGCCGGCCGCGAGTCGCTCCTCACGTCCCGGATCATCGCTCCGGCTTCGCCGTCGCTTGTCCGGGACACGCGGCAACATTGTCATTGCGTCACGTTGGCGGTGCGAACGATCTCGCCCCCAGGCGGCGATCTCGCTTTCGATGAATTTGGTGAAATCCTCCGGCGAGCCGGGCCGCAGGAAGCCGCCCTGCTCGGTGATCCTGTTGGCGACGCCGGCATCGCGCAGGGCCTGGTTGTGCCACTCGCTCAGCCGCGCAACGATGGGCGCCGGCGTCTTGGCGGGCGCCAGCAGGCCGAACCACTGCGCCGTGACGAAGTCGACGTCCTGTTCGCGCAGCGTCGGGGTCTGCGCCGCCATCGGCAGCCGCTCCGTACCCGTCGTCGCGATCAAGCGGAGCTGCCCGCCCTCGATGAACGGCAGCGCGGTCGGTCCGGCGGTGAACAGCATCTGGATCTGCCCGGCGACGACGTCCTGCAGCGCCGCCGCGGCGCCCCGGTAGGGAACGTGTTGCATGGCGGTGCCGGTCTTGAGCCGGAACTGCTCGCCCTGCAGATGCGGCGGCGTGCCGATGCCGCCCGAACCGAAATTGACGCTGTTGGGGTTCTGCTTCGCGTGCGCGACCAGCTCCGCCACCGTCTTGGCCGGCACGCTCGGATGCACCACCAGGACCGAGGGGAAGACCCCGACAAGGCCGATCGGCTGGAACATCTTGAAGGGATCGATGCCGGCGGCCGGGTTCAAGGTGGGCGTTATCGCCATGGTGGTATCGCCCATCAGCACCGTGTAGCCGTCGGGCGCGGAGCCGGCGACGTCGCGCATGCCGATCGCCCCGGCGGCACCGGTCTTGTTCTCGACGAAGAAGCGCTGGCCGGCGAACTCGCCCATCTTCTCGCCCATCACGCGTCCGACGAAATCCGTCGTCCCCCCGGCGCAAAGGGCACGACCATGCGGATGGGCCGCGACGGGTAAGCTTGCGCCCGCACGGCCGTTGACGACCGCGAAAGCACGAGCGCGCCAGCAGACGCGCTCAAGGATGCCTGGAGAAAGCTTCGCCGGCAGAAGATTGTCATGCGGTGCTCACGACGTTTCAGGACCCGTTGCCGAACCTCTATGAGGCGGCACCGGATGATGGGTCGTCCGGCAGCCTGCGTTCCGGCTTGCCGCGATAGGCCCACAGCCACTCGCGCGGCAGCGGGCCCTTGTTGCGCTCGGAGCGCTGCGACTGCTCCCAGGCATGCGCCAGAATGCCGACCGAGCGCGAGAGCACGAACAGGCCGCGGGTCAGCGGCGGCGGGAAGCCAAGCTCGCCGTAGATCACCGCCGTTGCGCCGTCGATGTTGAGCGGAATGCGCCGGCCCTTGCGGCGCGCGACCGCGGCCTCGACCGCCTCGGCGATGTCGGCAAAGCGACCCGAAACGGTGCCGGCCTTCGCAGCCTCGCGCGTCAGCTCGAGCAGGCGCGGCGCACGCGGATCGAGTGGGTGGAAGCGGTGGCCGAGGCCCGGCACGTAGCCGCCGTCCTCGGCGAAGAAGCGGTCGAGCCGCGCCTGCGCGGCATCCTCAAGCGCCGCACCCGCATCCATCGCGGCCGCGACATCGCCGAAGAAGGCGAGTGCCTGTTCACCGGCGCCGCCGTGCACGTCGCCCAGCACGTTTACGGCGGAAGCCATCGCGCTGTTGATGCCGACCCCGCAGGTCGCCGCCATGCGGGCGATCGCGATCGACGGCGCCTGCGGCCCGTGATCGACCGCGGCGCCGAGCGCCACGCCAAGCAACTCCGCCTGCGCCTCGCTCGGCAGCTCGCCGCGCAGCATCAGCCAGATCATCGCCGGGAAACCGACGCGCCCGATCAGATCCTCGATCGGATAGCCGCGCAGCCGGATCATGCCCGGCCGCATCTCGATGATCTCGGTCGACCACCATTCCTCGCCGCGCGGCGACCGGTAGCGGACGCATCGTCGCTCATGACCGGTGCGATCCTCGTGCGCCGCACGGGCGCCGTTGCAAGAATTTCGGCGTCGTGCTCGCCGAGCCGCGGCGGCGGGAGCAGCGGCCGTGGCGCCTCGCCGTCGACCAGGAAGCCGCCGCGCACCACCGTGACCGGCCGGTCGGCGCCGGCAACGTCGTCGAACCGAACGGTCATGCCGCGTGCCGCGATCTGCGGCTCGGCCAGCGCCTGCGGCACCGACAGCACGCGCCCGGCAGGCACGCCGGCGCGGTTGAGCCGCGCCTCCCATTCGGCCGCGCGGCGCGGCGGCCAGCGCCTCCTCGATCAGCGCGTTGAGGGCGAAGCGGTTGGCCTTGCGCGGCTCGCGCTCGGCGAAGCGCGGATCGGTCTCGAGCTCCGGCCGGCCGATCAGGTCGCACAGGATCTCGAACTGCTCCTGCTTGTTGGCCGCGATGTTGAGGAGGTCGTCGGCGGTGCGGAAGGCGCCGGACGGCGCACCGGTGACGTTCTCGTTGCCGGCCGGCTGCGGCTCGACGCCGGCGGTCAGGTAGTTCGAGACCGGCCAGCCGAGCGCGCTCAGCGTGCTCTCGAGCATCGAGACGTCGAGGAACGCGCCCTCGCCGGTGCGGCTGCGCCGCACCAGCGCGGCCGCGATGGCGAAGGCGCCGATGAGGCCGCCGAGCGTGTCGCAGACCGGATAGCCGACGCGCAGCGGCGCAGTCTCCGGCGTGCCGGTGATGCTCATGATCCCGGACAGGCCCTGGATGATCTGGTCGTAGGCCGGATTGTCGCGCAGCGGCCCGGTCTGGCCGAAGCCCGAGATCGCGCAGTAGACGAGATCGGGCCGCACTTGCTTGAGCCGGTCGTAGCCGAGGCCGAGCCGCTCCATCACGCCGGGCCGGAAGTTCTCCACCAGCGACGTCGGCGGTGGCGACGAGGTCGAGAAACCGCGCCTTGCCGTCGGCGCTCTTGAGGTCGAGCACGACCGAGCGCTTGCCGGCGTTCTGGGCCAGGAACGACACGCCCATCTTGGCGCGATTGAGCTCCGGCGATGCGCCGAGCTGGCGCGCGAGGTCGCCGCCGCCGGGCGCCTCGACCTTGATGACGTCGGCGCCCGAGCAGCGCCAGCTGATAGCCGCAATACGGGCCCGGCCAGCACGTTGGTGAGGTCGAGAACGCGGATGCCGTCGAAGAAGCTGGTCATGGGCCTCCGTTTGACGTGCACGGACGCTACGCGTCCCCAGGGACCGCCTCGCCCCTTCGCGCGGAAGTTCTTGTAAAGCCCGTAGAGCCGCGGCCCGACCAGCGCCGAATGCGGCGAGAGCGAGCAGCGTCGCCGACAGCGGATGGGTGAAGAAGATCGACCAGTCGCCGTCGGAGATCGTCATGGCGCGCCGGAACTCGGTCTCGGCGAGCGGACCCAGGATCATGCCGATGATCACCGGCGCGGTCGGGAAATCGAAGCGCCGCATCAGGAAGCCGATCGCGCCGATGATGTAGAGCAGGATCAGGTCGACCGGCGAGTTGGAGATGCCGTAGGAGCCGATGGTCGCGAACACCAGGATGCCGGCATACATCAGCGGCGCCGGAATGTGCAGCACCTTCACCCACAGCCCGACCAGCGGCAGGTTGAGCACGAGCAGCATGACGTTGGCGATGTAGAGGCTCGCGATCAGCCCCCATACCAGCGCGGCCTGGTTCTGGAACAGGAGCGGCCCTGGCTTGATGCCGTAGCTCTGGAACGCCGAGAGGATGATCGCGGCGGTGGCCGAGGTCGGCAGGCCGAGCGTGAGCATCGGCACCAGCACGCCGGCCGCGGAGGCGTTGTTGGCGGCCTCCGGCCCGGCGACGCCTTCGATCGCGCCGGTGGTGCCGAACTCCTCCGGCTTGCTTGCTCAGCCGCTTCTCGATCCAATAGGACAGGAATGTCGGAATCTCGGCGCCGCCGGCCGGCATGCGCGCCGATCGGGAAACCGAATCCCGCGCCGCGCAACCACGCCTTCCAGGAGCGCGCCCATTCCTCCTTCGACATATAGAGCGAGCCCTTGAGCGGGAGGATCTCGTCCTTGCCGGCATAGCGGCGCGCGGCGACATAGAGCGTCTCGCCGACCGCGAACAGCCCGACCGCGACGATGATCACGTTGATCCCGTCGAGCAGTTCGGGAACGCCGAAGGTGAAGCGCGGCTGGCCGGTCTGCAGGTCGATCGCCGATCATGCCGAGGAAGAAGCCGAAGAACAGGCTGGTGAGCCCGCGCACCGCCGACGATCCGAGCACCGCCGAGACGGTGACGAAGGCCAAGCACCATCAGGGCGAAATATTCCGGCGGACCGAATTTCAGCGCCAGGTCGACGACGAGCGGCGCCAGGAAGGTGATGCCGAGCGTGCCGATGGTGCCGGCGACGAACGAGCCGATCGCCGCGGTCGCGAGCGCCGCGCCGGCGCGGCCGGAGCGGGCCATCTTGTTGCCCTCGAGCGCGGTGACGATGGAGGCGCTCTCGCCGGGCGTGTTGAGCAGGATCGAGGTCGTCGAGCCGCCGTACATCGCGCCGTAGTAGATGCCGGCGAACAGGATGAAGGCCGACGGTCGCCTCGACCTTGAAGGTGATCGGCAGCAGGAGCGCGATGGTCAGCGCCGGCCCGAGGCCGGGCAGCACGCCGATCGCGGTGCCGAGCGTGGTGCCGACCAGGCACCACATCAGGTTGATGGGCGTGAGCGCGATGGCGAAGCCGTTGGCGAGCTGGGCGAGGGTGTCCATGTCATGCGCCCCCGAGGCCCAATAGCCGCTCGAAACAGCCGGCACCGATGTTGACGCCGAGGAAGCGTTCGCAAAGCCGAAATAGGCGACGACCGCCATCGCGAATCCGATCGCGGCGTCTGCGCAGCGACGTTGCGGCTCGCCGAACCCGTAGGCGATCAGCACGAACATGCCGGTCGACGCCAGCGATGAAGCCGAGCGGGACGATCAGCGCGACGTTGACGAGGAGGCCGGCCGCGACGAAGGCGAGCGCGCGCCAGTCGATCGGCGACGTCCTTCTCTTCGTCCGGCTGCCAGCCGCCGCGCGCGGCCTGCACGAGCAGCAGAACGGCGAAGAGCGCAAGACCCGCCGGCGGTGATGTAGGGGAATATGCGTCGGGCCGATCTTGGAATAGAGCGGCGACACCGGAATTTGCGTCGTCGACCAAAGAACCAACGCGGCGAAGATGAGCAGCCCGAAGCCGATCAAGGCCTCGGGCCAAGCCCAAGTCCCGCCCCCCGCGCGGCTCATGCGCGCCTCCCCTCGTGGGGGCATCCCTCGCGGGTGCCCGCGGGGCGACCGTGATCGTTGCCCCGGCAGAAACCAGGATCACGCGAGCCCGAGATCCTTCAGGATGGCCTCGATGCGCGCGGTCTCGGCTTCGATGAACTTGCCGTACTCGTCGCCGGTCAGCAGGATCGGCGTCCAGTCGCGCTTCTTGAGCTCCTCTTTCCAGCTCGCGCTGTTGGCCATCTTCTCCATCAGCGTGACCATGGCCTGGCGCTGCTGCGGGTTGACGCCGGGCGGCGCGAACACGCCGCGCCAGTTGATCAGCTCGACGTCGATGCCCTGCTCCTTGAGGGTCGGCACGTCGATGCCCGGCATGCGTTCCGGGCCGAGATCGCAAGCGCGACGGATCTTGCCGGCCTTGATCTGCTCGGAGAATTCGCCCCAGCCGGAGATCGCGACCGCCACGTGGCCGCCGAGGATCGCCGCCAGCGCCGGCCCGCCGCCCGCGTAGGCCACGTAGGTCAACTGCGCGGCCGGAACGCCCAACGCCTTGCCGATCATGCCGAGCAGGATGTGATCGGTGCCGCCGGCGGAGCCGCCCGCGCACGACATTTTCTTCGGATCGGCCTTGAGCGCGGCGGCGAACTCCTTCGCGCTCTTGAGCGCCGAGTTCGCCGGGACCACCAGCACCTCGGCTTCGCCGGTGAGCCGCGCGACCGGCACCGTCTGGGTGAGCTTGACCGGCGACTTGTTGGCGATCAGCGCGCCGACCATCACCATGCCGGCCGACCATGATGGCGTTCGGCCGGCCCTTCCACTGGTTGACGAATTGCGGCAGCCCGACCGCGCCGCCGGCGCCGCCCACATTGGTGATCTGCGCGGTCCCGATCAGCTTCTCCGCCTTCAGGACCTGCTCGATGGTGCGGGCGGTCTGGTCCCAGCCGCCGCCCGGAGCGGCGGGGACGAAAACCTGCAGCTGGGCGATCTCCTGGGCGGCGGCCCGATCGGGGCGCCCGGCGACCGCCGACAGGGCGGCCAAGGCAACGGAGCTTCTCAACAGGTCGCGCTTGGTCAGCATGCACTTCTCCTCCATTGGCCCGCTCGCGCAATGCCAAGGCCAAGGCCCTGCCTGGCAGGCGAATTGTTGTTCTCGAAGACCTGGCCGAGCACGGACTCAACGGTTGCACCGCCGCAAAGGTCCGTCAATGGGTGGCGCAGCGTGAGGTGCAGGACGTGGAGGCCGGCGACAGCTGCCGGCACGAGGGCATCATTCGAGCCCGAACGGGATGCGAGCCGCCCTGCGCCTTAGAAGTTGTCCGGGAACATCAAGTTGGATTACAAAGTTTTCGGAGCATGAGGCGGATTGATGCGAGGCGCAAGAATGCGAGCCCCTTGCGATTGAGGCTCTCCCAATCTTTGGCGAGCCTTCGGCAGCGATTGAGCCAAGCAATGGTGCGTTCGACCAACGCCTGTACAATGTTGCCAGGAGCCGATCGTTTTGGTCGGTGATGCTGGTCCCGATGGATCTGGTGATGGGACCCGGAATATGACCTCGATACGGCTGTCGTCGATTTCGATCCGGCGTACGACGGTGCGAATGATATCCTGCATGCCGAGCCGGTCGAGATTATCGAGCCCGGTTGTCACCTTGGCAGAGAAATCTTCCAGACGGCTGATCACGAGGGCGAGGTCGCGTTCGGTCTCAGCTGCGTCGAGAGCTGCCTGCTGCCGCTCCTGCAGCTGGGACTCGCGCTGTTTCAAGCCTGCGATGCGCGGCTCGAACTCAGCTTTGTCGATGACGCCTTCGGTATAACTGTCGATGAGCCGACCAATTCCGCGCCGCAAACTCGTCATTTGCCGATCGAGGCGAATGATCTCGTCCGGCATGGCCGCGCCGTCACGCGCTTGGTCAATGCGACGACGATATTCGTCGGCCACGCGGTGCGGTTCTTCCAAGAGAGCCTGCACCTGATCCCATACTTCCTGTTCCAACTGATCGCCGCGCACGGGGCCGTTGTTGCACACCGCGTTGCCACTGAACCGGTAACCGTCCGCACCGGTGCAGCGATAATAGCGCAACGTGTTCATCGGATCGTATGGGCGTGAACGAGGAGCTATCTTGCCGTAATAGGCGTATCCGCAGCGCCGGCAGACCGTCAGACCTTGCAGCAGCCAGCACTGGCCGCGCTGACGTTCCCGCTTACGCCTCCGGTTCTCCTCAAGCTGTGCTCGCACAGCCTCGAACACCGCGGGATCGACGATTGAAGGAACTGGAATCTCGATCCATTCTTCGCGTGGCATGGGGATGCGCGAGGTGGCGCGCGGCGAGGGCTTCAGGTGCCCACGGATCGGCCGCAGCCGTGGCCGAGGAGGTAAGAAGCGTGCTCGCCCGAAGGCTGCGCGTCCGATATAGGCCGGATTGTTGAGCATGTCGCGGATCGTGGAGGCATGCCAATACGTTGACCCTCGCCGGGTTTGGCAGCCCATCTGCTGCAGGCGTCGGCATACTGCGCGCAGGCTCATTCGCTCCAGACCGATCCACGCAAAGATGAGACGAACGATGGGCGCTTCCGATTCCACCACCTCGAAACGCGCTATTCCGCCGCCCTGAGTTCGACTTACGTAGCGATACCCGTAGGGAGCCCCCGTCAGCGCACTGACGGATCCGGATTGTGCGGCATGCCGGCGGCCGCGCCGGCCCCGTTCGAGGATCTTGGCCCGCTCGTATTCGGCGATCACGCCTTGAACCTGGAGCAAAAGATCGTCCTCCGCGGTGCCGCCGATCGGGTGGTTCAGGAAGACAACCTCCGCACCCGCGCGGCGAAACTCATCGATCAGGAGCACTTGATGGGCGTAACGGCGGGCGAGCCGATCCGGGGCATGGACATAAATGCGCTCGACTTGGCCGCCAGCAATTGCATCTCGTAGCCGCTCCAGCGCCGGGCGAAACAGGATTGCACCACTGTAGCCTTCATCCACGTAGTTATGATCCGGTTCAAGCTGAAAGCCGTCAGCTGCGATACACTCTCGTAGCGCGGTAACCTGGCTGGCGATCGTGTTGTCGCGTGCCTGACTCTCGCTCGACACACGTGCATACAGCGCAACGGAGCCCCTCGCGGTCATCTGTCACCTCCGCGCGCTGTCACTGTCGCCACCTTCGTCTTCCGCGGCTGAGCATTGCTGCGCTTGGGCCGCGGGCTCGTCCGTCGCACCGCCGGTACGAGGCGAGCGTAGGCCTCGATCAGGTGCTGGGGGCCGAACCTTGTCGCCTCGAATGACACGCGCACTTGCAGTAGAAGGCGATCCGTGCGCCGGACCATGCGCGCCTCCATCGGCCATGGGCCCCGCGGCGGGCCGCCGATGGCGCATCAAATCCTGCGTTGACTCTGAGTTGCCTGTGACAAATTGACTCGTGCATTGCTTTGGGTCTGCCGGGACGAGGAGCGGTTGCCGTCTGCGGTCCCTGCGTTCGATGATCGATGACCACTCAAAACCTAACTTGGCAACATTGTACGAACGGTCACAACCCACCGGCGTGGGAGCACCACGAATCCTTTGCCGTGATCGGCGCGCTTGACGATTTCAGTTTCGAGCTGCGGCATGATTTTCTTGAGCGCCTTTTGGAATTCCGGCCCCTGATAGCCGCCGTCGGCAAACAGCCTTTTCAAGAACGGATACATCCCGAACAGAGTGGCAAGAAGCAGGATGCCGCCGTCGCGGTCTTGGAGGTCGGCGGGATGAACGATCGCGTGCAACAGCAGACCCAGCGTATCTACGAGAACATGGCGCTTCTTGCCCTTGATCTTCTTGCCCGCATCATAGCCATGCGGATCGATCCAGGCCCCCCTTTTTCAGCGCTTTTCACGCTCTGGCTATCGATGATGGCGGCGGTGGGGCTGGCTTCGCGTTCGCCTTGCTCGCGGCACGCCACATACAGCGCGTGATGGATGCGATCCAGCGTGCCGTCGTAGCTCCACAAATCGAGATAGTCGTGCACCGTGCTGCGCGGCGGAAGGTCTTTCGGAATTGCCCGCCACTGGCATCCCGTGCTCAAAACATACATCACCCCGTTCATCACTTCGCGCACGTCGACGTGGCGCTTGTTGCCGCCGCGTCTGGCCGGCGCGATCAGCGGCTCAACAAGCCCCCACTCGTCGTCGGTCAGATCGCTCGGATATCGCAATGCGCTGCGGTCGTATCGCCTGCGGTTCTTCGCCGTCCACATCGGTGACCCTCCTCGAATCAGGCCACCACTCTTGAATCACAAACGATTTATCGGATTCAATATGTTCTCGGACAGACACTTAGGTCAAATCGACGGGTGCGGTCGCGACGCGGCTGATCGCGAGCAGTGGCGATTGGAGGGGGCCGCTAGCGAGGCACGCTGACGGCGCTGTCGAACTCGTGACCGCACCCGTCGCAGCGCCAGAAGTGCTGGATGCGGCCGGCATTCGAGTACGCACTCGCCTCGCTGGCGACGGCGACTTGGCCGCACCTGGGGCAGGACGGTCGGCCGAGATAACGCTCGTGCGCATACGGCATCGGCAGGGCGGGGGAGAACGGCATGGGCGATTCCTCCTCGGTCTGCGTGATACTCGAACCTCCTGACGCACGCCTACTCTGCAGCGCAACTGTGAAACTGCGATGAATGCAACCGTCCGACTTTGACCGAAATGCGTCGGCAGCGGCCGCACACCGGCGACTGAAAGAATAAGGCTGACCCGAGGCGAGGTCCATTACGCAATTCACGCGGCTTGACGCTGGGTTGTCACCGTCCGTCCCGCACCGTCGGGGGCGCGGCCGCCGCGCACCGCGTCGAAAGCCGCTGAACGGATGGCCGATGGAATTGGTCACCTTGACCGGATTCTCTCAGATGGTCGGAGCGCACCAAGCACAGACTGCGGGGCCCCGTGTCGCGGTCGCCACGCGCGCAAGCTTGCCGATTGTCGAGCGGAACCTATTCGCGCGGCACGCGCCTCCGCTCGAGGCCTGCGACGAGCTGCCGGAAAGTGTGGGCAGAGCGCCCTGCGATTTGCTCAATGCGCAGCGCACGCTTCAACCTAGGAACGTGGGTAGAGAAAGACACCAAGCCGGACAATTCGCGACACTACAACCAATAGCCCCCCAAGCGGAAAACGCCGCCGATCGCCTCGGTACCCACAATTGGCTGGCCTCGGGAACGACCCGCATAGCCTCACGGAAGTCCGACGATATCCCCCGGACTGATCGCCGCGCGGTGATCAATCGCCAACAGAATTGCGATCATGAAATCCGACACCCCTGCGCTCGATCGACATTTCGTCTCCGGCGAGGCGTCCCGGGCAGCGACAGTCGGCGAGATTCCGACGGAAGGACCAACCAGGGCATTAACTATGCCCCCAGGCGATAATAGCGAGGTCTAACAAAGGCATGGCCGTAACCTCATTAATGGTAAAGCGACATATAACCTCCGATAGATAGACATACCTTACAATTTGCCTCAAAACCTCACGTGGTCTGCGGTGCCGAATGGCTCGCGAGAAAGCCAGACCGATAAGAAGACTTCAGAGGAGAGCGGTAGCTAGACCGAGTCGCGGAGCGAGGCCGTCCTGTTAGGGCGGTCAACACGGGACGCCTCATCGCGCCTCGTGCACGAATGCGCGTTGCCTGCCTCCGCGGCGACATCCGCTGAGGACCCTCCGGGAGGGTTCTGAAAACGACGAGTTTCTACACGGCCGAACCATGCGGTTCGGCCGCTGGGAATGCTTTGTCTCACGTTGCAAGGTCGGGTTGATCCGGAGCCCCGATCCGCAAGCGATGCAAACAGGGAACAGGCGAATCATGGCGGGTCAAAATGAGGGCGGCGGCAGCCCCAGTTCGTTCACCAACACCCCGCAAGCGCAAGACGATCTATACAACGGCGGATCGATCGGCCTTGCCCAAGACAATCTGGGAATTGTCTACCTGAATGTGATGGACAATGACCTCGGCGGCAACGCCAAGGCTCTTTGGTCGCTCGACAACGGTGTCAATGATACCGGCGCCTTGGATGACTACATCGCCGGCGATCTGCTCGCTGAGGATGCCGGACGCGATGAGGCGACGAGCACTGATCATAGCTCAAACGGTGCGCGTATTTGGATCACGCCCGACGGCGAAGTTGGATATGACGCAAGCACGCTGAGTGATGATTTCAAGGCGCAGCTCAATGCTCTTCAGGCAGGCGAATCTCTAACAGACACATTCATTTACGCCATCCGCCTGGGCAACGGCACGCTGAGCTGGGCCACCGCGACGGTTGAATTCGCTGGCCGGAATGACAGTGCGACGATCGCCGGCGACGACAGCGGCAACCTGACGGAGGACGCGGTTGCGCCGGCGACCGGCACGCTGACGGTCTCCGACCCCGACGACGGCGAGGCGCACACGCAAGCGGTCGCCGCCGCGGCGCATAACTCCGAGAGCGGGCTCGGCGCGTATTCGGTCGATGCCGACGGGCACTGGAGCTACACGGTCGACAACGCGCTGGTGCAGCATCTCACCGGCACCGGCAGCGTCACCGACACGTTCACGGTGTTGAGCCAGGACGGCAGCGCGCAGCAGACCGTCACCATCACCATCCAGGGCCTCAACGACGCCGCCGCGATCGCCGGCGACGACGACGGCACCCTGACCGAGGACGCGGCGGCGCCGGCGACCGGCACGCTGACGGTCGGCGACGTCGACGACGGCGAGGCGCACACGCAAGCGGTCGCCGCCGCGGCGCATAACTCCGGCAGCGGGCTCGGCGCGTATTCGGTCGATGCCGACGGGCACTGGAGCTACACGGTCGACAACGCGCTGGTGCAGCATCTCACCGGTACCGACAGCGTCACCGACACGTTCACGATCTTCAGCCAGGACGGCACCGCCCAGCAGACCGTCACCATCACCATCCAGGGGCTCAACGACCCTGCCGGCGGCGGCGAGGGCGGCGGGATCGCCGGCGACGACAGCGGCAACCTGACGGAGGACGCGGTTGCGCCGGCGACCGGCACGCTGACGGTCTCCGACCCCGACGACGGCGAGGCGCACACGCAAGCGGTCGCCGCCGCGGCGCATAACTCCGAGAGCGGGCTCGGCGCGTATTCGGTCGATGCCGACGGGCACTGGAGCTACACGGTCGACAACGCGCTGGTGCAGCATCTCACCGGCACCGGCAGCGTCACCGACACGTTCACGGTGTTGAGCCAGGACGGCAGCGCGCAGCAGACCGTCACCATCACCATCCAGGGCCTCAACGACGCCGCCGCGATCGCCGGCGACGACGACGGCACCCTGACCGAGGACGCGGCGGCGCCGGCGACCGGCACGCTGACGGTCGGCGACGTCGACGACGGCGAGGCGCACACGCAAGCGGTCGCCGCCGCGGCGCATAACTCCGAGCGGCGGGCTCGGCGCGTATTCGGTCGATGCCGACGGGCACTGGAGCTACACGGTCGACAACGCGCTGGTGCAGCATCTCACCGGTACCGACAGCGTCACCGACACGTTCACGATCTTCAGCCAGGACGGCACCGCCCAGCAGACCGTCACCATCACCATCCAGGGGCTCAACGACCCTGCCGGCGGCGGCGAGGGCGGCGGGATCGCCGGCGACGACAGCGGCAACCTGACGGAGGACGCGGTTGCGCCGGCGACCGGCACGCTGACGGTCTCCGACCCCGACGACGGCGAGGCGCACACGCAAGCGGTCGCCGCCGCGGCGCATAACTCCGAGAGCGGGCTCGGCGCGTATTCGGTCGATGCCGACGGGCACTGGAGCTACACGGTCGACAACGCGCTGGTGCAGCATCTCACCGGCACCGGCAGCGTCACCGACACGTTCACGGTGTTGAGCCAGGACGGCAGCGCGCAGCAGACCGTCACCATCACCATCCAGGGCCTCAACGACGCCGCCGCGATCGCCGGCGACGACGACGGCACCCTGACCGAGGACGCGGCGGCGCCGGCGACCGGCACGCTGACGGTCGGCGACGTCGACGACGGCGAGGCGCACACGCAAGCGGTCGCCGCCGCGGCGCATAACTCCGAGCGGCGGGCTCGGCGCGTATTCGGTCGATGCCGACGGGCACTGGAGCTACACGGTCGACAACGCGCTGGTGCAGCATCTCACCGGTACCGACAGCGTCACCGACACGTTCACGATCTTCAGCCAGGACGGCACCGCCCAGCAGACCGTCACCATCACCATCCAGGGGCTCAACGACCCTGCCGGCGGCGGCGAGGGCGGCGGGATCGCCGGCGACGACAGCGGCAACCTGACGGAGGACGCGGTTGCGCCGGCGACCGGCACGCTGACGGTCTCCGACCCCGACGACGGCGAGGCGCACACGCAAGCGGTCGCCGCCGCGGCGCATAACTCCGAGAGCGGGCTCGGCGCGTATTCGGTCGATGCCGACGGGCACTGGAGCTACACGGTCGACAACGCGCTGGTGCAGCATCTCACCGGCACCGGCAGCGTCACCGACACGTTCACGGTGTTGAGCCAGGACGGCAGCGCGCAGCAGACCGTCACCATCACCATCCAGGGCCTCAACGACGCCGCCGCGATCGCCGGCGACGACGACGGCACCCTGACCGAGGACGCGGCGGCGCCGGCGACCGGCACGCTGACGGTCGGCGACGTCGACGACGGCGAGGCGCACACGCAAGCGGTCGCCGCCGCGGCGCATAACTCCGAGCGGCGGGCTCGGCGCGTATTCGGTCGATGCCGACGGGCACTGGAGCTACACGGTCGACAACGCGCTGGTGCAGCATCTCACCGGCACCGACAGCGTCACCGACACGTTCACGATCTTCAGCCAGGACGGCACCGCCCAGCAGACCGTCACCATCACCATCCAGGGGCTCAACGAGGGCGGCGAGGGCAACCCCCCGGCCTC
The DNA here is from genome assembly GCA_963738705.1 of uncultured Alphaproteobacteria bacterium. Lineage (GTDB taxonomy): Bacteria > Pseudomonadota > Alphaproteobacteria > Rhizobiales > Xanthobacteraceae > CAVTXS01. Next base: position 262,192 of record CAVTXS010000050.1, read on the forward strand.
GGCCAACGAGCCGCCGTCCGGCGCCAACAAAACGGTAACGACCTCCGAAGACACGGCCTTCGTGTTCGCAACGACGGATTTCGGCTTCAGCGATACCGATGGCAACAGCCTGCTGGGTGTCAGGATCTCCACGCTGCCGGCAACCGGTACGCTGACCAACCACGGCGCGGCGGTCGCCGCCGGCAGCCTCGTCAGCGCCGCCGATATCGCGGGCGGCTTCCTCCGTTACACGCCGCCTCCAAATAGCTCCGGCGCCGCGCTCGGCAGCTTCACGTTCCAGGTTCAGGACAACGGCGGCACCGCAAATAGCGGGGTCGACCTCGATGGTTCTCCCAACACCATGACCATCAACGTCAGCGCCGTCAACGACGCGCCGGTGAACACGATAGCGGCTTCAACGGCGGCACTGACGATCACCGACAAGGCAATCACCGGACTTGCGGTGAGCGACGTCGACGCGGGCGCGGGCGTGCTGGCCACCGTGCTTCATGTGGACAGCGGCATCCTGCATGCGACTTCGGGGGGCGGCGCTGCGGTCGCGGGCAGCGGGACCGACACGCTGACCCTCACCGGCACGCTGGCGCAGATCAACGCCACGCTATCCGCCGCCAACAACGTGATCTATCACAGCGATGCGGGCTTCCTCGGCACCGACACGCTGACGATGACCACCAGCGACAACGGCAACACCGGATCGGGAGGTCCGCTCACCGACATCGACTCGATGTCGATCCTGGTGCGTCCCAACGTGGCCACCAATGACTTCGACGCCGACGGCAAGAGCGACATCCTCTGGCGTCACGACAGCGGCGCCGTGGCGACCTGGGACATGGATCACGTGCAGACCGGCTACCACTTCTTGGGCCCGGTCGAAAACGTCTATCACGTCGTAGCGATCGGCGATTTCGACGGCAACGGCACCGCCGATATCCTGTGGCGCCACGACTTGGGCCACGCGTACTCCTGGAACCTCAACGGCGGAACGCAGACCGGCTATCACTATTTCGGTCCGCAGGGCCTGGGGAACGTGGTCGAAGGAACCGGCGACTTCAACGGCGACGGCAAAACCGACATCCTGTGGCGCAATGCCGACACCAACGTGGTGAGCTGGCAGCTCAACGCTGGTGAGTTCAACGATACCGACCTCAATGGCGATGAGATCGCCGACACCCAGCAGTTCGGACCGGTGTCGCAGGACTGGAAATTCGTCGGCTCAGGGGACGTCAACGGCGATGGCACCACCGACATGTTCTGGCGCCACACGAGCGGACAGCTGGTGAGCTGGGAGATCGATAACGGCGCGATCGTCGGCTACAACAATTACGGTCACGTCAGCAACGACTACAAGGTCGCCGGCACCGGGGACTTCAACGGCGACGGCATGAGCGGCGACGTGCTCTGGCGCCACGTCACCGGCCAGGTGGCGGCCTGGGAGCTCGATGGCGACCAGCAAATCGGCTATCTCGATTTCGGGCACGTCAGTAACGACTACCAGATCGTGAACACCGGCAATTACAACGGCGACGGCAAGAGCGACGTCCTGTGGCGGCATTTCAGCGGCCAAGTGGCGACCTGGGAGCTCGACGGCGGAGATATCACCCACTACCACGATCACGGTCACGTCGATCTGATCTGGCAGATCCAGAAGGATAATCCGGTCCTCTAGCTCCGGCTACGAATTGACCGGAAAACAGCTACCCGTCGGCCGGCGGTTAAGTGTGATCCCGACCATCGAGGGCGCATGCCCTAAGTCGATGCCCGGCTTCGGGCCGATTTTGTTGGAATCGTCCTGCGCGATCGGCGAACAGGCCAGACATCGGACCGATCGGGGGGAACCTTCGGAGTTTGGTACAGCTGGGTGGACTCGGCGCCGAAACGACTGATGAGACAACCGCGCGCCGTTTCGCAACCGGCGCGCCGGGCTTCCGATCGAGCGACGGATAGATGCCGCTTCGCGGTCACGTTGCACCGCCGTTGCCCAAACGCCGGGTGGGCCCCGGGCTCGTGACAAATCCGAGCTGCTATGCCCTGCGTCCTTCGAGTCTCGCCCGACTTCGTCGAGCGAGCGCCAGGATGACGAGTTAGAACAAGCGCTGCGCCCACAACACCGTCATCCGGAAGGTGCTCGGCCGCGAAGCGGCCGAGCCTCGAAGGATGCCGCTCCGTACGCTCGCTGGCTCCGCGTCGAGCGAACCCGAAGCAGGCATGCCTCGCTAGGCGGTGCGTGCACTTGGTTGTGCGCTCCTATCCCAATTTACTGATCCTCCGAGAATTTCGTCGGTGCGTGGAGAACCGCCAGCGCGCCGTGCGCGTCACAGGTCGCGTGAAGGCCGTATCAGGCTGGGGAGACGCGCCATGGCAAGCACGATTACGCCGCAGGAGTATATCACGTGGGTCCAGAGATCCCTCAACCGGCTGCTCGGTAGCACGCTGGCCAGCAACGGAGACGACACCCCCGAATATCGCGCGAAGGTGCGCGAGTTCAAATCCCTTTATGGACTAGGCGGTTCGGCAGAGGTCGGCGTTCGCGAGCAAAACGCCCTGATCAAGGCCAATCATTCGACACGGGAATACGTCAGGTGGGCGCAAACGGCACTCGATAAGGCAGTGGGTGGCGGCTCGGGCATTGCTCCCACCGGGATCACCGATGTGGGCACCAAGACCGCCCTGCACTCGTTTCAGGCCTATGAGGGACTGAACGACGACGGTTGGATCGGAGCGCGGACGGAAACCGTCCTCATCCGAAGGAGCAGCATTCTCCCGCCGGGGCACGCCCTGCGCCCACCCAAGGAACCGTCAAAGCCGGAGGAGATCCCGATCGGGCTGCATGTGTCCGGCTACGTTCCCCATCTGATCCAGAACGGCGTCACCTGTTGGGCAGCTGCGTTCGCGATGATGGACGGATGGAACCGGGGGACGAGATCCATCGTCAAAACGCTCGATCGGGCCGGTAAATGGTGGACGAACCAGTACCAGCGAGGTTTACCCCTGTCCGAGGCCCACACGGCATCGCTTGCCAGCGCTCTGGGGCTGAAAGGAGAGCGCCAGGTGCCGGAGAATTGGGCGACGAAGCTGGCCGATCATGGCCCGCTGATGGTCGCTCAGTACCCGGGTGTCCCGGGCTGGATCCATTGGATCGTGGTTGTCGGCTGGCGCAAGACATTGGTGTTTCCCGATCGCCGCCTCGATCGGTACGAGCTCCAATACAACGAACCGTTCAGCGGCGCTTCCCCGCTCATCAGTTTGGATTCGCTGGTCAAGAAGGCGAATGACCTGCAGGTCAGCCACTACAGGTTATTCCACTACTGAATCGTACCGAGATTGCGCGCTCCCAACGGCGAGTGCGCTCGTTATCCGCGCGAGCCGATTGAACCAGGCCGCTCGATGACGCGACCTACGACGGACCAACACTCGGCGAGAAAGCACCAGCGACAGATGATTGAGCGAGTTGACCGGATCGAAGCGGCACCAAGCGGCAGCGCACAAGCGACGCGCGCCGCGCCACTGTGGCGGCGGGTGACGGCGTTCGCGTTCGATCTGTTTCTGATCGAGCTGACGATGAAGTTCTTGAGCGGCGTCCTGCCGGCGTGGACCGGGGTCGCCGGCGAGCATGCGCGCCTGTCGACCTGGCTGGTCGCGCTCGCCTATTTCGCCTTCCTCGACAGCCGGCTGGAAGGCGGACAATCGATCGGCAAGCGGCTCCTCGACATCGTCGTCGTGCGCCCGGACGGAAGTTACCTGTCCCCGCCCGAGGCGCTGTTGCGGGCCGCGGCAGCAACCGCGCCGATCTTCCTCAACGGGCACGTGCTGACTGGCGATTCGTTCATGGTGCCGGCATTGCTCCACCTCGCGCTATTCGGGGTGCCGCTTGCGACGCTCTATCTCTTGGCACTGAGCAACGACACCCGTCAGGTCCTGCTGCACGACCTTGCGGTCGGGACGCTGGTGCTGCGGGACGAGGACCGCCGGGTGCACGCTCCGCTGCCGCCTCCGGCCCGTCTCAGCCGCGGGCACGCGATCGCGGTCGGCGCCATGCTGTTCGACAGTCTCGCGATACCTTTCATTTTATCCTGGCTCGCCGGACGCGGCTGACCGGGCGCCGCAGGCTGCCTGAGGCTGGTCTTCCGGCGTCAGATTTCGGCCCGTCTGTCGATCGCCCAGAATCCTGAGCGTACCGGCCGCCGGATCGACCTCCACCTCGGCTCCGTTCGGGACTTCGAGGGTGATGTCCTGCTCGAATCCGGCAAGCATCGGCACGTCGCCGAGGGCGGCACCCTGCGCCAGGATCGGGTTGACGGAATTGAGCACCAGCGCCAGCGGGACGACCCCGCGGGATTGCATCTCGTGCAGCATCCAGGCGGTTGCGACGCCGCCTTTCGCGGTGTCGAGCACCAGTATCTTCCCGACATAGGACTGCCCGGCCAGCTTGTGGGTCGGGCGCGAGAACACGCCGGCGGTGCGATCGAGATCGTAACGGGCCGAAAAGCCGTCGCTCGCGACCAGCGCCAAGCCGCGCACCGTGCGGCCGATGGCGTGGCGGGCGCGGAGAACCCGGTCCGTCATCCGAGCCTCAAGGTGCCGCTCGCGGCGGCGCGCACGCAAGCCTCCATGGAAGCCAGCATCGGCCGATAACCGTACCCCCCGAGAATGTTCACCAGCTTCGCGCTGTTGGTCGCGAGCGATTTCCAGCCATTGGCTTCGGCGATTTCACGCGCATAGGACTGATAGAAGCACATGCCGGAGAGCACGTTGCCGCCGGCGGCTTCGATGCGCGCCGTATAGCCGGCACGATCGGCGTCCGGCTTGACCTGGGGGCTGGTGACGGCGAGCAGCGGCACCTTGAAGCGCTGCCCGTCGCACAGATCGGCCAGCTCGCGCAGCTCGTAGAGGCTCAGCTGCGGCGCCGAGAACACGACGACGTCGACCGCCTCGCTGGTGTGGTAGGACTTTTGCAACGCGATCACATCGTCGCACGTGACGCGGTAGCTCGGCAGATTGGCCGGGGCGACGTCGGCGAGGCGCGCCGCTTCCGGCGTCACGCCAACGAGATGAAACAGCGCGGTCGAGCCGAAGCTCGCCATGGCGGCGCCGAAATGCTTGAGCTCATCCGAGCGCGGGGAGCCTTCGATGCCTTCGATCACCGGAACCGTCCAGTAATTTCCGGCGATCCGCCCGATGACGCCGCCGAGCGCGCCCCACTCGTTGAGCGAAACGGGGGCGAAATCGACGCGAACATGCAACGTTGCGCGGCGCTGCTCCGCGAGGTGGAAGCCGTAGCGTGGGGTGCGGCCGGTCACACCGGCCGCCAATGCGGAGGGCCCGCCCTCGAAGTTCGAGAGCGCGCCGCACACCGAATTCGAGTAGATGACGACTCCGGTGTCGCCGAAAGCGACGTGCTCGTGACGGGTCGGCGCCTGGATGGTCTGATAGTTGATGCAGGTGTCGGTCATCGTGACGCCGAGCTTGACCAAGGCGGCGATCGCGCGCCGCTCGAGGTCGAGCATCGCGGCGGTCTGCCCCAGCATGCTGGCTTTGGAAAAATCGGTCCCGCGCGGATCGGTGATGGTGGGGATTCGCACCCGCTGCTGGCCCTTCTCGATGGCGGCCAGTTCCTCCAGGTAGCGCACGCCCGCTTCACCGAGACTTTCGGTATCCGCCATGATGTGCGCCTGCGTCACGGTGACAAAATCGGCGGCGCCGAAGAAATCGCCGACGCTGATCTGATGGCGGAGCGCGCGTTGCGGGAGCAGGCCGTGCTTGCCGGCGAGAATCTCCTGTTCGTCCTCGTTCAACCGCATCCGGATCATTCCACGGTCGCGCCTGCCTCGCGCACGGCCTTGCTCCACTTGTCGAGCTCACGCCGCTGGAATTGCGCGAATTCGGCGCGGCTCAAAACCGTTGGCACGACCCCAAGCGGCTCGAGCTTGCTCCGGAACGCATCGCTGCGCACGACGCCGGCAATGGCGTCGGCAAGCGGCGTCGCCAGATCGTCGGTCATTCTTGCCGGGGCGAAGACGCCCCACCATGCGGTGGTCTCGAAGTCCGCGTAGCCGGCTTCGGCGACGGTCGGCACCCGGGGCAGCACCGGCGAGCGCGCGCGGCTCGAAATGGCGATGGCGCGCAGCGTGCCGGCCTGTACGTTCGATATGACCGATTGCAGCGGATCGAACATGAGATCGATCTGCCCGCCCACGAGATCGGTGACTGCCGGCGCGCTGCCCCGGTAGGGCACGTGTTGCATGCTGATCCCGGCCGCGCGTTTGAAAATCTCAGCGGTCAGGTGTCCCGGCGTACCGTTGCCGGCGGTGCCGAAGGTGAGCTTGCCCTGCAGGCGCTTGGCAAGCGCGACGAGGTCGGCAAGGCTGTTCACCGGCCGGGCGGGGTGCACCACGATCGCCACCGGCGCGGCCGCGACCAGCGCAATCGGCGTAAAGTCGGCGACCGGATCGTAGGGGAGTTTCTTGTAAAGACTGGGATTGATTGCGTGCGTGCCGACCGTCGCCATCAGCAACGTCGCGCCGTCGGGCGCCGCCTTAGCAACCGCGTCCGCGCCGATCGAGCCGCCGGCGCCGCCCCGATTGTCGACGACAATCGCGGCCTTCAGCGCATCGCCCACGAATTGCGCCAGCGGTCGCGCCACAATATCGGTCGGCCCGCCCGCCGGAAACGGAACGATCAAGCGGATTTGCCTTCCGACAAATGGCTGCGCGCTGGCGCGGCGTCCCTGGATCAAAGGCGCCGTGGCAGCAACCGCCACGGCGCCGAGAAAGTGCCTCCGCAGCATGAGCTCCCCCGAACACCGACGATCTTTGCTCTAGCCCGATGTCGGTGGCTTGTGAACCTGTTGCGGCTCTCCGCTCCTCTTGGCCGGGTGGCTGCGCGCGAAGCGATCCGCGCTGACCAGCAGCGGCTGGCCTGCAAGAAGGCTTGGCCAAGCTAGGGGTATCTTGTGGTACAGCTGGGTGGACTCGAACCACCGACCTCCTGATCCACAGGATCTGTTCAGAGAACTCCTGAGAAGGGCTGATAATTAACGGCAGCCAAGAAACCCGCTCGGCATCGCGATATTTTGCTTGTAGTTCGCCTCTGGAATTATCTCGTCGACATTTCTGAAGATCTTTGGAACCCTAGTGGGAACCTGCCATGCCGAAGCGTGTGCCGCCTCTATCAGCAAAAGCCCTCGCCGCGATCCGCCCTTCAACCAAGGTCATTGAGCTGAGCGACGGATATGTGCCGGGCCTACGCGTCCGGATTCAACCAAACGGCACCAGCACCTGGTCCCTGAACATTCGCGACCGCAGGGGGTAAGGCGTCGCTTCGATGTTGGCTCTGGCTTCGGCCTGCGTAGGCTCGGCGGAAGGCTGAGGAACTGCGGCGCGCAATCCGGGACGGCGCAGACCCGACAGCTGAGCGACGCGCTGCACGTGGCCGCGAGCGAGCCGCAAGAGATGGCAGCGGCACGCTGGAGCGCTGCTGGATGTATATTTCGACCATGGGACGAGGCTCCACAACAGCGCGAGAGCTTCTCGCGAGAGCAAGCAGTTGGTCCGGGCCGTGTTCGCCAAGCTGTTAAGCAATCTGCTGCTCGACATCGAACGCGCGGAACTCCAACTTATCGCCGACGGACTGCGCGGAGCCCCGCTACGGCCTCGTCAAGACGGTGCGCCTGCTACGGCCGTGTCTCAAGTGGGCCGCGAAGCGAGGACTGGCCACGGTGTCGATATTGAGCAGCCCACAACAATTGGCAAGCGCGAGCGGTGGTGGCGCGAGAGGAACTGCGAGCCATACTGCCGCACCAGAATAACTTAGTGCTCATGGCGACGTGGTCCGTATGGTCGTTATGGAACTGGCTGTCGGCTGAATGAAGCTGCGGGCATGACCTGGGCGGAGATCGACGGCAGGCTGTGGCACATCCCCGCCGCCGGGCGAAACGCGAGAGCGCGCACGGTGGCGCTGCCAGACCAAGCTAGACGCACTTCGGAAAACGCGGTGCAGGGCGGAAGAACAGCATGGTGATCACCCTCAAGGGTCCGCGCGCGAGCTGAAACCGGACACGCTCGTTTTCTCGTCCAAGCGCGGCGGGCTGCTGGAGCAAGACGGATCGCAAGACCAAGCGGCTGCATGTGCTTTCCGGCACAGCCGGATGGCATTGCCACACCGATCCTGCGCGCACGGTCGCCACGATGCTAGGCGACCTCGGATTTGTGCTGCATATCATCCGGGTCGTGTTGGGTGATGCTCATATCGCTGAGGGAGCGACTGCGGTTTACGCCCGTCACGGTACCGACAAGAGCACGCCGAGGGCCTCGAGATGCTCGCCAACGAAATGGATCGGGTGAGTGGCTGGCGAAACCAGATGTCATTGTGTCGTAGGGCGAGCGCGACCGTTGTACTCATCCGCGCATCGATGAGACGGTTAAGTTGCCCCGTCAGGTGCAAAACCGCCGTTGAGCGCATTGACGATCTGTATGCGGGCAGGCCGGCGCGCCCGTCGAAGTCAACGCTGCGAGCGTAAACAGCGGTGTTTACTACGCTAAAGCCCAAAGCCCTAGAAAATCGTCAGGTTGGATCACACGGCGGCTGAACGCGCTCCTCCAGGTGTTTAGGGAACTCCCTTCCGAACTGCAGACATCCTACAGGACAACGGACGATCGAGCGGCTGCGCGACGTCCTCATCGAAAGATTGGGCCTTCGGGATGACTGACAATGTCCTCTCAGAAGATACGATTGGCGCAAAGACATCGCGCAGGTGCGACCTCTTATCAGGTTAGTGCAGAAGGGAAAAATGCCACCACCTGGGCGACAGCTCGAAGTAAGCCAGATTGTCGGAGCAAACACGCCTGGAGATGGAGGCCGGTAGGCGGGCTGTTGCTAGGGCTGAGGCAAATCCTAATAGATCCAGTGAACCAAGTTTCAGCAATAGCAGCTGTTTCCATGACCTGCTGAGAACGCGGGCCTAGGGTCAGCCTCAACAGTTCCGTTGAGGTATCCCATGTCCAGCCGCTGTGAAGGATGCCGCCGTGCAACCGGCGGGTTACCTGATCGGCCTTGATGACCAGCCCGGTGCGGCTCTGCTCGCCGCATCAGTGCGCGACGTGCTCCTTCGTATCGATTTCGTTTGCGCAATCACCGGGTTATCGGTTCCAACCATTTATCGGTTGATGAGCCGAAACAACTTCCCGCGGCCGGTCAAAATCACAAAAACGGCAAGGGCATGGCGACTGAGTGAGATCACCGCCTGGGTGGACAGCCGTGAGCGGAAGGGGACCAAGTCCGCGGCCCGGATCGTGGCCCAGGACGGGCAGCCGGCGCCAGTGCCCGAACGCGAGGCGTAACAATGAGCGCCTCCAGACAGGTTGCCGACAGCCGAGGCAGAGCGGATTGCTGAAGACGACCCCGCTTGCATCGCCTCCCGAGGTGCTCGCGCAGAAGTAATGCCGCAGGCCACGCAGACGAGCGCTCTGGCAGCCGAGGCGGCCCTGCGCACCCTCAAGGCGACCACACCGAGGGCTCCAGCGGCTTTCCGAGATCACGACCCCGTCGACAACCGTCAGCGGAAAGAAACCGAGATCTGTGCCGCCGTGGGCAGCGCGTGACAGAGGCCGCGGGCATATAAGCCACGAGGTTATTGGCCGGATCTCTTCCACACCCGCCGGTCCCTCGCTCACGTCGTAGCCCTAAGGAGGGGCGGCGCTGACGAGCTTACAAGCAAATTGGTCGGCACCAGCCAGCCGAGGGGTGAAGATATTGCGGGAAACTACCTACAAGAAAAATGGCAGTGGAAGCGGCAGGCGGAAAAGGCTTTGACCCAAGCTCGATGCCCTGATCGGTGAAGAGCAACAGCGGGCACGTCTGTTGGCGCAGAGAGGCACCCGCCAGCAACTACGAGGGCATTATGGACACACTAGCAGATGCCCGGCAGTTCCTTGTCAAAGTTATACCGTGGGCCCATGACGCTTACGTCAATATACACGTAGTACTCAAGGGGCTTGACGGTAGACCTGTGTGGTCTGGGCGTGCCTGACAACCCCGGACGAGGCAGCTGCGGTACAATGGGCACTCGATAGTAGCTATACGGACGCAATTTACGTTGGCACTGTCTCAATGCAGCGCAAGGCCAAGGAGCGGACCTCGTCTGGGGGACAGACCTATTTCACTCCGGTCCGCTCGCAGGCTAATGCTGTTGCGCTGAAGAGCCTGTTTATTGATGTCGACGTCAAGGACGGCCGCCGGATACCCCACGATTGAAGCCGCAACTGATGCGTTGCAAGTGTTCATAGCTGCCGCCGGCCTGCCTCTGCCGAGCGCTATGGTGCTGTCGGGCGGCGGCCTGCACGTTCATGGACGTTGGAGCCAGCACTCACCCCCGCGCAGTGGAAACTACTGGCCGATGCGCTGGCTGAGGCTGCCAGACAGCACGATTTCCACTGCGATATCGAACTAGAACGCTTCGTCTCGCGCGCGCCGTGTTCCGGGCACGTGGAACAAGAAAACCGGCGTGCCACGCCCGGTTCAGTTGATTGGCGGGCGCATTGCCAAGACTGATTACCCAGTGAAGTTGATCGAGCAGGCCCTTGACCGTGCAGGGTCGCACGCAAGGCCCACATCAACGAGTTCGTCTCCACCCGAACATCTTCCCTGCCAGACCACCGTTGATCGACCCTGAGGAACTCTGCGTCTGGCATCCAGCAGGGGCTCACGCAGGACGAGATCCGCGCCTGCTTGGATCTCATCCCCAACAACAAGGTGGACTGGATTTTTGGAATACTACCGGCATGCGGATTTACTGGCTGCAACGGCGCAGACTTCTCGGGCTGGAGGAATGGCAGCGTTGGTCCAATGCCCAGCCTCAGGGCAGCGACAACTGCGAGGACCGCTGGAAGGCCTACCACACCTCACCACCGACTCGGACCGGAGCTGGCGCACTCATCAAGCAGGCACGCGATGCACTGGGTGGCCCGAACTGGTTCCGCTGTTCGTCAACAAGCGTTTCGATCTTACCAGAACAAAACGTCCACCTCTTAAAGGAGGCGCATACGACCACGAGGTAGCGCTTGAGCTTCTCAATTCGCATTATACCTCGTTGGCCAGACAGAACAGGAAGTCGGATCCTTCCGGATCAATACATGGTACCCTACGTTTACCCCACCCGATCAATTCAAGCTTCAGCTAGCTAACGTCTAGATCCTTCCGGTACGGAAGGTAAGCGTATCTCCGCCGAAAAATTTTCGCAAAGAGCACTCACGTCGTCATCAGCGCACGATCGTTTTCAAGCCTTGCGGGATAAACATCCGAAGACGAATTCGAGTCCACGGCAGGGCTTCGCCGCCGCGCCACGCAAGACGAGACGTCACATACTATCGCTGCTACGCCATATCTGGAAGGTAATCTGCCGGAGTGATCGAACCAAATTTCGGTATCTTATTCTATGGCCTAGCGTGGCCGCGCAGATCCGGATCATGCCCGCCAGGGTCGTCGTGCTCAAGAGCCGGAAGCAGGGCACGGGCAAAACCACTCTTGGCACGGGGGAACGCTGAGAATATTGACTGCGACACGGCGCGCTGGTAATTACAAATAACGCTCGCCTGGGCGCTTCACCATTGGGCTGAGCCAACGCGCTTCTATTGGCTCAGCAAATTTTGCGGCGCGAGATTACAGACCGCCGACAAACTCAAGTCGATGATTACCGGGAAGACTATCCAGATCGAGCGCGTATGCTGCTGTTCGTCAGATAACGACATCGTTCTCCACCTGAGGATGATGACAACAAATCACGACCATGCGGTTTTGCTTAACCGCTACGACGCTATTTCGCGTCATGTGAAGCGAACAACATGCACGCGACGGGCAGAGCTTGGTTCGGCCGTATTTACAGAGATTTGGATAGTGGTGGCACGGGTGAGTTTCTGGACTTTTTACAAAAGGTAGACCTGGAGGGGTGGCATCCCAGAGATATCGTCACGACGCCGGAAGCTATCGAACAGCGGCATATGAGCGGCGACAGTATTTGCCAGTGGGCAATGGCATGCGTTGCCGCCGACGCAATTGTTGGCATTGATCGGGGGCAATTCGCCCACCCGGGTATGAGACTTTGAAGAGAGCAACGCTCCGCCAAATGTAGACACCGGGATATTGTAGGCAGCAGGGGCTTCACGCTGAAAGCGCAACAGTATTCCGGCAAAGCGTGCACCGAGATGTTTGGACCGCGCCAGAGGCTTCCCAACCGACTATCTCGGGTGTAGGCGTCGGCCAGCGCTTGTGGGGATACCATGTGCCCACGGTAACATTTGGCAAAGCAGAATTGACGCCCAGTCTGGGATTTAGGCAAGAAGCTTCGCTGTAGGCCACGTCCCGCCCTGTCCGAGACGCAGGCACAAGTGGACAGCGGAAGTGCCTGTCGTTGCAGCTTTGTCTCACTGTCCCAATATACGCAGCCATTTATATAAAAACTGGATTAGAGAGAGAGACAGAATGAGGGTGCACGCGCCGCAGGCCAGCGGGCGGAGAGTAGTTTCCATGGCCAGTGAGACAAAAGCGAGACAAGTGAGACAAGTGAGACAAGTGAGACACAGGCGGCACACGATTGCGCCAAAAGGCGCATAACCAGAGCCTTCCGTCACCTTTTGCCGCTGGTTTGTCGGCCTAATGGCAGTTAACCCAGCGCGGTAGGAACGGATTGGGTCAGCGCAGCCGGGCCGTTCAGATGGTAGGTTCATATGGTGGAGTATGGCCAAGCTCTGTCGGGGGGTTCGGGAAGCTGTCCAGGACCAGCTGCTTGAGGGTGCTCTGGAAGCTCAAATGGCTCGCGCCGTTGCGGGCGCCCGAGGTGGCTGCCCTCCCCGGGGTTGCTACTGCTGTACACGCCTTACGGCCGATTCCACCATATGGCCTTACTTCCACGGATGTTGGCTTGCAAACCGGGGCGGGAGCGACTTGTTCATGCTGGCACTGGGTGTGCGGCAGTGTTACAGTGCTGAGTGGCCAAGCTGCTGCTGCTTCACCTTTCAGACGGATTTGATTATTCATTTTGAACCATGGTCTCCAGTGGACATCCGGCTTCTCACCGACAGCTGGTCGCTGGGCGCTTCGTAATGACTTGCCCTGCAATCAAGGCCTAGCGGATAACCAGGAGTGGGGTTACCAAGAGTTAGCTCGCCAGCTCGCTGGCAAAAGCAACGTGGGAGTTCCGGCCGATGAAAATCTACTTATTGATCTCAGAGGAGCTTCAACCAGCTGGCTTTTGCCACCACCCTCGTGGACAAAGCGGGCGCACACGCGATGCGCGAGCCGAATACCCCCGTATGGGCCAATTCGTCCGCCGAATGGTTGGCTGGACGGTTGAGCGAGACCAACCCCCTCGTTCGGTTCTTGCAACGTAGCGCCAGAGCGATATTCGAAGTCGGCTGACGCCCAGATCAGCGGCTTGGTCCATGCAGGAGACCTCCGTGCCGACCGCTTCGTCGACGGAACTCGCTGGCGAGGTGATTGATGCTTGAACCCGCCGACCATTCGTGTGGGCAGGTGATTTGTGGCGTGGATATCGGACCCGAGGAGGGTACAGGCTCAGAAACGAGCACCATGTTGACCCTTGGCGGCTGCGGCTGGAAGCGGCTGCGCGGGCAAGCTGCTCGGATGGCGGAAGCCGCGGAGCAGCGAACGGCGGCCGACATACTTGAGATACCCCAGCCCAGTCGTACAGCGGGCACCTGCAAACGTCTGGCTCGCGTTATGACCAACGAGGCCGGCGAGCTGTTCGAGTACGCGACTGCACACGGGGCGGTTACAAGGAGCAAGTTCGCGGGTACGCCCGCGATGTTCAAAGCAGGCCAGGGCACTAGTGCCGTAATAAAAAGCCCTCTGCATACCTCGTAGCCGCCACCATTACACGATCACATGATCATATGATCATGCGATCAGATCATCGCAACTCGTGTGGGTTATATGATCGGCTGCGATGCGAGTTCCAGTTTCAGAGGGATCATAACGGCACCCGATCGGCGGCGGCTGTTTGGGGTAATCGAGGCGCAGGATTGAACTGGTTGCAACCCCACCCGATTCTGTCACGGTGCTCGTGAAATCATTTGCAGGAGATCGTGATGACTGATGCGACTGTAATCTGCACGGCGGCTTCAAGCCCACTATGAAGCGGTTTGCCGACTCCGACGGCCCCGACTTTTTTCCTACGCCGCGTTGGGCGACGCTCGCTCTTGTCGACAACGAAAAATTTCGTGGCGATATTTGGGAGTGCGCTTGCGGCGACGGCAGCATGTCAAAGGCGCTGGAGGAAACCGGCTGCGTTGTTCATAGCTCCGATCTTGATGATCGAGGCTATGGGAAAATAGGGCACGACTTCCTGAAGACGACCCGTGATGCCGAGAACACTGTCACCAACCCGCCCTATAATTGTGCGCAGGGCTTCGTTGCGAGCGGCGTGAAACACGCCCGCCGCAAGCTTGCGCTGCTGCTGCGCTTGGCTTTTCTCGAAGGCGCGAACAGGGCGCGGACAATTTTCGCCGAATGCCCGCCTTCTCGCGTGTGGGTATTTAGCGAGCGCATTACGTTCTACCCGAGCGGCGCCGAGGTGAAGGGCAGCGGCACTACTGCGTACGCTTGGTTTGTCTGGATAAGGATGCGCCGGCCGGAACCGAATTGAAGTGGCTCATGCCCGCTAGCAGCAACGTTTTGCTCAGGCTGCCGCCTTCTCCCTCGCAGTCGGCAAACCGCCGGCGACGGCGATCAACTGCGATTGTAAATAGCGTTCCCACGCGACCCCTTATGCGAGGTGATGTTGCGGACTTGTTGCTCCCAAAGGGCCTCGCCGCGCGAGCGACGGCGCAAGGTCTTCCGCCGAAAGCTGCAGCCGGTTGGGAATTTCCTCGACGAGTTCGGCGATCGTCGCCTCGCCGTTGGGGCTTCTCGAACAAGATCACCTCAACAACGTCGGCGATTTCGAGCTTCTGGAACTCGAAGCCATTTCCACGCTGCCTTGTTCCGGAAAGGTTCATGGCGGTTGAAGTTTTCAGCGCGCCAGTATTGCTGACCCGCGCGCTGTGGTCCTTTTTGGCTGTCACGTTGGTCCTAGGTCGCCGCCGTCGCCGGGCTGTCGCTGCGGCAACTCCAGCAGGCGATCGCCGGCACGCTGACTCTGTCGGACGACCAGCGCGAACGACTCGCTCGCCGCCTCGGCTTGGCGGAGCGGCGGCAATGACCGAAGTCACCGGGACCGAGTGTTGCGTCAGGCGCTGCTGGCACTCGCCGCATTCTGGCGCCGCTGGCGCGCGACATCGGATCGGCGTCGCCGCCCTCGAAGGCGAAGTCGGAGACCGAGGCTTTCCCGATGCGACCGAAGTGATCCTTGGGTTGCTTCGGCGTTACTTGAAGATCTCCGGCCGTGCGTCGGGAACGAAACCTTCCCGATGTCCGGCATCTGCACCTTCGGAACGCTTCCGGCATTGAGCGCGTGGTTGTGTTGTCGATGATGTTTGCCTCAGCGAAGGAGATGCAATAGCGACAGCATAAATCTCGTCCGCGCTGAGGATCCGGCGACTGAATTGGCACGGAGCGCCGGATGTAGTCGAGAGGAGCGACCGTAGCGAGAGGGCCAGTAGCTCTCTACTCGTGACAACGGGTTTTTGCTGCGTCAGCGTTCCCCGGCCGCCGACGAGCCGCAGCTCGGCGCTGCGGACGTCCTGCAGCCCCGTCACACCCTTCAGGCTGTCGGCACCGTGGCAGGCGGCGCATGCATTCGCGTAGATCTCCTTGCCCTGCTGTAGACCGCGCCCCGGCGGCAGGCCCTTGCCGTCGGGCGGAATGGCGATGGCCACGGCGGCGATCTCTTCGGGAGTGGCCGGCGCGCCGAAATCGAAAAGCGCGTGGGATAGCCTTGCGCGCCCGCATGCACTGCAACGCCCATCCATGCGGCTGCAAGTGCCGCGAGCGCGGACGTGCGACGCAAGCCCTCAGCCGAGCGGATGCACATTCTTCACGCTCCCGTCTGCCGCGATGCCCCAGCTCTGGATGGGCATTCCATGCCAGGAGAACGTGCCGACCTCGTGGCCCCCGCTCGGCGATCAGCTGCTGATGGGTCGGCTGCGTGTAACCGGTTTCGCTCTGGTCGCGCGGCTCTGGATCACCGCCGGCTGTCCTTCCAGATCCACGGGAAGCGGAAGCGGGTCTCGGCAGATCGGGTAGTACCGGACTGCAGTGCCGCGAGCGCCCACTCTTGCCGCCGTCAGTCGAGATCTCCACGCGCGCGATCTTGCCGCGCCCACGAGGCAAGGCCGGTGATCTCGGAAAACCCCGGCGCCGGGAAACTCCATGTCGCCGGAGGGAACGTGATCACCGACTTGGCCTCCATCGTAAAGGTGAAGATCCGTGCCTTGCCGGTCGTGGTGATCAGGTCGGTGTACTTCGATGTCTCCTCGCGCGTCATGAACGGCTTGTCGCTGACCTCCAGCCGCCGCAGCCATTTGATCGAGATGTTGCCTTCCCAGCCGGGCAGGAACAGGCGCATTGGATAGCCCTGCTCAGCCGGATCGCCTCGCCATTCTGGCGAAGATCATCAGTGCATCGGACAGGCATTTGTCGAGCGGCAACGTCCCGGGTCATCACCGCCGCATCGGCACCCTCCGCCAGCACCCACGCAGCTTCCGGCTTGAGGCCGGTCTGCTCATCAGGGTGGAGAGTGGAACGCCGGTCCACTCCGAGGTGGAGACTAGGCCATGGGTGCGCTGCACGGTCGGCGCATTCGCGC
>CAVTXS010000051.1:0-121060 GCA_963738705.1 uncultured Alphaproteobacteria bacterium
TCGTAGCCCTTGTCGGCGAGCCACTCGCGCGCCGACGGCTCCAGCTGGACCATGATCTTGCGCTCCTCCAGGAGCTTCGCCAGCCGCTGCATCTGGATGTCGACGATGCGCCCCATCTCGCTGCGCTTGAGCCGGTGGAACAGGATGATCTCGTCGACCCGGTTGAGGAACTCGGGCCGGAAGGCGAGGCGCACATCCGCCATCACCTGGTCGCGCACGGCGTCCACGTCCTCCTTCTCGCCCAGTGCCACCAGGTACTGGGCGCCGAGGTTCGAGGTCATCACGATCAGGGTGTTGCGGAAGTCAACGGTGCGGCCCTGTCCGTCGGTCAGGCGGCCGTCGTCGAGCACCTGCAAGAGGACGTTGAACACGTCCGGGTGCGCCTTCTCGATCTCGTCGAACAGGATCACCTGGTAGGGCCGACGCCGCACCGCCTCGGTGAGCGCGCCGCCCTCGTCGTAGCCGACGTAGCCGGGCGGGGCGCCGATCATCCGGGCCACCGAATGCTTCTCCATGTATTCGGACATGTCGATGCGGATGAGCGCATGCTCGTCGTCGAACAGGAACTCGGCGAGCGCCTTGGTGAGCTCGGTCTTGCCGACGCCGGTTGGCCCTAGGAACATGAACGAGCCGATCGGCCGGTTCGGGTCCTGCAGGCCGGCGCGCGCGCGCCGCACCGCGGTCGACACCGCCCGGACGGCTTCGGCCTGGCCGACGACGCGCTTGCCGATCTGCTCCTCCATGCGCAGGAGCTTCTCGCGCTCGCCTTCCAGCATGCGGTCGACCGGCACGCCGGTCCAGCGCGAGACCACCTGGGCGATGTGCTGGGCGGTGACCGCCTCCTCGACGATGGCGCCTTGCGCGGCCTTTTCCTCGATGCCTTTGAGCTTGCGTTCCAACTCCGGGATCTTGCCGTAGGCGAGCTCGCCGGCGCGCTGGTAGTCGCCGTTGCGCTGCGCGGTGGCGAGCTCGTTGCGTGCTTGGTCGAGCTCGGCCTTGAGCTTCTGCGCCTCCGACAGCTTTTCGCGCTCGGCTTTCCACTTGGCGGTGAGCGCGTCGGCCTGTTCCTGCAGCTCGGCGAGTTCTTTTTCCAGCCGTTTCAGCCGCTCCTTGGAGCCGGGATCGCTCTCCTTCTTGAGCGCCTGCTGCTCGATCTTCAGCCGCACGATCTCGCGGTCGAGGTTGTCGAGCTCCTCGGGCTTGGAATCGATCTGCATCTTCAGCCGCGCCGCCGCCTCGTCGACCAGGTCGATCGCCTTGTCGGGCAGGAAGCGGTCGGTGATGTAGCGGTGCGACAGCGTCGCGGCCGCCACCAGCGCCGAGTTGGTGATGCGCACGCCGTGGTGCTGCTCGTACTTGTCCTTGAGCCCGCGCAGGATCGAGACGGTGTCCTCGACGCTCGGCTCGTTGACGAAGACCGGCTGGAACCGCCGCGCGAGCGCGGCGTCCTTCTCCACGTGCTTGCGGTACTCGGCGAGCGTGGTCGCGCCGATGCAGTGCAGCTCACCGCGGGCGAGCGCCGGCTTGAGCAGGTTGGAGGCGTCCATCGCGCCTTCCGCCTTGCCGGCGCCGACCAGCGTGTGCATCTCGTCGATGAACAGGATGATCTGCCCTTCGGCGGCGACCACCTCCTGCAGCACCGCCTTGAGGCGCTCCTCGAACTCGCCGCGATATTTCGCCCCGGCGATCAGCGCGCCCATGTCGAGCGCCATCAGCTTTTTGTCCTCGAGGCTTTCCGGCACGTCGCCGTTGACGATGCGCAGCGCCAGGCCCTCGACGATCGCGGTCTTGCCGACGCCGGGCTCGCCGATCAGCACCGGATTGTTCTTGGTGCGACGCGAGAGCACCTGCACGGTGCGACGGATTTCCTCGTCGCGGCCGATCACCGGGTCGAGCTTGCCGTCGCGCGCGGCTTGGGTGAGATCGCGGGCGTATTTCTTCAGCGCGTCGTAGGCCTGTTCGGCCGACGGACTATCGGCGGTGCGGCCCTTGCGCAGCGCCTCGATGGCGGCGTTGAGGTTCTGCGGCGTCACCCCGGTGCGGGCGAGGATCTTTCCGGCCTCGCTCTCCTTGTCCATGGCGATTGCGAGCAGCAGCCGCTCGACCGTGACGTACGAGTCGCCCGCCTTGTCGGCGATCTTCTCGGCCTGGTCGAAAATGCGCGCCAGCGTGGGGGCCATATAGACTTGGCCGGCGCCGCCGCCGCTGACCTTCGGGATCTTGGCGAGCGCGGCCTCGACCGCGCGCAGCGCCTCGCGCGAGCTGCCGCCGGCGCGGTCGATCAGGCCGGCGGCCAAGCCCTCCGGGTCGTCGAGCAAAACCTTCAGGACGTGCTCGGGGGCGAACTGCTGATGCCCCTCGCGCACCGCAAGCGAGTGCGCGGACTGGATGAAGCCCTGGGCGCGCTCGGTATATTTCTCGACATTCATGTTGATGCTCCCTGCTGTCCCGATCGCCCGCACGGCACGGCCGAGACATCGTCATGGGGTACGCCTCCGGCGTCGTTGACGGGTATCAACGTCGGTCGGACGACGCAGTTCGCAGGCGGGCCCCTGACGGCGGCCCGCCTGGGCGAGATGTAGGTGGGTCGGGGCGCGTGGGGAAGGGGCGAACGGGCCGGCTCGACGCCATACCGGGCGCGACGGCTGCGGCGGTTACACGCACTTTGCGAGTTGCGTATAACCGTCGAGCATCCATTGCGGTGCGATCCGGCTGGAGATGACCGTGACGCAAGCGACCATTCGGAACTCTTTACCGCTACCCGGTGAAGGGGCTGTCGCCGGAGCCGCTGGCCCGCGCGGAGCTCTCCGCCGGCGAATATTTCCCCGGCGATCGGCTCTACGCGATCGAGAACGGCCCCGCCGGCTTCGATCCGGCGGCGCCCGCGCACCAGCCCAAGATCAAGTTCTTGATGCTGATGCGCAACGAGCGGCTCGCGGCCTTGCGCACGCGGTACGACGACGCGGCGTCGACGCTCGCGATCCACGAGAACGGACGGGAGGCGCTGCGGGCGGACCTGACGACCAGGGACGGGCGGCTGGCCGTCGAGGCGTTCTTCCGCCGCTTCATGCCGAAGGAGCTGCGCGGTCCGCCCAAAGTTTTGGCCGCTCCGGACGGCTTCCGTTTCACCGACTCGCGCCGCGGCTTCGTCTCCATCATCAACCTGGCGTCGGTCGCGGCGCTTGAGGATGCGGTGGGCGCGCCCGTCAACCCGTTGCGCTTCCGCGGCAACCTCTATGTCGCGGGCTGGCCGGCCTGGCATGAATTCGATCTCGTCGGCCGCGAGCTTGCGATCGGGCCCTCGGTGCGCCTGAAAGTCACCAAGCGCATCGAGCGCTGCGCCGCCACCAACGTCGACCCCGAGACCGCCATGCGCGACCTGTCTATCCCGGACACGCTATTGCGGCGTTTCGGACACACCGACTGCGGCGTCTACGCCGACGTGATCGCGGGCGGGGCTGTCGCGGTCGGCGATTCGCTCGGCGAGCCGCAGCCCGCGCTGCCGCTGTGACGAGAAACCATGACGAGCACGGCTGCCGATAGCCTTCGGCTGGCGCCGCCCAGCCTTGCCATGCTGCCGCAATACACCACGGCGCTGGAGCGCGGCTGGTCACCCAACAACCTGCGCGATGTCAGCGGCCTGCAGCTTGCCGCCATCCGCGACGATCCGAAGACCTTCCTGCGCGATCTCGTCGACGTCAACGTGGCCGAGGCGCTGCCGGACGGCCGCAAGGTGCCGCGCCTGCCGTTCCATGCATTCTGGCTGTGGGATGGCGCATTCTGCGGCAGCGCCAGCCTGCGGTTCCAGCGCGGCACCGACGAGCTGCCGCCCTATGTGTCCGGACACATCGGCTATGCGGTGGTGCCATGGAAGCGTGGCCGCGGCTACGCCTCCAGGACGCTGATGCTGTTGCTGCCGATCGCGCGCGACGAAGGGTTGCGCCGCGTGATGCTCACTTGCGAGAGCGACAACGAGGCGTCGAAGCGCATCATCCTCAAATGCGGCGGCCGGCTCGCCGGCGAGGGGCCGTCTCCCCATGCCGCCGGCAAGACGCAGCTGACGTTCTGGATCGAAACCGGGCGGCGGTCCGCGAGTAGCGAGTAGTTGTCGGGCGCGTCAGCGGCGCTACTTTGCTACCGGGATCGCGCCGTTCGCCCGGATGACGGCGGCGCCTTCGGGACTGCTCACGAATCCGATGAATGCCGCGAGCTCTGGAGAGGCGGCGTTGCGCGTCACCAGGAAGGCGTCGCGCGTCAGCCGGTAGCGTCCGGAGGCGACTTCGGCTTCGCTCGGCGGCACGCCGTTGAGCGCGAGCGGCTTCACCTTCCCTTGGCTCTGCTCGACTACGGTCGCGCTGGTCATGCCGATGCCGCCGGGGGTCTCGGCGAGCGCCTTCGCCATGTCGCCGGCGCGCAGCATGACCTTGACGATGTCGGGCATCTGCAAACCCTTCAGGCAGGCGATGCCGTCGCGCATGACCTCGGCATCGACCTCGCTGTCCGGCCGGGTCAAGGGCGCGACGACGAGGTCGGGGCCACCGAATTCGTTCCAGTTGCGGCTGCGGCCTGCATAGATCGCGCAGACTTGCGCATCGGTCAGGCCGTTCACGCGGGCCGATTGGTGCACCGCGAATACGACCGGTGTCATGGCAATGCGGTGCACCGTCATGCCCATTGCGGCCACCTCGCCGGTCTTCAGCCCATGACTGGCCATCGCAATGTCGATCTTGGTGGCCGCGAGCGCCTCGAAGCGCGCTCTGGTTCCCAGCCCCTTGCCGACCTCGACCGCGACGCCGGTCTTGTCCGTGAAGGCTTTACCCAAGGCCGCGACCAGCGGCGCCGTCCCGGTCGAGCCGTCGATCACGAGCTTGGACTGCGCGACGGCAGATGCGCCTGTGACGCCGAGCAGAACCGCGACTGCGCATGCGGGCTTGAAAGCGGCACTCCAAGTGTGATCGCTCATTGGCATGCTCCCCGGATGGCCAAGACCTCACGCCAGCGTAACGGCGTCCCGGCGGCTTTGGGCTTGGGACATTCGGTCGCGCCACCATCGCGGCCACGGCTGCGAATGGCTCAATCCACGAATGCCAGCGGGCGCGCCACTTGCTCGAGCGGCTTGCGCTCGGCGGCGATCCCCCAGCGCAGCACGATGAGCCCCGCGGCGATCATCAGCGCGGCGCCGAGGAGGTAGCCGCCGAACAGGCTCGCGCGCGAGCCGCTGTCGATCAGGGCGCCGAACAGCCACGGCCCGACCACGCCGCCGATGCCGGTGCCGACCGCGTAGAAGAACGCGATCGCGAGCGCGCGGATCTCCAGCGGGAAGGTCTCGCTCACGGTCAGATAGGCCGAGCTTGCGGCGGCCGACGCGAAGAAGAAGATCACCATCCAGGCAATCGTCTGCGTCTGCGCGGTCAAGACGCCGCGCGCGAACAGCCAGCCGCTGAACGCGAGCAGAAGGCCGGACATGACGTAGGTGAACGCGATCATCGGCTTGCGGCCGACGGTGTCGAACAGCCGCCCGAGCAGGAGCGGGCCCAGCACGTTGCCGGCCGCGAACGGAAGGATGTACCAGCCCACGCGCTCGGCCGGAATGCCGTAGAAGTCGGTCAGCACCAACGCGTAGGTGAAGAAGATCGCGTTATAGAAGAACGCCTGCGCGGCCATCAGGGCGAGGCCCACGGCGGTGCGCGGCCTGTGCAGCTGGAACAGCGTGTGGGCGACCGCGCGCAGCGGTGTCGAACGACGCGCGCGCAGGCGCACGCGCGGGAACGGACCGGCCGGAAGCGCGTGGCCTTGCGCCTGCAGGTCCCGCTCGATCCCCGCCACGATCGCCTCGGCTTCGGCGGCGCGGCCGTGGGTCATCAGCCAGCGCGGGCTTTCCGGCAGCCACAGCCGCATGAAGAAGATCACGAGCGCGAGCATCGCCCCGATCAGGAAGGCGGCGCGCCACCCCATTTCCGGGTCGATCACGGCGGGGTCGAGCAGCACCACGGCGCCCAGCGCGCCTGCCGCGGCGCCGATCCAGAAGCTGCCGTTGATCACGAGGTCGGTCCAGCCGCGCACCCGCGCCGGGACCAGCTCCTGGATGGTGGAGTTGATGGCGGCGTATTCGCCGCCGATGCCGGCGCCGGTCAGGAACCGGAACAGCATGAAGCTCCACAAGTTCCAGGAGAAGGCGGTCGCCGCCGTCGCCACCAAGTAGACCGCGAGCGTGATGAAGAACAGCTTCTTGCGGCCGAGCCGGTCGGTGAGCCAGCCGAAGAACAGCGCGCCCAAGACCGCGCCGGCGAGATAGGCCGATCCGGCTAGCCCGACGTCGGTGTTGGTGAACTTGAGCACCGGGCTCGCCTTGAGCGCGCCCGAGACGGTGCCGGCAAGCGTGACCTCGAGCCCGTCCAGGATCCAGGTGATGCCGAGCGCGACCACGACCAGCGTGTGGAACCGCCCCCACGGCAGCCGGTCGAGCCGCGCCGGGATGTCGGTTTCGACGACGGCGTCATTTGGCGGTGCTGCAGGCTGTGCTTCGTTGAAACGCATCCCATCTCAACGCCTCATGCCCGGCCTTGTGCCGCGCGCCGCGTCTTTCTTATTTCAGGGTCGTGGCGACCGTTCGGCAGTTGCTGGGCAAAGCATGTCCTCGGGCCGGCCCGGACCGGGGGCGCCGCGCATCGGGACGTGCGCACGATTATGCGGCCTACGGCTGCGCCGTGTCTGGCGTGCAGTCGGGGTCCTTCGTCCACGCAGGTATCGGCTGCCCGGGAACCCATGGCTCACGTTGCAACGCCGGCTTTTCCCGGCGCACGATGCGAAGCAGCGGCAGGACCGCAATGAACAAGAAGGCGCCGGCTGCGAGCCCGATCCCCGCTGGAAGCAGGTTGCCGAACAGGCCTTTCTGGAATGCCCACAGAAGGAACGCGGCCTCGGCCACGTACAGCGCGGTCGAGGAAAGGCCGGGATTCGGGCGGTAGCCGCGGGCGTACAACCGCCAATGCGACACGATGCTGTCCGATATCCGCCCTCCAATGATGAAGCCAAACGCGGCGACGCCCAACCAAAGTCCCAACGACGGTCCGAAGACGCCCGACAAACATCCGAACAAACCGGCGATGCCGGCGATGCCTGCCAACCACAACGTCGCCAGGAGCGCCACAGTGAACAAAGCAAAACCGTAACTATGCGGCACGCAGACGCCGGCGATCGCGCCCAGAACCCGCCATTGCGGGATCTCCTCGCCTTTCCATTCCTGCAGGATGTGGATGAGCGTGATCGCCAAGTTGGCGCCGAGGATGATCAACAGTGCAGGCGCGGAGTTGAAGCTCGAGACCTGACTCAGATAGCTGGTATCCATCTTGGCCCCCCATCGATGAGCTTGGCTGGCGAGAAATCCATACTTCTGGTAGAAAAATTGCAAGCAACGATGCGGCAAGAAAGGCGGAATTCGAGCCAGGACTTTACGCTATCGGCGTCCCATTCAACTGAGACGCTATCGAAAGCCGCAGGAAGTCGACGGCCGCAGATAGACCGGCCGCGTCATCCCTTCCGCGTTAGCAGGAACACCGCCTGCTCGCCGAACAGGTTCCAGAACCACCACGGCGCATTGAGCCGCAGCGGGCTTCCCCAGGCGTTGAGCGCGACCGCCTTCTCCATGCGGGCGCCGGCAACGTGGCACAGCGCGCGGAAATCCTTGATGGTGCAGAAATGGATGTTGGGCGATTCGTACCACGCGCACGGCAGATTGTCGGTCTGCGGCATATGACCGCCGAACAGGATCTGCTGGCGGATGCGCCAATGGCCGAAATTGGGGAACGACACGATCGCGCGCTGGCCGATGCGCAGCATGTGCTCGAGCACCTGGCGCGGCTGCCGGGTCGCCTGCAGGGTCTGTGACAGGATCACGTAATCGAAGGCGTCGTCCGGATAGTCCACCAAGTCGGTGTCGGCGTCGCCTTGGATGACCGCGAGCCCCTTGGCGACGCATTCGTTCACGCCTTCGCGCGAGAGCTCGATACCGCGCCCGTCGACGCCGCGCCGCTCGGCGAGCAGCCGCAGCAGCTCGCCGTCGCCGCAGCCGACGTCGAGCACGCGCGCGCCCGGCGCCACCATGTCGGCGACGAACACGAGGTCGACGCGCGCGCCGCCCGGCGTGCGCGCCGCATCCGCCATGGTCATGTCGCGGGTAAGCCGCTTGAGCACCGTCTATCCCCGCGCCGGCGGCAGGCCGCGGGCGCGGCCGGCGCCTTCCAGGAAACCGCGCACGATCGCGAACAATTCGGGCTCGTGAAGCAGGAAGGCGTCGTGCCCCTTGTCGGTGACGATCTCGGCGAACGAGACGCGCGCCCCCGACGCATTGAGCGCGTGCACGACCTGGCGCGATTCCGGCGTCGGGAACAGCCAGTCGCTGGTGAACGAGATCACGCAGAAGCGCGTCTGTGCCCCCTTGAAGGCGTTCGCCAGCACGTCGCCGTAGTCGGCCGCGAGGTCGAAGTAGTCCATCGCGCGCGTGAGATAGAGGTACGAATTGGCGTCGAACCGCTCTACGAACATGATGCCCTGGTGGCGCAGATAGGATTCCACCTCGAAATCGGCGTCGAACGTAAACGTCGGGTTGGCGCGGTCCTGGAGCCGCCGCCCGAACTTGCGGTGCAACGCGGCGTCGGAGAGGTAGGTGATGTGGTTGCCCATGCGCGCGACCGCGAGCCCACGCCGCGGGTTGGTGCCTTCGACGAAATAACGCCCGCCGCGCCAGTCCGGATCCGCCATCACGGCTTGACGCCCGACCTCGTGGAACGCGATGTTCTGCGCCGAGTGTCGCGCGCCGGTCGCGATCGGCAGCGCGGCGAACACGCGCTCCGGGTAGCTCGCCGCCCACTGCAGCACCTGCATGCCGCCCATCGAGCCGCCCGTCACCGCGAACAGCTGCTCGATGCCGAGGTGGTCGAGCAGCATGGCCTGCGCCCGCACCATGTCGCGGATGGTGACGACCGGAAAGTTCAGGCCCCACGGCTCGCCGGTCGCCGGATCGAGCGAGGCCGGTCCGGTCGTGCCCATGCAGGCGCCGACCACGTTCGGGCAGATCACGAAGTAGCGCTCGGTGTCGATCGGCAGGCCCAGCCCCACCATGGCCTCCCCCCAGCCCGGCTTGCCGGTCACCGGATGAACGTTGGCGACATGCTGGTCCATGGTGAGCGCGTGGCAGATCAGCACGGCATTGGAGCGCTGAGCGTTAAGCGTGCCGTAGGTCTGATAGGCGACCTGGAACGGCGCAAGCTCGACGCCGGCGTCGAGCCGGAGCGGCTTGTCCGGCGCGAAGCGCACGAGCGGCGAGCGCGGGTTGTCGGCCTCGCGCGAGGCGCCCGCAGTGCTGCGCGACAAGGTCAGATTCTCGGCCACCATTCGAACTCCGGCCGGCACAATCGAATATCGCAAAGGCGTTGAGCCATCATACGCCGATGTCCGGGGCGCGCTAACTAGGGATCGGGTCTCTCACGTGTCAATGTTTTCTTTGCTTTCGCGAACGTCCGGACCTATCACCGTGCCTGTCATCCCGGACAGCCCGAAGGGCTGATCCGGGACCCATGAATCCCGGCGCGTCGATTGAATCTCGGCGGTCCGGAAAGATGGGTCCCGGCTCGCGCTGCGCGCTCGGTCGGGATGACAAGGTTATTGCCGGGTCGCGCACATGCCCAAGACTGAAACCAAAGGCGCCCCCTCCCTCGGCGATCTGCGGCGCGAGATCGATCGCATCGACGAGGCGATGCATCGGCTGCTGATCCAACGCGGCGACATCATCGACCAACTGATCGCCGCCAAGCAGACACAGGAGACCGGCTCCGCGTTCCGCCCCGCGCGCGAAGCCGACATGATGCGCCGGCTGGTCGAGCGCCACCGCGGCATCCTTCCGCTCGACACCGTCGAAAGCATTTGGCGCGTCATCATCGCGACCTTCACCTACGTGCAGGCGCCGTTCTCGGTCCATGCCGATCTTTCGGCCGGCGACGCGGCGATGCGCGACGCGGCGCGCTTCCACTTCGGCTTCACGGTGCCGTTCGTGCCGCACATGGGCGCCTCCGGGGTGGTCGCGGCCGTGAGCGCGAGCAAGGGCGACCTCGGGCTGGTGCCGGCGACCGCGGTCGCAGGCGCTGGCGCCGGCGCGTGGTGGACCATGCTCGAAGGCGAGGGTGCGGCGAAGATCATCGCGCGCCTGCCGTTCGTCGAGCGGGCCGACCATCCGGCCGCCCTGCCGGTGTTTGCGATTTCGCATCCGGCAACCGACGCGATCGTGACCGATGTCGAGGTCTGGAGTGTCAAAGTCGCGGGCTGGGGGGCGGCGACCTCGCGCGCGATCGCGCCGCTGGCGGAGATGATCGCCCTGCCGGACCGCGCGTTCGACGGTGCCGCGCTGCTGATCTCGGTGCCGAAGGGCAAGACTCTTGCCGAGATCACGAGCGCGCTCGTCAACGCCGGCGCCTCGGTGCGCTCCGCGACCCTCGTCGGGAGCCACGCGACCCGCTATACGGTGCTGCGTGAAGGCGAGCCGCCGGTGCCTGCCGGGCGCTAGCGCGCTTTGCCTCCCCTGGAGAAGGCAGGGTAAGGAGCCGGTGCCCATCGAAGGAGCGCGAGTACGAATGGCTGTGCCCCGTCCCGAACCGCGTCCCGGCGTGTTGACGATCAACGCCTATGTGCCGGGCAAGAGCTCGGCGCCCGGCGTCGAGCGCGTGTTCAAGCTGTCGTCGAACGAAACGCCGCTCGGCCCGAGCCAGAAGGCGATCGAGGCCTATCGCGCGGCCGCTGCGACCCTGCACGACTATCCCGACGGCTCCGCGACTTTGCTGCGGGAGGCGATCGGGCGGGCGTTCGGACTCGATCCGGCGCGCATTGTCTGCGGCGCCGGCTCCGATGAGCTGTTGAACCTGCTGGCGCATGCCTTCGTCGGCCCGGGCGACGAGGTGATCCACACGCGGCACGGCTTCCTGGTCTATCGGATCGCGACGCTTGCCTCGGGCGGCACGCCGGTTGAGACGCAAGAGACCGCCTACACGGCCGACGTCGACGCGATCCTCGCGGCGGTGACCGAGCGTACGCGGCTGGTGTTCCTGGCCAACCCCAACAACCCGACCGGCACCTACGTGCCATTCGACGAGGTCAAGCGCCTGCGCCGCGAGCTGCCGCCCCGCGTGCTGCTGGTGCTGGACGCGGCATACGCCGAATACGTGCGCCGCAACGACTACGAATCCGGTATCGAGCTGGTGGCGACCACCGACAATACCGTGATGTGCCGCACGTTCTCGAAAATCCACGGCCTCGCGGCGCTGCGGCTGGGCTGGATGTACGGGCCGGCGCATATCGTCGACGCGGTCAACCGCATCCGCGGACCGTTCAACGTCAACGCGCCCTGCGATCGCGGCGGGGGCGGCCGCGATGCAGGACGCCGCGCATGTGCAGGTTTCGGCCGAGCACAATTCGCGGTGGCTCGCGTGGCTGACCGACGAGATCGGCAAGCTCGGGCTGAAGGTGACGCCGAGCGTCGCCAATTTCGTGCTGATCCACTTCCCGGAAAAGAAGGGGCGCAGCGCCCAGGACGCCGATGCCCTGCTGACGTCGCGCGGGCTGATCCTGCGGCGGCTCGAGGCCTACCATCTGCCGAACGCGCTGCGCATGTCGGTCGGGACCGAAGAGGCCAACCGGCTCGCGGTCGGCACGCTCGCCGAGTTCATGAACGGCAAGGCGTCGTGATTGCCGGCGCAGGCCTCGCGGCGTCACCTCCCCTGCAGGCGGGGGAGGGAGCATGGCGGCGCTCGTCATGAAGGAAGCGCCGCTGTTCGACCGCCTGGCGCTGATCGGCACCGGCCTGATCGGCTCGTCGATCGCGCGTGCCGCCCGCGCCCAAGGCACCGTGCGCACGATCGTCGCGACCGCGCGCTCGGCCGGCACGCGCCGGCGCATCGCGGAGCTCGGGCTCGCCGATCGCGTGGTCGAGAGCAACGCCGCCGCGGTCGCGGGCGCCGACCTCGTCATCGCCTGCATCCCGGTCGGCCAGTGCGGCACGGTCGCGGCCGAGATCGCGCCGCACCTTGCGCCCGGCGCCGTCGTCTCCGACGTCGGCTCGGTGAAGGGCTCGGTGGTCCGCGACATGGGGCCCCACCTGCCGGCGCACGTGCACTTCGTGCCCGCGCATCCGGTCGCCGGCACCGAGAATTCCGGGCCCGACGCCGGCTTCGCCGAGCTGTTCGTGGGCCGCTGGTGCATTCTTACGCCGCCGCCGGACGCGGACGCCGGCGCCGTCGAGCGGCTCGCCGCGTTCTGGCGCCGGCTCGGCGCCAACGTCGATACGATGTCGCCCGAGCACCACGACCTGGTGCTCGCCATCACCAGCCACCTGCCGCATCTCATCGCCTACACGATCGTCGGCACCGCCGACGAGCTCGGCGAGGTGACGCAGTCCGAGGTGTTGAAATTCTCCGCCGGCGGCTTCCGCGACTTCACCCGTATCGCGGCGTCGGACCCGACCATGTGGCGCGACGTGTTCCTCACCAACAAGGACGCGGTGCTGGAAATGCTCGGGACCTTCAACGAGGATCTCGCCAAGCTCACGCGCGCGATCCGCCGCGGCGACGGCGAGGCGCTGTTCGAGCAGTTCACCCGCACGCGCGCGATCCGCCGCGGCATCGTGCAGCTCGGTCAGGATTTGCCCGCCCCCGATTTCGGCCGCCCGCATCCGGGACTGCCGGACGCGCCGATTCCGCGGCCCTACGCGGTGGAAGGGGACTAATTTGGTGCGAGGAACCGCCGCGGTTATACGCGGTCTGGCGAAAGCTGGTGCCATGAGGCGGACCACGGCGACGCCGGTCAGGGTGATATCCGGGCCGCGCAGGCGACGCACTTGCAGCCGATCGGCTGCAGGATCCGTTCAAAGTATTCACGTCCATAGTCGTAGGTGATCTCGTCGCCCGGCCGAATCGCCCTGGCGGCGTGGATGCTGACCGAGCGGCGGCCGATGCGAACCTCGGCATTGGGCTTGCACGAATGGTTGATGTAGCGCGCGATATTGTTTCGATCGGCGCCGTCGATCGTCCATCCGTTGCCGAGATCGAACAGGTACTTGGTGTAAAGCTTGTCCGCGTCCTTGGAGCGGATCGGCTCGCCCCAATATTCGATGATGAATGCCCCTTTCTTGATCGGCGCGACCGCAAACAGTCCGAGACCCGTCCTGGACCGGCCGATGCGGAACAGCTGCTGCGGGGGTTCTTGGTTCGAGGCGCGATTTTTTCGGCGAGCGGAGATTTTTCTCGGCATGCAGTTTTTTGCTCTGGGGGCTGGAACGGTTCTGCGCTTGCTGATCGCTGCCGCGACTGCCCGCATTTGTCTTCAGTATCGGCTGCCCTTAATGGATTTGCCTCTCAACACATTAAGCTGCTGCACTTCGTTTGTGAACTCGAGGGCAGAAACGCCGCACGAGATTCTCGCGCGCGCTTCGCCGTCACGCCGCCAGGTCCG
The DNA here is from genome assembly GCA_963738705.1 of uncultured Alphaproteobacteria bacterium. Lineage (GTDB taxonomy): Bacteria > Pseudomonadota > Alphaproteobacteria > Rhizobiales > Xanthobacteraceae > CAVTXS01. The sequence goes on from CAVTXS010000051.1 coordinate 13,495, forward strand.
CCACGATCGCGTCGAGCACCGGGAAGCCCGCGGGCGTCACCCGCAGCTCGCCCGAGCGCGCAATCTCGATGAAGCCGTCGTCCCGTAGCGTCGCGATTCGCCGCGCGTCGAGCTCCCGGCCGGCGAGCGCCGCAAAGCGCGCCGGATCGATGCCTTCGGCGAGCCGCAATCCCATCAGCAGGAATTCGTCGGCACGCTCGCTGCGGGTGAGCGCCTCGTCGACCACGACGCCGTGGCCGCCGGCCTCGACCCGCATCAGCCAGGATTCCGGCTGCTTCTCGGTCGCGATGGCGCGGCGCACGCCGTCGACGTCGAGGCGGCCGTGCGCGCCCGGCCCGATGCCGGCATACTCATGCCCGCGCCAGTACACGAGGTTGTGCCGGCACTCGGCGCCAGGGCGGGCATGGTTGGAGACCTCATAGGCCGGCAGGCCGCGCGCCGCACACACCTCTTGGGTCAAGTCATAGAGATCGCGCGCGGCGTCCTGGTCGGGAACGACAAGCTTGCCGGCTGCATGCAGCGCCGCGAACGGCGTCTCGTCCTCGATCGTGAGCTGGTAGAGCGAAAGGTGCTCGGCGGCCTCGTCGATCGCGCGGTCAAGCTCGGCGCGCCACCCATCGACCGTCTGACCGGGGCGCGCGTAGATCAGGTCGAACGAATAGCGGGGAAAGATCGCGCGCGCGATCGCAACGGCATCGAGCGCCTCCTTGACCGAGTGCAGCCGGCCGAGCGCCGCGAGCGCCGCATCGTCGAGCGCCTGCACGCCGAGCGAGACGCGGTTGACGCCGGCCGCCCGGTAGCCGCGGAAACGCTCGGCCTCGACGCTCGACGGGTTGGCTTCCAGTGTCACCTCGGCATCGGCGGCGATCGTCCAGTGCGCCGCGACCGCATCGAGGATCGCGCCGACGGTGGCCGGCGCCATCAGCGAGGGCGTGCCGCCGCCGAAGAAGATGGTCGAGACCGTGCGGCCGGGAACGCGCGCGCCGGTCGCTGCGAGCTCGGCCGTGAAGGCGCGCACGTAGCGCTCCTGATCGACCGGGGCATGGCGGACGTGGCTGTTGAAGTCGCAGTACGGGCACTTCGACAGACAGAACGGCCAGTGCAGGTACACGCCGAACGGGCCTTGGAGCGGAGCAGTCTGCAAGGCGGTGGGGCTGGATATGTCTGCGAAAATGGTCAGTTGATCCTACCCAATGTTGGATTCCGATAGAGCTCAAGATAGCTCCCGGCGTGATCGGCGTCCTGCCCGGGGTACGGCAACATCCAGACGGGTGGCGTCTCTTGTGGCTCGTAATAAAGACACCCATCGGTACTGTAGGTTTCAGGTCCACCGGTCGCCAACAAGCGGAAGTGCGATCCGGGTGGAGGAAATCTTATCGATTTCGGACTGGTTGTAGGCAGACAGGACCTTCACGCGTCCCCCTGTTCGCTCTCCCTTGAAAGCATTCAAGATGACCACCGTCGCCACCACATGACCCGGGTGGGTTCCCGGACCCAAATTTTCAATGAGAACGTCGGCGACCAGGTCGGCTTGATCGAAGCGTTGTTCGGCAGACAAGTGGTCACACAGCGCAAACGCCTGATTGACGGCGATGAGCGACAGGAGAAGCGTCGTCAAGCCCCACAAACCGCCGCGCATTACGATCGCGTCCTTTCGGTCGCAAGGCAGGCCTCCGCGAGCTTGAGGAAGGCGCGCGCCCGGTGCGAGAGGCCACGGCCGCGCGGCGGCAGGCCGTGCTTCTCCTCGGCGGAGAGCTCGCCGAAGGTCTTGTCGAAGCCGTCGGGCAGGAACATCGGGTCGTAGCCGAAGCCCTGCGCGCCGCGCGGCGGCCAGACCAAAGTGCCGTCGACCCGCGCCTCGAATTCCTCGACATGGCCGTCCGGCCAGGCGACGCACAGCGCCGAGATGAAATGCGCGCGCCGCGCCTCGGGGGTGACCGCGCCGCGCGCCCGCAGGCGGGCGTCGACTTCCGCCATCGCGGCGGCGAAATCCTTGGCCGGCCCGGCCCAGCGCGCCGAATGGATGCCGGGCTCGCCGCCGAGGGCATCGACCGCGAGGCCGGAATCGTCGGCGAAAGCCGGCAGGCGCGCACCCTGCGCGGCGCTCCGCGCCTTGATGCGGGCGTTCGCCGCAAAGGTCGTGCCGCTCTCGGCCGGCTCGGGGAGGCCGAGTTCGCCGGCCGACACCGCCTCGACCCCGTACGGCGCGAGCAGCTCACGCATCTCGCGCAGCTTGCCGGGATTGTGGGTGGCGATCACCAGCCGGCCGGAAAGCTGCCGATGCGGGGGCGTTGGCTGCTGGTTGCGAAGCGGGCGATGCATGCGTCACATCACCGCCAGTTTCTGCAGATCGACCAGCTTGGCGACGCCCTTGCGGGCGAGCGCCAGCAACGCGATCAGCTCGTCCTCGCTGAATGGCACCTTCTCCGCGGTGCCTTGCACCTCGACGATCCGCCCGGCGCCGGTCATGACGAAATTGGCGTCGGTGTCGGCCGCCGAATCCTCCGCATAGTCGAGATCGAGCACCGGCGTGCCGCCGTGAATTCCGCAGGAGATCGCCGCGACATGATCGCGGATCGGTTCGCCGCGCAACATCTCCCTCGCCTTCATCCACGCGATGCAGTCGTAGAGCGCTACCCAGGCACCGGTGATGGCGGCGGTGCGCGTCCCGCCGTCGGCCTGGATGACGTCGCAGTCGACCGTGATCTGCCGCTCGCCGAGCGCCTCGAGGCTCGCCACGGCGCGCAACGAGCGCCCGATCAGGCGCTGAATCTCCATGGTCCGGCCGCCCTGCCGGCCGGTGGACGCCTCGCGCCGCGTCCGCTCCAGGGTCGCTCGCGGAAGCATGCCATACTCGGCGGTGATCCAGCCGCGCCCCTGGCCTTTCAGCCACGGCGGCAGGCGCTCCTCCAACGTGGCCGTGACCAGCACATGGGTATCGCCGAACTTCACGAAGCACGAGCCTTCGGCGTACTTCACGACGCCTCGGTCGAGCGTCACGGGACGCAGTTCGTCCGGCTCTCGGCGGCTCGGTCGCATCGGCGGCGGCTCCGGCGGGCGCCCGACTCACATGTCAGAACGCGCAGGTCGCGGCCGTTCTAGGTGCCGGCGCCCGGGGCAGCAAGGCCCAAGCTTGAAGTCCCGGGCCAGGATGGACAATTCTCGGTTCCTGGCGAGGGAGGCCGGGTGCACATGTCCCATGACGTTCCGATCGGCGCGAGCCAAATTGGCCTCGTGCAACTCAACGAGCGCTCGCGCGAGATCTTCCGGCAGATCGTCGAGAGCTATCTGGCGACCGGTGAGCCGGTCGGCTCGCGCAATCTCGCCCGGCTCATTCCGATGACCCTGTCGCCGGCCTCCGTGCGCAACGTGATGTCCGATCTCGAGCAACTCGGGCTGATCTACGCGCCGCACACCTCGGCGGGACGGTTGCCGACCGAACTGGGCTTGCGCTTCTTCGTCGATGCGCTGATGGAGATCGGCGACCTCCCGGAGGCCGACCGGCGGGCGATCGAGGGGCAGGTCGCGGCATCCGGCAAATCATACGACGCCGTACTCAACGAGGCTTCCGGCATGCTCTCCGGCCTCACGCGTGCGGCCGGCGTGGTGCTCAGTGCAAAGTCGAACGTGCGCCTCAAGCACATCGAGTTCGTGCGGCTCGAGCCCGAACGGGCGCTTGCCGTGCTGGTCGGCGACGACGGCCAGGTGGAGAACCGCGTTCTCAACGTGCCGCCGGGGTTGCCGACCTCGGCGCTCACCGAGGCGACCAATTTCCTCAACGCGCGCATGCGCGGAATGACCCTGGCCGAGGCCAGGGCGGAACTGGAGCGGGCCATGGAAGCAGGCCGCGCCGAGCTCGATCAATTGACCCAAAAGATCATCGCGGCGGGGTTTGCGAGCTGGTCAGGCGGCGAGAGCGACGACCGCAAGCTGATCGTGCGCGGCCATTCGCACCTGCTCGACGACCTCAGGGCGCTCGAAGATCTCGAACGCGTGCGGCTGTTGTTCGACGACCTCGAGACCAAGCGCGGGCTGGTTGACCTGCTGGGCCGCGCCGAGCAGGCGGAGGGCGTGCGCATCTTCATTGGCTCCGAGAACAAGCTGTTCTCCCTCTCTGGTTCCTCGACCATCATCGCGCCGTATCGAGACGGCGCGGGTCGCATCGTTGGGGTGATCGGGGTGATCGGGCCGACCCGCCTGAACTATGCCCGCGTCATTCCGATGGTCGACTACACGTCCAAGGTCGTGAGCAGGCTCCTGGCCGGGTGAGGGCGCCGGGATGTCGTGCTTGCGTCCAGAACCCGAGGGCTGAAATGACGTGTGGGAGGCGGGGAGCGAACTGGCGCTTGATTTTCACCGCCCGAACGCTGATATCCTGACGAGCGATCCGAAACCATGCAGGACACCAGGCGATGACGGAGAAACCCGCCGGCGCTACGAACGCCGTGGGCCAAACGTCCGACGGGGCGGACGCTCCGATGGCGGCGGACGCAATGGTCGACACGGGCGGGGCGGCCGTCGATCCGGCCGAAGCGCTCGTCAAGGAGGCGGCCGAGGCCCGCGATCGCTGGATGCGGGCGCTTGCCGAGATGGAGAACCTGCGCCGGCGCATGGAGCGCGAGGTCGCCGATGCGCGGACCTACGGCATCGCAAATTTCGCGCGCGATATTCTCGCAGTCGCCGACAACATGGACCGGGCTCTCAAGGCGCTCGATGACGAGCTGCGCGAGAAGGCGGACGCCGGCGGTCAAGGGCCTGCTCGACGGCGTCGAGCTGACCGAGCGCGAGCTGCACAAGGTGCTCGAGAAGCACGGCGTCAAGAGGCTCGAGCCGGCCGGCGAGAAATTCGATCCCAATTTTCACCAGGCGATGTACGAGGTGCCGGACGCGTCGGTTCCGGCCGGAACGGTCGTGCAGGTGGTGCAGGACGGCTACACGATCGGGGATCGCGTGCTGCGCCCGGCGCTGGTCGGCGTCGCCAAGGGAGGCGCCAAGACCGCCGCGCCCGAGCCGGGCGCCGCCGACGTTCCGGCGAACGACAATATCGGCAGCGGGGAATAGCCCGGTTTCATCCCCGCTGATACGCGCGTCCCGGGCGTACCGAAGCGAAGCGCACCCGAGGACTTCGCGCGCTGCAGCGCGTGCGGGACACGAGCCCGATATTTACTTCGGCCCAAGGCCGTCGCGCACTTCGCGGAAACGGCGGAAGGTTTCCGCCCACCCGTCCTTGCGGGCGACACCGACCACGCGCATCAACGTGCCGCTGCCGAAGCGCAGCCATTGCACCGCGTTGATATCCTTGTCGGTTTTGGCGTCCTTGGCCTCGACCAGGATCTCGTGGCCCTGCTGGCCCGCGACCCGCATAGGCTCCGAGCGCGTGACGCGGACCTCCTTGAGGCCGGGCACATCGCCGAACAGGCGTCGCGCAAATCCGTCCCGCTCGGCCGGCTGCGGATGCGTTGGAGCATTGACGATGGAAATCACCAGCAACGGTTGCTCGCTCGCTTCGACGCCGTCGTTCGGCCCGTCGGTCAGCATAGCGGCAGTGCCGGGCTGCACGCGGACGAGGCGGAATCCGGCGAGCTGGTTGAGCGCAAATGGGAGCACCGAGAGCTGTTCGTCGACCGGTACCGTCCGCAACGCCAGCGAAGCGAGCGACGCGCGCACGGCTTGGTCGGAGGCGACGTCCTGCACAGCTTCCGGGATCAGAACGGTGACGATCGCGGTCGCATTGTCGACATTCGCGACCATCGTCCATTTCAGGACCGTGCCCTGCGGACTGGTGGGTTTCGCGAACAGGACGAAGCCGCGGCCGTCTTTGAACGTCACGTCGGTGCGGGTTGCCGATCCAGTCTGATCCTTCTTCAGCTCCGCCGCGACCTCTTTCTCGATGGTTTCGAATGCGTAACCGGGCAGTTCCGCCATGATGATGGTGGCCTGCTTGTCGCTATGCTGGAAGCCCAGAAAATTCGAGCTCACCACGAACCCCGGCGGCGGCGCGAGACCAAGGCGTGAGGCGGGGGGGAATACCGCGTCGGCGGTTCGCGCCGGCGATGACGCAAGCAACAGCGCTGCCGCTGTGCCGATCGCAAGCACCGCAGGGCCGAGGACGCTCTTGAACCGAAGCCACAGGTGCATCATCACCTCGCGTGCTCGCGCCAGCGCGCCCCATATAGGGTTGTGAAACGCGGGAAGATAGAGGCGGCACGGGTGCGAGGTCCAAACCGGACGATTTCGGCGAGGTGCCGCCTTGCAGGCAAAAAAACCCTCTCCTATATGGGCTTCTGGTGGTGCCGCGGCGCGGCGACACGGTAGCAAGTGGGGGCCGGAGGGGGCGGTCCGCGGACGCAGAATGCGCCCGCGTGGCCCTTCCGCAACTGGGCGCTTCTCCGGCCCGGCCGGCCTGCTGAAAAACGAGAGGACGCGATATGGGCAAGGTCATCGGCATCGACCTCGGCACGACGAATTCGTGTGTCGCGGTGATGGAAGGAACCACGCCGAAAGTGATCGAGAACGCCGAGGGCATGCGCACCACGCCGTCGATCGTGGCGTTCACCGACGACGGCGAGCGGCTGGTCGGGCAGCCGGCCAAGCGCCAGGCGGTCACCAACCCGGAACGGACCTTCTTCGCGGTCAAGCGCCTGATCGGCCGGCGCTACGACGACCCGATGGTCGAGAAGGACAAGAAGCTCGTCCCCTACAAGATCGTGCGCGCCGGCAACGGCGACGCCTGGGTCGAAGCGGACGGCAAGACCTATTCGCCCTCGCAGATCTCCGCCTTCGTCCTGCAGAAGATGAAGGAGACGGCGGAAGCCTATCTCGGGCAGAAGGTCGAGCAGGCCGTCATCACGGTTCCGGCCTACTTCAACGACGCACAGCGCCAGGCCACCAAGGACGCCGGCAAGATCGCCGGCCTGGAAGTTCTGCGCATCATCAACGAGCCGACCGCGGCCGCGCTCGCCTACGGGCTCGACAAGCAGAAGACCGGCACCATCGCGGTCTACGATCTCGGCGGCGGCACTTTCGACATCTCGATCCTGGAGATCGGCGACGGCGTGTTCGAGGTGAAGTCGACCAACGGCGACACCTTCCTGGGCGGCGAGGACTTCGACATGCGGCTCGTCAACTATCTCGCCGACGAGTTCCAGAAGGAGCAGGGCATCGACCTGCGCCGCGACAAGCTCGCGCTGCAGCGGCTCAAGGAATCGGCCGAGAAGGCCAAGATCGAGCTGTCGTCGACGACGCAGACCGAGATCAACCTGCCGTTCATCACGGCGGATGCTTCCGGCCCGAAGCACCTGACGATGAAGCTCACGCGCGCCAAGTTCGAGGCGCTGGTCGACGATCTCGTGCAGCAGACGGTCGAGCCGTGCCGCAAGGCGCTCAAGGACGCCGGCCTCTCCGCCGGCGAGATCGACGAGGTGGTCCTGGTCGGCGGCATGACCCGCATGCCGAAGGTCCAGGAAGTGGTGAAGCAGTTCTTCGGCAAGGAGCCGCACAAGGGCGTCAACCCCGACGAGGTGGTGGCGATCGGCGCCGCCATCCAGGCCGGCGTGCTGCAGGGCGACGTCAAGGACGTGCTGCTGCTCGACGTGACCCCGCTGTCGCTCGGCATCGAGACCTTGGGCGGCGTGTTCACGCGGCTGATCGACCGCAACACCACGATCCCGACCAAGAAGAGCCAGGTGTTCTCGACCGCCGAGGACAGCCAGAACGCGGTCACCATCCGGGTGTTCCAGGGCGAGCGCGAGATGGCGGCCGACAACAAGATGCTCGGCCAGTTCGACCTGGTCGGCATTCCGCCGGCGCCGCGCGGCGTGCCGCAGATCGAGGTCACCTTCGACATCGACGCCAACGGCATCGTCAACGTGTCGGCCAGGGACAAGGGCACCGGCAAGGAGCAGCAGATCCGCATCCAGGCGTCGGGCGGCCTCTCCGAGGGCGACATCGAGAAGATGGTGAAGGACGCCGAGGCGCATGCGGCCGACGACAAGAAGCGGCGCGAGGCGGTCGAGGCCAAGAACCACGCCGAGGCGATGATCCACGCCACCGAGAAGGCGCTCGCCGAACATGGCTCGAAGGTCGGCGAGGATGAGCGGCGTGCAATCGAGAACGCCATTGCGGACGCCAAGGAGGCGGTCAAGGGCGAGGACGTCGAGGCGCATCAAGGCCAAGACCAACGCGCTTGCGCAAGCCTCGATGAAGCTCGGCGAGGCCATGTACAAGCAGGCGCAGGCTGATCAGCAGGGCGGCGACGGTGGTGGCGCGGCCGGGCCGGGCGCCTCCGGCGCCGATGGCGGCAAGAAAGAGGATGTCGTCGACGCGGAATTCACCGAGGTCGACGACGACAAGAAAAACAAGAAGTCGGCCTGACCGGCTAGCGGAGTCGCCCGCATGGCTGTCGCTCCCGCCAACGCTTCAGTCGCGCGACTGCAGCCGGCAGGCGCCAGCTTCGTGGGCCTCCTCTCGGATTCCGCGCGGTTATGCGCGGAATCCGGGTCAGGAGGCACCATGCTCCGCGGCGGCGCCCATAACCCCGCGCTCCGGGAGCGGTGAAGAGCAGCTGGTCGGCGGACCACGCGCATCCGGTTCACCACGGATTGCCCGGCCAGGCGAAAGTGCGGCAATGGTGGCGTGATGGCAAAGCGCTGCTTCTACGAAACCCTGGGTGTGACGCGCTCCGCCGTCGATGCCGAGCTCAAATCGGCATACCGCAAGCTCGCCATGCAGTATCACCCCGACCGCAACAACGGGGACCGCGAAGCCGAGCACCGCTTCAAGGAGATCAACGAGGCCTACGACGTTCTCAAGGACGAGCAGAAGCGCGCCGCCTATGACCGCTTCGGTCACGCGGCTTTCGAGCACGGCATGGGGGGCGGCGGCCGAGCCCCGGCTTCGGGGCCGATTTCGCGTCGGCATTTTCGGACATTTTCGAGGGCGTGTTCGGCATGGGAGGCGCGCGCAGGCCGCTCCTCCGGCCGCGAGCGCGGGTGCGGATCTGCGATACAATCTCGAGATCAGCCTCGACGAGGCCTTCCGCGGCAAGACGGCGCAGATCCGCATCCCGACCTCGGTCACCTGCGAGGTCTGTTCGGGCGCGGGGACGAAGCCGGGCACCAAGCCCAAGACCTGCTTGACCTGCGGCGGCGCGGGCCGGCTGCGGCACGCGCAGGGTTTCTTTACGCTCGAGCGCACCTGCCCGTCGTGCCAGGGCCGCGGCCAGGTGATCGACGATCCCTGCGCGTCCTGCAGCGGTGGCGGGCGCGTCACGCGCGAGCGAAACCTGTCGGTCAATATCCCGGCCGGCGTCGAGGACGGCACCCGCATCCGGCTCGCCGGTGAGGGCGAGGCGGGCGTGCGCGGCGGCCCGGCCGGCGACCTCTACATTTTCCTGTCGATCGAAACCCACGCCTTCTTCCAGCGCGACGGCGCCGACCTGCACTGCCGCGCGCCGATCTCGATGGTGACAGCGGCGCTCGGGGGCGGGTTCGAGGTGCCGACCATCGACGGCGGCAAGACCCGCGTGAAAATTCCGGACGGGACCCAGTCCGGCCGCCGCTTCCGCCTGCAAGGCAAGGGCATGCCGGTGCTGCGCTCGAAGCAGACCGGCGACATGTACGTGCAGGTCGTGGTCGAGACGCCGCAGAACTTGACCAAGAAGCAGAAAGAACTGCTGACCGAATTCGAAAAGATGTCCTCGAAGGAGACCCACCGGAAGTCCTCGGGCTTCTTCGCCAAGGTCAAGGAGTTCTTCGACGGTCTGGGCAGCTCGCCCTGATCCCGGCTTGACCCCTGCGCCCGGCCCCTTTAACCCTTCAGGCTGCGGCGGCCTGTCGTCGCACTTCTGCGTAACCGTCACGATGCCGTCGCAAATCCTCGCCCGCCTCGAAAAGAAGAAGAACCTTCGTCTCGACGACGAAGTGCATTTCATTCGCTCCTGGCTGGAAAAGCCGTTGGCGATCGGGGCGGTGACGCCGTCGGGCCGGGTGCTCGCGCAAGGCCATGGCGCGCTATGTCGACCCGGTCATCCCCGGCCCGGTGATCGAGCTCGGCCCGGGAACCGGACCGGTGACCGAGGCGCTGATCGAGCAGGGCGTGGCCGAGGACCGGCTGGTATTGGTCGAATTCAATCCGATCTTCTGCCAGCTCCTGCGCGTGCGGTTTCCCAAGGCCACGGTGCTGCAGGGCGACGCCTACGGCATGTTGCGTCGGCACAACTACAGCCTGGCCGGACCGGCCGCCGCCGTCGTGTCCGGTTTGCCCCTGTTCACCAAGCCGCTCAAGACGCGCTGCGAGACTGTTGCGCGATGCCTACGGCATCTTGCGCGCCGGCGCGCCCGTTCGTGCAGTTCACCTACGCGGTGGTGCCGCCGATTCCGAAGATGCTGGCCGGCGGCCGGGTCGAAGCCTCCGACCGCATCTGGCTCAATCTGCCCCCTGCGCGCGTCTGGGTTTATCGCAAGGGCTGAGTCGCGGTGCCCGTGTCCGCGCTAACGCGCGCGATGACCCCGGTCGAGCTTTCCCTGCCTGTCATGCCCGCGAAGGCGGGTATCCAGTAAACGCCGGCTTGGTCGGTGGCTACTGGGTCCGCGCTTTCGCGGGCGACGACACCGAGAAGAAAGTGCGCGATGCCCAACCCGAAAATCCTCGTCTTCGCCGGCTCGATCCGGACGGGCTCATTCAACGCCCGCCTCGCGGCGGTGGCGGCGAAGGAGCTGACGCTCGCCGACGCCGACGTCACGCGCATCTCGCTCGTCGACTATCCGATGCCGCTCTATGACGGCAACCTGGAGGCGGCGTCCGGGCCGCCGGAGAATGCCGTCAAGCTCAAGCGCCTGTTCGGCGTCCATCGCGGCGTGTTCATTGCCAGCCCGGAATACAACGCATCGGTGACGCCGCTGCTCAAGAACACGCTCGACTGGATCTCGCGCGTACGCGAGGGGCGCGAGCCGCCGCTGGCTGCCTACAAGGGCAGGGCGTTCGCGATCGGCGGCGCGTCGAACGGGACCTATGGCGCCATGCGCTCGCTGATGGCGCTGCGGCAGGTCTTGGAGCTCGGCTGCGGCGCGCTGGTGATTCCCGAACAGATCGCGGTGCGCGAGGCCGCGCAGGCGTTCGACGAGCAGGACAATCTGAAGGACGAGCGCTCAGCCCGCGCGTTGCAGGCGGTGGTACAGCGTCTGATCGAAATGGCGCGGCAATTTTCATGATAAAGGGAAACCATGACAGTGATTCCGCGCGACCGCCTGATCGTGGCGCTCGACCTGCCCTCCATTGCGGCGGCCGAAGCCATGATCGAACGGCTGGGCGACAGCGGTGACGTTCTACAAGATCGGCTATCAGCTCGGCTACGCGGGCGGCCTGCCGCTGGCTGAACGGCTGGCCGGCGCCGGCAAGCGCGTGTTCCTCGACCTGAAACTGCACGACATCGCCAACACGGTTGCGCGCGGGGTCGAAAGTGTCGCGAAGCTCGGCGCGACGTTCCTCACCGTGCATGCCTATCCGCAGACCATGCGGGCGGCGGTCGAGGCGAAGGCGGGCTCGAGCTTGCACCTGCTGGCCGTGACCGTGCTGACCTCCTACGACGACGCCGACCTCGCCGAGGCGGGCTACCAGCTCAGCGTCGACGATCTGGTGGCGCAGCGCGCCCAGCAGGCGCACGACATCGGCATCGACGGCATCGTGTGCGCGCCCGAGGAGGCCGGCCCCTTGCGGCTGATCGTGGGGTCGGACATGACGCTGGTCACGCCGGGCATTCGGCCGGCCGGCGCATCGTCCAACGACCAGAAGCGCATCGCGACGCCCGCGCAGGCGATCGACGCCGGCGCCGATTATCTGGTCGTCGGGCGCCCGATCACGGGCGCGGCCGATCCGCGCGCGGCGGCGGAAGCGGTGGTGCGCGATATCGCAGCCGCTGTCGACGGCGGGAGGCGCTGAATGGCCAAGGGATATTGGATCGGGCGTGTCGATGTCAGCGACCCGGAAGGCTACAAGGCTTACGTGGCCGCCAACGCCGAGCCGTTCCGTAAGTACGGCGCCAAGTTCCTGGTGCGCGGCGGGACTTTCGAGGCCAAGGAGGGGACCAGCCGGTCGCGCAACGTGGTGCTGGAATTCCCGAGCTACGAGGCGGCGCTCGCGTGCTACCAGTCGCCCGAGTATCAGCGCGCGATCGCGCTGCGCACGCCCTATTCGGACGCCGACGTCATCGTGATCGAGGGGTACGAGGGCCCGCAGCCCTCGGGCTAAGATCGGTCAAGCGACCTGCGCGACCTTGGCGGCGGCGACCTTGCGCCGCTTCAACGGATAATCCGGCCGGTCGTAGAGGGCACGGATGCCGTTGCCGTCGAAACGCTGCTCGCCGACCTCCAGCACGGCCCCCAGCAGGAGCGACGGCGGGAGCTCCTCGACCGCGAAGCGCAGAGCTTCTGCGGCGGTCGGGAACCGGCGGTACTTGATCGGGCGACGGCCCTGGGCCCGGCTGCGGCTCGGATAAAGCTCTGCCGGGCTCTTGAAATCGAACGAGGTCATGGGCCGAATATGGGGCTTTTTGACCGGTTTGCCAACGGCAGCGGGATATTTTTGCTGCCCGGCTTGCCGCTTTTCATCGTCCGTGGGCATCGCTATACCGCGGCCCAAGCATTTCCGGGGTCGCGACAATGGCCGATATGCGGCTGGTAATAGCCGGCGCCGGTGGGCGCATGGGGCGCACGCTCATTCGGGCGATCTCCGACATGGGGGGCTTGAGCGTGGTCGGGGCGCTCGAGCAGCCCGGCTCGCCGTTCATCGGGCAGGACGCCGGCGTGCTCGCAGGCCTGCAGCCGAGCGGAGTCAAGGTTTCGAGCGACCCGGCGCCGCTACTGGCGGCGGCCGACGCGATCCTCGACTTCACGGTCCCGGCCTCGACCGCGGCGCTCGTGGGCCTCGCGGCCGAACGCGGCCTCATCCACATCATCGGCACCACCGGCCTGAGCGCGCAGGAAGAGGCGGCCGTCGCGGAGGCGGCCCAACGCGCGACGATCGTCAAGGCGGGCAACATGAGCCTCGGCGTCAATCTGCTGGCGGCTCTCGCCAGGCGGGTTGCCCGAACGCTCGATGCCGATTTCGACATCGAGATCGTCGAGATGCATCACAACCGCAAGATCGACGCGCCGTCGGGCACCGCGCTGATGCTGGGCGAGGCGGCGGCGCAGGGCCGCGGGATCGACCTCAAGGCGCATTCCGCGCGTGCACGGGACGGCCACACCGGCGCCCGCCGCAAGGGCGACATCGGGTTTGCCGCACTGCGCGGTGGCACCGTGGTGGGCGATCACAGCGTGATCTTCGCCGGACCCGCCGAGCGCATCGAGCTCGTGCACCGGGCGGAGGATCGCGTGTTGTTTGCCAACGGCGCGCTCAAGGCGGTGCTATGGGCGCGGGACAAGAAGCCGGGACTTTACTCCATGGCCGACGTGCTCGGCCTCGGCAATTTCTGACAGGCTCTTAAGGCAAGACCCATGACCGACCGTCTCCTCGTGCTCGTGCGCCACGGCGAAAGCGAGTGGAACAAGAAGAACCTGTTCACCGGCTGGCGCGACGTCGATCTTACCGAGAAGGGCATCGAGGAAGCGCGCGCCGGCGGCCGCAAGCTCAAGGCGCAGGGCCTGCGCTTCGACGTTGCCTTCACGTCCGCGCTCAAACGCGCGCAGCGCACGCTCGACGTCATGCTGGCGGAGCTCGGCCAGGCCGACATTGCGGTGATCAAGGATCAGGCGCTCAACGAGCGCGACTACGGCGAACTGGTCGGCCTCAACAAGGACGACGCGCGCAAGCGCTGGGGCGAGGAGCAGGTGCACATCTGGCGCCGCTCCTACGACGTGGCACCGCCCGGCGGGGAGAGCCTGAAGGACACCGCCGCGCGCGTGCTGCCGTACTACATCGCGGAGATCCTGCCGCACGTGCTGCGCGGCGAGCGCGTGCTGGTCTCTGCCCACGGCAACAGCCTGCGTGCGCTGATCATGGTGCTCGACCGGCATACGACCGAGTCGATCCTCAAGCTCAACCTGGAAACCGGCGTGCCGCTGATCTACCGGCTCAACCCGGATTCCACCGTCGCCTCCAAGCTCGACCTCGCGGCGTGAGCGCGACCATCGACGTCTCCGAGCTGGACGCGGCGGCGGTGTGCGCGGCGGCCGACGAGCTCGCCGGCGTGCTGGTCGACTGCGTCGAGGGCGGCGCGTCGGTCAGCTTCATGGCGCCGTACACGCACGAGCAGGCGGTCGCGTTCTTCCGCGGCATCGCCGGCGCGGTGGAGCGCGACGAGATCGTGCTGCTCGCGGCGCGGCGCAATGGACGCATCGTCGGCACGGTGCAGCTCGGCATCAAGACGCCGCCCAACCAACCGCACCGGGCGGACGTGAACAAGCTTTTGGTTCACCGCGCGGCGCGCAAGCAGGGCGCCGGTGCTGCGCTGATGCGCCGGCTCGAAGCCGCCGCGCGCGCGCGGGGCCGCACGCTGCTGGTGCTCGATACGGCGAGCGGCGATGCCGAACGGCTGTACGAGCGGATGGGATGGACGCGGGTCGGCGTCATCCCGGGCTACGCTTTGCTGCCGCACGGCGGCCTGTGCGACACGACGCTGTTCTGGAAGCGCATCTGATCGCGCCGGCTCCGGCGCGAGTTTCCGTTGCGCAAAAAAGAGCCCGCCGGCGGGAGCGCCAGCGGGCTCGGTCCGTTAGGACTTGCGTTTGCTACCGGGTCGGAGTGGCCGGGTTGCCTCTTTGGTTCGGCGTCTTGTCGGTGGCGCCGGCCGAGCCGCTCTCGCCGCCCTTGCCGCCGCCCGTCCCGGTCGCCGAAGAGGTACCGCCGCCGGTGCTGGTGCCGGTAGTCGCGCTGCCGGTCGTGCCCATCTGGCCTGCCGGCGCGGCGCTCGGATTGGTCGGAGGCGCGCCCTTGTTCTTGTCCGTCTGCGCGGCCGAGCCGCTCTCGCCACCAGCGCCGCCGCCCGTTCCGGGCTGCTGCTGCGCCAGCGCAGGCGTCGCGAACAGCGTCAGGGCGAGCGCCGTTCCTAGCAATGTACGTTTCATGACGTTTTCTCCCTGGGTGAAATCAACACCTAAACCAACACCACCGCGGCCCCACGCGTTCCGCCCGGTATCCGGGTCTATCGGTCGCAATGATTTGAGCGATTGAATTGGAATCCGCCGCGCGCGAATGCATTTGAGCACCTCGCAGGTGGAATTATACCCGCGACGCAAGAGCGGTGCTGCGGATCGGGCAACTCGAAACGATCGCCGCGGAACCGAAGTCAGCCGCTCAGCTCGCCAGCATCCGCCCGGCTTCCCATCCCAGCATGGCGCGCTTGCGGGTGAGCCCCCAGTGGTAGCCGCACAGATCGCCGGAGCGGCCGAGCACGCGGTGGCACGGCACCACGAACGAGACCGGATTCTTGCCGACCGCGGCGCCGACCGCGCGCGCCGCGCTCGGACGGCCGAGCTTTGCGGCGATGCCCGAATAGGTGGCGGCGCGGCCGAGCGGAATCGCCAGCAGCGTCTCCCACACCCGCACCTCGAAGTCGGTGCCGATCAGGATGACGCGCAGCGGCCGGTCCGGCCGCCACGCCGCGGGCGAGAACACGCGCGCCGCGAGCGGCGCGGTCTCGGCGTGGTCCTCGACGATGCGCGCGCGCGGCCAGCGCGAGCGCATGTCGGCGAGCGCGGAGCGTTCCTCGCCCGGGTCCGCGAAGGCAAGGCCGCACAGCCCGCGCGGCGTCGCCATCACCAGCGCCGTGCCGAACGGCGAGTCGTGGAAGCCGTACGCGATCGCGAGCCCCTCGCCGCCCGACTTCCATTCGCCCGGCGACATCGCCTCGTGAGTGACGAACAGGTCGTGCAAGCGCCCGGGTCCGGAGAGCCCGACCTCGTAGGAGGCGTCGAGCACGCTTGCCGACTCGCGCAACAGGCGGCGCGCGTGGTCGAGCGTGATCGCCTGCAGGAAGGCCTTGGGAGTGAGCCCGGCCCAGCGCCGGAACAAATGGTGCAGGTCGGTCGGCGCGACACCGGCGGCTTGCGCAATCGCCTCGATCGCCGGCTGCGCGCGCCAGTGCTCGGAGATGTAGGCGATGGCGCGGCGCACCACTTCGTAGTCGGCGGCGGCAGCGAGCGGCGCAGCCGCATTCATCGGGCCAGGCGAAAGGCCTGTGGCGTGGTCGGGCGAGAGCATGGCATCCTCACGGGTCATTTTTGGTCGTTTGCGTGCTCCCTGAGTTAGGCGACGCGGGTGCGCCCGACCACCCGGTTTCTGCTCTTTTGCCCTCCGCCGCTTGGCGGGAGGGATGGGGCGCCTCACTCAACCACTGTCCTGGTCGGCCCCCGGCGCGCTTCCCCGAGCGCGGCGGAGAGCGCGGCCGCGAAACTCTCCTTCTCGGCCGGCGCCAGGAAGCCGGCGATCGAGAGCCGGCGGCCGTGCGACACCAGGGTGAGCCGCTGCAGCCCGAATTCCTCGTCGCCTTGCCGGTCGAGCCGGACCCAGACCGGATTGAGCGTCCATTCGCGCACGGCGCCGCGCGCGCTCACCTTGCGAATCGTGAGCTCGCTCGGCGTCACCGTGACCTCCTCGTAGGCGGCCGCGCTGCGGTAGCTGGCGCGGAACGCCCAGTATATCAACAGCACGTCGAGGCCGAGGAAGCCGAGCACCGGCCACGCGCCGGCCATGAAGAACACCAGGCCGGCGACGAAGCTGATCACGCACACGAACAGCATCAGGATCAGGAACCCCGCGCTCCCGAGCGAGCGGTGCGGCGTGATGACGGCGGAGAACAGCGTGGGTTCCGCGGCGCCCTCATTGTGGTCGGCCATGCGGCGCAATATACGGAACAAATGGCCCGCAAGGCGACCCGCCCAGGCGCGAAATCCGCTCAGCCTCGCAAGGCGGATAAACCCACCCGCGCGGCGAAGAAGGCGGTCACCAAGGGGCCGCTCGCCCGCGCCGAGGCCGACGCGGCCGCGGCGGCCGGCAAGATCAAGCCGTGGGGCAAGGCCGAGGTCGCGGAAGCGTTCCGCCGCTTCCGCGCGGCGAGCCCCGAGCCCAAGGGCGAGCTCGAGCATTTGAATCCGTTCACGCTGCTGGTCGCGGTGGTGCTGTCCGCGCAGGCGACCGACGCCGGCGTCAACAAGGCAACCCGCAACCTGTTTCCGCGCGCCGACACGCCCGAGAAGATGCTGGCGCTCGGCGAGGCGCGCGTGCGCGACGCCATCAAGAGCCTCGGCTTCTTCAACGTGAAGTCCAAGAACGTGATCGCGCTGGCGCGCAAGCTCGTCGACGAGCACGGCGGCAAGGTGCCGCGCGAGCGCGACGCGCTCGAGGCGCTGCCGGGGGTCGGTCGCAAGACCGCCAACGTCGTGCTCAACGTCGCGTTCGGCGAGCCGACGATCGCGGTCGACACCCACGTGTTCCGCGTCGGCAACCGCACCGGCCTCGCGCCGGGCAAAACGCCGCTCGAAGTCGAGATGCGGCTCCTCGACGTGGTGCCGCCCGAATACCTGCCGCACGCGCACCACTGGCTGATCCTGCACGGCCGCTACGTGTGCAAGGCGATGCGCCCGTTGTGCGAGCAGTGCCTGATCAACGATTTGTGCCGGTGGCCGGGGAAGTTGACGTGAGGCGGTGCGGACAGGAACGGGCTCGAGCTGCGCCGGCGGCTCCGCTCGACGATCTCCTTCGGCGTGCGCTTGAAGACGCGTTGCCTAAGATCGAGCGCATCGGGTGCCACGCGCGCTGCACCGCGTGCGGACGCTTGCTCATCCGCCGGACGCCATTCGTTCGGAGTGGCGACGGGAAATGCCGCGGTGGGACAATTGCCGCGGGCCTCGGAACCGCTATACTGAAGATTGTAGGATATTTATTTTCACTGAGGAGGACTTTATGCGCGCAAAAGCATTCGCCATCGTGGCGATCTCCGTCGTCGGACTGGGGCCCTCGCTCGCAGCCGGCGTCGAATTCGGACCTGTGCGCATCCACAAGGGAATGTGCGAGCCCTCGGGCGCAATCGCCGTCCCGGAGGGCAGCGTCGACCGAATGTTCATCATCGCAAATGATGAGGACAATACGTTGCGGGCCTATCGGGCAAGCGGTGGAGAGGCCCTGGCAATGCCAAGCGGCAACTTAAACGAGTTCCTGGGTCTCGATCCGCAAAAGGACGATGACGACAAAGCTGATTTCGAGGGCGCGACCTGGCTGAAAGGCAAGACCTATTGGATCGGCTCCCACAGCCGCAGCCGCAAGGGCAAGGTGCGCGAGCAGCGGCGGCAGTTCTTTTCGAGGCTGGTCTCGATCGAGGCCGGCACTCCCGTCCCTAGTCGGACCAGCGAGAAAGCATTTCAGGGTTTGCTCGCTGCCATTGCGCCGCTCGACGAGCGCCTCAAGAACACGATCCGGCTCGATGTGCCGGAAGACAAGAACTTGGCGCCCGATGCGGGCGGCTTCAACATTGAGGGGCTCGCGTCGCGCGCCGACGGACAATCGCTGCTGATAGGGCTGCGAAGTCCGCTGCTCGATGGCAAGGCGATCCTTATTCCGCTGGCGAACCCCGAGGGGGTAGCGGAAAAAGGCGAGAAGCCGGTTGTGGGGCCGCTCATTCCGATCGCGCTCGAAAACAGGGGCGTCCGTAGCATCGAACATTCGGAAGCGGCCAAGGCCTACTTCATCGTGGCGGGACCGGCGGGCGGCGACACCGGCACGTTCGAGCTCTATCGCTGGCCGGCGGACGAAAAGTCACCGCCCACCGCTGTTCCGGGTTTTGCCGCCGCCCTGCAGCAGGTAGCCAAGGACAAGGACCCGCCTTTCAAACCCGAGGCGATGGTGATCGGTTCGAGTGGAAAGACGCTTCACCTGTTCAGCGATGACGGCGATACGTGCAACGCATCCGCTCCCACCTTCCGCAGCGTTGCCGTCACGCTTCCCTGAGGATTCGAGCGTCAGGCACGGAACGCCGCCTTGCCGGCGCGGCGGCGGTAGGCGTCGGCGAGGCGGGCGGCGCGGTCCGAGGCGAACAAGTCCGCATCGCTCTTGGTCAGCGCGAGCAGCCGGTCCTCGGTCGCGGCATGCGGCTCGATCGTGCCGTCGGCGAGGATGTGACCGACACCAAGCCCGCGCGCGGCGAGCGCGCGCGCGATAAGCAGGCAACGGTGGCAGTCGAGCGGCTCGCGCTCGGCGCACATCAGGCATGATCGCGTATTCTTGCGCGCGTCGGCGATGAGGTGCGCGAGAGCCGCCTGGAACGCCTGCGCCTGCGCGATCGCCTCGTAGTCGGCGAGGCCGTCGCGCAGCAGCGCCGGATCGGCCGGCCGTCCGCCGAGGGCCTCGCCGCGCCACAGGTAGGCGATGCCTGCCTCGCGCAGGCGCTCCGCCAGCGGCGTTTGCGAGAACCACGGGAACCGGCGCGAGAACGGTTTTGAGCGCACGTCGACGATCGTGGCGACTCGCGCCCCTTTCAGCAGCGCCAGGAAGCGCTCGAGCGGATGGTTGGAGTGGCCGACGGTGAAGAGGTCGAAGGCGGCGGAAGAGGACATGGCCGGAAGGTGTGAGCGGCACGCCCGCCATGCAACTCCCAGTGTCGCGTTGCATTCTACCCCCCGCGTGCGGGAGAGGGGCGCAGAGCCAACCGTCGTCGGGGCGCCCCTTGTGGGCGCCCCCGGGATCTCGGCGCGCGAGGGGCGACCACAAGGGTCGCCCCTACGGTCGTCCAGGGCTTCGCGCGGCCTAAGAGCCCCGCCGTTAACCTGAACGGCAACCAGTGCTTTACAGCCCGGTGCTCCCTCCGGAATGTTCGTAAAATTCTCTGCAAAGTCGATCGGTCGGGTGCCGGGGAGGGGCTGTCGTGGTGGTGGTGCGTATGCTGGCGGCCGCGGGTTTGATCGCGGCCTTCTCGCTTGGCGCCGCCGCGCCGGCGCGCGCCGGGGTGCTCGTCACCATCGACAAATCGACACAACGCATGACGGTTGCGGTCGCGGGGGCGACCCGTCACGTGTTTACGATATCGACCGGGCGGGCTGGCTTCGGCACCCCGAACGGACATTTCCGTCCGCAGCGGCTGGCGCGCACCTGGTTCTCCAAGCAGTACTACAATTCGCCGATGCCGCATTCGATCTTTTTCCACGGCGGCTACGCGATTCACGGCTCCTACGAGATCCGCCGGCTGGGCGGGCCGGCCTCGCACGGCTGCGTGCGGCTGCACCCAGCCGATGCCGCGACGCTGTTCGCGCTGGTTCAGGGCGAGGGTTCAGAGAACACCCAAATCGTGGTGACCGGAAGCAATCCGGCGCCGGCGCCGCGCCTGTTGGCGCGCAATGTCCGTGAGCGTCCTCCCGCCATGGCCGAACCGCGCTTCCGGGCGCCGGTCCATCGGGCATCGGTCGAGCGGGCGCCGGTCCGCCGCGCATCGGTCGAAACGGGCGCCGTTCCATCGTACCCCGATCTACCAGGATCCTGCGACCGGCACCCTGTGGACCTTCGGTGCCGGTGGCTCCGTGCGCATCCTTGCGCGGTGAACTCCCTCTTCCCGCCCCTTAGCTACACTCGGAACCACCCTCTCCACACCAAGGTCAGAGCGCAAGAGGCGCAGTGGCGCGGCCGGATCGCCCCTGATACAAGGCGCGCGTCCGGCGGGACGGCCAAGTCCCGCTAGGCGCGCGAAGGACGCCCCAACATGCGCAAGGCCTCGCTCCGGCGCACCACCAAGGAAACCGACGTCGAGGTCGCGGTCGACCTCGACGGCACCGGCGCGGCCGAGATCGCGACCGGCATCGGCTTCTTCGACCACATGCTGGAGCTGCTCGCCCGCCACGCCCGCATCGACCTTACCGTCAAGGCCAAGGGCGACCTCCACATCGACCACCACCACACCACCGAGGACGTCGGCATCGCGCTCGGGCAGGCGGTCAAGCGCGCGCTCGGCGAGATGAAGGGCATCACCCGCTACGCCTACGGTGCATCTGCCGATGGACGAGGCGCTCACCCGCGTCGCGCTCGACATTTCCGGGCGGCCGTTCCTGGTGTTCAGAGCCGAGTTCGGCCGCGACAAGGTCGGCGAGCTTCGATACCGAGCTGGTCAAGGAATGGTTCCAGGCCTTCGCGATCAACGCCGGCATCACGCTGCACGTCGAGACGCTGTACGGCTCGAACGACCACCACATCGCCGAGTCCTGCTTCAAGGGTTTGGCTCGCGCGCTCCGTACAGCGGTGGCGCTCGATCCGCGCGCGGCCGGCGAGGTGCCCTCGACCAAGGGCCGCCTGGGTGAGGATGCATGACTGTCATCCCGGCCGAGCGGGGGATCCACGCATCCCGGGGTCTATGATCAACCGATGGACCGGGGTACATGGGCGCCGGATCGCGCGCCTCCAAGTCGGCTATTGCCGACTTGGGCAGTTCAAACGCCGATCTCGGGTAAACCCGAGATCGGTGGCGCGTCCGGGATGACAAAGCAGGAGTATCGAGGATCGCTATGGCCATCTACACGGTGTTGGAGCCGCCGCTGAAACGACCCGAGGCCCGGCGCGGGCCCGAGCGCTTCGCGCTTCGTGCGCGACGGCTTCCATTTCTGGGCCTTCCTGCTGGCGCCGCTGTGGATGCTGTGGCACCGGCTGTGGCTGGTGTTCGTCGGATTCGTGGTCGTGACGGTCGCGCTGCAGCTCGCCCTGTATGCGCTCGGCGTCGGGGGCGGCGGGCGTCTGTTGGCCTATGCGCTGCTGGCGCTGCTCGTCGGCCTGGAGGCCGGCACGCTGCGGCGCTGGACGCTGCATGCGGCGCGGCTGGCGCGAAGCCGGCATCGTTTCCGGCGACAGACGCGAGGCGGCCGAGCGGCGATTCTTCGACGCCTGGACGGGGACGGGCGCCGAGGCCGACGCGCGGCCACCGGAATCGTTCCTCGCGCCGGCGCGCTCGGCGCTGGCGGCGCGGCAGTCGAACCGGTCGCCCGACATCGTCGGGCTGTTCCCGGAGCCGGGGGCGCCGCGGTGACCGTCGCCATCGTCGACTACGGCTCCGGCAACCTGCACTCGGCCGCCAAGGCGTTCGAGCGCGCGGCGCGCGAATCCGGACACGCGCAGCCGATCGTGGTGACGCGCGAGCCCGACGAGGTCGCGCGCGCCGATCGCGTGGTGCTGCCGGGCGTCGGCGCGTTCGCGGACTGCCGCCACGGCCTCGACGCGATTCCCGGCATGGTGGAGGCGCTCGACGAAACGGTGCGGCGCAAGGGCCGGCCGTTCCTCGGCATCTGCGTCGGCATGCAGCTGATGGCGGAGCGCGGGCTCGAATACGAGGTGGCGCAGGGCTTCGGCTGGATCAGGGGCGAGGTCGACCGCATCGCCCCCGCCGATGCACGCCTGAAGATCCCGCACATGGGCTGGAACACGCTCGACCCCGCCAGGCCGCACGCGCTCTCGCCGGCATCCCGACCGGGCCGCAGGGGCTGCACGCCTATTTCGTGCACTCCTACCACCTCAAGCCGGCGGAGCGCGGCGATGTCGTCGCCGAGGCCGACTATGGCGGCCCGGTGACGGCGATCGTCGGGCGCGACAACTATGCCGGCACTCAGTTCCACCCGGAGAAGAGCCAGCGGCTGGGCCTGGCGCTGCTCGCTAATTTCCTGAAATGGGCGCGTGATTTCAAACGGACATTCGGCGTCATTCAAGGGCGCGCAATGGCGCGAGCCCGGAATCCATGGCTCGTGTCTTCCAACTATCGCAGACACTGGGGTTATGGATTCCGGACAGCCGCTTCGCGGCTTCCGGAATGACGGTCTTGGGGTAGGCCGTGATCCTGTTTCCGGCGATCGACCTCAAGGACGGCGTGTGCGTGCGCCTCGAGCAGGGCGACATGGCGCGCGCGACCGTGTTCAACCGCGATCCCGCCACGCAGGCGCACAGCGTTCGAGACGCAGGGCTTCCGGTATCTGCACCTGGTCGATCTCGACGGCGCCTTCGCCGGCAAGCCGATGAACGCCGCCGCGGTCGAGCGCATCCTGGAGACGGTGGCGATCCCGGTGCAGCTCGGCGGCGGCATCCGCGACATGGCGACGTCGGAAGGCTGGCTCGGCAAGGGCGTCACCCGCGTCATCATCGGCACCGCGGCGGTGCGCGATCCGGCGTTCGTGAAGGAGGCGGCGCGGGCTTACCCGGCCGCGTCGCGGTCGGGCTCGATGCGCGCGACGGCAAGGTCGCGGTGGAAGGCTGGGCGGAGACCTCGGAGCTCTCCGCGCTCGACATCGCCCGGCGCTTCGAGGATGCGGGCGTCGCCGCCATCGTCTACACCGACATCGCGCGCGACGGCCTGCTCAAGGGCCTCAACCTCGACGCGACGATCGCGCTCGCCGACGCGGTCTCGATTCCGGTGATCGCCTCCGGCGGCCTCGCCTCGCTCGCCGACATCCGCGCGCTGCTCGAGCCGCGCGCCGCAAAGCTCGGCGGCGCCATCGCCGGCCGCGCGCTCTATGACGGCCGCCTCAACGCCGCCGCCGCGCTCGCGCTGATCACCGCGCACGGCGGGGCATGACGGATGTTCAAGGTCCGCGTCATCCCCTGCCTCGACGTCAAGGACGGGCGCGTCGTCAAGGGCGTCAACTTCGTCGATCTGCGCGACGCCGGCGATCCGGTCGAGGCGGCGATCGCCTATGACGCGGCCGGCGCCGACGAGCTCACGCTTCCTCGACATCACGGCGAGCCACGAGAACCGCGGCATCATGCTCGACGTGGTGCGGCGCACGGCCGAGGCCTGCTTCATGCCGCTCACCGTCGGCGGCGGCGTGCGCACCGTCGAGGACATCCGCAGCGCTGCTCGCCTCCGGCGCCGACAAGGTGTCGATCAACACCGCCGCCGTCGACCGGCGCGCGTTCGTCAAGGAGGCGGCGGAAAAGTTCGGCGACCAGTGCATCGTGGTCGCGATCGACGCCAAGCAGGTGTCGCGCCCGGGCGAGCCCGACGCGCTGGGAGATCTTCACCCATGGCGGCCGCAACCCGACCGGGCTCGACGCCGTCGCCTATGCGCGCGAGGTGGTCGCGCTCGGCGCCGGCGAGATCCTGCTCACCTCGATGGACCGCGACGGCACCAAGCGCGGCTTCGATATCGCGCTCACGCGCGCCATCGCCGACGCCGTGCCGGTGCCGGTGATCGCCTCCGGCGGCGTCGGCACGCTCGACCATCTGGTCGACGGCATCCGCGACGGCCACGCGACCGCGGTGCTCGCCGCCTCGATCTTCCATTTCGGCGAGTACACGCGTGCGCGCAGGCCAAGGAGCACATGGCGCGCGCCGGGCTGCCGATGCGGCTCGATCCGTGACGGCGCCCTCCCCGCGGTCGGCGAGAGGTGCTATTGAGCCGGGCATGAGCGAGTTCACCCTGCACGACCTGGCCGCGCCGCGTGAACGAGCGCGCGCAGGCGAGCGCCGAGACGTCCTATACGCGCAAGCTGCTCGACAAGGGCGTGGCGCATTGCGCCAAGAAGCTCGGCGAGGAGGCGGTCGAGACCGCGCTCGCGGCGGTCGCCGAGGACCGCGAGCGGCTGATCGCGGAGGCCGCCGACCTGCTCTATCACCTGCTGGTCGTGCTCGAGGCGCGCGGCATCGGCGCTCGCCGAGGTCGAGGCGGCGCTCGCGCGGCGCACCGGCATGTCCGGCCTCGAGGAAAAGGCGTCGCGCCGGCGCGACTGAGCTTCCGGACCAGGACAGCGATGGACCAGCGCGCCGACGACGGCCTTTCTCCCTACCGCATCTTCTCGCGCGCCGATTGGGCGAAGCTGCGCGACGACACGCCGATGACGCTCTCGGCGCGACGAGGTGACGCGCGCTGCGCTCGCTGCACGACCGCCTCGACATCGAGGAGGTCGAGGAAATCTATCTGCCGCTGTCGCGCCTGCTGTCGCTCTATGTCGCCGCGACCCAGCGGCTGTTCATCGTGCAGCAGCACTTCCTCGGCACCGCGGACGCCAAGGTGCCCTACATCATCGGCGTCGCCGGCTCGGTCGCGGTCGGCAAGTCGACCACCGCGCGCGTGCTGCAGGCGCTGCTGGCGCGCTGGCCCAACGTGCCGAAGGTCGACCTCGTCACCACCGACGGCTTCCTCTACCCCAACGCGGTGCTCGAGCGCGGAAGGCCTGATGGAGAAGAAGGGCTTTCCCGGAGAGCTACGACCTGCCGACGCTGCTGCGCTTCCTCTCGGACGTGAAGGCCGGCCGCCGGCCGGTGCGCGCGCCGGTCTATTCGCATCTCGTCTACGACGTGCTGCCGAACCACTGGATCGAGGTCGACCGGCCCGACATCCTGATCGTCGAGGGCCTCAACGTGCTGCAGGCCGGCCGGCCGCCCAAGGACGGCAAGGCGATCCCGTTCGTCTCCGACTTCTTCGACTTCTCGGTCTATCTCGACGCCGACGAGGAGGTGCTGCGCGACTGGTACGTCGATCGCTTCCTCACCCTGCGCGAGCACCGCGTTCCGCGATCCGAAATCGTATCTTCCACCGCTATTCGAAGCTCAGCGACGAGGAGGCGGTCGACGACCGCGACTTCGATCTGGAACCGCATCAACCTGGTGAACCTGCGCGAGAACATCCTGCCGACGCGGCAGCGCGCCGACCTCATCCTGAAGAAGGGCGTGAGCCACTTGGTCGACGAGGTGGCGCTAAGGCGGTTGTGACGCAAATTTCTACGCTGCGTGCCGCTCGGCGTCCGGCCCGAAGTGCTGGAGATAGCGCGTGCTGATGCCGGCAACCGGCAGCACGATCAGGATGTCCGTGGTGCCGAATTGGTAATCGATGACGGCGCCCTCGCCGACGAAGGCGCCGAGCCGCAGATAGCCCTTGATCAGCGGCGGCAGCTCGCGCAGTGCCGCCTTGGTGTCGACGTCCGCCTTCGCCATGCGGTTCATGTCAACATGGCGGCTGACCACGGCGCGCGCGCGCCAGGGTTCGGGTGCCGCCGCAAAGTGGTGAAGGAACGACAGCGGCAGCGCCAAACGGTCGGGGTCCGTGCCTTCGAGACTCGCGCACCCGAACATCGCATCGATGCGATGCTTGCGCACATAGGCCCAGACGCCGTGCCAGAGCAGCTCGACCGTGCGCTTGTGGCGATAGGGCGCGAGCACACACGAGCGCCCGAGCTCGAGGAATCGTGCGTCCGGGTGACGCGCGATCAGCCCGGCAATGTCGAACTCGCCGGCGGTGTAGAAGCCGCCGTGGCGCGCCGCCACGTCCTGGCGCAGCAGCCGGTAGGTGCCGACGACTTTCGGCTTGGGCGCGAAGCCGGCCTGCGCGGCCTCGTGGTCGCGGACGAGCAGATGGTCGCAGATTGCATCGAAGGCGTCGATGTCGCGCCGCGCGAGCCGCGTCCGGGCGTCGGCGATCGCCGACATTTCCCGGTAGAACACGCGATAGCGCAGCTTCTGGGCGCGCCGCACGTCCTTGGCGTTGCGGGCGAGCCGGACTTCCAGCGGCCCGAGGCGGCCGAGCGGCTCGGCGCCCTCCAACGCGCGCGCGTCCGGCACCCTGATGCCGTCGTAGGCCTCGAGCGCGGGGAATACGCCGGCCAAGGCCGCGGCCGCTTCCGGCCGACGGAACCGGCGCAGCAGGCCGCGCGCATTCGTCATCGGATGCTGCCGCATGTTGGCCTCCCTCCAACAGGCGTAGCGATGGGACGTTCGCCTCCGGTCGGCAGGTGATTCGTCGAAGCGCCCACCGTGGGAGCAGAAGGACCATGCGGCGTGCACGGATTTGTGACAAGCATCTGCGAGGTCGCACCCGGCGGCCCTCCCCGTCATTGCGAGGAGCGCAGCGACGAAGCAATCCAGATGCAGCATGCCGTTCCTGGATTGCTTCGCCTTCGGCTCGCAATGACGGGCCGGAGACGCGGGCGTCTTCACCCCACCTGCGCGAGCGCCTGCGCCAGGTCGGCGATCAGGTCGTCGGGATGCTCGATGCCGATGCTCAGCCGGATGGTGCCGTCGGTGACGCCGCCGCGCGCGCGGATCTCCGCCGGCACCCCGGAATGGGTCGTGCTCGCCGGATGGCTGGCGAGCGATTCCGTGCCGCCGAGGCTGACTGCCAGCTTGAAGATGCGCAGCGCATTGAGCACGCGGAACGCCTCCCGCTCGCCGCCTTCGATCTCGATGGAGAAGGTCGAGCCGCCGCCGGTACACTGCGCCTCATAGACCCGGCGCGCGGCGCTCTCCGGCGGCAGCGCGTTCAGCGCATACACGGTGCGGATGCGCGGATGCCGGCTCACAAAGCCAGCAACCGTCTCGGCGTTCTGCGCCGCCCGCGTCATGCGCAGCGACAGCGTCTCCAGCGAGCGCCCCAGCATCCAGCAGGAATGCGGGTCGAGCTGGGTGCCGATGGCGCCGCGCAACAGCCGCACCGGCCTGATCCGCTCCGGGCTGCCGATCGCGGCGCCGGCGATCAGGTCGCTGTGGCCGCCCACGTACTTGGTCAGCGAATAGACCGAGACGTCGACGCCGTGCGCGAGCGGTTGCTGGAAGATCGGGCCGAGCAGGGTGTTGTCGCAGACGATCACCGGCCGCTGCCCCTGCCGCGCCTCGATCCGGTCCGCCGCCGCGCGCACGAGCGCGAAGTCGACCAGGGTGTTGAGCGGGTTCGAGGGCGTCTCGATCATGATCACGCTCACCCGGCCGCGCGCCATGGCGCGCTCGGCGGCGGCGTCGACTTCGTCCGCGCTCAGGCCGTCGGAAAAACCCTCGGCCGCCATGCCGTAGTTGGCGAAGGTCTTGATCAGCAGCGTCTCGGTGCCGCCGTAGAGCGGCTGGCTGTGCAGGATGGCGTCGCCGGGACGCGCATAGGCCAGGATGGTGATGGCGATCGCCGACATGCCGGAGGAGAACACCGCCGCGCTCTCGCCGCTCTCGTAGACGGCGAGCCGGTCCTCCACGATCTCGCTGTTGGGATGGTTGAAGCGGGAATAGACGAGGCCGGCCGAGCTCCTGTCGGGCGGCTCCTTGCGGCCGGCGACGTAATCGAACGAGTTCCGCCCGTCCTCGGCGGAGCGGAACACGAAGGTGGAAGTCAGGAACACCGGCGGCTTGACCGAGCCCTCCGACAGGGTCGGGTCGTAGCCGTAGCCGAGCATCAGTGTTTCCGGATGCAGGACGTGATTGCCGATGCGGTCGAAGTGGCTGCGATCCTTGGCCATCGGGGCGGCTCCTGTGGTGAGGCCGCGACTATAGACCGATGCCGCGTCGGAGGAGCGCGAAATGACGCCTCGTTCCGTCATGGCCGGGCGAGCAATCGCCACAGCGATTGCGAGGGTTGTCCCGGCCATCCACGCCTTGCTGGCCTCGGCGTCGACGTGGATGCCCGGCACAAGGCCGGGCATGACGAGTTAGAGCTGGCCGGGAGCGCGAATAAATTACGCGGCCAGCGAGGAGCGGCGGCGTTCCGTCAGGACGGCATCGAGCTCGGCGCGGGCGAGCGGCTTCACCAGGAAGCCGTCCATGCCGGCGGCGAGGCAGGCGTCGCGATCCTCCGCAAAGGCGTTCGCGGAAAGCCCGACGATCGGCGTGCGGGGTGATCCAGCGTTCGCCTCGGCGCCGCGGATGCGCCGAGTGGCTTCGATGCCGTCGCCGTCCGGCATCTGCACGTCCATCAGGACGAGATCGTAAGGGACGCCGCTCGCATGCGCCGCCAGCCAAGCCTGGTAGGCCGCAACGCCGCCGCTCACCAGCGTGGGCCGATGGCCGAGCCGCTCCAGCAGCGCCCGCGCCAGCAGCGCGTTGATCTCGTTGTCCTCGGCCACCAGGATCGCGAGGCCGGCGGGCAGCTCGGCAGGCGCCGCCGCGGCGACGGCGTCCTGCTCGCCGGAGGCAGCCGCCGCGAGCTCGGATCGGGCCTGCGCCGGATCGAGCAGTGCCGCCAGCGACGCGGCCCGCACCGGCTTGACCAGGTAGGCGTCGAAACCCTGGTCGCGCAACGCGGCGAGCTTGCTCCGCTCGCCCGGCGTGATCAGCACGATGCGCCGCGCCGCCGTGTGCCGGGTTGCCGAGGCAAGCCCGCCGATCGCCTGGTCGCCGAGCGCGTGATCGGCAATGAGCACGTCCCACTGCCGCTCGGGCAGCAGCCCGAGCGCGACGGCTCCGTCGGGCACCGTGCAGGTGTGTGCGCCCCAGCGGGTCAGCCGCTCCGCGATCAGCGGCGCCGCGATCGAGGGGCTGACGATCAGGATCGACGAGTCCCGCAGATCCGGCGGCGGTGGCGCGGCGGCGGTCGCGCCGGCCACCGGCAGCGGCACGGTGAAGTGGAAGCTCGAGCCCAGCCCGAGCCGGCTCTCGACCCCGATGCGGCCGTGCATGCGCTCGACGATCCGCTTGCAGATCGCAAGCCCGAGGCCGGTGCCGCCGAACCGGCGCGTGGTGCCGGCATCGACCTGTTCGAACTCGCCGAAGATCCGCTCCTGCGCCTCGCGCGCGATCCCGACGCCGGTGTCCTGCACCACGAACGAGACGTCGCCCGGCGTGACCGCCGGCTCGACCACGATCGTCAGTCCGCCGGCTTCGGTGAACTTGATCGCATTGCCGGCGAGATTGAGCAGCACCTGGCGCAGCCGCGTCGGATCGCCGACCACCTGCGCCGGCAGCGCGTCGTCGACATAGGATGCGATCTCCAGGCCCTTGGCCTGCGCGCGCGGCGCCAGAAGCTCGACGGTCTCCTCGACCAGCGCCGCGAGCCCGAACGGCCGCGCCTCGAGCTCGAGCTTGCCGGCCTCGATCTTGGAGAAGTCGAGCACGTCCTCGATCAGCGCCAGCAGCGTCTGGCCGGAGGTTTTGACCGCGGTGGCGTAAGTCGCCTGCTCCGGCGTCAAGGTCGTGTCGAGCAAGAGGTCCGACATGCCGAGGATGCCGTTGAGCGGCGTGCGGATCTCATGCGAGACGACGGCGAGGAAGCGGGACTTCGCGCCGCTTGCGGCTTCGGCGTGGTCGCGCGCTTGCGTCATCGCGCGCTCGGCCGCCGCCCGTTCGGTGACGTCGCGGCCGACGCTCTGGGTGCCGGGACGCTCGTCGGTCGAGTCGCGCACCGGCGCCTCGCGCCAGGAAATCCAGCGCGCGCCGGCGCCGCTTGCGATCTTCTGGTCGTACACCCGCGTTCCGTCGGCGAGCACCGCCGGCTCGCCCTGCTCGATGACGCGCAGCTCGACCAGGCGGCCGAGGATGCGCTCGCGCGGAACTCCGGCCAGCGTACAGAACGCCTCGTTCGCGTAGGTGATCAGGCCGTCGCTGTCGCGCCGCACGATCACGTCGCCCTGCGCGTCGAGCAGGCTGCGGGTGCGCTCGGTCGCCTCCTTCATCTCCCAGTGGCGATCCGACAGATCCTCGACCTCGCTCTCGAGCGCATGCACTTTCGCCTGCAGCCGCCAAGCGCGGAACAGGATGAAGGCGAGCGCGGTGAGCGCCGCGACCAAGGCGCCGATCACGAAGGCGAGCATGTAGAAGCCGCGTTGTCCAAGGCCCGCGACAGTGTTCGGAAACCCTTGCGATTCCCCTTCATTCCCGGGGCCGCGGGCCGCCAGCAAGGGCAGTGGGCCAAGCCTTACGCCAGAAGGTGCGGAGCACAGTTAGCGTGAGCCTAAGACGGCAGCCGGATTTTTATCGATCTCGGCAACGAAGCCGTTACTCTTGCGGCCGCTGCGGCCGTCATCCTGACGCCGCCGATGTGAGGGTGAGTGCCATTGCGATGACGGCGGGGAGCGCGGTGAAGCGAGCAATGGCCGTGCGCGGCCGGTTCTTCGGTCCCGATGCGACGAGAGGTTCGTCATGACGCCTGATCGAATAAGGCTGCCCGTCGAGCAAGCTCGCGAGCTCGCGCAATCGGCGCTGCGCGGCATCGGCTATGGGCAGGAGGACGTGCGTATCATCGCCGACCACGTGATCGATGCGGCGCTCTGCGGCTACGGGTATTCGGGTCTGGCGAAGATCCTCAACCTTCCCGAAAGCCCGCGCTTCAAGCTGCCGCGTCGTCCGATGAGCGCGCTGCACGAGACCGACGTGTCGATTGCGTATGACGGCGGCAACAATGTCGGCATGGTGGTGCTCCATCATGCGGCCGAGGCGGCAATCGCCAAGGCGCGGGGTTCTGGTTTCGCGGTCGTCGCGGTGACCAACGCCTGGATGAGCGGACGCAGCGCCTACTACGTCGAGATGATCGCGAAGGCGGATCTCGTCGTCATCCACACGGCATCGAGCTCGCGCGCGGTCGCTCCGCTCGGCGGCACGCGGCCGGTACTGGGGACGAATCCGATCGCCGTCGGCATTCCCGCCTTCGGCGACCCGCTCGTCTTGGACATGGGCACCTCGGCATTCATGATGACGGAGCTGATGCTGCGCGAACGCCTCGGGGAATTGCTGCCCGCGGGCGTGGCGCTCGGGCCTGACGGCGCGCCGACGCGCGATCCGGCCGCGGCGCGGCAGGGCGCGCTGCTGCCGTTCGGCGGACACAAGGGATTTGGCCTCGGGCTCATCGTCCAGGCCCTCGGCCTGCTCGCCGGCTCGGCCCTCGATGCCGAGGGCGACAACGGCTATTTGTTCGTCGCGTTCAAGCCCGAACTGCTGATGCCGGCCGACGACTTCAAGCGCGACGTTTCGGGTCTCGATCGAACGGATCAAGACGACGCCGCGGCAGCCGGGCATAGAGGAGATCCGCATTCCGTCGGAACGGGCGTTCCGCAGCCGCGCGCGCGCTCTGCGCGAAGGCATCGAGATCGACCGGAGCGTCCGTGACGCGCTCGCCGCTCTGAGCAAGTAGCCCGGATTGAGCGGAGGAAAATCCGGGGACGTCGTCCCCGCGAAAGCGGGGATCCAGTAACCACCGACTTCGCGAAACTCGCCGGATGGCGTTTACTGGATGCCCGCCGGAGCCTGTGCTTGGGCCGGCCAGAGGCCGGACCTGAGTGCGGGCATGACAGCGAGGAGGGGGCCGAATGACCGACCGGCTGCGGGACAAGGTGGCGATCGTGACCGGCGCCGGCTGCGTCGGCCCGGGCTGGGGGAACGGGCGCGCGACCGCCGTGCTGTTCGCGCGCGAGGGCGCGCGGGTGTTTGCCGTCGACAAGACGCCGGAGCCGATGGCCGAGACCATCGAGCGGGTTGCCGAGTTTGGCGGCGAGATCAAGACGCACATCTGCGACGTGACCGACGGCGCCCAGGTCGCCGCGATGGTCGATGCCTGTCGGCGCGAGTGCGGCCGCATCGACGTGCTGGTCAACAATGTCGGCGGCTCGGCGGCCGGCGGCCCGGTCGAAATGCCCGAGGACGTCTGGGACGCGCAGGTCGACGTCAATCTCAAGAGCGTATTCCTGACCTGCAAGCACGCGCTGCCGGTGATGGAGGCGCAGGGCGGCGGCGCGATCGTCAACGTGGCATCGACCTCAGGGATCCGCTGGACCGGCTCGGCGCAGGTCGCCTACGCGGCGACCAAGGCCGGGGTGATCCAGTTCTCGCGCGTCGTCGCCGTGCAGTACGCGAAGAAAGGCGTTCGCGTGAACACGGTGGTCCCCGGCCAGATGCACACCCCCATGGTCGAGGCGCGCCTGGCCAAGCAGCGCACCGGCGGCGATGTCGATGCGCTGATCAAGCAGCGCCTCGGGCGCATCCCGCTGGGGTTTGCGGGCGATGGCCGCGATATCGCCAACGCGGCGCTGTTTCTCGCCTCCGACGACGCCCGCTTCGTCACCGGCACCGAGATCATCGTCGACGGCGGCATGAGCGCGCGCTGCGATTGAGCGTGGGCGGATGAAGAAAATAGCGACATCCGGGATGCCGGCCGGAGCGTGTAGCCCGGATGAAGAAAATAGCGACATCCGGGATGTCCGGCCAAGCCGGCCCCGGATTTCGCGGGCGCTCAATCCGGGCTACACGCGCGCCTAGGGGGAGAAAGGTCGATGAAAGGCTTGGTAGTCGCGCTCGCTGCCGGCGCGCTGACGTTGGCGCGCCCGGCGGCGGCCGACACGATCAAGATCGTGGTGACGTTCGCGGCCGGTGGGCCGGCCGACATGCTGGCGCGGCTGGTCGCGCAGGATCTGCCGCAGCGCCTCGGATCGACCGTGGTGGTGGAGAACCGCGGCGGCGCGGGTGGTGCGCTCGCCAACGAAGCGGTCGCGCGCGCGGCGCCGGATGGGCGGACGTTGCTGCTCGGCAGCATGGGTTCGCAAGTCATCAGCCCGGCGCTGCGGCCGCCGTCGAGCTACGATCCGAAGGCCTTCGAGCCGCTGGTGCTGATCGGTTCGGTGCCGGCGCTGCTGGTCATTCGACCCCAACTGCCGGCGAACACGCTGCCCGAGCTGGTCGCCTGGGCGAAGCAGGGCAACGCGTTGAGCTACGCGTCGGCCGGTCCGGGCACGACCATGAATATCGCCGGCGAGATGCTCAACGCGGCTGCCGGCATCAAGGCGACCCACGTGCCCTATCGGGGCGCAGGGCCCGCGATCAACGACCTCATCGGCGGGCACGTCGACTTCCTCATTGCCGACCTTCCGGTGCTGTTGCCGCAAGTGAGCAACAACGCCGTGCGTCCGCTGGCGCTGTTCGCATCGGAACGCTCAGCCCTCCTCCCCGGCGTCCCCACCGCCAAGGAGCTTGGATTTCCTGATTTGCTGATGGAGAACTGGTACGGCCTGTTCGCCCCCGCTGGCGTGCCGCCGGACGCGCAGGCGACGCTCGAACGCGCGGTGCTGGACGTTCTGTCATCGCCTGCCGTCAAGGAGCGGCTGGCGGCAGGCGGAATGTTCGGAACCCAGGGCCGGGCGGGGTTCAGGACACGCCTGGAGCGCGACTTCGCGAGCTGGGCGCCACAGATCAAGAAGCTCGGGATCGTCGGCGAGTAGACCGAGACCGGCTGGGTCCGCCGCGTAGCCTGGCTCCAGCCCTCATCCTGAAAGTCTGACCGAAAATTGACCCTCATCCTGAGGAGCGTCGCGTAGCGACGCGTCTCCAAGGATGTTCCAGAAGTCTCCAACGGCGCCGCGGTGCGTGCTTCGAGGCTTTCCCCGACTTCATCGGGGAAAGCACCTCAGCATGAGGGGTTTGGAGATCGTCGCTCACGCGACGCGCCTCAGGATGAGGCGGGGAGGGGACGCGGCCTCGCCGCTACTCCTCCGGTTCCGCCAGCAGGCTGGCGTTGCCGCCGGCGGCCGCGGTGTTGATCGTGACCGTCTGCTCGGTCGCAAAGCGCCGCAGGTAGTTCGGGCCGCCGGCCTTGGGGCCGGTGCCGGAGAGGCCGGTGCCGCCGAACGGCTGCGTGCCGACCACCGCGCCGATGATGCTGCGGTTGACGTACACGTTGCCATGCGGCAGGCGCGCGACGACCCGCTGCACGGTCGAGTCGATGCGCGAGTGGACGCCGAGGGTGAGCCCGTACGCGTTCGCCGCGATCTCGTCGAGCACGCGCTCGAGCGCATCGGCGCGCCAGCGCACGACGTGCAGGATCGGACCGAACACCTCCTCCTTGAGGTCGGCGGCCCAGTCGAGCTCGACGATGGTCGGTGGGACGTAGGTGCCGGCCGACGGCAGCGCGCGCTCGCGATCCCAGCGGAAACGGACACGGCCCTGCGCCTCCATATCGGCGATCCAGCGGTCGAGCCTGGCCTTCGCCTCCTGGTCGATCACCGGGCCCACATGCGTCGCAGGCTCGCGCGGGTCGCCGACCGCGAGCTCGCGCGCGGCGCCGTCGATCATCGCGATCATGCGGTCGGCGACGTCGTCCTGCACGCAGATGAGGCGGAGCGCCGAGCAGCGCTGGCCGGCGGAGCGGAACGCGGACGTGACCACGTCGTCGGTCACCTGCTCGGGCAGGGCGGTCGCGTCGACGATCATGGCGTTGATGCCGCCGGTCTCGGCGATCAGCGGCACGATCGGCCCAAGTCCTTGGCCGCCAGCGCGCGGTTGATTGCCCAGGCGACCTCGGTCGAGCCGGTGAAGGCGACGCCGGCGACCTGGTGGTGGCGAACGAGCGCCGCTCCGACATCGCCGTCGCCGGGCACGAGGTGCAGTGCCGTCGGCGGAATCCCGGCCGCGTGCAGCAGGCGCACGGCTTCGGCCGCGATCAGCGGCGTCTGCTCGGCCGGCTTGGCGACCACCGTGTTGCCGGCGGCGAGCGCCGCCGCCACCTGTCCGAGGAAGATCGCGAGCGGAAAATTCCACGGCGAGATGCACAGGAACGCGCCGCGGCCGCGATAGTGCAGCTCGTTCGATCTCGCCGGTCGGACCCGGCAGCCGTTCGGGCGCGAGCGCGCGGCGCGCCTCCGCCGCGTAGTAGCGGCAGAAGTCGACGGCCTCGCGCACCTCGGCGAGCGCGTCGTCGAGCGTCTTGCCGCCCTCGCGTGCAAGGAGCGCGATCAGCCGTCCGCGGTTTGCCTCCAGCATGTCGGAGGCGCGTTCGAGCGCGGCCGCGCGACGCTCGACCGGGGTGTCGGCCCAGGGCCGAAAGCCCTCCGCTGCCGCCCGCATGGCGGCGCGCACGGTCGCCTCGTCGGCTTCGACGACCTCGCCGACGACGGCGCCGTCGATCGGCGAGACGACCGGGCGGCGCGCGCCGGCGAGCGCGATTCCGTTCACCAGGGGCGCGGCACGCGCAGGCTCGGAGCGCGCCGCATCGCGCTTGCGCGAGAAGTCCTTCCAGCGCCGCACGCTCGCCGAACTCGACTCCGGCGGAATTGCGCCGTACCGGCGCATATAGCTCCGGCGGGCGGGGAATGTGCGGATGGCGGGCATGGGCCGCATCCGCGATCCACGACTGCGGGCGCCGCAGGATCGCGTCGATCGGCACGGCGGGGTCGGCGGCGATCGACACGAAGGAGGAGTTGGCGCCGTTCTCCAACAGCCGGCGCACCAGGTAGGCGAGCAGGTCGCGATGGCTGCCGACCGGCGCATACACGCGGCAGGCCGCGTCCGGGATGTCCTGGAGCAGCGCATCGTAGAGCGCCTCTCCCATGCCGTGCAGGCGCTGGAATTCGTAGCCCGTCGGCGCCTCCGGCCTCCTCGATCACGGTCGCGACGGTGAGCGCGTTGTGGGTCGCGAATTGCGGGAAGATGCGCGGCCGCGCCGCCAGCAGCTGCGCGCAGGCACGCCATGTAGCAGAGGTCGGTCATCGCCTTGCGGGTGAACACCGGGTAGTCGGCGAGCCCGCGCTCCTGCGCGCGCTTCACTTCGGTGTCCCAGTAGGCGCCCTTGACCAGGCGCACCATCAGCCGGCGGTCGAGGGATTCGGCGGCGGCAAGCGTCCAGTCGATCACCTGCGGGGCGCGCTTCTGGTAGGCCTGGATCGCAAGGCCGAAACCGTCCCAGCCGGAGAGCGAGGGATCGGCGAGCGCCGCTGCGATCACCTCGAGGGAGAGTTCCAGGCGGTCGGCTTCCTCGGCGTCGACGGTGAAGTTCAAGTCATGGGCCTTGGCCTGGCGCGCGAGGTCGAGCAGGCGCGGCGGGAGCTCGGCCAGCACGCGCTCGCGCGACACCGCCTCGTAGCGCGGATGCAGCGCCGAGAGCTTGACCGAGATGCCCGGCCGGGCGGGAAGCGGGTCGTTGCCGGCCGCGGTCCCGATCGCGTCGATCGCCGCCGCATAGGATTCGAAATAGCGCGCCGCGTCGTCCGCGGTGCGCGCGCCCTCGCCGAGCATGTCGAACGAGTAGCGGAATTCGCGGTGTCCGCCGGCGCGCGCGAGCGCCTCCTCGATCGTCTGCCCCATGACGAAATGCGAGCCGAGGAGCCGCATCGCTTGCCGCGTCGCGGCCCGCACCGCCGGCCGGCCGAGGCGCTTGGCGAGGTCCTCGAGGATGGTGTCCGGCGTTTCGCCGGGCTGCACGATGCGGGCCGTGATGCCGAGCGCCCACGCCGACGCCGAGACCAGGAGCGCGCTCGATTTCGTCTCGTGATGCGACCAGTCGGCAGCGGCGAGCTTGTCCTCGATCAGCTTGTCGGCGGTGGCCGCATCCGGCACGCGCAGCAGCGC
Source organism: uncultured Alphaproteobacteria bacterium (assembly GCA_963738705.1). Lineage (GTDB taxonomy): Bacteria > Pseudomonadota > Alphaproteobacteria > Rhizobiales > Xanthobacteraceae > CAVTXS01. The sequence continues at coordinate 50,459 of CAVTXS010000051.1, forward strand.
TTCCGCCAGCACCATCAGGGCGAGGCCCTCCTTGGTGGAGAGCGAGTACTCGCGCAGGAAATCCTCGATGCCGCCGAGCGCGCCCGAGCCGGCGCGGATCGCCCGGATCAGCGCGCCGGCGCGCGCGTCGATGCGGCGCTCGCCGCCGGCGTCGCGGGCCGCATCGAGGAGGAAGCGCCGCGCGATCTCCTCGTCAGGCGGCGCGTACGGCGCAGCGAACGGCGGTGCACTCGTCAAGGTTACCGCTGCGGCATGCTGCCGCGATTCGCGCTCAAGACGGCGTAAACCCGTCTCCCGCCTTGCTCTTTCGTCCGGCATGCTCTTTGCTAGGTCGAACACCGTTGGGCCGCGGCTTCGGGAGGGGCGGCGAGAATCGGCGCGCGCGACGGTCAAAAAGGGTAACCCGTATGGGCGTTGGCGTCATCCGCCCCGGCGGCCTCATCGCCATTCTCGCGGCCGCCGTCGTGGCGGTGGCCGCCGCCGCGCCGGCGCATGCGCAGACCGCGGTGAAGTTCACGCTCGACGGCCGCATCGAAGGCCCGGCGGCGCCATTCCTGCTCGCCCTCGATCACGGATATTTCAAGGCCGAGGACCTCGACGTGACGGTCGAGCCGGCCGGCAACCCGGCGGAGCCGATCGCGCGCGTTGCGACCGGCGGGTACGACATCGGCGTCGGCGACATCAACGCCCTGATCCGCTGGCGCGATCAGAACCCGTCCGTGCCGCTCAAGGCGGTGTTCATCGTGCAGAACCGGCCGTCCTACGCCATCGTGGCGCGCAAGAGCCGCGGCGTGGCTGAGCCGAAGGATCTCGAGGGCAAGAAGCTCGGCGCGCCCGCGGCCGATCCGGCGTCGGCGCAATGGCCGATCTTCGCCAAGGTTAACGGCATCGATGCCGGCAAGGTGACGGTGCTCAACGTCGGCCTCCCGGTGCGCGAGCCGATGCTGGCGGCCGGCGAGGTCGATGCCATCACCGGTCCGTCCTACGGGGCGCCGATCAACCTGCGCCGAAAAGAGCGTGCCGGCCGACGACATCGTGGTGCTGCTGATGGCGGACTACGGTCTCGAGCTCTATGGCAATGCCATCGTCGTCAATCCGAAGTTCGCCGCCGAGAAGCCGGACGCGGTCAAGGCGTTCCTGCGCGCCTACACCAAGGCCGTGAAGGAGACCGCCAACGACCCGGTCAACGCGGTGCTGCCGGTGATCCAGCGCAACGGCGGCGGCAGCCGCGACATCGAGCTCGAGCGGCTGCTGATCGCGCTCAAGCAAAACGTCCTGACGCCGGAGGTGAAGGCAAACGGCCTCGGCGAGATCGACGCCGCGCGTTTCGAGCGCGGGCTCGAGCAGCTCGGCCTCGGCTACACCTTCAAGAGCAAGCCGAAAGCCGCCGACATCTTCGACGATTCGCTTCCTGCCGTCGGAGGAGGAGCGCAAGGTCGAATAACAAAGTCCGTCATGCTCGCGACTCACCGCTGGCAGACCGGACAGTAGAAGGTCGAGCGGCCGGTCTGCACGATGCGGCGGATGACGCCGCGGCAGCCGGGCGTCGGGCAGGGTTTGCCCTCGCGGTCGTAGACGCGGAAATCGTGCTGGAAGTCGCCGAGCTCGCCGTCGGTGCGGCGGTGGTCGCGCAGCGACGAGCCGCCGGCCCGGATCGCGTCCTGCAGCACCGCCTTGATGGCGTCGACGAGGGCGTGCGCGCGCGGCGCCGGTGCGCCGGTGCGCGCGGCAAGCGTTGCGGCGATCCGCTTGGGCGACAGCCGCGCGCGGTGCAGCGCCTCGCAGACGTAGATGTTGCCGAGCCCGGCCACCACCTTCTGGTCGCTCAGCGCCGCCTTGAGGCTGGTCTTCTTGCCGGCGCAGGCCGCCGCCAGCAGCGCGGCGCCAAATTCGTTGCCGAGCGGCTCCGGGCCGAGCGCCTTGACGAGCGGATGTCGGGCGAGCTCGGCACGCGGCACCAGCTGCATGAATCCGAACCGGCGCGGATCGTTGAAGGTGACGGTCGCGCCGGAGGACATGTGGAACACCACATGGTCGTGCGCGCGCTCGTCCGAGCGGTCGTGATGGAACCGGCCCGGCGTGCGCTCGCCGTCGCGACGGCTCACCCGGAACGAGCCGGACATTCCGAGATGCATGATCAGCACGTCGCCCGAAGAGAGATCGGCGAGCAGATATTTCGCCCGGCGGCCGAGGCCGGTCACGGTCTTGCCGGTCAGCTGCTTGGCGAAATCCTTCGGGAACGGCCAGCGCAGGTCGGGGCGGCGCGCCTCCACCTTGACGAAGCGCGCGCCCTCCATCGCGGGCTGCAAGCCGCGGCGTACGGTCTCGACTTCGGGCAGTTCGGGCATGGCGTGGAGCGGGATATACCAGAGCTGCTTGCGGGCCTCACTTCCGCCGTCACCCTGAGGCGCTCGGCCGACGAAGTCGGGCGAGCCTCGAAGGGCGGCGGCCCGCTCTTGCCAGCATCCTTCGAGGCTCGGCCGCTGCCGCGGCCTCGCGCCTCAGGATGACGGTCATCGCAGCGGGACGCGCCCGTCATAGCGCCCGCGCAGGAGCCGCGCTATGGTCTCGACTGCGCAAAGGAGTTGACGAGCCGATGCCCGGTCCCGGCGACCCGCACGCCACGCATTTCGGTTTCCGCGACGTGCCGCTCGGCGACAAGCAGGCGCTGGTGGACGACGTGTTCCACAAGGTCGCGCGGCGCTACGACCTGATGAACGACCTGATGTCGGGCGGCCTCCATCGGGCCTGGAAGGACGCGCTCGTGACCACCGTCGATCCGCCGAGGAGCGACCGGCCGTTCGCGCTGGTCGATGTGGCGGGCGGCACCGGCGACGTCGCGTTCCGTGTCGTCGCCGCGGGCGGCGAGGGGACGAGGGCGACCGTCGTCGACATCAATGCCGAGATGCTGGCGGTCGGCCGCGAGCGCGCGATCGAGCGCGGGCTCGACGACGCCGTTGCGTTCGTCGAGGGCAACGCCGAGGACCTGCCGCTTCCCGACCGGTCCCAGGATGCATGCACGATCGCCTTCGGCATCCGCAACGTGCCGCGGATCGAGCGCGCGCTTGTTGAAGCCTACCGCGTGCTCAAACCGGGTGGCCGCTTCGTCTGCCTCGAATTTTCGACGCCCGACGTGCCGGGTCTCGACGCGCTCTACGAGCTCTACTCCTTCAACGTCATTCCGGCGCTCGGCCGCGCCGTCGCGGGCGATGCGGAGCCGTATCGCTATCTGGTCGAATCGATCCGGCGCTTTCCCAAGCCGCACGCGTTTGCCGACCTGATCCGCGGCGCCGGCTTCCGTCGCGTCTCGTGGTCACCAATGACCGGCGGCATCGTCGCGATGCATTCCGGCTGGCGCCTGTAGGCAGCGCCGTTTTGACAATGCGTTCAATTCGGAAAAAAAGTGTTGTGCGTGCTTCGAGACGCGCGCGTTCCGCGCGCTCCCCGGATCAAGTCCGGGGCAGGCTCTCAGCATGAGGAGGTTGGTAGAGCCATGCACCGCATCCTCATCCTGAGGAGCGGTCCGCGGGACCGCGTGTCGAAGGACGCACAAGCAATCTTCAAGCCGATCCGGCATTTCCAAATGCACTCGCAATCCTTGTGGCCGCGTTCGTGATTTCCGCCTTCGCCCACCTTCCCCGCCTCGCTCGCGCCGGCTTCGTGTTCGCCCGCGAGGGCGTGCTCGGCTTGATCGATCCAAGCCCGCTGCCGGCCGGCGCGCGGGCGGCCGTGCGCGTTGCCCGCCTGATCGAGCGGCCGACCGGAGACGGCGCGGCGTTACGGCTGGCGGCGGCGCTCACGCGGCTCGGCCCGACCTACGTCAAGCTCGGCCAATTCCTGGCGACGCGGCCGGACATCGTCGGGCCAGCGCTCGCGCGCGACCTCGAGTCGCTGCAGGACAAGATGGCGCCGTTCCCGCAGGCCGAGGCCGAAGCCGCGGTGGCGAAAGCGCTGGCACGGCCGCTATCCGCCGTCGTTTTCGTCGTTCGGTCCGGCGGTCGCGGCTGCGTCGATCGCGCAAGTGCACCGCGCCGAAGTCATCGACGCCGGAGGGACCGCGGCCGGTCGCCGTGAAGGTGCTGCGGCCCGGCATCGAGCACCGCTTCAGGGCCGATCTCGACGCCTTCCACTTCGCCGCTCGCAACGCCGAGCGGCATTCGCCGGAGGCGCAGCGGCTGCGCCTGGTCGAGGTGGTCGACACGCTGGCGCGCTCGGTGGCGATCGAGATGGATTTCCGGCTGGAGGCCGCGGCGCTTTCGGAGATGGCGGAGAACACCACGCGACGATCCGGACTTCCGCGTGCCGCAGGTCGACTGGGACCGCACCGCCAGGGACGTGCTGACGCTGGAATGGATCGACGCGACGCCGCTCGTCCGATCGCGCGGCGCTGCAGGCGAAAGGTTTCGACCTCGAGCATCTCGGGCGCGCCGTGATGCAGACGTTCCTGCGTCACGCGCTGCGCGACGGCTTCTTCCATGCCGACATGCACCCCGGCAACCTGTTCGTCGACGACCGCGGGCGGCTGGTCGCGGTCGACTTCGGCATCATGGGCCGGCTGGGCCCGAAGGAGCGGCGGTTCCTGGCGGAGATTCTCTACGGCTTCATCACGCGCAATTACCATCGCACCGCGGAGGTGCACTTCGAAGCCGGCTACGTGCCGCCGCACCACTCGGTCGAGAGCTTCGCCCAGGCGATCCGGGCGATCGGCGAGCCGATCCACAGCCGCAGCGCGGCAGACATCTCGATGGCGAAGCTTCTGACGTTGCTGTTCGAGGTCACCGGCCTGTTCGACATGCGCACGCGGCCCGAACTGCTGCTGCTGCAGAAGACCATGGTGGTGGTCGAGGGCGTGGCGCGCTCGCTCGATCCCAGGCTCGACATGTGGAAAACCGCCGAACCGGTGGTGCGCGAATGGGTCGAGCGCCACCTCGGGCCGGCCGGCCGGCTGGAAGGCGCCGCGGACGGCGCCTCCGAGGTCGGCCGCTTCATCGGCAGCGTGCCGGCGCTGCTGACCCGCGCCGCCACCCTGGTCGATCAACTGGACGCCATCACGCGCAACGGCCTGGTGCTGGCGCCCGAGACGGTGCGGGCGATCGGCGCCGCCGAGGCGCGGCGCAATCGCTGGATGACGGTCGCGCTCTGGGTCATCGTGGCGCTGTGGGATGGCTCGTGCTGTTGGGTTGATAGCATTGATTGCAATGATATCAAATGCTATGATGCGGTCAGAGTTGATCGTGGAGATCCGATCGAGGCCAGCCTGGTGATCCGGAAGATCGATGACAAGCTGAAGCGGCGCCTGCGGTTGCGGGCCGCGGAAAATGGTCGGTCCATGGAGGAAGAGGCGCGGCGGGTCCTGGCTGCCGGCGTCGCGCGCGGCACGGCCGTCTCCGGCGCCGCGGCGGACGCAATCGCCGCCATCGCCGATCCGGTCGGCGGAGTTGAACGCGAGCTTTTGCCGCGTCGATCAAACCGCGGGCGGGTCGCGTCCGCTCTGCGCGGCGACAAATGCTCCACGCCAAGCGAATTCTGCTGATCATCGGCGGCGGCATCGCGGCCTATAAGAGCCTCGACCTGATCCGCCGGCTGCGCGAGCGCGGCGCGGCGGTGCGGGTGGTGATGACGGCGGCGGCGCAGCGAGTTCGTCACGCCGCTGGCGGCCGGCGCGCTCGCCGGCGAGCGGGCGTTCACCGATCTGTTCGATCCGGCGAGCGAGTTCGACGTCGGCCACATCCGCCTGGCGCGCGACACCGATCTCGTCGTCGTCGCGCCGGCGACCGCCGACCTGATGGCGAAGGCCGCGCACGGGCCTTGCCAACGATCTCGCCTCCGCGGTGCTGCTCGCGACCGACAGGCCGGTGCTGATGGCGCCGGCCATGAACCCGCACATGTGGGCGCACCCCGCAACGCAGCGCAACCTCGCGACGCTCGCCGCCGACGGCGTCGCCTTCGTCGGGCCGAACGAGGGCGAGATGGCCGAAAGCGGCGAGCGCGGCGTCGGGCGCATGGCCGAGCCGCTGGAGATCGCGGCGGCGGTCGAGGCGATGCTGACCGGCGGCGCGCGATCGGCCGCTGCAGGGCCGGCGCGTGCTGGTGACCTCGGGCCCGACCCACGAGCCGATCGACCCGGTGCGCTACATCGCCAACCGCTCGTCCGGCAAGCAGGGCCATGCGATCGCCGCGGCGGCGGCCGCGGCCGGCGCGGAGGTCGTCATGGTCTCGCGGCCCGGTCCTCCAGCCCGACCCGCCCGGCGTGACGACCATCAGGGTCGAGAGCGCGCGCGACATGCTGGCGGCGGTCGAGCAGGCGCTGCCGGCCGACGTCGCGGTGTTCGCCGCCGCCGTCGCCGACTGGCGGGTCGACGGCGTCGAGGCCAGCAAGATCAAGAAGGACGGCGGCAAGCCGCCGACGCTGTCGCTGGTGGAGAACCCCGACATCCTCGCGACCATCGCGCGGCGCAACGTCGATCGGCCGCGGCTGGTCGTCGGCTTCGCGGCCGAGACCGATCACGTGATCGAGCACGCGCACGCAAAAGCTCGCCCGCAAGGGCTGCGACTGGATCGTGGCCAACGACGTCTCGCCGGCGACCGGCGTCATGGGCGGCGACCGCAACACCGTTCATCTGGTCACCGCGGGCGGCGTGGAATCGTGGCCGACGCAATCGAAGGACGACGTGGCCCGGAGCCTGGTGGCGCGGATCGCGGCCGCGCTTGGAGCCGCGCCGTGACCACGGTCGACGTCCAGGTCACGCGCCTGCCGCATGGCGCGGATCTTCCGCTGCCGGCCTATCACAGCGCCCATGCGGCCGGGCTCGACCTGCACGCCGCCGTGCCGGCCGAGGCTCCGATTGTCATTGCGCCGGGCCGCTGGACCGCGATTCCGACCGGCATCGCGCTGGCGCTCCCGCCCGGCCATGAAGGCCAGGTGCGGCCGCGCTCCGGCCTCGCCGCCCGGCACGGCGTGACGGTGCTCAACGCGCCCGGCACCGTCGACGCCGACTATCGCGGCGAGGTTTTGGTGCTGCTGATCAATCACGGCACGGCGCCGTTCACGGTCGAGCGCGGCGCGCGGATCGCCCAGCTCGTGATCGCGCCGGTTGCGACCGCGCGGCTTGTCGAGACGACGTCGCTCGCGAGCACCTCGCGCGGCGAGGGCGGCTTCGGCTCGACCGGAGGGGAGGGCGGGCGACCGTAGGGACGCCCCTTGTGGGCGCCCTCTCGGAGCACGAAACGGGGCAGCCCCAAGGATTGCCCTACGGTCGGCAGCGCCACGCGCAACAGTTCAAGCTGCGCGTTCAAGCTGCGCGTTGACATCCGCGGCCGCGCCCTCGATCATGGCGTCATGCGAAGCCTGCGCTGCGCGCCCAAGAAATCCAAAAAGTCCCGCACCGGGGACCGGGGATTTTCTTTGCCGTAACGCAAGCGCGTGACAGTGTAAGGATCTCAAGAGGCCCCGCCGGTTCGGACGGGGCTTTTGCATGTCTGGCCCCGCGCCTCCGGCCCATTCGGATGGAGACGACCGTGGACACTCATGCATCGCGCCTGGAAGGAATCTGGCTTCCACTTGTCACGCCGTTCAAGGACGGACGGCTGGACGAAGCCTCGCTGCAAAGGCTGGTCGGACACTACTGCGGGGAGCCGATCGACGGAATGATCCTCGCCGCAACGACCGGAGAGGGACTGACCCTCGACGACGACGAAACGGAGCAAGTCTGCAAGATCGTCGCGGCCGGCACGCGAGCAGGCCGCCCGATCTATTTGGGCCTGTCGGGCAGCGACACCCGCAAAGTTTTGCACGCGCTCGAGCGCACGCAGCGTTGGCCGGTCCAGGGTTATCTGGTCGCCTGCCCCTACTACACGCGGCCGTCGCAGGAAGGCCTGTTCCGCCATTTCGCGATGCTCGCCGAAGCGGCCGCGCGGCCGATCATCGTCTACAACATCCCGTATCGAACCGGCGTGAACCTCGGCAACGAAACGTTGCTGCGGCTCGCCGAGCTGCCCAACATCGTCGGCGTGAAGGACTGTTGCGCCGACCAGACGCAGTCGTTCGATCTCCTGCGCGCACGACCGCCGGACTTTGCCGTGCTGACCGGAGAGGATGCATTGTTTTACGGCGCGCTGACCCACGGGGCGGACGGCGGGATCCTGGCGGCCGCGCACGTGGAGACGAAGGCGTTCGCGGCCGTGCGCGATTCGCTCCTCGCGGGCGATCAGCAAGGGGCGCTTCGCGCCTGGAGCGACCTTGTCGATCTTTCACGGCTGTTGTTTGCAGAGCCCAGTCCGGCGCCGATCAAGCACTGGCTGTGGCACTGCGGCTTGATCGACAGTCCCGAGCTCCGGCTGCCGATGACGCCAGTGAGCGCGGCGCTCGCGCAGCGAATTGCGTGCGAGGTGGCGCGACGAGCGTCATTGCGAGGAGCGTATGCGACGAAGCAATCCAGATGATGCCGTCGTTCTGGATTGCTTCGCCTTCGGCTCGCAATGACGCGTACCTACGAGCCGAGCCCCGCCACGCGCCGCCGATAGCGCCGGCTGCCGACGACGATCTCGCCGGTGTCGAGCTCGACCTCGAAGCCTGCCGACGCCAGTGTGGTGACCCGCTTGACCCGCCGCGCATTGACCAGCCGGGTGCGATGCACGCGCACCAGCCCGAACGGGACCAGCCGTTCCTCCTCGCCCGCCAGCGTGGCGCGGATCAGATGCCGCTTGCCGCTCGCCAGACAGTATTCGACATAGTTGCCCGCGGAGGCGACCCAGGCGATCTCGCGCGGGTCGATGCGCACGCTGGTCGTGCCGTCGCGCAGCCACAGCTCGCCCGGCGGCTGGGGCGCGGCCGCAAGCGCGGCTCGACCGGCATTCGCCCGGGCGGCCGCCCATTGGCGCTCGGCGAGCCAGAAGACGCTGGCGATCAGGAAGTAGGCGACGAGGTCCTTGCGCGCCTCGTAGAGCAGGTTGGAGGCGGAGAAGTCGAACAGGTAGGCCCCGCCGCCGATGAGCGCGTAGGCGAGCTTGCGCAGGCCCACCATGGCGAGCACGTGCACGGCCGAGAACGCCAGCGCCAACGCGCCGTGGATCGGCAGCAGCGCAATCGGTGGCACGGCCCACTGCAGCGAACGGCGCATCGCGTAGTGGATCGCCGGAACAAGCGCGAGTATGACAATGCCGCTCGACAATTCCCATACCAACGGCTGCCAGTATGGAATCGGGACGCCGTGGCGCGCCAGATCGATCGGAATCGACGCCGCATTGACCGCACAGGTCGCCACCACGCCGACCGCGACCGCGGCGTAGACCATCCAGGTCTTGATCGGCCCTGAACCTCGGCTCGCTCCGCGTGCGGTCGTGCCGTCCGTCCCGGTTGCCGTGCCGTTGGTCACAGCGGGGGCTCGCTCATCCCGTGCCGGCGAACCGTCATCCCGGGCCGTCTCGACGGAGCGGCCCGCAGGGGTTTTTGTGGCGGTGTTTCGCGTCAGCACGGCTCAAGGATCAGCACAATGATGAACGAACTCCCCGACGGACGCCGCCTCGATCTCGACTGGATCCGCATCGCGGCCTTCGGGCTGCTCATCCTTTACCACGTCGGCATGCTGTACGTGTCCTGGAACTTTCACGTGAAGAGCGCGCACCGCGTCGCCGAGATCGAGCCGCTGATGCTGGCGCTCAATCCGTGGCGGCTCGCGCTGCTGTTTCTCGTGTCCGGGGCCGCGAGCCGGTTCATGCTGGCGAAATGGCGCCCCGGCCCGTTCGCGCGAGCGCGGTCGGTGCGGTTGTTGCTGCCGCTCGCGTTCGGGATGCTCGTGATCGTGCCGCCGCAGTCGTATCTCGAAGTGGTGGAGAAATACGGCTATCTCGGCAGCTTCGCGGAGTTCTACCGGCAGCACTATCTGGCCTTGCAAACATTCGACCCGGGAAACGGGCAGCGCACGCCTCTCCTGCTCCCCACCTGGAACCATCTGTGGTTCGTCGCCTACCTTCTGGTCTACACGCTGCTCGCCGCTCTGCTGGCGCGCTCGCCGCGCATGGTGGCGCGCACCGAGCGAGCCCTCGCGGCCCTCGTTCCCGGCGTGTGGCTGCTCATCGCTCCGGCGCTGATCCTCGCCGCGTTCCGGCTGCTGCTGTTCCCGTCGTTTCCGTCGACGCATGCGCTGGTCGATGATTGGTACAACCACGCCGTCTACGGCGCCGTGTTCGCGTTCGGCTTCCTGGCGGCGCGCTCGCAGCGGATCTGGGCCGATATCGTGCGCCTGCGCTGGCCCGCCCTCGTCGTCGGGCTCGCCGCCTACGGCCTCATCCTGGTCTGCCGCGACCTGCCGCCCTCCGAGACGGTGCGGTCGGCGCAACGGCTGCTCTACGGTTTCGATCAATGGAGCCTGATCGTCGCCATCCTGGGCTTCGGCCGGCGCTGGCTGGCCGGTCAAGATGGACCGGTCCGGCGCTACCTCACCGACGCGGTGTTTCCGTATTACATCGTCCACCAGACCGCGATCATCATGCTGGCCTACTGGCTCAAGCCCACGGGGTTGCCGGGGTGGCTCGAGGCGGTCGCGGTCGTCGCCGGCACGGCCGCCGTTTGCGCGGCAAGCTACGAGGTCGTGCGGCGGGTCGCGTGGTTGCGGCCGCTGTTCGGGCTGCAGCGTCAGGCCGACGAGGGCCAAGCCTGGGCGCCTAAGACGTTGGCGCCGCAAAACGCGCGCCGCGGATAATGAGACCAGCGGCATTAGATTCCGCACTCGTCATGCCCGGCCTTGTGCCGGGCATCCACGTCTTTCTTCTTTGGCGGTGCCGCACGCAAGACGTGGATGGCCGGGACAAGCCCGGCCATGACGGGTGGATGGGTCAACACTTGGCGCTTCGAGACGCTCGGCCACCGAATCGTCGCTCACGCGACGCAACTCAGGATGAGGGCAGAGGGTGCGGCTTGCTACGCCCTCATCCTGAGGAGCCGCGCGAAACGCGCGGCGTCTCGAAGGATGGTCGCGAAGCAAACCGGCCCGCTACCGCCGCTGAAGCATTTGACCTGAAACGAGGTTTCCCGTAGCCCCAGCGCCGGGATGCTGCGAGAGCCTCATAGAATGTCCGGGTCCGCCGGAAAATCCGAACAAGCCCAAGGGGATGCAGCCGGAGAGGGGCCGCGCGCGCCGAAGCCGGTCGAGATCGCGCTCGGGATCGAGCGGATCGGCCTCATTCCGCTGCGCTTTCCCGATCCTGAGCGCGTGCATCCTCGTCGCGCTGCTGTCGATCGCGGCGGCGTTCGGCGTCGCGCGCATCAAGGTCGACGATTCGCTCAGCCAGCTGTTTCGCTCCGACACGCCGGAGTTCCGGCAATATCGAGGAGGTGACGCAGCGCTTCCCGTCGAGCGAGTTCGACGTGCTCGTCGTGGTCGAGGGCAAGACGCTGCTGGAGCGCGACTCGCTCGAGAAGCTGCGCAACCTCGTCACCGACCTGCAGCTGATCGACGGCACGCGCGGCATCATCTCGCTGTTCTCGGCGCGCGCAGCCGCCGGAGGACGGCCAGCTTCCCGGCGCCGCTCTTTCCCGAGACGCTGCCGCGAGGGCGCCGCCTACGACCAGCTGATCGAGCGCGTGAAGTCGAACGAGATCCTGCGCGGCAAGCTCTTGTCGGAGGACGGCGAGCTGGCGCTGGTCGTGCTGGCGCTCGATCCGGCAGTCGTCGGCAGCGGCGGCCTGAACGACGCTCGTCGGCGAGATCCGCAAGACGATCGCCGATCGACCTCGACGGCACCGGCGCTGACGCGGCCAGCTCTCCGGCGTGCCGGTGATGCAGCTCGAGATCCGCAACGCGGTCGAGCGCGACCGGCTGATCTACAACGCCATCGGCTTCGCCGCCGGCTGCCTGATCGCCATCGTCTTCTTCCGCCGCGTGTCGTTCATGATCATCGCGGCGGCGCCGCCGCTGATCGCCATCCTGCTCGTCGCTCGGCGCGCTCGGCTGGCTCGATTTCCGCCTCAACATGTTCCTGAACGTGATGACGCCGCTCATCATGGTGATCAGCTTCGCCGACTCGATGCAGCTCACCTTCGCGGCGCGCGACCGGCTGATCGCCGGCGAGAGCAAGTACCAGGCGTTCCGCAACGCCGTCCTGGTCGTCGGGCCGGCCTGCGTGCTGACCCACGGCACCGCCGGCATCTCGTTCATCGCGCTGCAGTTCTCCGAGCTCCGACCTGATCCGCACCTTCGGCGAGGCGGGCCTGATCGCGACCGTCATCGCGCTCGTCGGCGTGCTGATGCTGGTGCCGCTGCTCGGCGTGCTGCTGATCCGCAAGGAGGCGACGTTCGCCGCGAAGGTCAGGGCGGCGGACATCGGCGTCGAACGCGCTGCGCCGCTTCTGCGCCTGGATCGCGGCGCGCATGGTGAGCCGCCCCGGCCTCTACAGCCTGATCAGCCTGCTCGTGGTCGGCGGCCTGGCGTTCATCTACGCCAACGCTCGAGCCGCGCTACCGGCTCGCCGACCAGGTGCCCGACCGCGAGCAGGCGGTCGCGGCGAGCGAGCCGGCTCGACGCCAAGCTCACCGGCGCCAATCCGATCGACGTGCTGATCGAGTTCCCGAAGGGCGCCTCGCTCTACGCGCCCGAGACGCTCGCCACCATCGCCGACGTGCATTCGATCGTCGAGAAGCAGGCCGGCGTCGGCAACGTCTGGTCGCTGGAGACGCTGCGGCGCTGGCTCGCCGAGAAGGCCGGCAAGCACCGACGTCGCGACGCTGAAGCAATATGTCGACATCCTGCCGGAGCACCTGACGCGCCGCTTCATCTCCGCCGAGCAGGACGCGGTCGTCGTCTCCGGCCGCATTCCCGGACATCGACGCGAGCCAGCTGCTGCCGGTGATCGAGCAGCTCGACAAGGCGCTCGACGACGTGCGCGCGACGCATCCGGGCTACACGATCGTCCGTCACCGGCCTCTCGGCGATCGCGGCGCGCAACAGCGCCGACATGATCGGCAAGCTCAACCGGGCGCTGACGATCGAGATCGTCTTCGTCGCCGCCTTCATCGGCCTCGCCTTCCGCTCGTTCGTCGTGATGCTGGCGAGCATCCTGCCGGGCATCTTCCCGATCGTGCTCTCCGGCACGCGTGCTCTGGCTGATGGGCGAGGGCCTGCAGTTCGCCAGCGTCGTGGCGCTGATCGTCTCGTTCGGCCTGGGCCTGAGCGCGACGATCCACTTCCTCAACCGCCTGCGGCTGGAGGATCGAGCCCGACGCGGATCCCGGCGTCGCGGTCGAGCGGGCGACCGTGCTGGTCGGCCCCGCCTTGATCCTGACCTCGGTGGTGCTCGCCTGCGGGCTCGCCGTGACGGTGTTCTCCGACCTGCCGTCGCTGCGGACTGTTCGGCTGGCTCAGCGCCTTCGCGATGATCGCGGCGCTGGTCGCCGACCTGCTGATCCTGCGGCCGACGGCGATGTTCCTGTTCTCGCTGGCGCGGCGGCTGCGGCGGGCGTAGATCGCCCAGCACAAATATCGTCATGCCCGGGCTTGACCCGGGCATCCATCGTTCTTCGCAAAAGTCTTTCTTGAGGGATGGATTGCCGGGTCAAGCCCGGCAATGACGAATTGAAACGGCTTCATTCAACCCGCCGTCAGCGCGCCCCTCTGCGCAGCGTGATCGAGACTTCCGATACCTCGCTCCCCGGCGACCGGATGGTGACCGACTGCTGGTTGCCCTTTGTCTCCACGGCGAGATTGGCGGAGACCGCAGGGGCCGTCGCCACCGCCCGGATCGTGCCACCCGAGATGCGGCCGGAAATGGTGCCGACCACGCTGCGCGTCGTCTCGTTCCAGCTCCCCGAGATCGCGCCGCCCTCATGAGCTACGGTGGTCTGCAGCTCGAACTTGTAGCTGTCGCTGGCGCAACGCAGATCCTGCGACAACAACCGGCCCGCTTCGGTGATGTGATACGACGCCCGGCAGCGGATGCGTTCATTGGTTCCGTTGGACAGGCTGATGGTGCCGGCGCCGGACCACGACCCCTCGAATTCCACGAACGGGCCGGCCGCCGCCTGCGCGCTGCTTTGCGTGTGGCCGGGCGAACCCGTCAGCAGGAGGGTGACGGCGACCGCAGCCGCCTTGAGTGCATGCACGAAGGCTTTCGTCGACCGCGATGACATGAATCCTGCCCCGGTTGTCCTGATTGACTGCCTCGAATGCGCCCCGAGGCCGATGTCGTGGCGGATATGTAGAGGGTCTTCATTTCCGCAACAAGTCGTCCGCTACCGACTTGTATTTCTTGGCTTAACGTCCCCGGCCCGCTTCCTCAGCGCGTCATCCCCGCGAAAGCGGGGACCCAGTAACCCACCACGTGGCCGGTGGCTACTGGATCCCCGCTTTCGCGGGGATGACGGCTACCCCGATTTCGGGCCCCCCTTGACCTCGACACCGGCCCACTGCTCGACCGGGCACACGATCCGGGTGATGTCGGCGTCGGGCCCCTGGCTCGCCTTGGCAACCGCCAGCAGCTGGCGCACCGCGTTGCCGACCATCATCGGGACGCCGAGGCGCTCGCCCTCCTCGAGGCACAGGCGCACGTCCTTGTAGAGCAGCTCGGTCGCGAACCCGAAGTCGAACCGCCGCGGCAGCACGCAGCGCGGAAACTTGTCCTGCGTCGCCGTATTGCGGCCGCTGCCGGAATTGATGACGTCGAGCATCACGGCCGGATCGAGGCCGGCCTTCACCCCCATGACCAGCGCCTCCGACGTGATCGCGATCGCGGTCGCCGACAACAGGTTGTTGGCAAGCTTCATGGTCTGGCCCATGCCGGGTTGTTCGCCGACCCAGAACACCTTGCCGATGGCGGCAAGCATCGGTTCGAGCTCGGCCGCCAGCCGCCGCGGGCCCGACACCATCACGGCGAGCGTGCCCTTCTCGGCGCCCGAAGGGCCGCCGCTCACCGGGGCGTCGACCGCCACGATGCCGCGTTCGCCCAAAGCCTGCGCCACTTCGGCCGCGACCTTGGGGCCGGTGGTCGACAGGTCGACGAACGTTTTGACCTTGGATCCGCGCGATGACGCCGCCGTCCGCGAGCGCGACCTGCTCTGACGATGTCCGGGGTCGGCAGGCTGGCGAACACGATCTCCGCCTGCGAGGCGGCGTCGGCGGCAGAATGCGCGACAAGCGCGCCGTGGGCGGTCGCCGCCTGCAACGCGCGCGCGTCGGTGTCGTAGACCACCAGGCGATGGCCGGCCGCCATCATGCGCGCCGACATGTGCCGTCCCATGCGGCCGACGCCGATGAACCCGATGGTCTTGTCATCCATGATGTGCTCCTCCGTCATTGCGAGGAGCGTAAGCGACGAAGCAATCCAGGTCGACACCGCCGTTACGGGATTGCTTCGCCTTCGGCTCGCAATGACGGCCCCCGTCGTGGCGAAGGAGCGCAAGCGACGAAGCGGATGTAGGGTGGGCAAAGCGCCGCGAAGGCGGCGCGTGCCCACGCTTGGATGCCCGCGTGGGCACGGCGCGCAAGAGCGCGCCTTTGCCCAGCCTACAAAACTTCGCCTTCGGCTCGCAATGACGGCGTCTCGTCGAGGACGTATTCGTCGCCGCGCAATTCCGGATTGTCCCATGCGACCAAGCGCCGCCAGGTGTGCTCGAAATCCTCGGCGAACAGCGCGGCCGCGATGCCGTCGGCGACGCGCTGCGCCCCGATGCTGATCGCCGGAATGTCGCCGGTGATCGGCCCGTGGCTCATGTTGGCCGGGAAGGCGAAGCAGTGCACGCGCTCGATCCACGGCGCGCTGCCTGCCTCGCGCTGCAGGAATTCGAGATCGGGGCCGAGGAACGGGTCGTCGGCGTGCGGAAGCTCGCCGCGCTCGCCGGGCGCGAGGCGGTCGCGCCAGGTGAGGACGTGCGGCTTAAGCGCCGCAAGCTCCGGCCGCTGGTTCCAGTCGATCGCTAGGCCGGTCGCGAGGATGAGGTGGTCGAAGGCGAGCGCGCCGCGCGTCGTGTCGAGCCGCACGCGGCCGTCCCCGGCGGTGGCTTCGCCCACCTCGCAGCCCGCGATGATCGAGAAATTCCGGTGGCGCGAGGCGCGCAGCATCGAGTTGCGCGGCGGCGGCACCCCCTGGCCGTCGATGTAGCGCATGATCGCCAGGCGCTGCGCCAGGGGCAGGCGGTGGAAGCCGAGCCAGAAGCCGGGGCTGCCGATGCCCATGGTCTTGTTGATGCGCGGGACGTCGGCGCGGCGCACCAGCATGGCGGCGCGCGCCGCGCCGGCTTCGAGCGCCTCGGCGGCGGCATCGACCGCGGAGGCGCCGGCGCCGATCACCGCCACGGTCTTGCCGCGCAGGGCCGCGTAGTCGATCGCCTCGCTGGTATGCGCCCAAAGCCGGCGGTCGAGCTGAGCGAACGCCGCCGGCACGTAAGGGCCGCCGAGCCCGTCGCGGCCGGTGGCGAGCACCAGCCGGCGCGCCGCGATCTGCCGGACGCGGGCGGCGGACCGCAAGGTGAGAACGACGGCGCTCGCGTCGCCGTCAAGATCGATCAGCTCGGTCTCGTTCTCGACCGGCACTTCGATCATCGTCCGGTACCAGCGCAGATAGTCCATCCACTGCAGGCGCGGAATCCGGTGCAGCCTCTCCCACGCCGCTCGCCCGAACTGCGCCTCGAACCAGGCCCGGAACGTGAGGTTGGCGAAGCCGAACGCCGGGCCGGTCAGGTCCGGCGGCGAGCGCAAGACTTCCATGCGCGCATGGGTCGCCCACGGCCCCTCGAAACCTTGCGGCGCGCGATCGAACACCCGCATGGCGCGCACGCTCAGGCACTTGAGCGCGAAGGCCGCGGCGAGACCCGCCATGCCGGCGCCGACGACCGCGACGTCGAGCACCGGCCCCCACTGCGGGTGGATGCGCGGCTCGAGCCACTCCTTCGCGGGCGGCAGCGTGAGCAGTTCGAGGTCGCGGGCAAACCGCGCCTCCAGCTCGGCGAGCGAGCGCGGCCCCGGATCGTGCCGCGGTGACGGCGGCGATTCACTGTGCATCTTGCGTCCTGTCTTCCGACCGTCCTGCGCGGAGCGTAAGCGACGAAGAAAGATTTAGGTTGGGCAAAGGCGCGCACTCGCGCGCCGTGCCCACGCGGGCTGCCAACGTGGGCACGCACCGCGTTCGCGGCGCTTTGCCCACCCTACAAAGCTTCGCCTTCGGCTCGCAATGACGGGTCTGGCGCCCGGAACGCGGATGCGCAAAAATCCGTGTCGCCTGCCGCCGCCGCTACCGGGAGCCGACCATGTCCTACGACCTCGAGGAGTTCGTCGCGGATTGCCGCACCGCGCTTGAGCGCGATCCGGGGCCGAAAGGCCGCGAGGAGGTGCGCGTGCGCCTCGAGCGCCTGCTCGCCGACTGGCAGTTCGTTGCGCGTTACTGCGGCGACGACGTGCCGAAGGGGCTCAAGGTGCTGCACGAGGATCCGGAGCTCGGTTTCCAGGTGCTGGCCCATATCAACGAGAAGGCGCGCGTGTCGCCGCCGCACGACCACGGCGCCTCGTGGGCGATCTACGGCCAGGCCACCGGACACACCGACATGATCGAGTGGGAGCGCGTCGACGACGGCGCCGACACCGAGCATGCCAAGCTCAAGCCGACCAAGAAGTACCGGTTGAACCCGGGTCAGGCCGGCATCTACCAGGACGGCGCCATCCATTCGATCGACTATCCCGACAACTCCCGCTTCATCCGCGTCACCGGCACCAATCTCGACCGCATCAAGCGCGACAGCTTCGACCTCAAGACCGGCAAGGTGAACCGGATGACCCCGCAGCGGGCGACGTGAATTTGCCCTTGAACGACGCCGCGCAAGCGCCGACGACAGCGCGGAGTGCGAGCGCGCGCGAGGTCGCCGGCATGCTGGCCGACGGCCGGGAGCTGGCGATCCTCGACCTGCGCGAGGAGCTGATCTTCTCGCAAGGGCATCTGCTGCACGCGCGCTCGCTGCCCTTGAGCCGGCTCGAAATGCGGATCGCGCGGCTGGTGCCGCGCCGCGCAACCCGCATCGTGCTGTGCGACGCCGACGACGGCCTCGCCGAACGTGCCGCCAAGATTCTGAGCCGCTTCGGCTACGCCGACCTGTCGATGCTGAGCGGCGGCGTCGCGGGATGGGCAGCAGCCGGGCTGGAGCTGTTTTCCGGCGTGAACGTGCCGAGCAAGGCGTTCGGCGAGTTCGTCGAGCACGTGGACCGTACGCCCTCGATCGCGGCAGTCGAGCTCGACCAGCTTTTGCGCGACGGCGCCGATGTGGTCGTGGTCGACAGCCGCCCGTTCGACGAATATTCGCGCGTCTCCATCCCGGGCGGCATCAACGTGCCCGGGGCCGAGCTCGTGCTGCGCATCCGCGACGTCGCGCCGTCGCCCGATACGATGGTGGTGGTCAACTGCGCCGGCCGCACCCGCAGCATCATCGGCGCGCAGTCGCTGATCAACGCCGGCGTGCCGAACAAGGTGGTGGCGCTGCGCAACGGCACCATGGGCTGGAGCCTTGCCGGGTTGACCTGCGAGAGCGGCAAAGCGCGGCGCGCCCCGGAGGTTTCGGCACCCGGACTCGCCTGGGCCAAAACCGCGGCCACCGACGTGGCACGGCGCTGCGGCGTCGCGCGCATCGACGGCGCAACGCTTGAGCGCTGGCGCGCCGACAGCGAGCGCACGCTCTACCTCTTCGACGTGCGCGATCCGGCCGAATACGCGGCCGGCCACGTGCCCGGCGCGGTCTCGGCGCCGGGCGGTCAGCTGGTGCAGGCGACCGATCAGTATGTCGGCACGCTCGGCGCGCGCATCGTGCTGGCCGACGACAAGGAGGCGCGGGCGCAGATGACCGCGTCGTGGCTCCGCCAGATGGGCTGGAGCGACGTGTTCGTGCTGGCCGAGGCGGGCGCCGAGACCGGGTGGCCGGCAGCGCACGTGCTCGGCCTCGGGGCGAGGCCAAAACTTCGCATCGACGCCGCGGCGCTGGCCGCGCTCAAGGCACGCGGCGACGCGACCGTGGTCGACCTCGCGCTCAGCCGCGACTACCGGCGCGGCCATATCCCGGGCGCATGGTTCGCGATCCGCGCGCGGCTTGCGCCCGCGCTCGCCCGCATCCCGCTCTCCGGGACGCTGGTGCTTACATCGGAGGACGGTGTGCTCGCCGAACTGGCGGCGCCGGAGGCCGCGCTGCTCACCGACAAGCCGGTCCGCTATCTCGCGAGCGGCAATGCGGCCTGGGAGGCCGCCGGCCATCCGCTCACCGCCGACGATCCCAGGATGGCGGACGAGGCGGTCGACGTCTGGCTCAAGCCCTACGAGCAGCCGGCCGGCGTCACGGCGGCGATGGCCGAGTACCTCGCCTGGGAGACCGACCTGCCGGCGCGCATCGAGCGCGACGGCTCCGCCGGTTTCGTCCGGTTTCCGTGAGCCGTTGCGAGCGAGGGGAAGTTTTGTAGGGTGGGCAAAGGCGCGCCCTTGCGCGCCGTGCCCACGCGGCCTGCCAAACGTGGGCACGCGCCGCGTTCGCGGCGCTTTGCCCACCCTACAATGACGAGAGGCCCATGCGCTCGATCCCCAAAAAGGAAGACCTCACCGTCTGCTTCGCCCACGTGGCCTACCGCATGGCCGAGCGCTTCGCGCTGCGCGGGACCGGCATCAAGCACTTCCAGGTCGGCTCGCTCGACGAGCTCGACCGCCCGCATCGGCGAAGCCGACGTGCTCTCGGTCTCGATGATGTGGCGCAACGAGCTGATCGCGCGCGCGCCGAAACTCGCCTTCATCCAGTCGATCAGCGCCGGCACCGATCAGTACGACCGCGACGCGCTGCAGGCGGCCGGCATCCGGGTGGCGAGCGCGCAGGGAGTGAACGCCGACGCGGTGTCCGAGCACGCGATGGCGCTGATCCTCGCGCTGATGCGCCAGCTCCACACCGGCCGCGACAATCAGGCGAAGCGCCACTGGCGCGGCATGATCGGCGATCTTGAGCCGGCGCGAGGACGAGCTCGGCGGCAAGACGCTGCTGATCGTCGGCCTCGGCCGCATCGGCTCGCGGCTTGCCCGCCTCGCGCAGGCGTTCGGCATGCGGGTGATCGCGGTGAAGCGCGACGTCTCGACCGGCGGCGGCGCCGCCGACGAGGTGGTGGCGCAGGACCGCCTGCTCGCAGCGGCTGCCGGAGGCCGACGTCGTCGCGCTCACCTGTCCGCTCACCCCCGAGACCGAGCGGCTGATCGATGCGCGGGCGTTTCGCGCGATGAAGCCGTCGGCCTTCCTGGTCAATGTGGCGCGCGGGCGCGTGGTCGACGAGCCGGCGCTCATCGCCGCGCTCGACCGAGGAGCGCATCGCCGGCGCCGGCATCGACTGCTCGGTCGAGGAGCCGCTGCCGGCGGCTTCGCCGCTGTGGGCGCTGGGGAACGCGCTCGATCACGCCGCACACCGCCGGCGAGACCCGGCGCTACGAGGACAACGTCATCGACCTCCTGGTCGAGAATCTCGATCGCCTGTGGCGCGGCGAGACCACGCTGCGCAACCAGGTGGTTTGAATCCTGCCTCTGAAGGATGGGCTGTTTGGACATGCATCCTCTGAGCCGTCATCCTGAGGTGCGAGCCCGACGAAGTCGGGCGAGCCTCGAAGGACGGCACCGCTGAGCAGCATCCTTCGAGGCTCGGCCGCTTCGCGGCCGAGCACCTCAGGATGACGGCATTTGTGAAAGGTGCGAGACGTGACGCAGAGCAAAAAAACCGTCGGCGTGATCGGGGCCGGCATGGTGGGAGTCGCGGCGGCGAGTTTTTTGCAACGCGCCGGCCATGACGTCTTCATCGTCGAGCCGGGCAATCCGGGCGAGGGCGCCTCGTTCGGCAACGCCGGGTGCCTCAACGGCTCGTCGGTGGTGCCGATGTCGATGCCGGGCATGCTTCGGCACGTGCCGGGCTGGCTCACCGACCCGATGGGCCCGCTGGTGATCCGCTGGAGCTATCTGCCAACGCTCGCGCCCTGGCTGATCCGCTTCATCCGCGCCGGCACGCCCGACAAGGTGGCGGCGCAGGCGCGCGCATTGCGCGCGATCCTCGGTCCCTCGCTCGCCACGCTCGCGCCGCTGCTCAAGGACGCGGGCGCCGAGGACCTGGTGCGGAACGTCGGCCACCTGTTCGTCTATCGCTCGCAGGCGCAGTGGGAAAAGGAGAGCGCTGCCTGGGCGCTGCGGCGGGAGAACGGGGTCGCCTGGGATGAGTTCGACGCCGACGAGCTGCGCCAGCTCGAGCCGAGCCTTTCGCGCGAGTACGTCAAGGGCGTGCTGGTGCGGGAGAACGGCCACACCACCAATCCGAATCGATTAGTGAACGCGCTGGCGGAGTCCTTCCGCCGCAACGGCGGCCGCATCGAACGGGCGCGCGTCGTCGGCTTCGAGCTTGACGGAACGCGGCTCCTGGGCATCCGAACGGAGAACGGCACGCTTGCCGCCGACGCGGCTGTCGTCGCCGCTGGCGTCTGGTCAAAACCGCTCGCGGCCGAGCTGGGCGATGCGATTCCGCTGGAGACCGAGCGCGGCTACCACCTGATCATCCGCGATCCCGAGGTCGCGCCACGCGTGCCCGTAGCGGACGCGGCCGGCAAGTTCGTCGCGACCCCGATGGAAACGGGTTTGCGAGTTGCCGGAACGGTGGAGCTTGCCGGCCTCAAGGCACCGCCGAACTGGGAGCGCTCGCGCGTGCTGCTCAAGCACGTGCACCGCCTGTTCCCGGCGCTCAAGGAGAACTACCCCGAGGATCGCCTCTCGATGTGGATGGGCCACCGGCCGAGCACGCCCAACTCGCTCCCCGTGATCGGCCGCTCGCGCCGCACGCCCGACGTCGTCTACGCGTTCGGCCACGGCCACGTCGGCATGGCGGCGGCGCCGATGACCGGCAAGCTGGTGGCGGAGTTGGTGTCGGGCGAGGCGACGAGTGCCGACGTTGTTCCGTTTGGTCCGGGTCGGTTCGGGTGAAGTTCGCGTCGCGGTAGGATGCATCGGTGCGGCCGGCCGTCTCGTCTCGGTGAGCGCACGAATGCGATGCTTGCCAGAAGCCCCGAAATCAATGACGAGTGCGGTGTCGTTCCGAAGTTCCGGCAGCCCAAGTTACTGCAGAAAGCGCTGATCCCGGTCAGGCCCCGACGAAATAGCGACGGCGTTTTGCCTTGTAGCTCGCCGCGTTGAAGTGCGGGGGTAACCACTCCGCTGTCTTCTCCTTCAAGTAGCCGGCGTTCGGGTCGTGGCGGTCGCTACTGGTCAGTTTCCGGACCAGATATCGCGCGTAGTGATGATCGAAGATTCGCATGAACTCGCCGAAGTAAATGTCGGCGACCCGCGTGTCGCCGCGAATGACAAGCATGTTCTCGTCGTTGATGCGCTGCGAGGGCTGGCTAAAATTGGCAGAACCGGTGACGGTGAGCGGATCGTCCGACAGTGGATCAACGAGCATGAACTTGTTGTGGATGTAGTCGTTGGTGTTCAGGGGATTGTCGCGTTCCTGAAGGAAGTTAAAAAGCGCGTTGCGGCCGAGGTACCCGCCGGCTGCGAACAGCACGTCGCGGTCGCGACCAATGATCTCGCCATCGCCGAGATCATCGTCCTTGACAACGTAGCGCAGCACATCGTTGTCCTTTGCGAGGACCTTCTGAAAGACCTTATCGATGTTGAAGGCGACCGTAAAACAAACGATCTGCGTCGCCCCGTCCATGCGGTCCGCATACCATTGCAGTGAGACGCTGCTGTCTTTCTCATCACGAGCGCTGAATAACGGCGTAATGCTGCCCGGCGATGGCGAGCCGGCGGGAAGGGGAGAGGCTTCCCGGTTGATCGGACGCAGCTTGGTCGATGTCAAATTGTCGGCAAGGCGCTGCCAATAGTCGAGATAGGCTCCGGCAATTCCAGGATGCCAGACAATGTGGCCGACATTCGAATGGCCGAAAATGCCTCCCTTGGAGATGTTGGTGGAGCCGGTCCATACTGCGACGGGAGCGTCATCCTGAAGGAGAACGATAAACTTGTTGTGCCTGATGCCTTCACTGACGGTTCGCGGAATAACTGCGTCCGCCTGGTCGAGGCCCGCAGCTTGGATAGTCGCCTCGTTCCCTGCCTTGTAGCTGCTTTCCGCATCATAAACGATCTTAACGTCCGCGCCTGCTTCCACGGCCTTGGCAAAGGCGTTCGCGATAGGTTGATAGTGAAATTCGTATAGAGCGGCGCGCAAGGCGAAGCGGTGATCCTCGGCGAGGCCGATAAAGCGCACCAACGCTTCAAAGAGGCCCCGCGACAGCCAGACCATCTCCTCGGACGCTGGGTTGTTTGGGTCAGGCTCGGCGTTCTGGAACCGGCGCGCAAACGCCTGGGAGCCGATAACGCCGCGGTTGAAGTATACATCGTGCCGGGCCGCGTCATTGGCGGCCGCGGGGTGAAGCAAAAACTCGACTTCCGTGTCAATTTCGACCGTGACCGCGGACGCTTCGTCGAGAATAAGTCTCTTGGAAAGCCCATAGGTCGGGACAATGCGGTAGCGATAGCTGCGACTTGCCTGCGCGGTGTAATCGCCCCACTGGAAGGATTGGATAGGATGGTCGGCGGTACTAACGGGCGTGCCGGCGGGCAAGCCGCGATCCTTCTCGCGGAAACGCTTGATGCTGCGCAGCCAGTAGCGATCGACCTCGTTTCCGTCCTTCAGCTCCGCACGCTCGATTGCGAAACCCATCAGCCCTGCGTGCTTCGCCTCCTGTCCGGGCTCGAAGTCCCAGGCCAACACGACGACGTAAGTCCCGGCGATCGCGCGCACCCGCAGCACGCTACTCGTCGCGCTTTTTCTCATAGTGTTCCTCCCTCAAGTCAGTCCGTTGCGACGGCTTGCCGCAGTTGGAAGATCGGGTGGCCGACGGTTGGCCGGACCGCAAATGCAATCCGGGCGATTCGCGCTGCCGCTCCGCGTGTCACCGTCCAACACCCGCCTCGCGGGCGACTGGATGTCGATCACCGGCAAGCCATCCACAGTCTTTGACGAAGAGCCAAAGGAAAAATTGGTCTGGGCCATCTTCGCCCTCTCGCCGGTGGTCGCCTGCACCCCCGGCACCGGCGGCGCATCTTACGTCGCCGGCTGGATTGTGTGAAAGTCGATTTCCGCCAATCCGTACCGGTTGGTGAATGCGCTTCTGGAAGCGCTCCGCCGCAACGGCGCCGAACGCGTGCGCCGTTGGCTTCGCGCTCCGCGGGAGGCGGCTCACCGAGAACGGCACGCTGCCCGTGATGCGCCGCTCTCGCCGACCACGTGTCTACGCGTTCGTGCACGGGCACGCTGGCATGGCGGCGGCGCCGCTCATCGGAAAGCTGGTGGCCGGGGGGCCCAACCAGGGCCGACGTCGCGTCGTTCAATCCGGGCCGGTTCGGCTGAGAACCAGCAGCTTCCGACCTCCGTCTTCGGCTCGCAATGACGGGGAGGCCCCGCGCCGAGCCCTTGGCGGCTCCCTGCCCCGCCGTATACCGTAGCGCGAGCGAGGGAGGATGCCATGACAACAACGACGACCCGACGGATTTGCCTTGCGCTCGGCGCGACACTGGCAGCCGCGATGGTGACCACCGCGCCGGCCTCCGCCCAGGAGGTCGACGCCATCGTCAAGAAGCTGCGCGAGACCAAGACGTTCACGATCGGCCATCGCGAGACCTCGATCCCGCATTCCTACATCGACAACAGCGCAGAAGGCCGTCGGCTACTCGGTCGAGCTTTGCCTGAAGATCGCCGAGGCGATGAAGCAGGAGCTCAACCTGCCCGAGCTCACGATCAAGTACGTGCCGGTCAACATCCAGAACCGCATGGCGCTGGTGGCGAACGGCACCGTCGACATCGAGTGCGGCTCGACCGTCAACACGCTGGGACGCCAGAAGCAGGTCGACTTCACGCTCGTCACGTTCATCGCGGCCGACCGCCTCATGGCGAAGCAAGGATCCGGCATCAAGGAGATCGAGGACCTCGCCGGCAAGGTCGCGATCGTGCCGCAGGCGAGCACCAGCGAGAAGGTGCTCAACGAGCTGGTCGCCGAGAAGAAGCTCGACATCAAGGTCAACCTGATCCGCGACCACGCCGATGCGCTGCTCTCGGTCGAGACCGGACCGCGCCGACGCCTACGTGACCGACGACATCATCCTCTACGGCCTCGCCACCAAGGCGCGCCAACCCGGCTCGATGGTGGTGAGCGGGCGCGCGCTGAGCTACGCGCCCTACGGCTTCATGGTGCCGAAGAACAATCCGACCATGCTCACCGTCGCCAACCGCACGCTCGCGCGCCTGTTCCGCTCCGGGGAGCTCGCAGCCGATCTACACCAAGTGGTTCGACCAGGTCGGCTTCCCGCTGACCGACGAGATGAAGCACGCCATCGCGGTGCAGGCGTTCCCGGAATAGGACGAGCCGCGGCCCGCGGCGCGTCCGCGAACTACCCTGGAACTGGAGCATCCTGTTCCAGGAGCCCTATCTCGGCTGGCTGCTCTCGGGTCTGCGCTGGACCATCCTGGTCACCTTGAGCGCGTGGTCTGATCGCGCTCGTCGCTCGGGACGGTGATCGGCGTCGCGCGCACGCTTCCGAGCCGCACCGCCCGCGCGCTCGGCGGCGCCTATGTCGAGCTGTTCCGCAACATCCCGGTGCTGGTGCAGCTCTTCCTGTGGTTCTACGTGCTGCCGGAGCTGGTGCCGCGAGACGTGGGGCCGCTGGCTCAAGCGCGACCTGCCGCTGCCGGAGTTCTGGACCTCCGTCGCGTGCCTCGGCGTCTACGCGGCCTCGCGCGTCGCCGAGCAGGTCCGCTCCGGCATCGAGGCAGTGCCGCGCGGCCAGCTCACGGCGGCGCTGGCGAGCGGCCTGACGATCGCGGCAGGCCTACCGGCTCGTGCTGCTGCCGATCGCTTTCCGCATCATCATCCCGCCGCTGACGTCGGAGTTCCTGTCGATCATCCGCACCTCGTCGGTCGCGCTCACCATCGGGCTCCTGGAGCTGACCGCGCAGAGCCGGCAGATCGAGAACACGACCTTCCAGGGCTTCGAAAGCTTTGCGGCCGCGACCGCGCTCTATGTCGGGATCGCGGTCGTGGCGACGCTCGCCATGCGCCTGGTCGAGCGCCGCATGCGCATCCCGGGCTTCGTTGCGCGCAGGGAGCCTGGCGCAATGACCGGCTTCGACTGGGACGTCATCGTCCGCGCGCTGCCGTTCCTGTGGGACGGCATGAAGGTCAGCCTGCTGCTGACCGCCGCCGGCGTCGCGGGCGGCCTGGTGTTCGGCACGCTGCTGGCGATCATGCGGCTCTCGCCGCTGCGCCCGGTCGCGGCGCTCGCGGCTCTCTACGTCAACACGTTCCGGTCGCTGCCGCTGATCCTCGTCCTGTTCTGGTTCTATTTCCTGATGCCGCTCGCGATCGGGCGCCCGATCGGCGCCTTTCCGTCGGCGATCACCGCGTTCGTGCTGTTCGAGGCGGCGTATTTCTGCGAGATCATCCGCGCCGGCATATCGAGCGTGCCGCGCGGCCAGGCGCTCGCCGCCAAGGCGACCGGCATGACGCAGTGGCAGACGATGCGGCTCGTCATCCTGCCGCAGGCGTTCCGCGCGATGACGCCGGTGCTGCTGACGCAAAGCATCGTGATGTTCCAGGACACTTCGCTGGTCTACGTCATCACGCTGCGCGACTTCATGACCGCGGCCAGCATCGTGGCCGGCCGCGACGGCCGCGTGATCGAGCTCTATTGCTTCGCGGCCGCGGTCTATTTCGTGCTCTGCTTCACGGCGTCGCTTATGGTGCGCGCCGCGCACCGGCGGGTCGCCGCATGAGCGACCCCGCGATGATCGAGGTCGACGCCGTCGACAAGTGGTACGGCTCAAATCACGTGCTCAAGGACGTGCACCCTTAAGATCGCGCGCGGCGAGGTGGTGGTGGTGTGCGGACCGTCGGGCTCCGGCAAGTCGACCCTGATCAAATGCATCAACGCCCTGGAGCGATTCGAGCGCGGCCGGGTTTTGATCGACGGCGTCTCGGTCGGCGACCCCAGGACCGACCTGCCGAGCTTGCGCGCGCGCATCGGCATGGTGTTCCAGCATTTCGAGCTCTATCCGCACATGCACGTGCTCGACAACATCTGCCTGGCGCAGCGCCACGTGCTCAAGCGCCCGCGGCCTGAGGCCGAGGCGCGCGGCCGCGCGTTGCTCGAGCGCGTCGGCCTCGCCGACAAGGCGCGTGCCTACCCGAGCGAGCTCTCGGGCGGCCAGCAGCAGCGCGTCGCCATCGCCCGCGCGCTCGCCATGGACCCGATCGCCATGCTGTTCGACGAGCCGACCTCCGCGCTCGACCCGGAAATGATCAGCGAAGTTCTGGACGTGATGGTAAGCCTCGCGCGCGAGGGCATGACCATGGTGGTCGTCACCCACGAGATGGGCTTTGCGCGCGCGGTCGCCGACCGCGTCGTGTTCATGCACGAGGGCCGTATCCTGGAGGCGCGTCCGACGGCGGATTTCTTCCGCGCGCCGGAGAGCGAGCGGGCGCGGCTATTCCTGTCGAAGGTACTGGCGCACTGACGCATTCGTCATTGCGAGGAGCGGCAGCGACGAAGCAATCCAGATCGGCGCCGTTTTTTGGATTGCTTCGCTTCGCTCGCAAGGACGCTTCCGCCTACCGGCGCTTCCTGCGGGCGACCTTTTTCGCCGGCGCCTTGGCGCGCTTTGCGACCTTCTTGCGCGCGACCCTGCGGGATGCCGACACCTCGTCCTCTTCTTGGCCGCGCGGCTCGAGCCGATAGGTCATCCCGCCGATCGGCAAGTCGTCGGCATCGACCAGGACTAGAATGTCGCGCTCCGTGGCGTTCTCGACGTCCCTCGGGCTGAATCGCTCGCCGGCCCCGAGCCTGAACCTGACCTCGCGGCTTTCGCCCGGCCTGAGCTCGAACCGGCTGTCGGTGGCAAAGCGCAGCTGCCATCTCGCTCGGGCAAGCCAGCGCGGCAGCACGGCGCTGAGCCGCATGACGGCGGTCTTGCGATGCGGGTTGCCGACCCAGAAGCTCGAACTCCTCGAACAGCTTGATGAGCGCCTGGCTGCCGGGGCCGACGGTCACGACGTTGCGCTGGCCGATGTTGTTGTCGTTGGGAACGAGCCGCCAATCCTGCACCACCTCGCCGACCGTGAACTGGTCGACGTTGCTCGGATCGAGCCTGTCCGACACGATCATGAGCATGCAGTCGTGGCCCCAGGCGTTGTTGATCGGAACCCACTCGAACGGGCCGACGATCTTCTCCTGCGCATTGTTCCCGAGCAGCGTTCCGACCGCGATCTCCGCCGTCGTCATCGGCTGCAGGTCGTTCGGCCACAGCACCCCGGCCGACGGCTTGCAGTGGTAACCCTTGACGCGCACGTTCCGGGCCGTGGTCGTGCCGCGGTTCTTGATCCGCACGTAGGCGAAATTGCTGTTCCCGAGCTTCGGTTTCTGATGGTTCGGGTTGCCATCGGGGTTGCGCCGATTCCAGATCGCCGTCGTGTTCCAGTGCACCGGCTGGTACTGATACTCGCCGGCGCGGCCGTCATCGATGTAGACGTCGACCGCCGGAGGAGCGCCGGGCTTGGCCACCGGCGTCGGCGCGCCGGGCGGCTGGTAGAGACCCTGCTTCTCGAACGACCAGCGGATGACCTTGTTGTAGGCGCCGCCGAAAATGCCTTCCGTGGTCCAGTTGAGCAGATCGACCTCGATGAGCTTGTTGGCGAAGCCGAGCGCGTTGCCCGGATTGGTGCCGGGCGTGAGCTGACCGACGGCGCGCAGGATCAGGTACATCGTCACGCGCGACGCGAACTGGCGCCGCGCCAGCGCCGTGGAGTCGCCGCCGATCGAGCGGTAGACCCGGAACATCGTGGTTTCGAGGATCTCTTCGCTGGGGTAGCCGCCGACGTCCTGGCTGCCGCCCCAGGCCCAGCCGGCCGCCACGTCGCGGTCGCAGCGCCGAGTGTTGATCGGATTCCACGGCGCGTAGCGGAAGCGATCCGGAGCCTTGCTCTCGGGGTCATGGAAGATGACCGACAGGCTGTCGCCGGCGCTGTGCGCAAAGCCGAAATTGGCGGAATTCACGTGCTCATAGAGGATGCCGTGTCCGCCCAGCTCGTGCCAGGTCACGCGCGAGTCGCACGCCCGCCCGATCGGATTGACGACGTCGGTCTCGTCGTTGAGCCCGTAGCCGACGTGGCCTATTCCGCCCACGCCGTTGCCGATGCAATGCGCGTTGACGGAGTTCATGTCGCGGTGATCGGCCGGGAGCGGAAACGTGGTGGCGTTGAAATAGGTCGCGATCGGAAAGCCCAGGCTCTCCACGGTCTGGAAGAACCTGTCGACATGATAGTAGGCGTTGACCGCGGCGAAATCGTTGGTGCGCACATTGTAGTCGAAGTTGATCCCCGTGGGTTTGGTCGGCAGCGCGACCACCGTCCCCTCGACGTTGAGGACGGCGGCGCGCGATCCGGTCAGCGACTGAGTTCCGCCCACGGGGGCGTTGAGATTGGGCAGCACGACCGATCCCCGGAGAGGATTGAGAACCGCATTGGATTTGTCCGGCGAGTTGGCCGCGTTGCCGCTCTGCGTGATCGGATCGACCTTGAACACCAGCCCGTTGACGCCGGACGCCAGCGCACGCAGGTAGAGCACCGCGTTGGTCTCGATCTCCACCAGCGCAAGCCACACCAGCTTTTCATTCCCCGGGATGCCAAGCTCGAACGTCACTTCGGCGACCGTGTAGTACTGGCCGTCCTTGATCGAGGCCGGCACCGGCGGGAGGGGAAGCACGGGATCCTGGTGGCTGTCGGGCGCACCCGCCGTCTCCGGAGGCACGGCCTCATGCTTCGGCAGCCGCTCGTTCGCATCGTAGCGGTAGACGAACAGTCGCCCGCGAATGAGCCGACCGCCGCCCGGAACCGTCACGCCGGGCGGCAAGATTTCGCGCACGAAACGCGAAGTCGCGGCCTCGCCGTCGGGCCCGGAAGCGCGGACGGCCGCGTTCATGTGCGTCGCCGGATCGAGTCCGCTCTGGCGCAGCTTCTGTTCCGCTTCGGCAACCGCGAACAGCCGTTGCAACCGTCCCACCGCCTCGCCGGAGGGCAGCGGCGCCCGCGGCGACGGATGGCTGGTGTCGGTGGCGGCGACGACGCGATTGGGACCGTGCTTGACCGTCACGGTCGTTTCCGCTCCCCAGACCGGCAGGTTGTTGACCGTCTGGGCGAACGCAACGGTCGTGGAGTCGAACAGGGTCTTTTCCTGCGACAGCCGATACTCGACGCCCTGATCCTGCGGCGCCGCGTGCGACACGCGCTCGCTCAGGTGCCGCATGGCGGGGGCGGGGATTTTCAGCGTCTTGCCGAGCTTTCTCAGGTACTCCTCGGCGGCTTCCCTCGGCGTCGGCTGGTCCGAGACCGGCGGCTCCAAATGATTGACGGCGCGAATGCGCCCGTCATCGTCGAGCGTAACCTGGGCCTTGAGCCTGGCGTCGTAGCGCGTGCGCATGGGTGCCTCCTCGATCGTGGCGCCAAAGAAGCAATAATTTCTCTTAAAAGATTAGATCAACTTCATTGCAACCCTAGCAGAGGGCGCGCGCCGATGCACGAATTCTTTGACCGATCGCGCCGCCATTGCGGATCGTGCGGTGACCAGCCGCCGTAAAGTCGCGACCCGTCCCTCACACCACGCGGATTTCGGCCGCGATCCCGCCGGTGATCCGCCGCGTCTTGACGTGGCGCTGCAGGAAATGAGTTTTCAGCACGGCCCCCCGCGCGGCCTTTTGCGGCAGCGTGATCTTGAGCCCTACCACCGTCTGCGAGCCGGACGGCAGCTCGACGGAGATCGTCGCCTTTTTCCCGTTGGGGAACTGCACCTCAGTTGCGTCGGAGAACTGCTCGGCGACCAGGTCGATGGCGTCGGCGGTGAGCAACCTGCTCCTGCCTGCGCGCGCGGAAGCCGTGGGATGCGCGCCGCAGTCCAACAGCTCGTGCGCGTCGGCCGTTTCGGCCGGCTTTACTCCCCAGTCGACGCGCCGACGCTTTCCACGATGCGCGGCGAGAAGGTCGCCGGAGCGGCTCAACAGGCTCACCTCATAGCTCTCCGATGCCGGGTCGCGCCAGATTTCGAGGTGATGCCGCGCCGGGCCTGGGCGCCGAACATTCCGGAGCACGACCGGGATGATCACGAAGGCGTTGGGCTTGAGGTCGACGATCGTGAGGTTCTTCTGCGCGAGATTGGCGTGCTCCCAGACATGAAGCCCCGACGCCGGATGGTCTTTCCGGGCGATGACCGACGCCAGCAGGCAGGTATGGGTGCCGGCGGCCGGAATTTGCGCGCGCGGCCATTTCGCCTTGACGATTCGCGTTGCGCCCGGCGCGAGATCGAATTCGACTTTCGCCGCGACGCTCGGCAGAAAGTCGGCCGGATAGACGAACTCGGTGCCGGCAAAAGGCTTGGCCTGGAACGTCACGGCGAAATGCTTGCAGGCGCCCGCCGTGTTCTTGTTGCGAATTCGGGCATAGAACCAATTGTCCTGTCCGTGCTCCGGTGCCTGGTGCGCCGTTCCGCCGTCGTCCTGATTGCGGACCCAGAGATCCGGTGAATCCCAGAACGCACCGGACCAGACGTCCGCGCCGGTGTGCGCGGCGTCGTCCTTGAGCCACAGCTGCGGAGCCGGCGACGGATCCGGGAAGCCGTAGACGAAGCGGTGGAAGGCATCGACGATCTGGGGATTTCCGTTCTTCGACAGCAGGAATTCCTCGATCATCTGGGTCGAGACCGGATCGCCGCGGTGGCGTTTGTAGCAATCGCTCATCAGATCGTTGAGCGTGGCCACTCCCACGAGCGCGGCCATCCCTTTCCAGAAGCGGCTGCCGTCGGTATACGAATTGCCCGGTGTCCGGCGTTGCCACGGGTCGCGCGAGCAGAGCGTGATCGTCGGCGCGGAAAAATCGAACGGCAGGGCGTCGTCGGCACCGTCATCGTGAAACGACGTGAAGGCCTCGTCCCACCAGCCGTGCTCCTGGCCGGACGGCTTGATGCCGCGCGCGAACCAGCTGTGAAAGGTCTCGTGCAGGAGGGCCGAAGCGCTCGTCGTCGTTCCCCCTTCGTATTCCATTCCGCCGACGTTGAAGAACGCCACGAACCGGTTGCCGTGAACGTAGGGACCGTAGTTGTTTTCGTTCGCGACCAGGAAGCTCTTGAGCAGGTTGATTTGCGCCGCCAGGTCGAAGGCGGCGCCCGAAAGCTTCCAGGCCTCGACCGCCACCGTCGCGCCGGAGACCGGCAGCGCGACCGCGGCCGACTGCGATTGCAGCGAATCGGACGCGCGCAGCTCCAGCAACGGCGACAACGCGGTGAAGCGCGCCGGAAAATCGATCGCCCAATGATTGGTGCCAAGGCCGCTGACCTGGCCGTTGGTGATCACCGAATGGCCCGCGACCGTGTTGATGACCTCGACGTCGAGGTGAATGCTGAACTGATCGAAAATCAGATTGGCCGGCAGCCACGCCTCGAGATAGCGGCCGGCGTTGAGATCGGAAAGCCCGAAACTGAACCGCAGCTTCGGGCCCGGGGACCATTCGAGCGCGGGCGGGTAGGCCCCGCCCAGCTGCGAGGCCGGGATGCCGAGCGTGTACTGCAGGCGCAGAGTGTGAACCGATCCGGCGTTGAGCACGGACTGCACCACCCGAAGCTCGGACAACGCGCCGCCGCCGAAGTCATGCAGTGCGACCTGCGCGGCCGGAAACGGCACGCCGTCGAGCCACGCGTTGGTGATGGTCTGGCGCAGGTCGAAAATGGGGTTGCCGGCAGTCGGTCCGACCGTGAATGCAATCGTGGCATCCGCGCTGCCGCTCTGCGCGGCACCATCGAACACCAGCTTCGCATCGATCGACTGGATGTCGATCGGCACCGCCAGCAGCCCGTCGACGACCTTGGAGGGTGGAGCGAGATGAAAATTGGTCGAGGCCATGTTTGGTCGCCTCCCCTCGCCGGACGCCCCCCACGGCCCCCGCGCGAGATCAAACCCCCCGCGCCACATCTTGCCTTAGCGCGCGGATCGAGTGCAACCAGAACGATCTCGCGTTGGCGGGATGGCTGCCGATCGGCAGCAGCATGTCGGCGCCAGTGCGAGGCGACCCATCAAGGGCGGCGCTGCCTGCGCCAGGAGAGGTCCACGAACGCGGCCGCGCTCACGGGCGGTCGCCGACCGCGTCGTGGTCGGGCACGATCCAATGGTGGGTGGTGCCCCTGGCCGGACTCGAACCAGCATGCCTTGCGGCACTGCGGAAGACTAGATCCCCCTCGCCATCCACGCATTTCCAGCAAGGAGTTGATGGGTCTTGCATTCACTCTGGCAGACCCGCCTTGCGCAGGCCTTCTGTGAACCTGGTCAAGTCTTCGGATCGGCGAAGCGGCATCAAGTCCTTCAGGTTCGAGACGCGGATTTGCGGAGCGAGCACCCGCATGCGCCCCATTGCGCGTTGAGCGCCCTCGAGGTTTCCCGCCAGCGCGAAACTTGCCGCCGCAGTACGCAAGGCGGGAACCCAGTCCGGTTGCTCCCGGAGCGCTTTCTCGGCCCACGATGCTGCATCGTCATAGCGGCCGGCAAAGAAATGAGCGAACGCCATCCCCGAGTGCATTCCGAACATGAGCGGATCAAGCGGACTTAGACGCATCGCATGCTTGAGATGCTCGATCGCCGCGTCCGGGTCGCCGAGATAGAACTCTGACCCAGCCACTGGTGAGCCACGCGGTCGCGAGGTTCGGATTGAGTTCGACTGCCCGTTGGATGAAAGCGGCCCCATCGTCGAGGTCACCGATGACGCGCGCGAGAGCAAACCCCGCCGTGCACAGCGCCACCGCATCATCCTTGGCCAACTCCACAGCCCGGCGCGCCACCCGCGCGGTTTCGGCGATCTCCTCCGCGGAGTCCGTCCCCCAGCCGCTCGCCTTTCGCCGCGTATAGCACCACGCGGCCATGCCGTAGGCCGAGGCAAACTCCGGGTCCAGCTCGATCGCCCGGTAGAACAGGCGAAGCGCCTCGCTGTGCGACTCGCTGGTCCCCAAGTGAACGTTCGCCTTTCCACGCAGAAAGTAGTCGTAGGCATCGAGACTCTCCGTCGGCTTGCTCCTGGCGCGCTCGATTTCATGCAGCTCGAGCCGCGGCGCAATTGCGCCGACGATGCTCTCGCTCACCCGGTCCTGCAGATGAAAGATGCTTCTGAGCGCGCCTTCGAAGCGGTCTGCCCACAAGTGCGCGCCGGTGGCGGCATCGATGAGCTGGGCCGTGATCCGCACGCGGCCAGACGCCTTGCGGACGCTTCCTTCGACCACGTAGCGCACGCCGAGCTCGCCACCCACCTGCTTTACATCAATCGGGCGACCCTTGTAGGTGAAGCTCGAATTGCGCGCGATCACCAGCAGCCATCGCATGCGCGAAAGGCCGACGGTGATGTCTTCGACGACACCGTCGGCAAAGTACTCCTGCTCGGGATCACGGGTGAGATTTGCGAATGGCAAAATGGCAATTGACGGCCGGTCCGGCACGGCCAACGCGGCGCGCGTTTCGTTCGCATCCGGAAAGGCGTCGCGCCCGATAGAACGATACCCGCGTCTGGTAACGTTCTCGGATCTCGAGGGAGCGTCCGAAGGATCAGGTCGCGACGCCTCCTCCGCTCGCGCAGGCTCGGCTGCCTGCTCCAGCCGTACGGTTCCGACAAAACGCATACCCTTGCGGGGGAGGGTCTTGATCAGCCGCTGTGCGTCCCCGCAATCGCCGATTGCGCTCCGCGCAACGTTTAGCCGCGTGGTCACAGCGGCATCCGAGACGATGCGGCCACCCCACACGGCCGCGATGATCTCGTCCTTGCTGACGACGCGCTCGCGATTGAGGAGCAGATAAGCGAGGAGATCGAACACCTGTGGGGTGACGGATACGAGATCGGACCCGCGATGGAGCTCGCGGCGATTGGTGTCGAGAACGTAGTCCGCGAACAGGTAGCGCAAATGCGTTTCCGGTGGCAAGAACTCGGGACCCTTCAACCTAGCATGACCGCAAGATGAAGAAATCAGGCCGCGGTCAGCAAAATGTAAGCCGGATGTGAAGCGGACGCGGCGGCAACCAGTCATCCTCGCCCACAATGAAAGTCTGACGAGGAGATGCCGCAATGACGTACCACGACAAGCGAACCTTCCTTGTTCCGCTCACACCACTGCAAGTCGACGAGGCTTGGTACTGCTCCTACTGGTACGACCAGCCCCATACCCTGGACGTCGCCAACGGCTCTCGTGGCGGCTACCCATCATCGTCTGCATCTGCGCCGCGGCCGTCATTGCGCGGGCGTTACTGGCGTGACCCGAGAGTGTCTCAACGACAATGGGAAACACGTCCAAGCCCTGCAGCCGGAGGGCAGGCTGCACGCAATGATCTTCAAACGATCGCCGAAAGTAGGAGAGAGACGATGCAGGAAGTGAGATGGACCATTCATCAACAGGACGACGGCACTATCGACTACGGCTTCTACCGCGCTGAAGCGAACCGTAAGCGGCTGCAAGCGAAGCGGATTTTCGCGCGCGCGATCCGCCGCAGGTTATCGAGACAGCTGAGCAGGTTTGCCACGCTCTTGAGTAGGCTTGCCACGCTTTACCCCGTCTTTCATCGGCTCTTCGCCCCTAGAGGGTTTCGCGCGGGGCACGCTGCCCGTTCGTAGGTGGCAGCACTAACCTATCTTGGGGTGGGCCTCAGTCTCGTCGTCGGCATTGCCGCAACAAACGAGGAGGATGTTGACGTGCCAGCCAACTTAATCGTTCGAAGTCCAGAGCACGCGGGGGCCTGGACGAGGCTGCGCGAACGCGGACCCCCGAGGTCGACCCGAAACAGGCGAATCGGATCTCATCGGGCCTCGTCGCCGCTGACCGTGATAACCATGGCTTCAGAAAACCTTAAGTTCTCAACCAAGGACTTTGGGTCGCTCTCCTCGCAGGGTCCGGCAGCACCGGGTGGTCGAACAATGGGGCCAAGGGGTGCAAAGGTCCGATGAAGGAGCATTTCGACACCGTGATCGTCGGAGGTGGGCAAGCCGGCCTAGCGGCGAGCTATCATCTCAGCAGGCTAGGGCACTCACACATCGTTCTCGAGCGAGGCCGCGTCGGCGAAGCCTGGCGGAGCGAGCGGTGGGACTCGCTGATGTTCCAGTTCCCCAACTGGGCCATTCGCCTGCCGGGCCACGCCTATCAATGCAATGATCCGGACGGCTTCGTCCCAAAGGCGGAGGTGGTGCGGTTTCTCGAGCACTATGCGCAGGTGATCAGAGCGCCTTTGCGCTGCAATGTTCGCGTCACGCGGGTTCGCAAACAGCAGCATTCACATCGCCTCGTTATCGAAACGGACAGCGCTACGATTGAGGCCGACAACGTCGTGGTCGCGATCGGATCGTTCCATGAGCCGCTGATACCCGCCTGTCACAAGGAATTGCCAGAACACGTCGCTCAGGTCCACTCGCGAGATTACCGCAGCCCGCGGCAGCTGCCGCCGGGATCCGTACTTGTTGTCGGCGGCGGCCCGTCGGGCGCACAGATTGCCGAGGGGTTGCGCGAAACGGGGCGCGAGGTCTACCTCTCGATCGGGCGGTACAGGCAAACACCGCGACGCTATCGCGGGCGCGATATCTACTGGTGGTTTGGCGCGCTGCAAATCTGGGATCGTCCGGTGGACCAGTTTCCCGAGGTGAAGCGCGAACGTTTTCCGCTTGTCACCGGGGTCGGAGGAGGGCGCGACATCGACCTGCGCCGGTTCGCGGCCGACGGCATCACATTGCTTGGGCGGTTGCGCAGTATTTCCGCGGGCAAGATCATTCTGGCCGACGATGTCGAGCAGAATCTGACCGAAGGCGAGGCGTGGTTTACCGACTTCCGGAAGCGAATGGACGAGTACGCGCGCGCGAACGGATTGGACCTGCCGGAAGAGGCGACCGACAAGTGGGCAACGTCGTCCGCGGCGTTGCCCGCGCCGCGCCCGGTCCTCGAGTTGGATGCGAAGGCGGCAAGTATCGCTGCCGTCGTCTGGGCCACCGGGTTTCGCTACAATTTCGACTGGGTCAAGCTGCCGGTGTTCGACGACACAGGAGAGCCGGTCCAGAGACGCGGTGTGTCCCCGTGTCCGGGCTTGTACTTTCTGGGACTCAGGCGCATGCACACCATGCGATCCAACATCTTTGAGGGCGTGGGCGACGATGCCGCCCATATCGCTGAGCACATCGCCGAACGGGCGGTCTCCACCCGGCCTTGTGTTTCGAGTGTGTAAGCCTTCCGACGGCGATAACGAATTGCGACGTAGCAACAATTTCTACTCGCGCCTGATTTCTTGATCAGCCGCACCAAAAAGGCCCACTCAATCTTGAGTGCAGCGTGGCGCTGGAGTGCTCACTAACCCGTACCAAATCGACAGAGCCAGACGTGGTGCCCCTGGCCGGACTCGAACCAGCATGCCTTGCGGCACTCGATTTTGAGTCGAGCGCGTCTACCAATTCCGCCACAGGGGCCCGCTAGAGTGGGATGACTTTCTTCGAATCGTCATCCCACTCTAGCTTATTCGCGGAGCATGATCTTTTCCGAAAACCGGTATCCACTTTTCGGGATCATGCTGTAGACCGGATATAACGGTGGCGGGGGCGGGTCAACGCCGGCGGCGGGTCAAAAGAACGAGCGATGCTGGCAAGACTGAGAGCATGGGCCGCAGAGGATCCGGTCGTGGCCGCGGCCGCGGCGATCGCCTTCGGCGGTGCGGCGACGCTCGCCGGCGCCTGGCTGTTCCAGTATGGGCTCGGCCTGCAGCCGTGCCCGCTCTGCCTCGAGCAGCGCATCCCCTACTACGTCGCGGTGCCGCTCGCGGTCCTGGTCGCCGTCGCGGCCGGGCGCGGCGCGCCGCGCGTCGTGCTGCTCGGCGGGCTCGCGGCGCTGGCGCTGGTGTGGCTGTGGAGCGCTTACCTCGGGGCCTATCACGCCGGCGTCGAATGGAAGTGGTGGGCAGGACCGCAGGATTGCGCGGTTGCGCCCGGCGGCGTGGGAACCGGCGGCAGCCTGCTGCAGCAGATGCAAAGGACGCGGGTCGTGCCGTGCGACGAGGCGGCGTGGCGCTTCCTCGGCCTCTCGCTCGCCGGCTGGAACGTTTTGATCTCGCTCGCACTGGCCGGGGTGGCGGTCGCCGGCCTCGTCGCGAGCCGCTATACTGTCAAGCCGGCAGGTGAATGATGGCGACCCAAGACGCGACCAGGAAACGAGCGAACGCGACCGTCGTGACGGCAGCGGAACAGGCCGAAGCGCCTGCGCGCTACAATGCCGACCGTTATGGCTGGGCCGCTCAGCAGGCGGGTCTGCTGAGGGAAGGGCGTCTATCGGAGATCGATGCACCGAACATCGCCGAGGAGCTCGATGACGCGGGCAACGAACAGTACGACAAGCTCGAAAGCGCGCTCACGGTCCTGCTCATGCATCAATCAAGTGGGATCACCAGCCCGAGAAGCGCAGTCGCAGCTCGGAGAACAACATTCGCGAGCAGCGCCGCCGCATAGGACGGGTGCTCGAGAAGAATCCGGGTCTGAGACCGCTGCGAGATGAGGCTGTTCGCGAGGGCTACCTGGACGCGCGAGACAGAGCGTCGACCGAGACCGATATGGATGTGGATCGCTTCCCGGAAACGTGTCCTTACGCCTGGGACGAAATGGTTGCGCGGCCGATCAAATACGAGCCGCGTGCGTCCGCCCGGAAGTCCCGGTGAAGAGCCGCTCGACGCAGTCGCACCGGGCTTACCTTACAGTTCAAGCATCGGCGAACGTGTAGACCTTTGCCTCCCACGGAAAGATGGCTTCCCGCCCGACGAAGTCGGGGTCCACATCGCGGCCTTGCGTGATCTCCACCCACTTCTTCCCGACCGGCGCCGGGCCCGGCCACGTCGGCACCACATAATCGGCACCCGGCGCCGAACCGAAGTCGGAAAAGTTCGCCAGCACGAGCACGGGCGCTGCGTCACTCGCGCGCCCGCGCCGCCATGCGATCACGCGCTTGCCGTCGCCGAAGTCCGACCAGAAGAAGTCCGTGTCGTTCACCGATAGGGCCGGCGCCGTCGTGCGCAGCCTGATGAGCGTCCTCGCATAGGCGAAGATGCGGCGCCGCATCGGACCGTAAAACCCGTCTGGGTTTCCGCCCTTGTCCTGGCTCGGGCCGGCGATCAGCCGGCCGAAGCTCACCGGATCGACCTGCTTGCCTCCGCCCTGGCTCACGCGGCCGTCCTGATCGAAGAAATCGTGCTGGTCGGCAAACTCCTCGCCTGCAAGCAGCAAAGGGATGCCGACCGCGGTCATCAGGCAAACGAACGCCAGCTTGATCCGCTTCTCGATCTGGTCGTCCGGCAGCCGGCGGAGCATCGTGAATAGCCGCTCTTGCCGGAAACCTTCGACGTCATGCTTGGTGACGTAGTTGACGGCCTGCGCGCCGTCAGTGAACAGGCCGCCAAGCCGGCAGTCGATCGCCTTGCGGACCGTCGATTCGAAGCCTTCGCCGTCCACGCTCTCGCCCAGGATGGCCGCGCGGACGCGGCGCTGGAAGTCGTCGTTCCACAGCCCGTCCAGGCGGTTTTGCCGCAGCAGCCCGGACGGAAGGGTCAATTCCTCGCCGACCACAAGGAAGCGGGCGTCGGCCCCGTCGTTCGGATCGAGCCCCGCCTCGCTCCAACGCTGCCGGAACAACGCCCGCCCGCGATCCTTGTACGCCTGCACGAAATCCCAGTTGGCGACGTTCTCGACGCTGTCCAGCCGGACGCCGTCGACGCGGAAATCCCGCATCCACCGCATGAGAGCGGCGAGCATCAGCTGCCGCGCCGGGAACACGGGCCGCACCTGTCCGGAGATCGGGTCGTACGTTGTGACCGGCTTGGCGTAGCGCCAAAGCGTGCTTCCAAAACCGTTGCGGACTTCGCGACGTCCGTCGCCGCCGCGGCCCGAGGTCAACGCGTCGGGGTCGTCCGGTTGAGCGCCCGGATCTTCGATACAGAAATCCGGGGCGTCGATGCTCTTGTACGGTTCCTCTTTGGCGAACCCCATCACGACGTCCACGAAGAACCGAATGCCCTTGCGATGACAGGCGTCGACGAGGCGCGCCAAGTCGCGGTTCGCGGTCGCCGACAGATTGCCTTCGGGGTAGCCGAGGTCATGGTCCGGCGCGAGATAGTGCGAGGTGCCGTAACCCCATTCCCGTTTGTAGAAGCTGTCGGCCGGCGGCAACAGCTCGAGCGCGTTCACTCCGAGATCTGCCAGATAGGCCCTGCCCGGAGCCAGCAAGGACAAACCTGCAAAATTCGCGCCTCCGATCCGCTCGTCGACCAGCGCAGCGACGTCGAGGAACGTCGCGGTTGCACGGCCGGGCTCGCTGAGGGTACGAGCGAGTGCCCACGCGGTCGGCAACTCGTAAATCACGAGGCGATTGTTCGGCGCCAGTTTGTCCGGGGCATCCGGCTCGGCGAAGGTTGCGGTCTCGCCGCCGGGGTCGCACGCGACAAGCCGTCCGCCTCCGTGCCCGATGACGGCAGCAGGCTGGGTATTGTTCGTCGCATCCGGGAGAGCGCGCCAATCGACGCAGTAGGCGAACGGGTCGGTCACGAGCACGCGCGGCGGCGGGCTGCGATCCGAGCGGCTGTCGTCGAGCTCGAACCAGTAGTGATACACGGCGCCGTCCTCGAGCCCGCAGGCCGAGGCGGCAATCTCAAACAACCCGTCGGCATTGGCGGCGGGCGCGAGCGCGAGCCGCCGAACGTCATCCAGCGCCGGCGGGTTGCCCGGCCGCAATCGCCCAATCACCAGATTGGGAGGCTCGCTCTGCGCGCGCGGGCTCCACAGCACGAACGCGGCGGCGCGCCGATCGAGGATGTCAGCGCCGAAGGACATCCGGTTCCTCGTTTCCCGCCGCGCTTGCCGGCTGCCCGAGCGCGTGCGCGGTGCACTCGGCTCGCAAGCGGTTCCGCAGCTTCCGTTACGGACCGCTCTTGCCGGTCGTGGCGATCCGGCCGAGCAACGTCATGAGTTGCTCGTGGGTTCCCCAACAGAACCGTTCGCCAGCCCCAGCCTATGGCTCCAGCTCGGTGTCCCAGTAGAGATAGTCGAGCCAGCTGTCGTGCAGGTAGTTGGGCGGGAACAGCCGGCCGTTGCGGTGCAGGTGGTGCACGCTCGGCTGGAACGGCATCTGCGACGGCCACATCTGGCCTCGGCCGGCGTCTTCGTGCCCTTGCGCAGATTGCAGGGCGAGCAGGCCGCGACCACGTTGATCCAGGTCGTGTGGCCGCCGCGCGAGCGCGGCAGCAGGTGATCGAAGGTGAGGTCGTCGCGCGCGCCGCAATACTGGCAGGAGAACCGGTCGCGCAGGAACACGTTGAAGCGGGTGAAGGCCGGATGGGTCGAGGGCTTCACGAAGGTCTTGAGCGAGACCACGCTCGGCAGCTTCATCTCGAAGCTCGGCGAGTGCACCGCCCGGTCGTATTGCGCGACGATGTTCACGCGCTCGAGGAACACCGCCTTGATGGCGTCCTGCCACGACCACAGCGACAACGGATAATAGCTCAGCGGGCGGAAGTCCGCGTTGAGCACCAGGGCCGGCCAACCGCCGGCGAGACGTGGGCATTCAAGGGTGCGATTCCTTATGGCCTCCTGACGCTGCTCGCACCACAGCTTGCCGGCATAGTCTATAGGGAGCGTGACCGGATTGTGAAGCGGGTCCTGGGACCGGCAGCGGGCCGATTCAACCGCTCCGTCATTGCGAGGAGCGAAGCGACGAAGCAATCCGGACAGCCGCACCGGCCTTCTGGATTGCTCACCTTGGCTCGCATGACGGCGGGGAACCGGGTTATCCGGCGAACCGCCGCGCCAGGAACTCGCCGCCGTGGCGCAGGCCCTCCTGGTCGATGCCGTGGCCGATCCCCGGCGACAGGTGCCACTCGATCGGGACGTCGAGCGCGGCGAGCCCTTGCGCCGCGTGGAACAGCGCCTGCGCCGGGATGAGGTCGTCGCGGTCGCCATGGATCAGCAGCACCGGCGGCTTGGCGCGGATCTCGGCCGCGACCGTCGCGTCGGGCGCCGCCTGCTCGGGCAGCACGAACAGGCCCGGAATAGCCGACGATCGCGGCCGGCGCGGCCGCGCGGCGCAGGCCCGACATGCAGCGCCATCATGGTGCCCTGGCTGAAGCCGACCAGCGCGAGCGCCGCCGGCGGCAGCGCGCGCCGCGTCAGCTCGGCGTCGAGGAAGCGCTCGAGCGCCGGCGCGGCCGCGTTGACGCCGCGCCAGCGCTCGTCCGGATCGCGGAAGGTGAGCGGGAACCATTGCCGGCCGATCGGCGCCTGGCCGCACGGCTCCGGCGCATGCGGCGAGACGAACGCGGCGTCGGGCAGCAGGTCTGCCAGGCGCGGCCGATGTCGATCAGATCGTTGCCGTCGGCGCCGTAGCCGTGCAGGAACACGACCAGCTGCCGGGCGGGCCGGCGCGATTTCGGCTCCAGCCGCGGGCCGGAGAGCTCAGCGGCCATGGGCATCTCCGTTGTGGGTCATTGCGAGCCGAAGGCGAGGCAGACCGGCGATAGCGAATGGCGAGTGGCGAGTAGCCCGACATGGCCCTTCATTCGCCATTCGCTACTCGCCATTCGCCATTTCTACACCGGCGCCGGCTCGCGCCGCTTGACGGCGCGATAGTAGGACCACAGCAGCCGCGCGGCCACGGCGCGCCACGGCCGCCACGGTTCCGCCAGCGGCGCCATTTCCTTCGCGGTCGGGCGCCGTGCGAGCCCGAACGCGAGCCGCGCCGCCTCCTGCAGCGCGAGGTCGCCGGCCGGCCAGGCGTCGGCATGGCCGAGGCAGGACAGGAGATAGATGTCGGCGGTCCACGGGCCGATGCCGTGCACCGCGGTCAGCATCGCATGCGCCTCGTCGGCCGGCATGTCGGTCAGGCGCCTCGAAGTCGATCGTGCCCTGCCTCGATCGCGGCCGCGATCGCCTTGAGCGTCTTGATCTTCGCGGCCGACAGGCCGATGCGCGCCAGCTTCGGCGCGCGGGCGCGACGCAAGCGTCGTGTGATGGAACGGATCATAGGCGGCGCGCAGCCGGCCCCAGATCGCCTCCGCGCTGGCGGTCGACAGCTGCTGGCCCATGATGATGCGCGACGCAGCCCTTCGAGCCCGTCGTGGACGCCGCCGCAGCGGGACCGTCGCCCGCGACCGCGTAGCACGTCGCGCAGAGCGCGGGTCGCAGCGCGAGCAGCGCGGCGAGCCCCGCCTCGATGTCGGCTTCGGTGTGGATGCACTGGCAGACATGGGCGCGCAGCATCTATGAGCCGGGATCCAGCCGCGCAACCCCTGTCTTTAGATCCGCACGCTTAGAGACTATGACCGCGCCGGTCTTCCGCTTCGCCCCGAGCCCGAACGGCTATCTGCATCTCGGCCACGCGCTCTCGGCGCTGCTCAATTTCGATCATGGCGCGCGCGTCCGGCGGACGGCTGCTGCTGCGGATCGAGGATATCGACGCGACCCGCTGCCGGCCGGAGTTCGAGGCGGCGATCTACGAGGACCTCGCCTGGCTCGGCATCGCGCTGGGAGCAACCGGTGCGGCGCCAGTCCGAGCATCTCGACGACTACCGGGCCGCGCTCGGCAGGCTCGGAGGCGCAGGGCCTGATCTATCCAAGCTTCGAGAGCCGCGGCGAGATCGCCGCGGCGGGTCGCGGATCGTGAAGCCGCCGCGGCGGCGTGGCCGCGCGATCCCGACGGCGCGCCGCTCTATCCCGGCAGCGCCAGGGATATGCCGGCGGCGGAGCGGGCGAAACGCATGGCGGCCGGCGAGCCCTATGCGCTGCGGCTCGACATGGCCGCCGCGACGGTGCGCGCCGGCCCGCTTGCCTGGACCGAAGAGGGCGCCGGGCCGCAGGGCGAAACCGGAACCCTCGCGGCGGCGCCGCAAGCGTGGGGCGACGTGGTCCTGGCGCGCAAGGAGACGCCGACCAGCTACCATCTCGTCGGTGACGGTCGACGACGCGCTGCAGGGCGTCACCCATGTGGTGCGCGGCGCGGACCTGTTCTGGTCGACCAGCGTGCACCGGCTGCTGCAGGCGCTGCTCGGCCTGCCGGCCCCGCTCTACCGCCACCACCGGCTGGTGATCGGGGCCCGACGGCCGCAAGCTGTCGAAGTCGACGCGCGCGACGGCGCTGCGCGAGCTGCGCGCGCAAGGCGCGAGCGCCGACGACATCCGGACGATGATCGGCCTTGCGCGCGACGCGCGTTGACGTTCCGTTTGAGGTTGCGTGCGATGGTGGCGGACGGAACGGATCATGACACGCAAGACCGCGACACCGGCACGCAGCGCGGGCGCAAGAGCGCGCGCAAGCCGACGCGCGTCCGCCACGGCGAGCGATTCCGATCGCGCCTGCGCTCGCCGCGCTCGCGCATGAGGTGCGCACGCCGCTCAACGGCATCCTGGCGCTTGCCGAACTGCTTGCGGCTTCCGACCTGCCGAAGCGCGAACGCGGATGGGCAGAGGCGCTCAAAAGCGCCGGCGATCACCTCGCGCGGCTCACCACGCTCGTGGTCGACG
This sequence comes from uncultured Alphaproteobacteria bacterium, assembly GCA_963738705.1. GTDB lineage: Bacteria > Pseudomonadota > Alphaproteobacteria > Rhizobiales > Xanthobacteraceae > CAVTXS01. Next base: position 95,067 of record CAVTXS010000051.1, read on the forward strand.
GCGCGCGCGCCCAGGCGCACGGGCTGGTGCTGGCGCGCGAGACATTCAGCCCGCGCGCTCTTGCCGCCGACATTGCGGCGTCGCTGTCGGCGCGCGCACAGGCCAATGGCCTGACCGCCGTCGTGCGCATTGCCGACGATCTTCCCCACCAGGTCGTCGGCGATCAGGTTCGGCTGCGCGTCGGTGCTCGAAAATCTCCTGGACAATGCGGTCAAGTTCACGCCGCGGGGGCGTGTCGGGTTCACGGCGGCGGCCGCGCCGTCGAATGGCCTGGGCGTGCGCCTCGTCTTCACGGTCGAGGACGAAGGCATCGGCCTGTCGAGGCGCGCGATCGGCCGCCTGTTCCGCCCGTTACGCGCAGGCGAGCGCGGAGATCGGCCGCCGCTTTGGCGGTGCCGGCCTGGGTTTGAGTCTCGCGCGTGAGATTGCGCGCGCCATGGCCGGCGACCTCACGGTCCGCAGCACCGCCGGCAAGGGCAGCGTCTTCCGGCTTGAAATCGTCGTGGAAAAAGTTGCGAGCGCCGTCCCGGCTGCGGCGACCGGCCGCGGGCCGTTGGCCGGCGCCGCCCACGCGGCGCAGCCCGATGCGGCGCTCCATCTGGTGTGCGGGGAGGACAACCCCTACGGCCGCGTCGTCCTGCAGCACGATCGCGTCCGCGCTCGGCCACACCGTCGAATTTGTCGGCAGCGGCGACGCGGCGGTCGCGGCCGTGCAGGGCGCGCGGCCACGATCTCGTGCTGATGGATCTGCTGTTGCCCGGGATCGATGGCCTGGAGGCGGCGCGGCGCATCCGCGCCCTCCCTGGCGCCATCGGCACCATCCCGATCATCGGCGTTTCGGGCTGCGACCGCGCCGGCAACGAAGCGGCGGCACGCGCCGGCCGGGATGGACGACTATCTGGTCAAGCCGGTCAGCGCCGGCGCGCTTGCGGATGCGATCGACAAGGCGATGCGGCGCGACCGTTCTTAACGTCCGTCGGGTTTTTTCGGAAAGGCGGCGCCACCGCCACAATGCTCAGGCGCGCTTGAACAGCCCGACGATCACCAGCAGGATCACCGCGCCGATGATGGCGTTGACCGTCGCTGCGATAAACCCGGTTCCGACGGTGATGCCCAACCGTGTCAGCAGCCACACGCCGATGAAGGCGCCGACGATGCCGACCACGATATTGCCGATCAGGCCGAAGCCATAGCCGCGGACGATCTGACCCGCCGCCCAGCCGGCGATGGCGCCCACGATCAGCAAAACGACAACGCTTTCGATTCCAAGCATGTTTTTTCCTCCCCCAAGATGAACGGTGCTCCGCCATCGTGCGCGAGCCTAGCGGGTGCGCCGTTCGGGGCCAGCGCCCAGGCGGGGGACGCCGCGCTACGCCACATCGGTAGCCGGCCGCTGGCGTGCCTTTGCGCGGCGCAAGTCAGTGATGACGCTGTTGAGCTCGCCGCCATAGATGAAGATCGACGAGGTGAAGTACAGGAACACGAGCGCGATCATCGGTGTCGCGAGCCCGGCATAATAGCGAGAGTAGGTGAACGCGAAGTCCGCCAGATAGCGGCCAAAGATGATGCCCGCCAACAGCCACAGCAGGAGCGTGGCGATCACGCCGGGAGCGATATCGAGGAGACTTCGCCGCCCCGCCGGCAGCCAAAGATGCACCACGACCAGCGCGACGATGAGGACGGTCGAGGCCGCCGCGAGCCGCACGAACGTGATCGTGAACGACAGCGGCTCGAGCTCCGGCACGTAGATCAAGGCGGTTTTCCAGATCAGCGGCGCGAGAAAAACCAGGAACGACAGCGCCAGCAGCGCGAACGCGGCGACGATGACGTAGGCGATCGATTCGAGCCGCAGCACCCACCAGCGCCGGGTATCGACGATGTCGTAGGCACGGTTGAGCGCGATGCGCAGGGCTCTCGACCCCGGCCGAGGCGAAGAACAGCGCGAGCGCGGCGCCGATCGTGAGCACGCCGCCGGTCGCGCTCGTCAATACGCCGCGAATCTCGACCGCCAGCGGCGCTGCCACCTGCTCGGGCCAGGTTTCCAGCATGATGCGCGCGGCCTCGTCGGCCAGGTTCTTCGATCCGAACAGGCCGGCGATCGCGGTGACGACCAGAAGGAAGGGAAACAGCGCCATCAACGCGGACAGCGCGATATGGCTGGCGATCGCCCAGCCGTCATCCTTGTTGAAGCGGTCGAAGGCATCGATCGCGACACGGTAGCAATCGGACAGAAGCTTCACGCGGCTGTGTTCCCCGCCGAGCGCATCTCATTTCGGCGATCGGCCGCCGCTTGGCAAGGGCTGCTTCCGAGGCGTGGGTTTGCGGCAGCGCGGCATCCAGTGACCGGCGGATCTCCCCCGTCGTGCGAGCCAAAGGCGCAGCAATCCAGAACGGGAGTGCGGACGCGGCAAGCCAGGACGCTGGCTTCCGGCGCGACGGTCAGGCCACGCGCACGTCGTCCAGAAAGCGCCGCACCTCGGCGTCGAGGCTTTCGGCCTCGGCGGCAAGCGTTTCGGCGAGCGCCTCGACGTCGCCCGCGGTCGAACGCGCGTCCTGACTGCGTGCCGGCAACGCGGCTCATCGCTTCGGCACCCGACCGCGCTTCGGCGGATGCCCGATTGACGCCTTGCGCGATGCTGGCGACCGCCGCGTTCTGCTCCTCGACCGAAGCCGCGACGGAGGCGGCGATGCCCGACATGTCCTCGATGATGGTGTTGACCTGCTCGATCGCCTCGGCCGCGTCGCCCGCCGCCATCTGGATCGCGCCGATCTGGGCGGCGATCTCCTCGGTCGCCTTGGCGGTCTGGCCGGCGAGCGACTTCACCTCGGAGGCGACGACGGCGAAACCCCTGCCGGCCTCGCCGGCCCGCGCCGCCTCGATGGTCGCGTTGAGCGCCAGGAGATTGGTCTGGCCGGCGATGGCCTGGATCAGACCGATCACCTCGCCGATGCGGGTGGCGGCGCGGCCGAGTTCGGACATCGTCGTCACGGTACGGCGCGCTTCCGACACCGCACGGCCGGCGACCTCGGTGGATTTCACCGCTTGCGTGGCGATCTCGCCGATCGAACTGGAAAGCTCCTCAGCCGCGCTGGCGGCCGACGCCACGTTCTGCGACGCCGCGCCGACCCGCTCTTCGGCCGAGCGCGCTTCCGCCGAGACCGCATCGGCGGCCCGGTTGAGCGCCGAGGCCGTCGTCTCCAGCCGTTGCGATGCACCGCGCAACTTGGTGAGCGCCTGCTCGATCGACTGCTCGAAGCGAACGATCGTCGCCGAAATCGGCTCGCTGCGCTGCTCGCGGGCGCGGCTCGCCTCCTCCTGGGTCGCGGCAAGCCGCTCGCGCTCGATCGCATTGTCGCGGAATACGATCACGGTGCGCGCCATCCTGCCGATCTCGTCGTGCGCCTCGGTGTTGGGAATGGCGACCGCGGTGTTGCCTTCCGCCAGGGACTGCATCGCGCGCCCCAGTCCGGTCAGCGGCCGCGTGATGCTTCGGCCGATCAGCCAGCTGAGCAGCAGGCCCAGCCCCACCACGCCGAAACCCATGGCGAGGATCATGGCGCGCGTGCGTCCCTGCGAAACCGTCAACGCGGCGGTCGCCGCCGTCTCCTGACTTCCGGCGAAGGCCGTGATGCGATCGGCTGCCGGAAGCATCTGACGGGTCTGGAGGTTGATGACCGCGAGCAGGGGCCGGGTCTTGTCGGTGCTCGCAATCCACTCGGCAAACGCCTCCGCGTAGCTCTTCACCTCGCGGCTCAGATCTTCCTTCATGATCGCGGCGGCAATGATGCCGTCGAGCGTCTTCATGAACGCGGCATGCTCCTGCTCGAACATCTGCTGCATGTAGGTCATGCGGCTCATGCGATACTCGACTTCGTATCGCCGCATCACCAGAGCGAGAGAAACAGGTCCTTCCTGGCCTTGTCGGTCATCCATTGAAGATCGTCGTTGAGCACGCGCTCGACCGCGGTGCCGGCCTTGTGCATGCGGCCATTGATGCCGTCGTCCTGCGAGTAGCCCAGCACCTCCTGCCGTTGATCCAGCAGCGAGAACGTGTCCTTCAGATGGGCCAGTTCGCCCTTGAGCATCGGCAGATCCTTCGCCTGTTCGGGGTCGAGCAGTTCCTCCACCGTCGCCAGGTTCTTGGAGGCGTGCTCATAGGCGCCGCCGAATTCGCCGACCAGCGTCTTGCTGGGCTTGGATGCAAACTCCGAGGCCGTGGCTCCCATGGCGGTCAGCGCGCCCTTTGAACTCGCGGCTGGCCTCGGCGAGCGCTCCGGACCGCTTGACGCTCTCGAACGCGGTCCCCACTTCGCGCTCGCTCGACATGTAGGTCACGCCGTTGGCGACGAAAGCGATCACGGGGATCAGCGCCAGCAGCGCGATACGGGCTCTGACCGAGACGGCCGGAATGAGGCGGGCGGCAAGCATTTTTGGATGACCTTCTGGCGCGGTCCGGCCGGCGGTGCGGACGGACGGCCTGGTCGGTCAGGAAAGCCCGAATTGGTTAACAAACCCTGGAAAAATAAAGGTTTTCGCCCCGCCGCCCGGGGCGCGTGGTCAGTCGTTGCAATCGCGCTAAGGCTTGCCGCGGAATAGTTCCGCCAAATGCCGTTCGAGCGTTTCCTGCTGAAACGGTTTCTGCAACGTCGGCCGGTGCTGATAGGTCGGCGGCAGGCCGCGTTCGCCGTAGCCGGTGGCGAACACGAACGGGATGCCGCGGCCGGTGAGAATGTCGGCGACCGGATAGACGTCCTGGCCGTTGAGATTGACGTCGAGGATCGCGGCGTCGAATTCGCCGTCGCGCGCCAGCGCGGCGGCCTCGTCGACGCGCGAGGCGGTCGCCGCGATCTCGTAGCCGAGCTCGCCGAGCATGTCCTCCAAGCAGCATGCCGATGAGAATTTCGTCCTCGACGACAAGCACGCGCCGGCGCGCAGTCGGCGGCGAGTCCCTCGTGCGACGACATCTTCTCCTTCTCCTGGTCGAGAGCGACCGGTCCAAAGACGCAGACGACCCGAGCCGGAGCTCAGCGCCGGCTGAATTGCGGCCTTGTCCCATGAGACCGGCCGCGGATCAACCGCGGCACGAAGGAGGGCATACAAAAAATTTGGGGCGGGCGGAACCGGGCCGTGGCTGATGGTTTATCTTCAGGTCCCGGGTCGATCTCCAGCCCCCGACCGGCCTGTGGACGAGTTGGACGTGGCGCGACCCCGGCGAGCCGGCCCCCTGGCAGCCGGGGTCTTTTTTTGGGTCTGAGGATTCAATTACTTAAGCTGCGAGCGCAAGCCCGCGCGAGGGGTCGCGACGTCGGTAGTTTGTTTACCGCACGGGCACGATGACGCCGCGGCGGTCACGACCATCCAACGACCGTCCTGCCGCTTGATCTCGTGCACGCGTCCGACGCCGCGAATGCTGTCCCCGGCCTCCACTTCCGTCATCCCGTATCGCCCCTCGATCAGGGCGACGCCGTCCTGAACGCGGTGCAGCACCCAGCCGTCGACGACGGGAGGGGGCGGGGCTTGGCCTCGGCCACGATCTGCGGGGGTGGCAGCGCGGGTGCCGACGGTTGCGCCTGCAGCTGCTGTTGCTGTTGCTGCAGGGACTGCGGGGCTTGCCCCAGTGGCCTTCGCCGGAACGGAGCCGGTGGTCTCGGGGATGGCGGCCATGCCGGCCGCCCGCCGCTCAAGCGCTCGAGCGTCTCGATGACCTTGGTGAGCCGAGCCGCGGGCTCGGCCTGCAGGCGTTCCGCCCGCTCGACGCCCTCGCTCAGCCGGGCGATCGCTTCACTTACCTTGGCGAACTGTCCGCCGTTCGACTTGCCGGCGCTTTCGACTGTCCCCTTCAGTGCCGCGACATTGTCGGTGACGGCTTTGACGCCGGCGCGCGTCTGCGCCACGGATTCGCGCAGCGCCTTGATTTCGGCCTTGATTTCGTCGGCGGACAGCCGTTCGCTGCTGGGCCGGCGCAGGCGCCGGCGCCGTCATCTTCGATGCGGTCGCGAACCCGATCGCGCCGAGCGCGCCGCCGATGCCTGCCGCCAGCGCGGTGAGCGCTGCCAGCATGGCAAAGCGGCCTGAGCGCCCGCCGCCATCCCGGCGCGCGCCGGCGCGCGGCGCGATCACGGGCGGCGTCACGATCGGCGGCCCCCGGCGTGGCGAGGCCGGTGCGCTGGCCACGGCGGGAATCTCGGCGGCGCGCTTGGGGGCCTCGGCCGGCCTCGATGTCTCGGCCGGTGGCGCCGGGGCGGGGCTGGGGTGCGGCGGGGCTGCGGCAGCGGCTGGGCTCGGCAGGGAAGCGGCAGCGGCTGGGGTCGACAGAGAAGGGGCCGGAGGAAGTTGCGGTTGCAGAGCCGGCGCCGGATTGGTCGGCGGCGCGGCCGCGGCTTCGGCTGCGGCCGGCCTGCTTTCGGTGAGTTCGATGGGAGGATGGCTTTCGCCGACGGGTTCTGCCGCGCCGGTGACCTGGGCAACGTCCTTGCTCGTATCCATGATTCCAATTCCGATGGCGCCCGTCATCCATCGGTAACCATGCGGCGCTTACCATTTGGTTACCGCCCCGCGCTGCGGCGCCGCTACGGCGATCCGATTCCACTAATCGGATCGCGCCTTGGCTTCTTTGGGTTTGCCGCATTTTCTACCGCGACCGGCGTCCGCCCCGGATCAAGTCCGGGGCAGGCTTCGAACGCTCTACCGGATCAGCAGCCCGTGCTGCTCCGCCAGCGCCTTCAGCGACGTCTCCGGACGCGCGCCGATGTGCTGGATCACCTCGGCCGCCGCCAGCGCCCCGATGCGCGCCGCCATCGCAGGATCGTTCCCGCGCGCCAGCCCGAACAGGAAGCCGGCCGCGAACAGGTCGCCGGCGCCGGTGGTGTCGACCATGCGTTCGACCGGGAAGGCTGCGACCGCATCGGCCTGCCCGTCCGCAATCACCACGCAGCCTTTCTCGCTGCGCGTCACCACGGCGAGCCCGGCATCCGAACGCAGGGCTTCGAGCGCGCTGTCGAAATCGGCGGTTTGATACAGGCTGCGCAGTTCCGACTCGTTGGCGAGCAAGAGATCGACGGTGCGCCCACGCACGAGCCTTAGGAACTCGTCGCGATAACGGTCGACGCAGAACGCGTCCGACAATGTAAGCGCGACCGTCCGGCCAGCCTCATGCGCCGCCGCCGCGGCCTTGAGGAATGCGTCCTTGGCGTCGCGCGGGTCCCACAGATAGCCCTCCAGATAGGTGATCGCCGCCATCGCGACTGTCGCGGTGTCGACATCGTCCTGATTGAGATTCTGCGCGGCGCCGAGAAAGGTGTTCATGGTGCGCTCGCCGTCCGGCGTCACCAAGATGTAGGACCGCGCCGTGGCGGGGCCGTCGCGTGCAAGCGGCGTCGCGAACGCGACGCCGGCGGCGCGGATGTCGTGCGCGAACACGGCGCCCAGCTCGTCGTCCTTGACCTTGCCGATGAACGCCGCGCGTCCGCCGAGGCTCGCGACGCCGACGGTCGTGTTGGCGGCCGAGCCGCCGGAGATCTCGATCGCCGGACCCATGGCGTCGTAGATGCCGCGCGCGCGGCTCTCGTCGATCAGCGCCATCGCGCCCTTGTGCATGCCTTGGGCGCGCAGGAAGTCGTCCTCGGCGCGCGCGATCACGTCGACGATCGCATTGCCGATGCCGAGCACGTCGTATTGCGGTTCGCTCATGCGGGGGGCCGGGCGGAAGGGACGCGCACTATAGCGAGCGCGCCGCCGGAGGGAAGGGTGCCTCTTTCCCAGAATTTCGCCGCCCCCCATGCTGGCTCGTTGTAGCGAACTCGTGCTATATATGTATAGCACAAAACCAGAGTCCTGCGCATGCTTGCCCTTCGCCTGCCGCCCGAGATCGAGAAGCGCCTGGACGCGCTGGCCAGAAAGACCGGCCGCACCAAAAGCTATTACGCGCGCGAGGCGATCCTGCGTCATGTCGAGGACCTGGAAGACTACCATCTGGCGCAGCGGCGGCTTGTCCGCGGCGGAGAACGCGTCACGCTCAAGCAGCTGGAGCAAGAGCTCGCAGCGGCTTCCGGCCCAAGGCCGCGCCGAACGCCGTCTGGAGCGGCTCCTCGTTCGCCGCAGAAGACCCGACGTCCGAGAGGTGACGGGCCCAAAAGGTGAGCGCCGCGGCTTGGCGCGTCGAGTTCGACGCGGCCGCGGCGCGCGACCTGCGTAAGCTCGGTCATCAGCCGCAGCGCCTGATCCTGACCTACCTGCGCACCCGACTTGCAACCGCCGAGGATCCCCGCCGTTTTGGCCGCCCGCTGACCGGCGACTTCAAGGGACTGTGGCGTTATCGCGTCGGGGACTACCGTATCGTCGCAAAGATCGAGGCCGACCGGCTGGTCGTCCTGGTGGTGACTGTCGGTCATCGCCGGGAGGTCTACGGTTGAATTCGGCTGCGGAAGTGGACGGCGATGCTCCATCGCTCGGCGATGCACGCGATCAGGTCTGATCGGCAACCGGAGTTGTCCTCGCGGCGGGGCTCGAGGCGCCTTTCGACATCCTACGGAACTTGGACCTTTGCTCCGGCTTTGCGGTCGTTCGTCCGAGATGCGGGAGTAGCCCTTGCGCCGGTCGCGACGCCGTGGCATGTCGCGCGGCGCAATTTCGGCGGGGACAAATGCCGTTCAGAGAGCTGGTGTTCTCCGGGGTGCAGCCGTCCGGCAACCTGCACCTCGGCAACTATCTCGGCGCGATCAAGCGCTTCGCCGAGCTGCAGTCGACCTACGACTGCATCTATTGCGTGGTCGATGCGCACGCGATCACGGTCTGGCAGGATCCGGCCGAGCTGCCGCGCGCGACCCGCGAGGTGACCGCCGCCTATATCGCGGCCGGCATCGATCCCAAGCGCCACATCGTGTTCAACCAGAGCCAGGTCGCCGAGCACGCGGAGCTTGCCTGGGTGTTCAACTGCGTGGCGCGCATGGGATGGCTCAGCCGCATGACGCAGTTCAAGGAGAAGGCCGGCAAGGATCGGGAGAATGCGTCCGTCGGCCTGTTCGCCTATCCGAGCCTGATGGCCGCCGACATCCTGGTCTACCGCGCGACGCACGTACCGGTCGGCGAGGATCAGAAACAGCACCTCGAGCTCACGCGCGACATCGCGCAGAAGTTCAACAACGATTTCGCGGAGTCGATCCGCGCCCACGGCCATGGCGAGGGGTTCTTCCCGCTGACCGAGCCGCTGATCCAGGGACCGGCGACGCGCATCATGTCGCTGCGCGACGGTTCGAAGAAGATGTCGAAATCGGACGCGTCGGACTATTCGCGCATCAACCTGACCGACGACGCCGATACGATCGCGCAGAAGATCCGCAAGGCGAAGACCGATCCGCACCCGCTGCCGCACGACGAGAAGGAGCTCGATGCGCGCCCCGAAGCCGACAACCTGGTCGGCATCCACGCGGCGCTCGCGGACAGGACCAAGGCCGAGGTGTTGAACGAATTCGGCGGCGCGCAGTTTTCGACCTTCAAGGGCGCGCTGGTCGACCTCGCGGTCGCCAAGCTCTCGCCGATCACCGCCGAGATGGCGCGGCTGCAGCAGGACGCCGGCTATATCGATGCGGTTCTCGCCGACGGTGCCGACCGCGCGCGCGTGATGGCGGCGCAGACGATGAAGGCGGTCAAGGACATCGTCGGGTTCATCCGGCGCTGACGGCGGCCAGTGTGGTGGATTGAAGTTCCTCCAATCATTGCGGCTATCTCCTTGAGGAACTTCAAATCCAAAACCACACTAGACTCATAAATTTGCCAGTGTCCTTCGATTCCGAAGCTCGCCACACAGGGTGCCGCAATGATTAGGCGAACTTCGGAATCGGGACACTGGCTGGATCACGACCATTGTCGACGATTGTGCCTGCGCCTTGTTTCGGTCCCGCCCGCCGTGGCAGCATCGCGGCTCGCGCGCGACGCCAGGGTGACCGCGGTCAGGCGGAACCGGGAGTGAGGGGATGACGTCCAAGCGCCGCAGCTACGAGGCCGGCCATAAGCCGAAATATCTCGTCGTCATCGACGAGACGCCGGAGTGCGACCGCGCCGTGTACTACGCCAGCCGGCGCGCCCACCGCAACGAGGCGGGCCTGATCATGCTGCGCGTGATCGAGCCGCACGACCGCAATCAGCAGTGGCTCGGCGTCGCCGAGGTGATGCGCGCGGAGGCGCACGAGGAAGCAAACACCATGCTCAACCGTTTCGCGGGCCGCGTGAACGGCATCGCCGGCATCACGCCGGAGAGCGCGATCCGCGAAGGCGACACGATGGAGCAGATCCTCGCCCTGATCGAAGAAGACCAGGACATCGCGACGCTGGTGCTTGCCGCCGGCACCGGCAAGGAAAGTCCCGGGCCATTGGTTTCGGGCCTGAGCAAGATGATCGGCAACTTCCCGATTCCGGTCACCATCGTGCCGGGCCATCTCACCGACGAGGAGCTCGATTCGTTGTCGTGAGGCGGCGGGGACGACCTACCACCATGTCGTATGCACCGTCCGTCATCCCCGCGAAAGCGGGGACCAAGTAAGTGACGCCGTTGCAGACGGCGTTCAGCCGGCCGCTTTCGCGGATGATGACGGCTCAGGATGCAGGACGCCGGAGAAACAAAATGGCTGGCAAAGCAATTTTCGTCGTCCGGGCGGCTGTTGCGGACGCCGCGCTGCGAGCACGCTTCGATCATTGGTATTCGACCGATCACCTGCCGTGGGCGGTCAGGGTCTTCAAGGCCGAGAAGGCCTGGCGGCTGTGGAGCGACAGCGATCCTTCCGTGCATGTCGCGGTCTATCAGTTCGCCGACAAGGACCGCCTCGAGGCCGCGCTGCAATCGGAGGATTTCAAGGCCCTGGTGGCCGATTTCGATCGCGCCTGGCCGTCCGGGGTGACGCGATCGCGCGAGCTGCTCACGCTGGTCGAGAGCGCGCCCGGATAGTTGACGCTGCCGGCCGAAAGCCCCACTTAAGGGGCATGGTCGCGCCCCACAGCGGAGCGCCGCGAAGGAGCCAGCACATGTTCATCCAGACCGAGCCGACCCCCAACCCGGCAACGCTCAAGTTCCTGCCCGGACGGCCCGTGCTCGCGGACCGCACGCTGGACATGCGCGGCAAGGCCGAGGCCACCAATTCCCCGCTTGCCGAGCGGTTGTTCGAGATTCCCAACGTCTCCGGCGTGTTCTTCGGCTCGGATTTCATCACCATCACCAAGTCCGACGGCGAATGGCAGCAGCTCAAGCCGGCGATCCTGGGCGCCATCATGGAACACTTCATGTCCGGCGCGCCGATCGTGCTCGACGACACCGAGCGGGCGGACGAGGCTGCCGAGTTCTACGACGCCGCCGACAAGGACACGGTCGACACCATCAAGGAGCTGATCGAGACGCGCGTGCGCCCCGCGGTCGCCAACGACGGCGGCGACATCACCTTCCGGGGCTTCAAGGACGGCGTGGTGTATCTCGCCATGAAGGGCGCTTGCTCGGGCTGCCCGTCGTCGACCGCGACGCTACGTCACGGCATCCAGAACCTGCTGCGGCATTTCGTGCCGGACGTGACCGAGGTCCGCCCGGTCTAGCCAGCCGACAGACGACAGAGACAACAGACGACGGAGGACAGACGACGACGACGACGACAGACGACGGATCCAGTATACCTCCGTCCTCTGTCATCCGTCCTCTGTCGTCTGTCTTCTGTCGTCCGGCTCCCATGCGAATCCTCGCGATCGACACCGCGCTCGGCGCCTGTGCGGCGGCGGTGTACGATTCCGAGGCGGGCTCGACCGCCGCCCTCGAAAGCCTGGCGATGGCGCGCGGGCATGCCGAGGCCCTGCTGCCGCTCGTCGCCCGCGTGATGGATCAGGCGGGGATCGAGTTCCTGGAGCTCGACCGCATTGCGGTGACGGTCGGCCCCGGCAGCTTCACCGGTCTGCGGGTCGGGATCGCGGCGGCGCGCGGCATCGCGCTCGCGGCCGGCCGTCCGGCCGTCGGTGTGTCGACTTTGGCGGCGTACGCGGCGCCGCATATCGCGATCGACCGGGCCGAGGCCGTCGCGGTCGCCATCGATGCCCGCAACAACCAGATCTATTTCCAGCTGTTCGGCCCGGGCGGGCGCTCGCTGGTGTCGCCGCGCCACGTCGCGATCAGCGAGGCGGTCGGGCTCGAACCGGTGCGGGCGCTCGCACGAGCGTCCTACATGGCCGGGTCGGCCGCGACACTGCTGGCCGCCGCGTGGCCGGCCGAGTATCCCCGGCCCGTCGTCGCCGAATCGAAGCCCGCGCCCGATATCGAGTGGGTCGCAAGGCTCGGCGCGGCCGCGCAGGCGGGCCTTGCCCCGCCCAAGCCGGCTTACCTGCGCCCGCCGGGTGCGCAGCCGCAGGATAGCGCCGGACTGCCGCGGCAATGATCGACCTTCTCGCCCGCCTGCTGGGCCGCGCCGAGGCGGCGCTCGGCGAGGCGCGCCCCGCGGACGCGCCGGCGCTTGCGGCCCTGCATGCCGCCTCGTTCCGCCGCGGCTGGAGCGAGGACGAAATGGAGCGGCTGCTGCTCGACCGCAACGTGATCGCGCATCGCGCGACGTTCGGCCGCGAGATCGCCGGCTTCATCCTGTCGCGGCTCGCCGCCGGCGAGGCGGAAATCCTCTCGGTCGCGGTCGCGCGGCGGCGGCAGGGCAGGGGCGTGGCGCGCCGCCTGCTCGTTCTGCACCTGCGTCGTCTGGCGGGCTTGGGGGTGAGCGCCGTGTTCCTCGAAGTCGAGACCGGCAATGCTGCGGCACAGCGGCTGTACGCGCGCGCCGGCTTCCGCGAGGTCGCGCGACGGCAAGGCTATTACCCGCAAGACGCCGGGCAGCCGCTGGCCGCCGTGGTGCTGCGGCGCGACTTGAATTGATCGCGCCCGGGGGATGGCCTACCTATAGCGTCAAGAGAGCGGTCAAAAACCGCCAGGGGAGCCACCGTGGTCGCGACCAGGACCAACGACATCGAAGCGAAATGCGCCGCCAAGGGCATGCGCATGACCGACCAGCGCCGCGTGATCGCGCGGGTGCTGGCCGCGTCCGAGGACCACCCGGACGTCGAGGAGCTTTACCGCCGCTGCGCCAAGGTCGACGACCGCATCTCGATCTCCACGGTCTACCGCACCGTGAAGCTGTTCGAGGACGCCGGCATCATCGAGCGGCACGACTTCCGCGAAGGCCGCGCGCGCTACGAGCAGATCCCCGACACCCACCATGACCACTTGATCAATCTGCGCACCGGCGAGGTGATCGAGTTCCGCTCGGAGGAGATCGAGCGCCTGCAGGCCGAAATGGCGCGCCGGCTGGGCTACAAGCTGGTCGACCATCGCCTCGAGCTCTACGCGGTGCCGCTCGACGACAAAGCCAAGCGGTGATGCTGCGCGTCGCGCTGGTTGCGGCCGCGGTCGCCGTGATCACGCTCACGCTGATCCCGATGCAATGGCTGTCGCTGCGGCTGGCACTGCCGGCGCGCCGCGCCATTCCGGTCGCCTACCACCGCATGATGTGCGCGCTCCTGGGCGTGCGCGTGCGCGTGGCCGGCGAACGGCTGCGGCAGCATCCGCTGCTGATCGTCGCCAATCACGCCTCATGGCTCGACATCTGCGTGCTCGCCGCGCTCGCGCCCGTCGTATTCGTCGCCAAGCGTGAAGTCGAGAGCTGGCCGCTGTTCGGCCTGCTCGCCAGGCTGCAGCGCTCCGTGTTCGTCGATCGCGAGCGCCGGCTCGCCACCGCCGCCGCCAATGCCGAGATCGCCGCGCGGCTCGCCGAGGGCGATCCGGTCGTGCTGTTCGCGGAAGGCACGTCGAGCGACGGCAACCGCGTGCTGCCGTTCCGCTCCAGCCTGATCGGCGCCGCGCATGCGGCGCTCGCGAACGGCGAAGAGGGCGCTCAGGTCTGGATCCAGCCGCTGTCGATCGCCTATGTGGCGCTCGACGGGCTGCCGCTCGGGCGCACCGATCGCCCATGCGTCGCGTGGTACGGCGACCTCGACCTGCTGCCGCACCTCGCCCGGGTGATGCGCCGCGGCGCCGTCGACGTCGTGGTGAGCTGGGGCGACCCGGTCGCCTGCGCGGCCGCGACCGACCGCAAGGCGCTCGCACGGTCGCTGGAAGCGACGGTGCGGCGGATGACGGCGAGCGCGCTGCGCCAATCCCGACCCGTTTTGCGGGGAAGGGATCGCGCGGCTACGCCAGCTCCCGCCGCACGATGGCGGCGCCTTCTGCCAGCGCCTTGAGCTTGCCGAAGGCAACCTCGCGCGGCAGGTACTTCATGCCGCAATCGGGCGCCGGGATCAGGTTTGCGGGCGCCACGTAGGCGAGGCCGCGACGGATGCGCTCCGCCACCGTCGCGGCGCTCTCCACGTCGAGGTCGCCGAGGTCGAGCACGCCGAGCAGGATGGTTTTGCCGGCAAGCTCGCGCAGCACGCCGAGGTCGAGCTTCGGCTGCGCGGCCTCGATCGAGATCTGGCGGGCGTCGCAGGCGGCGAGCTCCGGCAGGAACGAATAGCCGGTGGGCTTGGTCTCGCCCGGCACGACCGCCGCGTAGCCGAAGCACAGATGCACCACCGTCGGCACGGTCAATCCCTGCAGCGCGCGGTTGATCGCCGGCACCGCATAGCGCCGCGCCTTGTCGGGATCGCTGCGCACCCACGGCTCGTCGAGCTGGATCACGTCGGCGCCTGACGCCTGCAGGTCGTGCGCCTCCGCGTTCACCGCGGCCGCGAAGTCGAGAACCATCTCCTCCTCGTCGCGGTAGAAGTCGTTCTTTGCCTGCTGGCTCATGGTGAACGGGCCCGGCAGCGTGATCTTCGCCGGCCGATCGGTGTTCGCCCGCAGAAACCGCATGTCGCGCACCTCGACCGCGCGCGTGCGCTTGATCCTGCCGGTGACGCGCGGCACCGGCGTCATCGCGCCGGAGCGCGTCTTGACGAAGCCCGGATCGTCGAGATCGATGCCCTCGAGCGCGGTGGCGAACCGGTTGGAATAGCTCTCGCGCCGCATCTCGCCGTCGGTGACGATGTCGATGCCGGCGCGCTCCATGTCGCGGATCGCGAGCAGCGTGGCGTCGTCCTGCGCCTGCTCGAGCCACGGCTCGGGCACCCGCCACATCTCGGTCATGCGCACGCGCGGCACGGTCTTCGACAGCATGGCGCGATCGACCAGCCAGTCCGGCTGCGGGTAGGAGCCGACGACGGTCGTGGGCAACAGCGGCAGAGGCATCGGACGTCACGCTCCGTTTGGACGCGGCGGTGTGCGGCGCAATAGCGGAGCGTATTCCGCCAAAGCAAATATCAGCCGGCGCAATACGCTTCGCTATTGCGCCCTGCCGCCCAAGCGCAGCGATTTGAAGAAGCGCTCGGCCTCGGCGGAGCGGATCGTGCCGGGCGGCCCCGCGAACCCGAGCGAATACATCTGGTGGCCCTTGAGCACCAGGAAATTGCGGAACTCGAGTTTTTCGTTCATCAGCCCGGTCGCCTCCACGGCGGTCGCGCCCTGGTGCTGCGTCCAGGTGAGCTTGTCCCATTTCTTCGCCGCGAGGTGCTTGCCGGAGGCGTCGAGCGCCTTCGTGAGGTTCGCCTTCGGGTTCTTGACGTCGACGTCGCCCGGATAGGTCGCCGTCTGCGCCACGTAGGCGCGGCCATCGTGATCGAGCGAGTAGGAGTGGTAGCCGAACGCGGTGCCGCCGCCCGATTTCGCCTGCTCGAGCTTGTAGCCAGGCTTCGCCGGCATCTCCACCGTGAACACGCCGCCCGGCCCTTGCTGCTTGTGCCAAGCCGCCGGCGGCGGTGAGGCACGAGCGGCGGTTTGCGCCGCGGCGCCCATCGGTGCAACGAGCAGCGCGAGGCCGAGCATCGACGCGAAACGAATAGTGGTGACGACCGTCATGGCAGCTCCCAGCGAGTTCTTGCGTGCGCCGACAGTGACACCGGCGCGCGCCGGTGATCAAGCTTTCGATGACGTGCGTGACCGCGACCGGCGCAAAAAACCCGGCGTCCAGAGGACGCCGGGCCGATCCACTCCAAGTCGATGGATCAAGCTTCCTGCAGGTTCGACGCGGCGGTCTTGCCGCGCTCGCTGACCACGTCGTAGCTGAGCTTCTGGCCCTCGACGAGCCCGCGCATGCCGGCGCGCTCGACCGCGGTGATATGGACGAACACGTCGGGTCCGCCGTTGGTCGGCTGGATGAAGCCGAAGCCTTTTTGCGAATTGAAGAACTTCACAGTACCGGTAGCAGCCATGTCTGGCCTCCTTTGAGCAACGCCGAACGGCGTCAACGGTCCGCGCGACATCGCGCGAGCCTCACGTCCGATTTCAGCGATGTCTTGGGGAAGCGCCCTCAAGGGCGGATAACCAGGCAGGGCAAATCTCGAACCCGTGCTATATGGCGCGTCCGGCCCACGATTGCAAACGCGGGCCGGCGCTGGGCGACATGGCCGCTCCGGTATGTCGGGTACCCAACACAAAAAAACCGTGTTGATCGGCTTGGCTTCTTCGCTGCGACGGCTGCTTGCCGCGGCCGCGCAGCGACATCGCGACCCGCGTTCTCAACGGCGACCCGCGCCACGGATTCCGAATCCTTGCAAGACCGACAGAGCATTGCCTGCCCCACGCCGGCGCCTGCAGGCGGATCCTCGCCCGCTCCCGTTGCCCGAGCCCCGCGCGGCGGCATCGCCGAAGGTCGCGCGAGGGGCGAGGGCGATAGAATGTTCGTGCACTATCCGTCTTTGGCCATTCTCGGCCTGATTCATGTCCTGGCCCTGGCCAGCCTTCCCTACATGTACTTCTACGGTGTCCACGCCTCGGAAGTCGTGTTCCACCTCGCCGCCGCGATCGTCGGTGGATTTGGGATCACCGCGCTCTATCACCGCGCCTGGGCGCACAATGCGGTGCTTTTGGCCCGCCCCGTGGAATATGTGCTCGCCACTTTTTCGATCTTCATGCTCCAGATGCCGGCACGGCAATGGATCTCGACGCACATCAAGCACCATCAGCACACGGATCACTCCGACGATCCTTACGACATTCAACGCGGCTTTTGGTGGGCCCACTTCCTGTGGATCATCCTGGCGCCCGTGCCGCCGATCGAAGCGCCCGCTCGCCTCAACGACAATCCGGTTGTCCTTTGGCAGGAACGGTACTACTGGCCTTTGAGCGCGGCGCTGAACATCGCCGTCCCGATTCTGTTGAGCGTCGCGGTCGGCGCGCCCTGGTGGGGCGGGCTGTTGTTGTCGATGCTGCGCGTCACGCTGACGAGCCACGCGATCTTCGGCGTTAATTCCGTCTGTCACATGTGGGGCAGCCGTCCCTTCACCAAGGACGTCTCGGCGCGCGATGTCTGGTGGTTCCCCTTCGTGCTGGGCGAGCAGTACCACAATTACCACCACGCTTTCCCGCGCGACTATCGCCACGGCGTCGATCGTTTCGCCTTCGATCCGACGAAATGGCTGATCGGTCTGCTGGCGCGCGTGGGGCTTGCGCGCAACCTTGTTGCGATGCCGGACGAACGCATCCTGGAGGCAAGGCAGCTGGCGCGTCCGATCGCGGAATGAGCTCCGCCGCAATGGCGCCGAGTGACGTTCGGCGTCATCGTTCCGTTTGAGAATTGCCTTCCAGCTTCGGGAAAACGTTCGGCGTGCTTCGAGACGCGCGCGTGTCCAGCGCGCTCCTCGGCATGAGGAGGTTTGTGTGCGCCGCTCATACCAACGGCATCGGACTTTGACTCGTCGTGCCGGGCATCCACGTCTTCTTTCGGCGCTACGACGAGGAAGACGTGGATGGCCGGGACAAGCCCGGCCATGACGCGTGGATAGGTCATCATCTCACCCCGCTGGTATCCACCACATTCCCATCCTGATGAGGAGCGGTCCGAACCACCGCGTCTCGAAGGACGCAAACGCGATCTGCAGTCCCGCATTTCAAAGAGTCTCTCAGATCAAGTCCGAGGACTGCCCTTCGCCATCGCCCCCATTTCCAGATGGACATCGGGGCGCTCTGCGCTGGGCGTTGGTTTCATCTTCGGAAGACGCATGCCAGTTCCGCAATATACGCTCACGATATTGTGAAATACTTATTTTTGTGCGACGCACCTAAATAATTCTGAACGGTACTCCTACTTGACCGTTGCGACTACTGTTGAAACCAACGGAGAAGAAAATGCAACGTGATCGATTGAACATCGGCACCACCTTGCGCGTCGCGTCGCTCGCCTTGGCCATCGGCCTGCTCGCGAGCCCGGCGGCGGCGCAGACTTACGGTGACTGGAACGCGAGGAACGGCAGCGGGGGCGGCGCCGGCGGCGAGTCCGGCTCCGGCGCGGCGACCGAGAGGGTCATGCCGTATGAACGCAACACGTCCGGCGGCACCCTGACCGGGCGGGCGTATCGGGGTTACGACGGCCGCCAGGATGGCAATACCGGCCGCGCCTACCGCAGCTACGACGACGTCGACGGCTGGAACGGCGGCTACACGCGCTGACGCCTAAGCGTCGGTAATTGCGAACCATCGCGCGGCGCGGCCGCGCGGTGGTTTTTCGTGAGTTGGTGACGACGTTAGCGTCACGGATCCGAGCCCAGCGCCCGGCCCTGCGATTGCGGGACGCCCAAGGCGTCCCGCACGGCCTCGACGCCCTTCTCGTGCGCGGGCTCGGTCACGCCGAGCGCGTCCTTGACGGCTTCGACGCCCTTGTCGTGCACCTCGGCCGATTTCTCGACCGCGAGCAGCTTGTGCTCGAAGCTCCGGCGGCAGTGCCGGGTCGCCCAGATAGGCCGGCCTGTCCTCGGTCTCGGCATACGCCGCGCGCAGCTTCTGGCCGAGATGATCCTGCACGGTCTTGTCGAGGACCGCCGCAGGTTCCTCACGCCGGTATCGTGATGGTCGTCGGGCATCGGTTTCGGTCCCCGCATGCCCTCCCTGGAACGACAACGTTTTCGCCGGGCTGAGGTTGCCGCCTGTCGGTCCCGGCTTGCCCGATTGTTCCATTCCGGCGCGAAACCCGCTAAACCGGCCGCAACCCTGGCCGCCGGAGGCTGCCCACAGCGTCGGGACTGCAAGCATTCGGAATGCTGAAAGACGCCCATAGGGTCCGGGATGTTCGGGCCGAGGACACCTGGATCGAGGCCGATCCGGTGGTGTCGCGTGAGCGCGAGACCCCTGCCGCCAACCCGCGCCGCGTGTTCATCAAATCCTACGGCTGCCAGATGAACGTCTATGACGCCCAGCGCATGGCGGACGTTTTGGCGCGCGAGGGTTACGCAGAGACGGCAACCGCCGAGGACGCCGACCTCGTCCTCCTCAACACCTGCCACATCCGCGAGAAGGCGGCCGAGAAGGTCTATTCCGAGCTCGGCCGCATCCGCGTGCTCAAGGAGCGCGCGGCGCGCGCCGGGCGCAGCCTCACGGTCGGCGTCGCCGGCTGCGTCGCGCAGGCGGAAGGCGAGGAGATCATCGCCCGTGCGCGCGTCGTCGATCTCGTGGTCGGCCCGCAGAACTATCACCGGCTGCCCGGCCTGCTCGCGCGTGCGAAGCGGGACGGCGCGGTGGTCGACACCGAGTTCCCGGTCGAGGACAAGTTCGACTTCCTCCCCGCCGCGACCCGCGAGCGCACCCGCGCGCGCGGCGTCACCGCGTTCGTCACCGTGCAGGAGGGCTGCGACAAGTTCTGCACGTTCTGCGTCGTGCCCTATACGCGCGGCGGCGAAGTCTCGCGCCCGCCGGAGAAGATCTTGGCCGAGGTCGAGCGGCTCGCCGGCGCCGGCGTGCGCGAGGTCACGCTCATCGGGCAGAACGTCAACGCCTATCACGGCGAGGGAGCGGACGGCGCAAAGGGGCGCAAGGATTGGTCGCTCGCCCGGCTGATCGAACGCGTTGCGAGCGTGCGAGGAATCGCACGCGTGCGCTACACCACCTCGCATCCGCGCGACATGGGCGACGACCTGATCGCGGCGCACCGCGACCTGCCCGCGCTGATGCCGTTCCTGCATCTGCCGGTGCAGTCGGGCTCCGACCGCGTGCTCGCGGCCATGAACCGCCGCCACACCCGCGCCGACTATCTGCGCGTGGTCGAGCGTCTCAAGCGAGCGCAAGGCGCGCTTGCGCTCTCGTCGGACTTCATCGTCGGCTTTCCGGGCGAGACCGAGGCGGATTTCCGCGAGACGCTCGCGCTCGTCGAAGAGGTGCGGTTCGCGGGCGCGTTCTCGTTCAAATATTCGCCGCGCCCCGGCACGCCCGCCGCCGCAATGGAGCAGGTGCCCGACGCGGTGAAGGCCGCGCGTCTTGCCGAGCTGCAGGCCGCGATCGACCGGCCGCAGGCGGCGTTCAACGCCGCTTGCGTCGGCCAGACCTTCGCGGTGCTGCTGGAGAAGCCGGGGCGTCATCCGGGCCAGCTCACCGGCCGCTCGCCCTATCTGCAGCCGGTGCAGGTGACGGCACCGGCGGCGCTGACCGGCCGCATCGTGACTGTGCGGATCACCGAGGTCGCCTCGAACAGCCTGTTCGGCGTTGTGCGCGCCGTCGAGGATGACCATCTAGTCGACGAGTTCGACGTCGAGCATCGGCTCGAGGTCCCGGCAGGAGCCTGACGCTGCGCACCCTCGGCACCGACAACCTGATCCCTCCCGACAGCGACACAACGCACGACCAGATCGTGCTGGCATTCGACGACAACCGCCTCGCCTCGGCGCTGTTCGGCCAATACGGCCAGAACCTCGCGCTGGTCGAGCGCCGCCTCGGCGTGACCGCGGACCAGCGCGGCAACCACGTCACCATCGAGGGGCCGCGCGACGCCTGCGAGCAGGCCCGGCGCGTGCTGGAAAGCCTGTACGAGCAGCTGCGGCGCGGCCGCGATCTCGCCTCCGGCGACGTCGAAGGCGCGGTGCGTCAATCGCTGGCGCAGGGGCAGCTCTTTACCTTCGAGGCCGACAGCTCGCGCGCCACGTTCGAGGAGATCAACCTGCGCAAGCGCCCGGTGCGCGCCCGCACCGCCGCGCAGGACGCCTATGTGCGGGCGATGAAGCGCCACGCGCTGGTGTTCGGAACCGGTCCGGCCGGCACCGGCAAGACCTGGCTCGCGGTCGCGCACGCGGTCGCGCTCTACGAGCGCAAGGAGGTCGACCGCATCATCCTGTCGCGTCCGGCGGTCGAGGCCGGCGAACGGCTCGGCTTCCTGCCGGGCGACATGCGCGACAAGGTGGATCCGTACCTGCGGCCGATCTACGACGCGCTCTACGACATGATGGACGCGCGCACCGTCGAGCGCACGCTGCAGTCGGGCGAGATCGAGATCGCGCCGCTCGCGTTCATGCGCGGGCGCACGCTCTCCAACGCGGCCGTGATCCTGGACGAGGCCCAGAACACCACGGCCATGCAGATGAAGATGTTCCTGACCCGGCTGGGCGAGAACTCGCGCATGATCGTCACCGGCGATCCGAGCCAGGTCGACCTGCCGCCGGGGCAAACCTCCGGCCTGGCCGAAGCCCTGCGCCTGCTCGCGCGCGTCGAGGGCATCGAGCACGTCGCCTTCACGCATCATGACGTGATCCGGCACGAGCTGGTGGGTCGCATCGTGGAAGCCTACGACTCCGCCGCCGCACGGCGCGAGCCGAAGGAATGACGCGCGCGTTGCGCTGTCCGCGTCCATGGCCGTGCATCTCGACATCGTGGTGAGATCGCCGCTGTGGACGTCGGCGCGGGAGTTGCGACCGATGCTGCGGCGGGCGGTGGCAGCCGCGGCGGCGCAGGCGCGTCTCGATGAGGGCGAGCTCGCGATCGTGCTCACCGACGACGCCGCGATCCGCAACCTCAATCGCAGCTGGCGCAAGCGCGACCGGCCGACCAACGTGCTCTCATTCCCGGCTCCGCCCGATCCGGCGGGCGCCGGCGGCCGGCGCCTGCTGGGCGACGTGGTCATTGCCTACGAGACCACCGCCCGCGAGGCGGCGGCCGCGGGAAAGCCCCTCAAGAATCATGTAAGCCATTTGGCCGTGCACGGCTTTCTCCATCTCTTGGGCTACGACCACGAGGGCGAGGAGGAAGCGGAGGAGATGGAAGGCCTTGAACGCGCCATCCTATTCACGCTCGGCGTCCCCGACCCGTTCGCCTGAGCGCCGGTTTCGGTTGACGCCCACGCGCTTGTCCAACGCCGTGGTGCTCGCCTGGGGCTGGCGGCGTGCGCTGATCGCCTTTGCGGCGGGTGCGATCTCGACGCTCGGGCTCGCGCCGTTTCACGCGTGGCCGCTGCTGTTCTTGACCTTTCCGGTGCTGGTCTGGCTCATCGACGGCGCCGGCGCGGGCCGCTGGGGCCGCGTCGTCAGTGCGGCCGCCGTCGGGTGGTGGTTCGGCTTCGGCTATTTCCTCGCCGGGCTCTATTGGATCGGGATCGCGTTTCTGGTCGATGCCAAGACCTTTGCCTGGCTGATGCCCTTCGCGGTGATGGGACTGCCGGCGGGTTTGGCGCTGTTCACCGCATTGGGCGCGGGCCTCGCGGCGCTCGTCTGGTCGCCCGGCGCAACGCGGGTTCTTTCACTCGCGGCGGCGCTCACCATCGCCGAATGGTTGCGCGGCCACCTGCTCACGGGCTTTCCGTGGAATGCCTTCGGCTATGCGCTGACGTCGCCGCTCGCGCTCGCGCAAGGCGCGTCCCTGGTCGGACTTTGGGGTTTGACTTTTGCGGCGGTCGCCATCTTCGCGAGCCCCGCCGTGCTCGCCGACACCGCCGCCGAGACGCGACGGCGCTGGCTGCCGCTCGCGCTCGCGCTCGCGGTGCTGGTGGCGCTCGCGCTCTACGGCAGCATCCGGCTTTCCGCCACGCCCACAAGCTTCGTCGATGGCGTGCGGCTGCGCATCATGCAGCCGAACCTGCCGCAGGACA
The DNA here is from genome assembly GCA_963738705.1 of uncultured Alphaproteobacteria bacterium. Taxonomy (GTDB): domain Bacteria; phylum Pseudomonadota; class Alphaproteobacteria; order Rhizobiales; family Xanthobacteraceae; genus CAVTXS01. The sequence goes on from CAVTXS010000051.1 coordinate 117,942, forward strand.
CGAAATTCAAGTACAGCGCCAAGCAACAGGTGATGAGCCACTACCTGGCGCTGTCGGACCGCGCCACCGGTCCGAACAGCAGGGGCGTGCGCGACGTGACCCACCTGATCTGGCCGGAATCGGCATTTCCGTTCCTGCTCGCGCGCGAGGCCGATGCGATGGCGCAGATCGCCGACCTGCTGCCGCCGGGGACGGTGTTGATCACCGGAGCCGCCCGGGGCGAGCCCGCCGCCGGCGCCGGACGCCCAATGCACGCCTACAACTCGATCTACGTCATCGACCATGACGGGTCGATCCTTGGCGTCTACGACAAGGTTCACCTCGTCCCATTCGGCGAATACCTGCCGTTGCAGCCGCTGCTCGAAGGCCTCGGGCTCCGCCAGCTCACCAAGGTCCAAGGCGGATTTAAACCCGGTGCCCGGCGCCGCCTGCTCGGCGTGCCGCGCATGCCGCCGGGAGTGCCGTTGATCTGCTACGAGATCATCTTCCCAGGCGAGGCGGTGCCGGCCGGCGAGCGTCCGGCCTGGCTGTTGAATCTGACCAATGACGGCTGGTTCGGTAACAGCATCGGCCCGCACCAGCATTTCCAGCAAGCCCGCGTTCGCGCCATCGAGGAGGGACTTCCGCTCGTGCGCGCGGCGAATACCGGCATTTCGGCGGTCGTCGACCCGCTCGGCCGCATCGTCAAGTCGCTTCCGCTTGGCGCCGAAGCCGTGCTCGACGCGCCGCTGCCGCAGCGGTTGCCGGCGACCCTCTACTTGCGTGCCGGCGACGGCCTGCCGTTGCTGTTCGTTGCGCTCGCGCTGGCACTCGGGGTGCATCGGCGCATCCGTCGCACGTGATTTTGTGAACTGACGCTATCTCGGTGCCGGACAAAGCCGAGGGGGCCGCCTCCCGGACATCTTGACCCCGCCACCCGACGCTGCAACAAACCCTCCCGATCGAGGCGGCGGCCGGCCGCGCTATTTCAGGAGTCCTCCGGGTGTCCCGCAAAAATTACCTGTTCACCAGCGAGTCGGTTTCGGAAGGTCATCCGGACAAGGTTTGCGACCAGATCTCCGACGCGATCCTCGACGCGTTCCTGCAAAACGACGTCAAGCTCGGCATTGCGGACGACAGCAAGGCGAACACCCGGCTCGGCTGCGAGACGCTCGCCACCACCAACAAGATCGTCATTGCGGGAGAAGGCCGCGGGCAGGAGCCGTTCTTCCGGAAGCATGGCAACAAGACGGTGGTCAATCGCGAGATGATCGCCGAGATCGCGCGCGGCACGGTCAAGGACATCGGCTACGACCAGGATGGCTTCTCCTACTACGGCGCCGACGTCGAGGTGCTGCTGCACGGCCAGTCGGCCGATATCGCCATGGGGGTGGATGCGAAGAAGAAGAAGGATGGCGAGCAGGAGGGGGCGGGCGACCAGGGCATGATGTTCGGTTTCGCCTGCACCGAAAGCGAAGTCTATGAGAAGGGCTCGTTCATGCCGGCCCCGATCTACTTTGCGCACAAGGTCTTGAAGGTCTTGTCCGAGAAGCGTCGCTCCGGACAGTTGTTCGACCTGCAGCCCGACGCCAAGAGCCAGGTGACCGTGCAGTATGTCGACGGCAAGCCGGTCGGCTGCACCAAGGTCGTGGTGTCCACGCAGCACAACGCCGAGAGCCGCAACGGCAAGAAATATTCCCCCAGCATGGTCAAGGAGATGATCGCCGACGCGGTCGCCTCGGCGCTGCCGGACGGGTGGATGCCGAAGAAGGCATCCGACTTTCTGGTCAATCCCACCGGCAATTTCGTGATCGGGGGTCCCGACGGCGATTGCGGGCTGACCGGCCGCAAGATCATCGTCGATACCTATGGGGGCTACGCGCCGCATGGCGGCGGCGCCTTCTCCGGCAAGGACCCCACCAAGGTCGATCGCTCGGCCGCGTACGCGGCACGCTACCTCGCCAAGAACGTGGTCGCCGCCGGGCTTGCCGATCGTTGCACGATCCAGATTGCCTATGCGATCGGGATCGCCGATCCGATGTCGCTCCTGGTCGACATGCATGGAACCGGAACGGTCGACGAGGCGAGGCTGCAGAAGGTGCTGCCGGAAATCTTTCCGCTGCGGCCGACCAACATTCGCCGCGGGCTCAAGCTGAACCGGCCGATCTATCGCCGCACCGCGGCCTACGGTCACTTCGGCCGGGCCCCGGACAAGGACGGCGGCTTCTCCTGGGAGCGAACCGATCTCGCCGACACGATCCGCAAAGCGGTGAGCTGACTTAAGCCCCTCCGTCAATGTAGGGTGGGCAAAGGCGCGCGCTTGCGCGCCGTGCCCACGCGGCCTGCATAACGTGGGCACGCGCCGCTTCGCGGCGCTTTGCCCACCCTACAAGTCCGTCGCTTGCGCTCTCCTGGTAAACTGAACCGGACAGCACGCGTCTCGACGCGGGCATGACGGCACGTGATGATCGAACCCAAGGCATCCGGGCACGGCGCGTTCTTCGGCCGCCGCAAGGGGCACCGGCTGCGCGCCGGCCAGGCGGAGCTGATCGAGACCGTGCTGCCGCAACTGGCGCTCGATCTCGCCGCGCCCGCGCCCGCCGATCTGCGATCGCTGTTCGCGCCTGCGCTCGACGAGATCCGGCTCGAGATCGGGTTCGGCGGCGGCGAGCACCTGACCGCCCAGGCCGAAGCCCATCCGCGCGTCGGCTTCATCGGTTGCGAGCCGTTCGTGAACGGGATGGCGAAGGCGCTCGCCGCGATCGTCGCCAAGAAGCTGTCGAACGTGCGTCTGCACTTCGGCGACGCGACCGAGGCGATCGCGTGGCTGCCGCCGGGCTCGCTTGGCGGCGTCGATCTCATCTACCCGGACCCCTGGCCGAAACGGCGGCATTGGAAACGCCGGTTCGTGCAGGCCTCGCGGGTTGCCGATCTGGCGCGCGTCCTGCGGCCGGGCGGCGAGTTCCGTTTCGTCACCGACATCCCCGACTACGCGGCCTGGACGCTGCTGCGGCTCACCCGGTCGCCGGATTTCGATTGGACCGCGGAACGCGCCGACGACTGGCGGCTGCCATGGCCGGGCTTTGCCGCAACCCGCTACGAAGCCAAGGCGGTGCGCGAAGGCCGCGTGCCCTGCTACC